>NZ_JBSGSS010000001.1:0-821447 GCF_053606985.1 Nocardia sp. NPDC055165
GTTGTCAGGACTACCGGTCAGTCTTCGTAGGCATCCAGCGGCGGGCACGAGCACACCAGATTGCGGTCACCGAACGCACCGTCGATGCGCCGCACAGAAGGCCAGACCTTCGGACGAGCATGGCCGATACCGCGCGGGTACACCGCGGTCTCCCGGCTGTACGGATGGTTCCACTCGGCTACCAGGCTGGCAGCGGTGTGCGGCGCACCGCGCAGCGGGTTGTCGGTCACCGGCCACACCCCGGCCGCCACCTGGTCGATCTCACCACGGATGGCGATCATGGCGGCGATGAACTCGTCGATCTCCTCGAGGTTCTCGCTCTCGGTGGGTTCCACCATCAGCGTGCCCGCGACCGGGAAGCTCATGGTCGGCGCGTGGAAACCGTAGTCGGCCAATCGCTTGGCCACATCGTCGACGGTGACGCCGGTCTGCTTGGTGATCTCCCGCAGATCCAGGATGCACTCGTGGGCGACCATGCCGTTCTCGCCGGTGTAGAGCACCGGGAAGTGAGCGTCGAGGCGGCGGGCGATGTAGTTGGCCGACGCGATCGCGGTCAGCGTCGCCGCGCGCAGGCCCTCGGCGCCCATCATCCGGATGTAGGCCCAGGTGATCGGCAGGATCGACGCGGAACCGTAGTTCGCCGCCGACACCGCGTGCGAACCGGCTTCGAGCGGGTCACCCGGCAGGTACTGCGCCAGGTGCGCACCCACCGCGACCGGGCCGACGCCGGGTCCGCCGCCGCCGTGCGGGATGCAGAAGGTCTTGTGCAGGTTCAGGTGGCTCACGTCGCCGCCGAACCGGCCCGGACGGGCAAGGCCGACAAGGGCATTGAGGTTCGCGCCGTCGACGTACACCTGGCCGCCGGCATCGTGCACGAGCGCGCACAACTCGGCGACCTCGTGCTCGTAGACGCCGTGGGTGGACGGGTAGGTGATCATGATGCAGGCCAGCCGGTCGGCGTGGTCGGCGATCTTGGCGCGCAGGTCGTCGAGGTCGACGTCACCGTTCGCACGGCACTTGACCACCTCGACGCGCATGCCGACCATGGCCGCCGAGGCGGCGTTGGTCCCGTGCGCGCTGGACGGGATGAGGCAGGTGTCGCGGTGGTCGTCACCGCGATCGAGGTGGTAGCGGCGGATCGCGAGCAAGCCCGCGTATTCGCCCTGGCTGCCAGCATTGGGCTGCAGGCTCACCGCGTCGTAGCCGGTGATCTCGGCCAGCCACCGCTCGAGGTCGGCGATCAGCGTGCGGATGCCGGGGGTGTCCTCGGTGGGCGCGAAGGGGTGCAGGCGGGCGAAGCCGGGCCAGGTGATGGGTTCCATCTCCGCGGTCGCGTTGAGCTTCATCGTGCACGAACCGAGCGGAATCATGCTGCGGTCCAGTGCGATGTCCTTGTCCGAGAGCGCGCGCAGATAGCGCAACATGGCGGTCTCGGTGTGGTGGCGGGTGAACGCCGGGTGGGTCAGGTAGTCCGAGGTGCGGGTCTCGATCGCGGCGGGCTCGGCGCCCGCACCCGCGTCGGGAGTCAGTGCGGTGCCGAAGGATTCGACGACGGCCGCGACATGCGCGTCGGTGGTGGCCTCGTCGCAGGCGATGGCGACGTGGTCGGCGTCGACCAGGCGCAGGTTGATGCCCTTCGACTTCGCCTTGGCGACAACCGCTTCCGCGCCGCCGGGCACGTGGGCGAGCACGGTGTCGAAGAAGGCACTGTGCACCACGGCCCCACCGAGACCGGTCGCGACGGCAGCGGCGTGCTGGTGCACCCGGCGCGCGATGGCGCGCAGGCCGTCGGCACCGTGGTAGCTCGCGTACATCGCGGCGACGATGGCCAGCAGCACCTGGGCGGTACAGATGTTCGAGGTGGCCTTCTCGCGGCGGATGTGCTGCTCACGGGTCTGCAGCGCCAGACGGTACGCGGGCGCGCCGTCGGCGTCGACGGACACGCCGACCAGGCGACCGGGCAACTGACGGGCGAAGGCGGTGCGCACGGCCAGGTAACCGGCATGCGGGCCGCCGAAGCCCATCGGCACGCCGAAGCGCTGGGTGGTACCGAAGCACACGTCGGCACCTTGTTCACCGGGCGGGGTGCTCAACGTCATCGCGAGCAGATCGGCGCCGGCGGCGACCAGTGCGCCGCGCTCGTGGGCGGCGGCGAACAGCGAGGTCCAGTCGACGATGTGGCCCGAGGCGCCCGGGGTCTGCACGATCACGCCGAAGAACTCGCCCTCCGGCAGCTCCCCGGTCGACAGGTCGGCCTCGATGATCTCGATGCCGAGCGGCTCGGCCCTGGTGCCGATGATGGTCTTGGTCTGCGGGAACAGATCGGCGTCGATCAGCAGCCGGTTCGACTTGGACTTGCCCGCGCGGCGCAGCAGCGTCATCGCCTCGGCCGCGGCGGTGGCCTCGTCGAGCATGGAGGCGTTGGCGACGTCCATGCCGGTCAGATCCGACACCATGGTCTGGAAGTTGAGCAGCGCCTCGAGCCTGCCCTGGCTGATCTCGGGCTGGTACGGGGTGTAGGCGGTGTACCAGGCGGGGTTTTCGAGCAGATTGCGCACCAGCACCGGCGGGGTGAGGGTGTCGTAGTAGCCCAGACCGATCATCGAGGTGGCGACGGTGTTCGCCTGCGCCAGCGTGGCCAGTTCCTCGAGCACCTCGTGCTCGGAGGCGGGCGCGGGCAGCGCGCCGAGGCCGGACTCGTCGAGGATCGTGGCGGGCAACGCCGTGGTCGCGAGCGCGTCGAGGGACTCGACGCCGATGGTCGCGAGGATCCGGGCGAGTTCGCCGGAATCGGGTCCGATGTGGCGGTCGGCGAACGAACGGGTCACGGCAGCTCCAGGTCGGGCGGGTCGACCTCATGGTCGACGGGTACCAGCCCTCCCCCTCTGTCTGTGCGCCTGAGAGATTCGGAAACCCGGCCCCCGAAACGGGAAGACCGTGCTCCTTTCCCCGTGGGCGGGCAGCCGGATGCCACCGCTTTCCAGAGGCGTCGAATCACCGTGCGGTCCCTGTTGCCTGAGAGATTGACGGGGAGGTGCTGCTCCTTCGGCGCCCCGATTCTCACGAACCGAGGACTCTCCCGCACGGCGGCGACGCACCACCGATTCTAGATGCAGCGAACCCCCGGTCGCGCCACCAGGGGCCCGCCGGGGGTGTAGTGCTGATCACTGTCGCGCCTCTCCGCGCCTTCGGGCCGGACCCAGGTGCGGGCTGGGCGGCAAACGCGGCCGAGTGGAGACGAGACGGCCGGTCGGCCCGTACCCGGTGAGTTACCCCTGTGCCTGCGAGATCGCGCGGCACGACTAACCGGTTTTCCGGTTCTCTCTCACCTTGCGTCGAAAAGAGAGCTCGTCTTCGGGGCGGTCGGTGATGGCGGTGGCTCGTTCTGCCGGGAAGTCCGCGATCGCGCCGGTCAGCTCACGCATGGCGCCACCGACGGCGATCCCGAAGACTCCCTGGCCGCCCTGCAGTAAATCGACGACTTCCTCGGGTGAGGTGCACTCGTACACCGAGGTGCCGTCGGAGAACAGGGTGATCCCGGCCAGATCGCCCACGCCACGACTGCGCAGGTGATCGACGGCGATCCGGATGTTCTGTAAAGAGATGCCCGCGTCCAGCAGCCGCTTCACGATCTTGAGGACAAGGATGTCCTTGAACGAGTACAGCCGCTGGCTGCCCGATCCCGCCGCACCACGGATCGACGGCACGACCAGCCCGGTCCGGGCCCAGTAGTCGAGCTGACGGTAGGTGATACCGGCGACCTGACACGCGCTCGGCACCCGGTAGCCGACCAGATCGTCCGGAACCGAGTCGTCCGGGAACAAGCCAGGCTGTACGACATCCTGCGTTTGTTCTTCCACTGATCGCTCCTTCTGCCGACGTTCTCGGGTCGGAGTCACGACGGATGTTGCCCGACTTTCGAGGTTACTCCTGCCATTGTCGGACCTGCGGTGTTGTCACACCAAGCACCAAACGCCGCGATTCCCTGGACCTCTACTTAAGGTTTAGAAGATCGTGATCAGCTGTCGGTCGCCTTGAAGTCGTCGGGCGAGACCGACTCCAGGAACTCCTTGAACTTCTCCACCTCGTCCTCGCGTTCGTCGGGCATCACCAAGCCCGCCTCGGCGAGCACCGGCTCTTCGGCGTAGATCGGGCACCCGACGCGCAAGGCGATCGCCACCGAGTCCGACGGTCGCGCCGAGACCCGTAGATCGCCGTCGAAGACCAGATCCGCGTAGAAGGTGCCCTCCTGCAGATCCACGATCCGCACTTCCTTGAGTGTGTGTCCCAGCTCGGTGATCAGAATCTTGATCAGATCGTGAGTGAGCGGACGGATCGGCGTGACCCCCTCCTGCTCGAGCACGATCGCGGTGGCCTCGGCCTGCCCGATCCAGATCGGCAGATACCGCTCCCCCGAAGCCTCCCGCAGCAGCAGCACGGGCTGGTTCTGTGGCTGCTCGACACGGATGCCGATGACACGCATCTCGCTCATCAGTAAGTCCTGCCTCCCATACTCGGCCGCCGGCCGGCACGACAGCTGCACAGCTCGCCGTATCAACGAGTCTAGGCGAATTCTGGGGCGTGCAAGAAAGACGTTCGCGCCGAAATCGGTGTGTAGCCGGGGCGATACCTGATCACCAGGCCGGGTGTGTCAGCCGCCGAGGGCTGTGCGCACCGCGGCTTTGACCAATGCGGCGTGCAGGTTCAGCGACAGCGCCGCGAGTTCGCGCACGGTCTCCTCGGCGCGAGCGCGCGCATCGGCATCACGACTCTTCGCGATCGGCGCGGCGATCTGTGCGATCAGCGCTGCCTCGCGATCGGCGGCGAGTTTGAAGGCGCGCAGATGACGAGCCTCCAGGCCGAATTCGGCCATCGCCTTCGCCGCGTGTGCCAGCGTGACCGCATCGGACTCGAAGAATCCGCCCGCACCGGGGACGATGAGTCCCGCGCGCAGCAGATCGTCGAGGAAACGGTCGTCGATGTCGGCCTTGGCGAGCAGGTCGGACCTGGTGAGCCGCACGCCGACGTCGACGCGCAATTCCTCGGGCGTGATCGCGCCCGTCACGATGCCGAGGCGGCGCGGCGCGGCCGGGCTCGCCTCGGTATCGGCCTCCGCGGAGCCGGACACACCGTGCCCGGCCTCCGCGGAGCCGTGGTGGGAGTGCGCGCGGGCGCGCGCTTCACGCACGCCCAACGTCGCCGCACCACTGTCGATCGCTTCCAACTGCTCCTTGATCACCTTCAACGGCAGGTACTGATCGCGTTGCGCGGTCAGTACGAAACGCAGCCGTTCGTAGTCGGCCACCGAGAACCGCCGGTATCCCGACGGTGTCCGTTCCGGCCGGATCAGGCCCTCGGATTCGAGGAACCGGATCTTGGAGATGGTGATATCAGGAAAATCTGGTCGCAGCAGGTCGAGTACGGAGCCGATCGACATCCCTCCGCGCGCCCACTGCGCCGCCCCTGTCACAGCACTGTGCCCGTTACGGGCACCAGTACCGTTGGGGTCATCGCGACCCCGCGCCCGACGCCGACTCGTTCGCCTGCGTGCGCGGACCGGTCAGGAAGACCAGCCGGAACTTGCCGATCTGGACCTCGTCGCCGTTCTGCAGCTCCGAGGAGTCCACCGGCTCCCGGTTGACGTAGGTGCCGTTGAGGCTGCCCACATCGACGACCTGGAACGAGTCGTCGTCCTGACGGAACTCGGCATGCCGACGGCTGACCGTGACGTCATCCAGAAAAATGTCACTGTCGGGATGGCGGCCGGCCGAAGTGGTCGGCTGATCCAGCAGGAAACGCGAGCCCGCGTTCGGGCCACGCTTGACCACCAGGAGGGCCGCACCGGCCGGCAGGCCCTCGACGCCCTGAACCGGCTGTTCGCCGGTCGGCTCTGCGGAGCGCGACGCGTCGACCTCGTTGAGGAAGTCCGCGCGGAAGACCGACGTCGTCTCGGCCGCGGTTTCCCCGTAACCCGGGTCCCTGTTCTCGCTCACCGTTTCTCTCCTCCTCGAACCTGATTATCCATGCAAGCAGGTGCTGTATTCGGCGACACGACCGGCGCGATCACATCGCCAGGAAAAGATCCCGGCGTCGATTCCCCGACGTATCCGCTTGGCTTTGACCGTACCCTGCCGGGGCGTGCCCGTGCAGGGAGAACTGTGAAGGCTGAGTCAGCCCCCGATAACTCCTTGGTAACCCGCTGCATCCAGCAGTTCACCGAGGGCGGAATCGAGGGTTGCCTCGTCGTCGAACGCGAGCTCGAACAGCCAACCCTCGTTGTAGGGATCTTCGTTGAGCGTCTCCGGCGTCTGGACCAGATCCTCGTTCACCGCAACGACTTTGCCGGTGAGCGGAGCGTAGATGTCGGACACGCTCTTGGTCGACTCGACCTCGGCGATGCTGTCGCCGACGGTCACGTCTTTGTCGACATCGGGCAGCTGGACGAACACGACGTCACCCAGCTGTGACTGGGCGTAATCGGTGATGCCGACACGGACCGCCGTGGGGCTGGTCCGCCGCACCCATTCGTGCTCTTCGGTGTAGCGCAGTTCCTCAGGGGTCCGGGTCACTGGACGTCCTTTCATCGTCGACGTTGCACGCAACAGTATCGACTAGCTCCCCCGGTGCGGCACAGGCGGTATCGATCGCGCGACCGCGACCGCGAGCCCCGCGTAGAGCAGCCCGGTCCAGACGTAGAGTGCCGTGCCCCAGATCAGCAGTGCCCAGCCGAAGGCCCACCCGAAACTCGCCCCCGCCCAGTCCATCTCCCCGGTCAATATCCACGGCAGCGCCGACATCAGCGCGAAAGTGGCCGCTTTGCCCAGGTAGATCACTTCCGGCGCGGGTAGTTCGCGCCGCTTGTACACCGAAAGGGTCGCGGTGAGTACCAGATCGCGTGCGATCAAGATCACTGCCAGCCACCACGGCAGCAGGCCGCGCACGACGAAGGCCACCAGGGTCGTCACCAGATAGAGCCGATCGACGAGCGGGTCGAGCAGCGCTCCCAGACGCGAGGACTGATCGAGCAATCGGGCGAGTTTGCCGTCGAGGAAATCGGTGAAGCCGCTGGCGATCAGCAAGGCGAAGGCCCAGCCGTCGGCGTGGCGGACCAGCAGGAGCCAGAGGAAGACGGGGATGCCGATCAACCGCACCACGCTCAGCGCGTTGGGCACGGTCAGGATGCGGTCGCTGAACACGCCACCGGTTTCGGTGTCGTGCGTGCCCGGCGTTCCTGATTCGGTTGCCACGCCCCTGCTTACCGCACCGACCCCGTCCGGCGCCATCCGGCCACGCCGAAACGCCGTCAACTCCGCTGTGTACCGAGCGCCACGCTGCCCGGCGCGCGGCAACCGGCTAACCTCGGCAATCGTGTCCGACAGTGGTATTGATCTGCGTTCCTACGTCTCCGCCGAGGACGCCCGCGAGCGTGGCCGGGCTGCCCGGCGGCGGGTGCCTGTCACCGAGCGTGACCGTGCCGCGGCGAGCCCCGATCGGCCGACGGTGCGCGAATTCATCGACATCAGCAACCGTGGCCGGATCGAACGTCTGATCCCGTTGCGGATCGGGCGGATGATCGCCTCGCCGTTCACCTTCTTCCGCGGCGCCGCGGGCCTGATGGCCGCCGACCTCGCCGCCGGACCGGACAGTGGTCTGGCCGCCCAGATCTGTGGTGACGCCCACGCCGCCAACTTCGGCCTCTACGGCACTCAACGTGGCGAGATCGTGATGGATATCAATGATTTCGACGAGACGGTCATGGGCCCGTGGGAGTGGGATCTGGAGCGTCTGGCGGCAAGCCTCGTGCTGGCGGGACGCGAGAGCGGCGTCGACGAGGACGATTGCCTGCGCGCGGCACGCGATGCCGCCCGTTCCTACCGTCATACCGTCGGCGAATTGGCCGACATGCCGTTCATGCAGTCCTGGACGGCGTTGCCCGACGAGTCGATCCTCACCAGTGCCAAAGCCGAAGACCTGCTCGACGACTTCAAGAAGGCCGCGAAGAAGGCGCGCAAGAACACCAGCGCCAAGGTGGTGGCGAAGTGGACCGAGCACCTCGACGACCACGAGACCGACATCCGCAAACACCGTTTCGTCAGCGATCCACCCGTGCTGACCGCGGTCGACACGCCGGTGTCGGAAGCCGTCATCGACGGCCTGCAACGCTACGCGAGCACCATCCGGGAATCCCGGCGCAACCTGCTGGCCAGGTTCGCGGTCTCCGATGTCGCGTTCCGCATCGTCGGCACCGGCAGCGTCGGCCTGCACAGCTATGTGGCGCTGTTGCACGGCAACGACGGCGAGGCGGTGGTGTTGCAGGTCAAGCAGGCGCGCCCATCCGCCCTCGCGCCGTTCCTGCCGCCCACCGAGCCCCGGCACGAGGGTGAACGGATCGTGGTCGGCGCGCGGACCGTGCAGTCCGAGACCGACATCCTGCTCGGTTGGACGACCGTCGAACTCGACGAGTCGCTGCCCTTCATCGTGCGTCAGTTCCGCAATCTCAAGGGCAGCATCGACCCGGCGGAACTGTCCGCCGACGATCTCGACGACTACGGCCGCCTCGCCGGCGCCCTGCTGGCCCGCGCGCACGCTCGCTCTCTCGACCCGCGCGCGCTGGCGGGGTATCTGGAAACCGACGATGACGACGAGCGGTTCGAGGACTCGGTGGCCCGCTTCGCGGTGCGCTACGCCGACCGCACCGAGGCCGATCACGCCGACCTCGTCGCCGCCGTGGACGCGGGCACGGTCGCCGCCGAACAGGATTGATCGAGCTACGATGTACGCCAACGGTTCTCGGCACAACGAAGGGCGGTCTCCATGCTCGTGCGCGTGCAGAATGCGGCAGGCAGCGATGCCGAGGCGGCACTGATCGACTGGTTGCGCACGTGGAAGGACCCGGCGAGCCCGCACGGCGTCGCCACGATCAACTGCAGCCTGTTCCACCAGGATCGGCTGCATCAGTTCGACGCGGTGGTCTGGACTCCGACCAGTTGCGTGATCATCGAGGCGGAGACGTTCACCGCCCCGCAGGACGGCGTGCTCGAGATCCCGCTCAACGGTCCGTGGATGGTCTCCGGCGAACTCGCCCAGTTCGCGGGCGCGGAGAAATCGACGCCGCTGGAGCGTTCGCGTGATCACACCTTCGCCCTGCAGGACTATCTCGCCGCGCGCGGGCTCGGCCAGCGCGCGGTGCACGGTCTCGGCCTGATCGTGCCGATGCCCGGCGCCCAGATCGACGTGCACCAGGGCTGGAGCGACCCGAGCTTCGATGTGATCGTCACCGACGACCCGCAACGGCTCGAGATGTATTTCGAGTTGCTGGCCGAGAAGGAACACAACCTCTGGACGGCCAACGACGTCGCCATCGCGTTCCGTGGCCTCGGCATCCTGCCGTTCCTGCCCGCGCCACAGGATCTGCTCAACGAGGGCTTCCTCGGCCCGATCGACGTGACGCTGTGGCACGGCGGGCCCACCCAGGCTGCCGCGGAGTCCTATGCCGAGCAACAGGCCGAGCTCGAACGCCAGGCGCAGTCCCGGGGCATGGTCGCGCCGTGGTACAGCCCGTGGAAGCTGTATCCGCGGGTCGGCGGCGATCTCGATTTCGGCCGGGCGTTCCTGCGGATCACCCTCGCTCTCGGCATGATCGTAGCCATCGTGTGGGTGCTGTGGTTCCTGGTCACGGCGGTGCTCACCTACGGTCCGGCCTGAGCGGCGCCGGACGGCGGCTATCGTCGCGTTCGTGATCGACCGTGTCGGTAGTACCTGCGCTGTGCGGGTGGCAGCGATCGGCGCCGGTGCCGCGCTGACCGCGTCGCTGCCGTTGACGTTCCCCGCGGACGGCGGCCCGACCGAACTGGACTCGGTGGTGCCGGACAACACCGTCTCCGCCGGCCTCGCGCAGGTGCTCGTCACGCCGAGTAACGCGCCGGTGGTCGTGGCGCTGCTCCTGGCCGCGTGTGCCTTTTTCGCGCTCCACCGGCAGTGGTGGCGGGCCGTGACCATGCTGGTGGTGCCCGAGGTCGCGTTGGTGGTCAACACCTGGTTGCTGAAACCACTGTGGGATCGGCAGCTGGACGACCATCTCGCCTACCCGAGCGGACACACCGTCCACATGGTCGCTGTCGCAACAACTTTCGCGTGCCTGGTGACCGACCTGCGGACACGGATCGCGGTCGCGACGCTCACCGTGCTCGCCCTGATCGCGATCACCCCCGCGATGGCCGAGCTGGGCTACCACCACCCCACCGATGTCCTCGGTGGGGCGGCGGCGGCCGCCTCGATGGCGATCGGCCTGTGCTGGATCTCCGATGCCCTACACGCCCGGCGCGCCGCCTAGCGACGATCGAAAACGCTGGCGTCGTGCAGCATTTCGGCGCGCAGCATCGTCTCGGGCACACCCATCGCCTCCACCAGGGTCAGCGCGTCCGGACGCAGGCGGTCGACGAGTTCGTTCACCCCGCGCCGCACCGCCTTGGCCCGCTCCACCGACATGAACCGGTGCATGATGTACCAGGCCAGGTTCTCCTCCAGCGAGGCGTAAACGAAGAGGTCGCAGACGGTTTCGGCCAGCGCCTTGGCATCCGGGTCCTCGATGGTGGCGATGCCGTCGACGAATTCCTCGAGCACGAGCCGGTCGATGTGCGCGGCGCCGGCGGCCAGGATGTGGTCCTGGGCATTGTTGAACGCCTCGAACGGGCCGGTGTCGGCGGCGCGGGCGCGCAGCCGGTGCGCGGCGGTGCGCAGCAGGTAGTCCTCGCGGTCGGCGAACAGCTGTAGCTGGACGTCGCGTTTGGACAGGTCGCCTTCGTCGACGGACTCGTCGTTGCGGTCGCGCAGGGTCTGGATCAGCTGCCGCACGCCCGAGCGTTTGCGCACCACGTCACCGGCCATGGTGGCGGCGAAGCGCACCCAGCCGAGTGCGTCGAGGTCGCGGACCTCGTCGGAGTAGGCGGTGAGCAGCTCCTTCGCCACGAGCTGGGTCAAGACGACGTTGTCACCTTCGAAGGTGGTGAACACATCGGTATCGGCTTTCAGCGTCACCAGGCGGTTCTCGGTGAGATAGCCGGCGCCGCCGCAGGCTTCGCGGCATTCCTGAATCGCCCGTGTGGCATGGCGGGTCTGAGCCACCTTCAGACCGGCGGCACGCTTCTCCAGCGCCCGCTGTGAGCTCGGTTCGGTGTTTTCCCCGCGCTGGATCTCATCCATCCGGCGCACGAGGTCGTTCTGGGCGAAGGCCAGCGCGAACGACTTCGCGACCAGCGGCAGCAGCCTGCGCTGATGGCTGCGGTAGTCCAGCAGCAGGGTCTCTTCACCGGTATCGGGGTCGGCGAACTGTCGGCGTGCCAACGCATAGCGGACGGCGATACTCAGTGCCACCCGCGCGCCCGCCGCAGCCGCGCCACCCACACTGACCCGGCCACGCACCAGCGTGCCGAGGGTGGTGAAGAAACGGCGGCTCGGGTTCTCGATCTCCGAGCTGTAGGTGCCGTCCGCGGACACATCGGCGTAGCGATTGAGCAGGTTCTCGCGGGGGATCCGCACCTGGTCGAAGACGATCCGGCCGTTGTCGACGCCGGGCAGGCCGCCCTTGATACCGTCGTCGTAGGTGGTCACGCCGGGCAGGTCCGCGCCGAGGTCGTCACGGATCGGCACCAGCAGGCAGTGCACCCCTTTGCTCTCGCCGCCGACGATCAGCTGAGCGAACACCGCGGCCATCCGCGCGTGCACCGCGGCACCACCGATGTAGTCCTTACGCCCCGACGGGGTCGGGGTGTTGACGACGAATTCCTGGGTGGCCGGGTCATAGGTGGCCGTGGTCTCCAGATCGGCGACATCGCTGCCGTGGCCCGACTCGGTCATCGCGAAACAGCCGAGCAGATCGAGCGAGATCAGGCGCTTGATGAAGTCACGGTGACGTTCGGTGCCCAGGTTCTCCACCGCGCCACCGAACAGTCCCCACTGCACGCCGGATTTCACCCACAGCGACAGGTCGGTGTAGGCGAGCATCTCCAGCCCGACGACCGCGCCGCCGGGATCACCGGTGCCGCCGTTCTCGGGCCGGAACCCGCGCTCGGGGTAGCCCATGGTCGCGATGACCCGCATCTGGTCGAGCACGCGAGCTCTCGCCGCGTGGATGTCGAGTTCGGGATCGTCGGTGAATTCCGCACCGGCGAGCTGGGTGCGCGCCTGCTCCCTGACCGTGCGCCACGGTCCGTCCAGCGCTGCGCGGAGATGTTCTGCCGTCGTCGATGTGCCGGTAGCCATGGCTTCGACATTAGCCCGGACACGATGGGTCACCCAGGCCCGAAACTCGGATCGGGTGAAAGTCTTGCCAACGGATTGAACACGCGTTTAACATATTGAACATGCGTTCAGCCGATCTCACCACCGCCGCCAGGATTCGTGATGCCGCGATCGAATTGTTCGGTGAGCAGGGCTTCGGCGTCGGCGTACGGGCCATCGCCGCCGCAGCCGGGGTGTCACCCGGGCTGGTGAACCATCACTTCGGCTCCAAGGACGGTCTGCGCGCGGTCTGCGACGATCGTGTGCTCGAGATCATCCGCGACGAGAAGCTGCGCGCGATCCAGGCACCCGGTCCCGCGGGGATCTTGAACGCGATGGCCGAGATCGAGATGTACGCACCCCTGGTGGCCTACATGCTGCGCAGCTTCCAGGCAGGCGGCCCGCTGTCGGAGTCATTGCTCGAACACATGATCTCCGACGCGGAGCAGTACATGCAGACCGCCGTCGACGAGGGCAAGGCCAAGCCGAGTCGCGACCACGCGGCCCGCGCTCGCTACATCGTGCTCTGCCATGTCGGCGCGATGAACCTCTACCTCCAGATGCGCATGCAGCGCGAAGGAAAACTCGATTACCGCAAGGCGATTCGTGAGCTGTCCGACGAGATCACCTTCCCGGCGCTCGAGCTCTACACCCAAGGATTACTCACCGATTCCACCATGCTCGACACCCTTTTCGAGGAGTAGACGATGCCCTCCCCCACCACCGACCGGGTCATCGATGTCGCGGGCCTGCGAAAGACGTTCGGCCGCTTCACCGCGCTCGACGGACTCGACCTACACGTCAGCACCGGCGAAATCCACGGTTTCCTCGGTCCCAACGGCGCAGGCAAGTCCACCACCATCCGAATCCTGCTCGGAGTACTGCGCGCGACCGGTGGCGAAGCCGCGGTCTTCGGCCGAGACCCCTGGACCGATGCCGTCGACCTGCATCGCCGGATCGCCTATGTCCCCGGCGATGTCACGCTGTGGCCGTCGCTGTCGGGCGGTGAGACGATCGACCTGCTCGCCCGCATGCGCGGCGGGTTGGACGAGTCACGCCGCGGCGAGCTGATCGAACGCTTCGAACTCGACCCCACCAAGAAGGCGCGCACCTATTCCAAGGGCAACCGGCAGAAAGTCGCACTGGTGTCGGCCTTTTCGGCGAACGCGGATCTGCTGATCCTCGACGAGCCCACCTCGGGTCTGGACCCGCTGATGGAGCAGGTCTTCCAGGACTGCGTGCGCGATGCCGCCGCCCGTGGCGCGACGGTGCTGCTGTCGAGCCACATCCTGTCCGAGGTCGAGCACCTGTGCGACCGGGTCACCATCATCCGCGCCGGGCGTACC
Source organism: Nocardia sp. NPDC055165 (assembly GCF_053606985.1). Lineage (NCBI taxonomy): Bacteria > Bacillati > Actinomycetota > Actinomycetes > Mycobacteriales > Nocardiaceae > Nocardia > Nocardia sp. NPDC055165. The sequence continues at coordinate 13,626 of NZ_JBSGSS010000001.1, forward strand.
GTCGAATCCGGTTCGCTCAACGACCTGCGCCATCTGAGCCGCACTGCCATCACCGCCGACCTGATCGGCGATCCCGGCGATCTGAGCACGATGCCCGGGGTCGGCGATGTCGAACGAGACGGTTCGACCCTGCGCTGCCAGGTCGACGCCGACCACCTCGGCGCACTGATCCGGGTACTCGGCGACGCGGGGGTCCGCAGCCTGACCAGCGCACCACCGACGCTAGAGGATCTGTTCCTTCGCCACTACCACGTCGACGACGCCGAGACCGCGGAGAAGGTGCGGGCATGACTGCGACAGCCGCTCTCCCCCGTTTCGCCGGAACTGCCCGCACCGCAGGCGAATTCGCCGGCACCGGCCAGATGCTGCGCCTGTATCTGCGCCGCGACCGGGTGGTCGCGCCGCTGTGGTCGCTGCTGATCGGGCTGATGCCCGCGCTGCAGATCGTGTCGATCAAGGACATCTACACCACCGGAGAACAACTCGACCACTTCGCGGCGACCACGGCGGCCAGCCCCGCACTGATCGCCATGTACGGACCCGTTTTCAGCTCGGCGCTCGGTTCCATCGGCACCTGGAAGGCCGGAGCGATGTACGCGATGATCGCGATCGCCGCGGTACTCACGGTCATCCGCCACACCAGGGTCGAGGAGGAGACCGGGCGCGCGGAACTGGTCGGCGCCACCAGCATCGGCCGCTTCGCCGGCCTCACCGGAGCACTCCTGCTCACCTACGGCGCTTCGGCGGTTGCCGGAATCGTCTGTGCCGCTTCACTGATGGCCACCGATCTGCCTGCCGGAGGGTCGGTCGCCTTCGGCGCCGCACTCGCCGGCTCCGGTGTGGTCTGGGGTGCGGTGGCCGCCGTCGCCGCGCAGGTCAGCACCGGCGCGCGGCTTGCCCGTGGCATCGCGCTGGGCACACTGGGCGCGGCGTTCGCGGTACGTGCGGTTGGCGATGCGGGAAACGGTGTGCTGTCCTGGTTTTCGCCGCTGGGGTGGTGCCTGCAGATCCGCCCGTTCGCCGACGAACGCTGGTGGGTGCTCGTACCGATGGCCGCCCTCGCCACCGGCGCGACGCTGCTCGCCTATCGGTTGCTGCGGACACGCGATATCGGCGCGGGATTGCTGGCCGACCGACCCGGACCAGCCGTCGCGGGCACCGCGCTGTCGGGTCCGGTGGGTCTGGCCTGGCGGCTGCAGCGAGGTTCACTGCTCGCCTGGACGACCGGTTTCGCCCTCTACGGTCTGCTCATCGGCGGTGCGGTCAACAGCATCGGCGGCATGCTCGACGACAGCGGCACCCTGCAGGACGTGGTCACCTCGATGGGCGGGTCGGCCGATCTGGAGAAGTCGTTCATCGCCTACGCCGTCACCATGCTGGCCGCCGCGGCCGCCGCCTACTCCGTGTCGGCGCTGCTGCGATTGCACGAGGAGGAGAACTCCGGGCGCGCGGAGACGGTCATGGCCGCCGCGGTGAGCCGCGTGCGCTACGCGTCGAGCCACCTGCTGTTCGCGATCGGCGGACCCGCCGTGGCACTGCTGACCGCGGGCCTGGCGATCGGCATCGTCTGGGGTGCGACAGACGGCGACCTCCCCGGCAAGGTCGGCGAATCCTTGGGCGCGGTCGCGGTACAACTGCCCGCGGTCTGGGTGGTCACCGCCATCGCGATGCTGTTGTTCGGCGCACTGCCCAAGTACGCGGCACTCGCGTGGGGCGTGCTGAGCGCGATGATCGTGATCTTCGTGCTGGGCTCGCTGGGCAGCTTCTCGCAGTGGATCCTCGATCTGGTGCCCTTCGTCCACCCGCCGAAGCTGCCGGGTGCGCCGTTCGACATGGTGCCGATCGGCTACCTGCTCGCCCTCGCGGGGGCGGGGATCGCGGTGGGGCTCATGGCCTTCCGCCGGCGCGACCTGCGCTGACCGGGAGCGCGCGCTCCGCGTAGCCGAGCCGGGGTGGTGAGTCGACTCGCCACCCCGGTTTCAGTACGCGCCGTCGCCGCGGGTGACCGCTCCGATGGTGCGCGCGATCAACGCCAGATCCAGCACCATCGACCAGTTCTCGACATAGGACAGGTCGAGCCGCACCGAGTCCTCCGGCGACAGATCCGACCGTCCGCTGACCTGCCACAACCCGGTGACGCCCGGCTTCACCAGCAGCCGCCGCCGCATCTCCCCGTCGTAGCTGTCGACCTCACGTTGCACCTGCGGCCGTGGCCCGACGACACTCATGTCGCCGCGCAGCACATTGAAGAACTGGGGCAGCTCGTCGAGGCTGTACTTGCGCAGGAAGCGGCCGACGGCGGTGACCCGCGGATCGTCTTTGACCTTGAAGAACAACGGATTTCCACCGTGGCGCTCGATGAGCGCCTCCACCGCGTGGTCGGCGTCGACGAGCATGCTGCGGAACTTGATCATCCGGAACGGAATACCGTCGCGCCCGATCCGCTCCGACAGGTAGAACACCGGCCCCGCACTCGTCATCTTCACGGCGATTGCGATGGCGGCCAGCATCGGCGCGACGAGCACCAGCACGGTCGCGGCGAAACACACATCGAACAGCGCTTTGCGGCTCGACTTCGCCCGTCCGTAGCGCGGCGGGTCGATGTGCAGCATCGGCATCCCCGCGACGAGGCGGTTGGTCAGCCGCGCCCCCGCGATGTCGGCGATGCCGGGCGCGACGATCAGATCGACGCCGAGGGGATCCAATGCCCATGCCATCCGCCGCAACTCGGCGGGTCCGAGATGGTCGGTCGCGGCCACGGCCACCGAGTCGGCGCCACTGCGGCGCACCGCCTCCAGCACCGAGCGATCGTCGCCGAGCACCGACGGCCCGTCGGACGTATCGAACTGCGCGCCCACCGATCCCGCGGGCACGCAGACGCCGACCACGCGATAGCCGGAGCCGGGATCGCCGGTGAACGCCGACGCCATCGCCTGCGCGGCCTCCGGCGAACCCACGACCAGCACCGCGATGTGGCACCGCCCTTGCGCGCGCCACCGCCGCAACCGCCATCGCCACGCCAATCGCCCCACGACCAGCGCGAACAGCCCGGCGGGCAACGCGATGGCGAGATAACCGCGCGCGACCTCCACCCGGAACAGCAGCGCGAGGATCGCGAGCACACCGAACAGCCGCAGGGTCGCCGACACCAGCCTGCGGAATTCCTCGGTCCCGGTGCCGACCACCTGCGGGGTGCGGCTGCCGTAGCCGTGCAGCAACGCCAGCCACCCGGCGGCCAACGCCAGCGACACCACGGAGTAGCCGACCTCGTAGGGCAGCGGCCAGGCCAGCGGCGGCGCGGCGGGACCGCCGAAGCGGATGACCTGTGCCGCCGCGACCGCACCGAACACCGCGATCACATCGGTCGCCGCCAACCGCTGGACCAGTGCGCTCTGCCAACTCTCGCGTTGGGTGCGGCGCAGCACCTGGACACCGTTGACAACATCGACGTCGCCACTCCCGGTGAGCTCGTAGCTCATGAACCCACACCTCCCCTTCGGGCGACGAATCGTTTCCCGATCCCCGTCGACCGGAATGCGGCCGTTGCGGCCGTCCTACTTCCCGTCGATTCGATACCCGCCTGCTGATTGTTACAGACCACCAGCAGGGGTTCTTTCCGAAGACTCACCGCCACAAGGGATTCCAGTAGTTAGCCACTTCACAGCGCAATCGGACAGCTATCACCGAACCGCTATTGCCTTTCGATATGAATGCAGGACAATCACTTTCACAAGTGATCGCCATCACAAACAGAGGAGGAAAGGTCGTCCTCGCCGGCAGTTAGCCGGTGCCGGATCGGCCTGGTATAACTCCGAAAATTACCATGAATCTGTTTCCGCCCGAATGTTTCGGGGCACTCTTATCGCCCGCCGCGCTGTAACGTCTGTGCCCACTGATCCGACTTCCGGCATGACCGGCATGAGCCGCGACAGCTCGGGTGAACAGGTATGAAGGTGGGGGCTCCACGTGCAATGTCGACTCTGTGACTCCGAACGGCTCACGAGCGTGCTCGACCTGGGCGCCACCCCACCGTGCGAGAGCTTTCTGTCCGCCGCCGAACTCGACCTGCCCGAATCGACCTATCCGCTGCACCTGCGGTTGTGCGAGGACTGCCTGCTGTTGCAGATCCCGGCGCTGATCACCCCCGAGGACACCTTCACCGAGTACGCGTACTTCTCCTCGTTCTCCGACAGCTGGGTCCGCCACGCCGAGCAGTTCGTCACCGCGACCGCCGAACGACTCGGCCTCGGCGGCGATTCGTTCGTCGTCGAGGTGGCGAGCAACGACGGCTACCTGCTGCGACACGCGGTCGCGCGCGGCATCCGCTGTCTGGGCATCGAGCCCTCGGTCAATGTCGGACGCGCGGCCCGCGCGGTCGGCGTACCGACGGACACTGCGTTCCTGGAACAGGATTCGGCCGCACGGATCCGCGCCGAGCACGGACCGGCCGACCTGGTGGTCGCCAACAACGTCTACGCCCACGTACCCGACTTGCGCGGGTTCACCCACGCGCTGCGTACCCTGCTCAGCGACGACGGCTGGTGCAGCATCGAAGTGCACCACGCGCTGAACCTGGTCCAGCTCGGCCAGTTCGACACCATCTACCACGAGCACTTCCAGTACTACACCGTCCATTCGGCGCAGCGCGCGCTGGCGATCGCCGGCCTGACCGTCGTCGATGTGGAACTGCTGGACACCCACGGTGGCTCGATCCGGCTGTGGGCACGCCCCGACGCGGTAGCCGAACCCACCGCCCGGGTCGCCGAGGTCCTCGACCTCGAGCGTGCGGCGGGGCTGCACGAACCCGCCGGCTACGCCGCGCTGGGTGCCCGTGCCGAATCGGTTCGCCACGAGCTGCTGCGTTTCCTGCTCGACTGCCGCGCTGCGGGTAAGCGGGTGGTCGGCTACGGCGCGCCGGGCAAGGGCAACACGTTGCTCAACTACTGCGGCATCCGGCCCGACCTGCTCGAATACACCGTGGACCGCAACCCCTACAAGCACGGCCGCTACACCCCCGGCACCCGGATTCCGATCCATCCGCCGGAACGCATCGACGCGGACAAGCCCGATGTGGTGCTGGTCCTGCCGTGGAATCTCGAAACCGAGATCACCGCTCAACTCAGCCACGTCGGCGAATGGGGTGGCGAACTGATCTACCCCCTGCCGGTGCTGCATCGCGCCGCCACGGCGGGCGAACCGGTCGCGGTCGGCGCACTCTCCGAATGAAGGTGAACGAACCGATGAAGGTCGTATTGTTCTGTGGCGGATACGGCATGCGCATGCGCGGCGGATCCGACGACGTCGTCCCCAAGCCGATGCAGCTGGTCGGGCCGCGCCCGTTGCTGTGGCACGTGATGCGCTATTACGCGCACTACGGACACACAGAGTTCGTGCTGTGTCTCGGTTACGGCGCCGAGCACATCAAGAACTTCTTTCTCACCTATCAGGAGTCGGCGTCCAACGACTTCGTGATCCGCAACGGTGACGTGGAGCTGCTGGGCAGCGACATCAGCGACTGGACGATCACCTTCGTCGACACCGGCGTCGAATCCGCGATCGGGGAGCGACTGCGCCGCGTGCGCGAGCACCTCGACGGCGACGAATACTTCCTGGCCAACTACGCCGACGTCCTCACCGACGCACCGCTGGACACCATGATCGAGCGTTTCCATGCCTCGGGTGCGGCCGCGTCGATGATGGTGGTGCCGCCGCAGTCCTCGTTCCACTGTGTGGACATCTCGCCGACCGGTGAGGTGAAGGACATCGTGCCGGTGGCGCAGATGCCGCTGTGGGAGAACGGCGGATATTTCGTGCTCAGCCAGGAGATCTTCGATCTGCTGCCCCCTGGCGGCGATCTCGTGGCCGACGCGTGCGGCGCGCTCGCCGGGCAGGGCAGGCTCTTCGGGTATCAGCACATGGGTTTCTGGAAACCGGCCGACACCTTCAAGGAACGCGCCGAACTCGACGACGCCTACCGCAACGGCACCCGGCCGTGGATGGTGTGGGACCGGCCGTGATCGGGCTGTTCACCACCCCGCCGCGCCGGATCGCGGTGCTCGGCGCGCACTGCGACGACATCGCGATCGGGATGGGGGCAACGCTTCTCGCGCTCACCGGCGCCGATCCCGAGGTCGAGGTACGCGCGCTCGTCCTCTCCGGTGGCGGCACCGCACGTGAGGACGAGGAGCGGGCGGCGCTCACCGCGTTCTGCTCGGGCAACAAGCCGGAACTGCACGTGCTCGATGTGCCCGACGGTCGCGCGCCCGCGCACTGGGATCGGATCAAGGACGCACTGGCGGTCTTTCGTCGTGGCGGTGAACCCGAGGTGGTGTTCGCGCCGCATCGTGGCGATGCCCACCAGGACCACCGGCTGCTCGCCGAACTGGTGCCCACCGAGTTCCGTGATCACCTGACCCTGGGTTACGAAATCCTCAAATGGGAGACCGACACTCCGACTCCCACCCTCTACCACCCACTGAGTCACGCACTCGTACAGCAGAAGTCGCGTCTGCTACACGAACACTATCCGTCGCAGACGGGCCGCGACTGGTTCGACGAACAGGCCTTCCTCGGACTGGCCCGGATGCGTGGCGTGCAGTGCCACGCACCGTATGCCGAGGCGTTCGTGCTCGACAAAGCGATCATCAGATGGGAACAGACGTGAACATGCGGGTACTGGTCACCGGGCACCAGGGCTATCTCGGCACCGTGATGGTGCCGGTGCTGCGGGCGGCGGGCCACCAGGTCACCGGCCTGGACATCGGCTACTTCGCCGACTGCCTGCTCGGCGAATTCGCCGGTGACCCCGACGGGTCGGCGGTGGACCTGCGCGAGGTGACCGTCGAGCAGCTGCGCGGTTTCGACGCGGTGATCCACCTCGCGGCGTTGTCGAACGATCCCCTGGGCGCCCTGGCGCCGGAGATCACCTACGACATCAACCATCACGCGTCGGTGCGACTGGCCCGCCTCGCCAAGGAGGCCGGGGTGTCGCGGTTCCTCTACGCGTCTACCTGCTCGGTCTACGGCGCCGCCGGAGCCGACCTCGTCACCGAGGACGCCCCGCTGCGCCCGATCACCCCCTACGCCGAGAGCAAAGTCCGCGTCGAAGACGATGTGGCCGCGCTGGCCGACGACAACTTCGTTCCGGTATTCCTGCGCAACGCCACCGCTTTCGGCTTCTCGCCGCGGTTGCGGGCCGACATCGTGCTCAACAATCTGGTCGGCTACGCGGTGCTCACCGGCGAGGTGAAGGTGCTCTCCGACGGCACCCCGTGGCGGCCCCTGGTGCACGCCGCCGACATCGCCGCCGCGTTCGCCACCTGCCTCACCGCGCCCGCCGCCGACATCTCGTGCCGGGCGTTCAACATCGGCACCGAGGTCAACAACCTCACTGTCGCCGAGATCGCCGCCTCGGTGGTCGACGCGGTCCCCGGATCCCGGCTGCTGATCACCGGTGAGAACGGCGCCGACCCACGGTCCTACCGGGTCGACTTCTCCTACGCGCGTGCGGTTCTCGGCTTCGAGGCGCAGTGGACGGTCCCTGCGGGCGCGGCCGAGCTCTACACCGAGTACACCGCGCGCGGACTCACCGCCGACGCGTTCTTCCGCCGGTACACCCGGTTGCCGCACCTGCAGGGCCTGTGCGACTCCGGGGTGCTCGACGCACAGCTGCGCCGGATCAGTGCGCCGGCGTCAGCGTAGCCAGCAGCGCGGCCCAGGTCCCGGCCCGCGCGTCACGTGCGGAGACCGGGCCGACGGGCAACGGCCATGCGATGGCCAGTTCGGGGTCGTCATAGGCGACCCCGAGGTCCTCGGCGGGATCGTGCGGACGGTCGATGCGGTAGCAGACGTCGGCGATCTCGGTGAGCGCTTGGAACCCGTGCAGGAAACCCGGCGGCACATAGAGGTGATGGAACTGCTCGTCGTCGAGCCGAAACGCTTGGCGCGCACCGAAAGTCGGCGAACCGGGACGAATGTCGACGAGCACGTCGTGCACGGCGCCGTGCGCGCACCGCACCAGCTTGGCCTCACCGCGCCCGCCGCGCCCGTGCATGCCACGGATCACCCCGCGCACCGACCGCGACTGCGAATCCTGCACGAAGGCCGCCGCCGCACCCGGTACCCCGAGATGGGCGTCGAACTCACCCGCGTCGAAGGTACGGGTGAACAACCCCCGCTCGTCCCGGAACGGTTCGGGAACGAGTACCACTACGTCGGCCAATTCGGTCCGCTCGATACGCACGAGGCCATACTCCCATGACCCACCGATGCCGCGGCTGCGCGAAGACCGCGCTTGTTCCCGTCCTCGATCTCGGCGCGGTCCCGGCGGCGGATCACTTTCCGCCACGTGACGCTCCGGTCGCCGCCACCGAATCCGGCCACCCCCTGCGGATGGACCGGTGCGCGGCATGCGGGCTGGCTCAGCTGGCCGACGACGACACTGTCACCGCAGAGCCCCGCGGTATCGAGCCGCTGGCCCTGCGCGACCAGGCCGCCGAGGCGGTGCGTCTGGTACACGCCGCCGGGCTGCTGCGCGGATCGACGGTCACCGAATTCGGTAGCCCGCACGGCGGCACCTGGCTGCCCCTGCTCGCCGAGCACGGCTTCACCGAGAACACCGGGGAACCGGCCGATGTGGTGCTCGACTGCTTCGGGATCATGCACGAACCCGATCAGCGCGCGGCCTTCGCGGCACGGGCCGCGGCGACAGCGCCCGACGGGGTGCTGCTCGTTCAATACCACTCACTGGCCACCATCGTCACGCAGGGACAATGGAACGCGTTGCGGCACGGGCACTTCGCGTACTACTCACTGGCCGCTCTGCGCACCTTGTTGCGGGCGGCGGGGATGAGCGTGGTCACCGCGTGGGAGTTCGACCTCTACGGCGGCACGGTGCTCCTGGCCGTTCGCCACGGCGATCACACCCCCGACGCCACCATCGACAGCCTTCTCGTCGCCGAAGCCGACGCACTGAGCGCGGCCGCCGAGTTGCAGCAGACGGTCGACCGTCACGTCCGCGCCCTGCGCGATTGGCTGGACGCCGGCGCCACGCACGGCCGTCGGGTCTATGCCTACGGCGCCGCGTCGCGCGCGGTGGCGCTGCTGAGCATGGCGGGCGCGCACCGCGGCCTGCTCGCCGGGGTCGCCGACGCCGCTCCGGGTAAGCAGGGCTGCCGGATGCCCGGCACCGATGTGCCCATCATCTCCCCCGCCGAACTGGTCGCCGCCGAGCCCGACGTCGTGCTGCTGACGCTGCCGGACCTGCTCGCCGAGGTGAGCGCCGCACTGCCCGAACTCGACGGGCGGTGGATGATCGACGATCCGGCGGGCCCACGCAACCGAGACAGGCATGGGAAGACTGTGGGATAGCCGACCTTATGTCGATCGGCGCATGATCGCAGGACGTGAGATACTCGGAAATGCCCAGCGCCGCACCATGATCGAGTTCGGGTCACCGCTGGACCGCCGCAGTGTCGCGGTGGCCGGTGCCCGGGTCGCAAGGGGAAATGCGGCGCCGAACGCAGCGTTCGACGGGCGAGTATCCAGGGGAAGAATTCTGATGAGGGGAACCACCGTGCTCGCACCACGCGCGCTCCGGATCGCGGCGATGGTATCGGCCATCGCTGTCGGTCTCGCCATGGGGTCAGGCGCCGCTGCTGCCGGAATCGACAGCAGCAGTACTGTTCTCGACGGCAAGAACCGCACCGTCGAGGCGATCCAGTCCGACACCCGGATCGACTTCGTCGCACCACTGGACGGCAATCCGCTCACCCGCGAATGGTTCCACAGCGGCGCGGCCTCCTACCTGGTCACCGGCCCCGACGCCGAGACCTGGTCCGGTCGCATCACGCTCGGCTATCAGGTCGGCTACCCCGCCACCCTCGACGGCAGGATCAAGTTCGAGTGGTCCACCCCGAGCCTCGGCCTCGAGGTCGGCGCCGACGGCCCCACCGTAAAGCTCGACGGCCTCATCCCGCGCGCGGGCATCGAACTCGCCGCCGGCTTCGGCCCCGGCATCCAGGAGGTCGAGGTCGCGGGCGGTGAGATCGCCGGCGCCGAAGGTGTACTGCGTCTTTCGGGTTTCCACGGCACTGTCACCGGTGTGCTCGGCCAGACCAATGTCCGCCCATTCGTGCGGATCGTCGGCTCGTCCGGCGATACCGTCGTCACCTACGGCAAGACCTTCTCGATCTGATCGGGGCCCGACGGACCCGGCGAGTGAGTTCACTCGCCGGGTCCGTCACTGTCACCGTGCCGTGCCGAGCAGAGCGTCGAGCATCTGCGGCAGCGTGCGGGACCGATCGTGTGCCGCCGCGACACGAGCCCGACCGTCCTCGTGCAAGCGCGACCGCAACCGCGGGTCGCCGGTGACCCGCTCGATCGCCGCTCGCAGCGCGACCGGATCAGCGGGGGGAACGCACACCATGACGCGGTCGTCGGCGTAACCACCGTGATCGGTGGCGATCACCGGGACACCCAGGCTCATCGCCTCGAGGACGACGAGCTGACCGGCCTCGGGCAGCACGCTGGCCGAGATCACCGCGTCCCAGCCCCGCAGGGTGGTCATCGCGTCGACCTGACCGAGAAAGGCGACCCGACCGGCGAGGTCGGGCTGCTCGGCGCGCTCGCGGAGCTCGGCCAGATACGTCACGTCGCCGGGCAATGCCCGACCGGCGATTTCGAGTCGCACCTCGGGCAACCCCGCGACGGCCTCCAGCAGAACGTGGTGGCCCTTCCATGAGGTCACCACCCCCAGGATGCCGACCACCGGTGGCGTGCGCTCGATGACGGGCGCGGGTTCGACCGGCCAGGTCACGCCGTTGCACACGACATCGACATCGAAGCCGCGCCGGCGCAGCGGCTCCGCGGCGGTCTCGGAGACCGCGATGGCGTGGCCCACCGCGGCACGACCGGCCCAGGCTGCGCCGTATTGCCGTCGGCTGGCGAGGATGTCGTGGACCAACCAGGCCGCCGAGCGCCGATGCGGACAGGCCAGCGCCAGCGCGGGCAACGCCATGGTCGAATTGACGATGATTCGGGTTCGGCTGTCGCGCAGCGGCTTCCGAAGTCGCCACGCCGCACCGATCCAGTTCTTCAGCATGACCAGCGCGGCGGTCAACCGGCGCAGGCCCCGTTCACCCGCCAGCCCCAGCCCGGCGATGCCGATGTGCTCGACTTCGGCGGGCAGCCGTTCCCGCAACGGACCATCCGGGCAGGCGACCCGCACCCGGTAGCCACGTTCCAGCGCCAAGTCCACGAGGGCGAGCATCACGTTCTCCGCGCCCGACGCCTGTCCGGTGTGAGCGACGAATACCAGCTCGCGCCCGTCGTCACTGCCCCGCACGGAGCACCTCCGCGCGGGCGCGGACCTGCGCCAGTGCCGGTTTCGCCGAATAGTCACGACGGAGCATGCCGAAGTTGTCCTCCAGGTTCTGGCGATCGTCGCCCGCGTCGATCAGGGAGTAGACGAAAACAGGGCCGATATTGGGCATCGCCGCCATCGAGTCCAGGCCGCCGCCGAGTATCTCGGCTTGGGTCTGCTCGTCGACCGCGCGTGCTCCGGTACCGGTCGGCGCGCCGAATTCGGTGGGCCACAACCGCTTCGACGTGTCGCCGCGCGCGTCCATGATCGCCCGAATTCGAGTCAGGTTCTGGAAGGCATTGTCCCGGCTCGGTGACGAGGGCAGCTCCGGATAGGAATAGGGGTGCACCGCGATGGCGTCGAAGTCGAGAGCCGAGCCCAGCGCGTAGAGGCGCTCGATGAACGTCGACGGCGCGATGTCGCGGCCGTTGTCGGCAGCGGGCGCCAAGCCACCGACCAACACCTGACCACCCGGCTGGCGGGTGCGCACGGCCGTCGCCGCCTGGTGGAGCAACTGGGCGTACAGACCCACATGGGGCAACGGCGCGAAGAAGCTGGTGACATTGGGCTCGTTCCAGACCTCCCAGTGCTTGATCTGATCGCGGTAACGCTCGACCGCGTCGGCGACGAATTGGCCGAACAGCGCGGGGTACGGGGCGACCTTGTTTCCGCCGGGCCCCGGGTCCTGACGTGCCCACGGCGGTGAGTAGGTGAGGATGGCCAGCACGTGCAGCCCATGGGCGCGCGCCGACCGCACCACCCGATCGGTCATCGACCAGTCCTTGCGGCCACGATCGTGCTCGATGAGCGACCAGTCCAGATCCATCCTGATCCAGGTGGCGCCCGCGTCGACCACGCCCTTCATCTGGCGGTCCAATTCGCCGGTGCTCAGCGTGAGCCACGAGTGCCCGCCCGCGATGCCGAGTCCGGTCTCGTTCACGCGCTCATCGAGCACGGTCGACATCGTCGGTGTCCCGCATCCGAGCAGGGTGAGGGTGAGAGCCACGGTGGTGATCATCCGAGCGAATCGCCACAGTGTCATCAGATTTCGGCCCTCGCACGCTTCGTATCGTCAATCCGTCGGTCCAGCGCACAACGCAGCCGGCGAGGAAAAGGTACAACACACCGGCCACCGTCGAGGTGACAATCCACGGCGGCTCCCACCGCTGCTGAATCATCGTCGCGGGGACGATCACCGCGGCGGCGACGGCGCTGACCGACACCACCGAGGCGACCGGGATCAACCGCCCGATCCGCACCGTGGCGACGAGCGCGAGCCACACCCCGATCAGCAGAACGACGTTGGCCACCAGACCGGCGACGGCCGCGCCTTCGAACGACAGCCACGCGATCAGCGGCCACGACAACGCCAGGTCGACGGCCAACGCGAGCAACGCGATCCAGGGAATCAGGTAGTTGCGCCCGGCAGCCATCAGCGCGACCAGGCCCAGATGGGCCAGCGCGCCGAGCAGTCCGCCGATGATCTGGTAGCGACTCGCGTCGACCGCGGACACGAACTTCGCACCGAAGAGCAGGTCGATCACCTGGGTCGCGACCGGCCAGAAGGCGACCAGCGCGGCAAGGCCGAGGGCCGTCAGCGCGGCACCCGACTGGCGGAAGTAGCGCCGGAATCCGGTGGGGTCGGCTGGCCATACCGCGATCAGCAGCGTGGTCAACGGGGCGACGACCGCGATCGCCGCGGTGTCGACGAGGTCGGCGAATTTCATACCGACCGCGAACATCCCGACGGATTCGAAGGTGTCGAAATGACCCAGCAGCAGCAGGCCGACCTTCTGCAGCATGATGATCAAGGCCAGGCCGATGCTCAGCGGCAGCGCCTCACGCAGCATGCCGCCCCACCAGCGCAGTTCGACGCGGCGCGCCGGGATCGGTCCACCGAGCCCCCGCCCCACGCCGACGATCTTGATCGCGATGGCGATCAGTTCGTACACCACGGCGGGGATCACCACGATCAGCAAGGTCGGTGCCCACAGCACCGCCACGACGGTCAGCGCCACCTGGACAAGGCGGGCGATCGACTCCGCCGCGGCGACCAAGGTCAAGCGCATGGTCGACTGGAACAGCACGGTGAGCGCGTTGCTCGGCGTCGCGACCACCACGACCAGCCCCGCGATGGCTGTCGCCGCGATGACCTGCGGTGGACAATCGAGCACCACCACATAGCCCAGGGCCACCCCGTAGCCCAGCAGCCCGAGTACGGTCCGCAGCGCGATGAACGAGCTCGCGATCTCGGCGACCTCGGCGGGCTCGCCGTGCACGAGTTTGCCGATGACCGCGCGCCCGACACCCAGATCGGTGACGATCGCGAGCATGCCGAGCAGACCGAACACGAAGGAGAAGTAGCCCCATTCGACCGCGGGCAGCATGCGGGCGGTGAGCATGGTGCCGAGCAGGCCGAGCACCGCGGCGAAGATCCGGCTGGCCAGCATCGCGGCGGTGTTGTTGGCGGCGGCCCGGCCCGACAGCGCGGCGCGGCCCCCGATCGGGCGATCGGGAACCGACGGTTTCGCCTCGGTCGTCACGGAATCAACCCGGCGCCGCGATAGGCGCCGACCGTCGCCTCGGCGGTGGCCCGCCAGCTCAGCGTCGACGCCGCGGCGAGACCACGCTCGCGCAGTGCGGAGTTACCGACGCTGTCGTGCAGCAGTGGGCGCACGGCCGCCGTCCACGACTCGACATTCGCGCGCGCGACCAGCACGGCGCCGTCGCCACAGACCTGTGGCAGCGCGCCGACCGCGCTGGCCACCACCGCGCCACCGCACGCCATGGCCTCCACCGGCGGCAGCCCGAATCCTTCGTACTCCGAGCAGTAGGCCACCACGGTCGCGGCCGCGTACAGCGCGGGCAGATCGGCGGCGTCGACATAACCGAGACCGATCGCGGTGGCCGGGGCCTGCGGACCGGTGGATCCGGCCCCGGCCAGCACGAGCGGAATGTCGAGGGCACGCGCCACTTCCGCGAGCAACCCGACCTGTTTGCGCGGCTCGACGGTCCCCACCTGCAGGATGAATCGAGGCGGCAGGTCGTAGTCGGCACGCACCCGGTCCACTGCGGAGGCCTCGGGGACGCGCGCCCAGTCGGCGGGAGCGAGCGGCACGACGACCGCCGCACGGCCGAACTTGTCCGCGATCCGTTCGGCGGTGAATTCCGATACCGCGATCAGCAGATCGGCCCGCATCAACGACGTCCGGACCAGCAGCTGTTCCCCGCGCGCCCGATAGCGGCTGAACGCCCACGGCACATCGAAAACCGACAGGTCGTGCACCGTGGCGACCGTGGCGCGCGGCCCGACCAGCGGAAGGTCGACATCGAGGCCGTGGAACACATCGAATCCGCGCAGCGGCGCGACGCCGTGCCACGCGCGGCGAGCACCCGCCGCGACCGGCCGCGACACCGCCGAAACGGTGGACGGCAGCGAACTCGCCGCGTCGGCTTGGACCAGCGCCGACAGCTCGGCACCCGGCAACAGCGCGGGCAACTGCGCCAGCAGTTCCCGCTGATACGTCGATACCCCGGCGCCGTCGGGTCGGTAGGCCAAGGCCCCGAAACACACGGTGGGCCGGCTGTTCGCAGCAGAATTCATGACACCTGTTCGGGGACGGGGCTGCGCTCGACGGCCTGGGCTGGGGAGTGCTGGGAGACCGCGCAGCCGACGACCGCGGCGAGCAACCAGAAGTAGAAATCGCTGGGAAAGATCTCGAAGTAGCTCGACGCGACCGCCGCGACCGCACTCGACAACACGGCCGCCGCGACACCGAGGGCCAGTGCGGCGTCGTTGCCGGTCATCGTGCGCGCCGAACGCAGCGCGAGCAGATAGATCACCACCAGGATCGCGCAGAACAACCACACCCCGATCGGCCCGAGTTCGATGAGCAGCTTCACGTAGTAGTTGTCGGGTTGGTACGGGCGCCCGTAGATCTGGACTTCGCCGGTGGCATAGGGCAATTTCTCGGCGGCCGGGCCGAGCTCGGCGACGAGTTGGGCCGCCTTGGCCGCCCCCGTGGAGCCGAGGCCCTCACCGAACGGATGACTCGGAACCGTTCTGGTCACGACCTTCCACCCGGTCTCGCGCGCGGCCAGGCTGTCCGAGGACAACAGCGAACTGCGCGCCTGCGACGACGCCCCGACGCCGGCCACCACGATCAACGCGACCCCGCCGATGATCACCGCTTTGAGTTGTCGCCGATAGCGCACAACCGCGAGCACCAGCACGCCGATCAGCAACCCGAGGAGCGCGGCGCGCACGACGCTGGCCGCGACACCGGCCACCAGCACCGGAGTCGTCAGCAGGAACAGTCGATTGCGTAGCCGTCGCGGCGCGGCCAGCGCGACTGATCCGCCCACCAGCAAGACGGTGACCAGATAGAACGCGAACGGGAACGGTTGGTTGAACGATCCGAACGAGCGCATCAGACCACCGGAGAACCGGATCGTCTCGTTGAATTTGTAGCCCATCTCCGCGAGCCCGGCGGGCCCGATCGCCTGCTGCGCCAAGCCGAAGACCGCGATTCCGACCGACTCGACCATCATGATCGTGATGAGCAGATCGCGATCGCGCGCGGTGAACGGCCGCAGGTACAGGATCAGCGGCACCACGATGAAGTAGAAGAACGTGATCTTGATCGCGAAAATGCCCAGAATTCCGGCTGTCAGGAACGCCGAACCGACCCCGAACACACACAGCACCACGCCGATCGACCACCACGGCAACACCGGACGCGGGTCGACTCGCCCGTGGGGCACGAACGCCGCCACCGCGAGGGTGAGCAGCAGCATCGCTTCTTTCCAGCCGTCGACCCGCATCCACGCCGGCGCGATCAGCAGCAATCCGTTGAACGGCACCAACGCCGCCACCAGCAACACCCCGCGTTGGGGCCGATGCCAGATCCAGCGCAGGAAGACCCATGCCACCGGCAGGGCCACCACGTACAACAGGGAGCTCACTGCCGCGCGCCTCGCCCGAACAACCGCGCGGCCCGCGCCGATACCCGGACCAGCGCCTGGCGCAGCACGCGACCGTCGCCGATCAGGACATCGATCACACCGACGCGGTCAGCGAACTGCCGATGGTGATGGTGGTTGAACCGCAGCACGTCGGCGAATTTGCTCGCCGACGATGTCGTACTCGAGTAGTTGAACACCGACGCGCGGTTGATCGCGAGCACCCGATCGTGGCCGAAGAACTCTCCGCGTCCGCACAGCCGCGCGACCAGGTCGACATCCATCGCGTACAGGAAGTCCGCGCGAAAACCGGTGGTAGCGGCGAAATCAGCGCGACGGAACAGGAACGCCGCGGTCGGGCACACGTCGTCGGGTAGTTTGCGTACGAGCGTGCGCAGCACGGTCTGCGACGAGCATCGACCCACCAGTCCTGGCAGCCCGCGCCCCCGTGCGAGGACCACACCGTCGTCGTCGACGACGTCGAACTTGGCGCCGGCGACCGCGATCTCGCGATCGTCCATCGACTCGACCTGCGCCGACAGGCAGCCCGGGGCGATCATGTCGTCGGCGCAGACCAGCTTGACCAGCTCGCCGCCGGCCAGTTCGATCGCCCGATTCCAGTTCTGCTCGATCGGCAAGGTGGTGTCGTTGGTGTACAACCGAATGCGCGCATCGTCGAACGCCCGCACGAGATCACCCGTGCCATCGGTGCTCGCGTTGTCGACGACCACGATCTCGAGGTCGTCGAAATCCTGCGCGCTGATCGACTCCAGCGTCTCGACAATCGTGCGCGCCGCGTTGAAGGCCGGTACACATACCGACACTCGAACCCCCACAGCCGTTACCCCTCAATGACATCCATTTGCCGACGGCTCAGCCGTCCCGCACCCATCAAGGGCGAACGTAGATCAGACTACCTGGAGGGTCCCGCGGATGTTCGCCGTGGAATTCCCAGCGACTTACCGGCGAGTGAACAGTGCAGGTTCGGCGGGGTTCGGCCGCGTTCGCCGACACGACCGTCCGGCCGACCTGAGGTATCGTCATCGCAACTCGGTCGTGCCGAAGTGACGGCCGTACCGGCTTCGGGGGCCGGTGATCGAGAAGTGTTGATGCGTGAAATGTGGGGGAAGTGTGAGCAGTACCGAGTCGCCGTCGACCGCCGACCTCGACTCCGGCGGGCGGTCGATGCCTGTGGTGAACATCGCGGGCCACCTCCGCCAACTGATCCGGGTCCTGCCGTTCGCCCTGGTCGCCGCGATCATCGTCGGCGGCGCGGTGTGGTTGGTTCGTGACGGGAGCGAGCGGACCTACCAGGCGAGCATCACTGTCCAGATCTCGCAGCCCTCGATCGGCGCGGTGTTCAACGAACTGACCCAGCCCTACATCGTGATGGTCACCGATACCCGCGTGCTCTCGGATGTGGTGAAGAACGGGCTCGCACCCTCGGAAGCGGATCTGCGCTCCCGGGTGTCGGCGATGACCGGTCCCGCGCCGTCGTTGCTGATCATCACCGCCGAGGCCGGCTCGCCCGAGCAGGCCTCGAAATTGGTCGTGGCGGTCGAACAGTCGCTCGACAGCGTCGGTTCCCAGATGCGGACCGAGGCGATCGCCCGGTCCGCAGCCGACCTGGAGGCACACCGGCGCGCGGTCGAGGACACCTTCTCCAAGCGGCTCTCCGATGATCCGCTGCGCCCGGAGTTGAGTTTCGACGCCCGTGATGTCGCGCGCGAGACCGAGTTCCGCCAGGTACTCGGTCCGGCGCGTCTGACGGTGCTCACCGCGCCCTCCTGGGAACTGGTCGCCCCGCACCCGGTGCAGGAAGGGCTGTTCGCCGCGCTGGCCACAGTGATCGTGGTCGCCGAAGGTCTGGTGCTGGCCGGGGTGGCTCGTGGCCGTCGACGTGGCGGCAAGAAGCCTGCCGATCCCACGGGGGTCGACATCGACAAGGTCGCGCCCACGCCGGAAACCCGAGCACCCGAAAACCGTGCTCCTGCAGTGGAAACCCGTGCACCCGCTGCCGATTCCCGGATGCGCGCGTCGCCGACTCCCCCGGCGTCGTTCGACACGCCGCCACGCCGCGCTGCCCCGGTCACCCCGCGCTCGGCCACCCTCTCGCACGATCCCGAGACCATGGCGCTGCCTCGGGTCGGGTACACGCCGGGCAGTCCGCGCGCGACTCCCACCGAACCACGCGACAGCTAGCTCCGCGGCGTGACCATCTCCTACCGAAGCAAACAACGGCCGAGCGACCGCGAATTGTCACAGCTGACCCTCGGCCCGGTGCGGCACAACGGCCACGAGATCCGATTGCGCCCACCCCGGATGTCGGATTTCGCCGCGTGGCGCGAGATCCGACTGCGTGATCGCGCCCATATCGAACCGTATTGGAGCACCTCCCCGCTGCCGTGGGAACGACGGCACACCGCGCGGCGCTGGGCGCGCGAATGTCTGCTGGCCCGTGCCGACATGCGCGCCGGACGCCGCTACGCGGGTGCGATCGAGGTCGACGGACAATTCGTCGGACAGTTGGAGTACTGCGTCATCGACACTGCGACGAGGACCGCCGAGTCCAGCGCCTGGATCGACGCCCGCTGGGCAGGCCACGGGGTGATCACCGTGGCGGGCGCGATGCTGCTCGACTACGGGGTCACCGCGCTCGGGCTGGTACGCGTTGTCGCACCGATCTCGCCCGCCAACCTGCCCGCCGCCGGATCGGTGCGCGCCCTCGGCTTCCGCAAGGAAGCCACCATGGCCGTGGCCTTCGACGCGGGTGGGTCGCTGCGTGACCACGCGTTGTGGGCGTGGACCGCACGTGACAGTTCGACCCCCGAGACTTTCGCGGTTACGCCACGGTTCCCAGCGCCGGCAACCGATCCATCCTCGCGCACCGGTGGGCCCGCACCGGCGATCATCGCGATCGCCGCGCTGCGGCTGTTCCTGTGGATGGTCGTTCGCCGTCTGCGTCGATACGCGCTCGCCCGGGCGGTGCGGATCACCGTCACCGGCGCACCGAACATCGCGGTGCGCAGCCTGTCCCGCACCGACCGGGTCGACTGGCAGGCGGCCGCTACCGCACACCGCGCCCGGCTCGCACCGACCGACCGGCGCCGGCATCGGCGCGAGTGGCACCGCGCCCTGCGCAACGCCCGTCACGGGTTGCGGTCACCCGGCGGGCTGGTCCTCGTACTCCGCACCGAGGGCCGGTACGCCGGGGAGATCCGATTGTTCGAACCGACGATGACCGGGCGCGTCGCCCGGCTGTCGGCCTGGGCGGATCCCGAGCTCGTCGAGGCCACGCAGCTGGGGGCGGCGCTGCGAGCAGTCGCCGAACACGGGTTCGACGAACTCGGGCTTCGGCGGATCGCCGCCGAAGTCCCCAGCGCCGACCCCGCGCCGAACACCGCTTTGACTGCCGCCCATTTCACCGAAGAAGGTGTGCTCCACGACCATTGCGGCCCCACGGGCGTCCGCGCCGACCATCGCCTGTGGGCCCTGACCACACCACCGAGTCACGGAGGTCGCCGCTGATGCGAACGTTCCAGCGCAGCAATGAGATCCAGGCCCGCCTGCACGATCTGGTGCCGGGCGGCGCGCACACCTACGCCCGTGGCGCCGATCAGTACCCGGAGAACATGGCGCCGATCCTGGTGCGCGGCAAGGGCGCGCACGTGTGGGACGCCGACGGCAATCGCTATGTCGAATACGGGATGGGGTTGCGGTCGGTGACGCTCGGCCACGCGTACCGACCCGTGCTGGACGCGGTGTCGTCGACCATCGCCGACGGGGTCAGCTTCACCCGCCCCACCGAGCTGGAACTGCTGGCCGCCCAGGACTTCCTGGATCTGGTGCCCGGCGCCGACATGGTGAAGTTCACCAAGAACGGTTCCGACGCGACCACCGCCGCGGTGCGCCTGGCCCGCGCGGTGACCGGACGCGAACGCGTCGCGGTCTGTCAGCAGCCCTTCTTCTCCGTCGACGACTGGTTCATCGGCACCACACCGATGTCAGCTGGTATCCCCCCGGTCGACACCGTGACCTTCCCCTACAACGACCTCTCCGCGCTGCGTCGAGTCCTGGCCGCGTCGCCGATCGCCGCCGTGGTGATGGAACCCGCGACCGCCACCGGCGAACCCGAACACGGCTACCTGTCCGCGGTCCGCGACCTGTGCGACCGGTACGGCGCCCTGCTGGTCTTCGACGAGATGATCACCGGTTTCCGCTGGTCGGCGGGTGGCGCGCAGGCCGTATACGGCGTCGCCCCCGATCTGTCGTGCTGGGGCAAGGCGATGGGAAACGGTTTCCCCATCGCGGCGCTGGCGGGCAAACGCGAGTTCATGGAACGCGGCGGGCTTCGGACCGACCACGACCGCGTGTTCCTGCTGTCGACCACGCACGGCCCGGAGACCGCGTCGCTGGCGGCGTTTCGCGCGGTGGTGCACGCCTACCGCACCGAGGACCCGGTCGCCCGGATGGAAGCGGCCGGTAGCCGGTTGGCCGCGGGAGCGAACGCGATCGCCGCCGAGCTCGGCATTGCCGGGCACCTGTCGGTGACGGGTCGCCCGTCCTGCTCCATTTTCCGCACGCACGACGCCGATGGTGTTGCTTCGCAAGCCTTTCGAACCCTGTTCATCCAGGAGATGCTGACCCGAGGCGTCCTCGGTCAGTCGTTCGTCACCTCGGCCGCCCACGACGACACCGCCGTCGACCACACCATCGCCGCGTTCGCCGAGGCCGCTCGGGTGTACCGCACCGCCCTCGCCCGTGGCACCGTCGACGGCCTGCTGACCGGTCGCCCGGTCGCCCCCACCCTGCGTCGCACCGCCGCGCCCCGACAGATCGAAGCGAGCACCCGCCGATGACCCGTGTCGCCATCGTCCACGAACGTTTCACCGAGTTCGGCGGCTCCGAGGCCGTGGTCGGCGAATTCGTCGAAACCTGGCCCGATGCCGAGGTTTTCGCACCGATCGTCGCGCCGGGCGGCCTGCGCGAGCCCGTGCGCACTGTGCACGACACCTGGCTCAGCACGGCGCACACCTACACCGGCGGCAGGCACGCTCCCCTGCTCCCGTTGGTCCCGCGCGCGCTGCGGCGAATGCCGTTGCGCGACTTCGATGTCGTGGTGATCAGCCATCACGCGTTCGCCACCCAGGCCGCCTTGGCCACCGACGCACCGGTGGTCGCCTACGTGCACTCCCCCGCCCGCTGGGCGTGGGATCGCGAATTCCGCGCACAGGAGGCAGGCGGTCGTATCGGGCAGCTGGCGCTGGGCGCACTGGGCACCCTGGCCCGGCGGGGCGAACTGCGCGCCGCCCCGCGGCTCACCCACGTCATCGCCAACTCGCACGCGGTCGCCGAGCGGGTCACCGAATGGTGGGGGCTGCCCGCCTCGGTCGTCAACCCGCCCGTGCAGGTCAGCCGCTTCACCCCTGATCGGTCGGTGGCACGCGAGGACTTCTTCCTGTGCGCGGGCAGGCTCGTGCCCTACAAGCGCGCCGACCTCGCCATTCGCGCCGCGCAGCGGGCCGGGGTTCGCCTGGTGGTTCTCGGCGAAGGCCGGTTCCGCGCGCAGCTCGACGAGATCGCGGGCTCGGAGACGACCTTCCTCGGCGCCACCTCCGGCGAGCTGTTGCAGGACATGTACCGGCGCTGCCAGGCCCTGCTCATGCCGGGCATCGAGGACTTCGGCATCGTCCCGGTGGAGGCGATGGCCTGCGGCACGCCCGTGCTCGCGGTCGGTGCCGGTGGCGCCCTCGATACGGTGCGCCCCGGCGTCACCGGCGAGTACGTACCGGCCGGATCCGATGCGGACGTCGTCGCGGCGCTGGCCGACGTGATGCGCGAATTCCGCTCGGCGTCCTACGATCCCGCGAAGATCCGCGAGCACGCCCGCACCTTCGCCCCCGAGGTGTTCCGCACCAGGATCGCGAGCACTGTCGGCGACGTCCTGGCGGATCGGTAGCGACATGTTGTCTGAAACTCTCGGTTACTGAAAGTATCTGTCACACATACCCTTTGACCTGCGGCGATGGGTGACAATTCCCACACGGTGATACCACGCCATCAGCTTGCCCGGCTAGGTTACTGACGAGTACGGTAAGCGTAGCCGGGACGACGATGTGCCCGGTTTCTCT
Source organism: Nocardia sp. NPDC055165 (assembly GCF_053606985.1). Taxonomy (NCBI): domain Bacteria; kingdom Bacillati; phylum Actinomycetota; class Actinomycetes; order Mycobacteriales; family Nocardiaceae; genus Nocardia; species Nocardia sp. NPDC055165. The sequence goes on from NZ_JBSGSS010000001.1 coordinate 36,081, forward strand.
CCAGCCACTTTGCTGCTGGACCTCAACCGTTGATTTCGCATTCACCGCCGCATGCCGATCACTGTTGCGCGACACCGTGTTTCGAGATTTTCAGGAGGAGCGATGGTTTCCTACATCGTGACAGGCGGTACCGGATTTCTGGGTCGACGCGTGGTGCGGGGGCTGCTCGCAGCCGACCCCACCGCGATCGTGCACGTGCTGGTGCGCGCCGAGTCGCTGCCCAAGTTCACCGCGCACAATGCGCAACATCCCGACAGCGACCGCGTGTTCGCGCTGGTCGGGGACCTGACCGCCGACGGCCTCGGTCTCGGTGACGGCGCACCGCGTGCCGATCACGTACTGCACCTCGGCGCGGTCTACGACATGACCGCCGACGAGGAGACCGCCCACGCGGCCAACGTCGCGGGCACTCGCTCGGTGATCGAATTGGCCCGCAACCTCGATGCAACCCTGCACCACGTCTCCTCGGTGGCGGTGGCGGGCGACCACCGCGGCAAATTCTTCGAGGAGGATTTCGACCTCGGCCAGAACCTGACCTCGCCGTACCACCGCACCAAGTTCGCCGCGGAGAAACTTGTTCGCGAGGCCACCGACGTGCGCTGGCGGGTATATCGCCCGGCGATCGTCGTCGGCGATTCGCGGACCGGCGAGATGGACAAGATCGACGGCCCGTACTACTTCTTCTCGGCCATTTCGACGCTGGCCGGCCTGCCGTCCGAACTGCCGCTGCCGCTGCCCGATCTGGGTGCGACCAATGTGGTGCCGGTCGACTACGTCGCCGAGGCGATGGTGCGACTGGTGCGCCGCGACGGCCTGGACGGGCGCACATTCCACCTGGTCAACCCGCGGCCGCAGCCGTTCGGGGAGATCTACCGCGCACTGGCCGCCGCCGCGGGCGGTCCGGTCGGCATCGGCACCGTGCCCGGCAGCGCACGCGCGCTGAGCGGGCTCGGCCACGTGCCCGGCGCGAACACGGTGCGCGACTTCCTGTTCGAACAGGCAGGTATTCCCGCCGAGGTCGCACCCCACGTCGGATTCACCGCCGACTTCGTCTCCGATTCCACCCAGGCGGTACTGCCCGGCCTAACCGTGCCCGCCTTCGACACCTACGCCGACCGTCTCTGGGACTTCTGGCGCGTCAATCTGGACCCGCACCGCGGTCGTCCCGCCGCCGACGCGCACCCGCTCTCGGGCCGCACGGTGCTGATCACCGGCGCGTCCTCGGGTATCGGTCTGGCCACAGCCCACGCCGTCGCCCGCCGTGGCGCGATCGTGCTGATGATCGCCCGTGGCGTCGAAGATCTCACGGCCGCAGCGGAATCCGTGCGCGCCGAAGGGGGCACCGCGTTCTCCTACCCCTGCGACATCACCGACTCGGAGGCGGTCGACCTCCTCGTCAAGACCGTGCTGACCGAGCACCACCATGTCGACTACCTGATCAACAACGCCGGTCGCTCCATCCGCCGTTCGGTGGCCAACTCGGTGGACCGGATGCACGACTTCGAACGCACCATGGCGGTCAACTACTTCGGTGCCGTCCGCCTCATCCTGGGGCTGCTTCCCTCGATGCGCGAACGTCACTTCGGCCACATCGTCAACATCTCCTCCATCGCCGTGCAGACCAAGGCACCTCGCTTCGCCGCCTATGCCGCGAGCAAGTCCGCCCTGGACAACTTCAGCGATATCGCCGCCGTCGAAAACCGTGGCGACGGTGTGTCTTTCACCTCGATCCGGATGCCGCTCGTGCGCACCCCGATGATCGCGCCCACCGATCTCTACCGTTCGCTGCCCCTGCCCGACCCCGACCGGGCGGCCGACATCGTGGTCCGCGCTCTGCTGGAACGCCCCGACCGCATCGACACCCCCGCGGGCACCTTCGCCCAGGCGGTCGAGATGTTCCTGCCCTCGCTCAAGCGCACGATCATGCACACCGGGTTCCGGTTCTTCGGCGAATCCACTGCGGCACAGGGTAAGTCCGTTCCCGCCGCGGTCACCGAGCCCGCCGAACCTACGCGCAATGCCCTCACCGTCCTCGGCCCGGTCTTCGCGCCGCTGATGGTGATGCCGAACTCGGCGGCCCGCATGAGCCGGGTGCTGCCCGGCGTGCACTGGTGACATCACCCTGAACACCCGGCCGGTCACGACGTTTGTCGTGACCGGCCGGTTCGGTTCACCGCAGCCAGGTGCTCGCCCAGGCGGCGAGGGTCGTCGGCGTGGTGGTGAGCACCGTCCGCGGGTTCTCCGCGACGAATCCGGAACTCAAGCCCGCGGACATACCGGCGATTCCGTCGATCTGACCCTGTCCGAGGCCCGCTGATCGCAGCGCTTCCCGGAACTCGTTGTCGGCGAGGTGGATCGGGGTGACCGCATGGCCCAACTGCCGACCGAGGATCTCGGCGACCTCGGTGAATGTCAGATCCCGCGGACCGTGCACGGCCTGCACGACACGCCCCGACCAGGCATCCGACAGCAGTCGGGCCGCCGCCACCTCACCGATATCGCGCGGATCCACCCAGGCCATCGCATGGTCGGGCGGCCACGGTGTGGACAGCGTGCCCGCCCGGATCTCGTCGAGCTGGGTCAGCAGATTGGTGAAGAAGTAGCCGCACCGCAGGTGCACCACATTCGCCCCGGTCTTGTCGAGCAGCTCCTCGGTGCGCGCCAGCCCGTCGATTTCCCCGGCCCCACCCCGCTTCTCAGCACCCACACTGCTGACGAACACCGTCGCCTCGATCCCGTTCTCGACAACAGCACGCGCCGCCGACGCTCCCATCCGCGCGAACCCCGCCACCGGATCACCCTCCACCAGCGCAGGCGGATCCACCCAGAACAACCGATCCGCCCCCACGGTGGCCCGCACCACCGCCTCCGAATCCCCCTGATCGACCCGCACGACATCGACGAACTCCCGCATCGCGGCATCGAGCCGCCCTGGATCGCGCATCAGTACCGTCGGCCGGACCCCCGCCTGCACCAGCAACTGCACAACCCGAGCCCCCACATGCCCGACCGGCGTAGTGACAACAACCTTCTTCGCGTCCTCTCTCAGTTCCATAACCCCACGCTAAAACCCATCGCGGCCAGTTCCTGACCGCAACAGCCGACAGATTTCGCCGAATTCGCCGGCTCTCGGTTCAGCGTGAACGAACCAGGTCGAGGGAAGTGCTCGGTGACCACGGCTGCCCTGCGGCGATGAGGGTACGGGTGGCTCGGAGTTCTCTCGGCCTGGCCATGGCTACGGCACCGACGGGGTGACCGTTGTGCAGGGCGATCGCGAGGAAGTCCCGGGAGCCGAGGTCGCCGTCGATGACCAGGTCGTCGTGGGGGTGCAGCCAGCCTGCGAAGTGCATCGACAGGCCGTGTTGGTCGGTCCAGCCCCAGGGGACTTCGGCGGGGGCCGCGGGGTGGCCGAGGATGGCTTTGGCAGCCGCGGCGCCGTCCGACATCGCCGTGTTCCAGTGTTGGCCGCGTTCGTATTCGCCACGGCGGGGGTTGAATGCGGTGGTGGCGTCGCCCGCGGCGAAGACGGCGGGGGCCGAGGTGCGGTAGTGCTGGTCGACGATGATGCCGTCGTTCACCGCGATGCCGGCGGATTCGGCCAGGGCGGTGTCGGGGATCGAGCCGATGGCAACCAGGGCGGCGGCCGCGGTGAACGTGCGGCCGCCGGTGGTGGTCGCGGTGACGCCTGTGGCGGTGTCGACCAGTTGTGTGGTGGTGACACTGTTCTCGACGACGACGCCGTGCTCGATGTGGATGTCGCGCACCAGGTTCGACACGGCGTTCGGCACTACCCGATCGAGCAACCCCGGCCCGGCGTTCAACAGCGTCACCTCGGCGCCGAGACCGCGCGCGGTGGCGGCGACTTCGCAGCCGATGAGCCCGCCACCGATGATGAGCAGCGAGCCGCCCCTGTCGATCGCGGTTTGCAGTGCGACGACGTCGGCCTGTCTGCGCAAGGTGTGCACGCGGGTGGACGCAGTGTCGATCGTGCGCGCGCCTGCTCCGGTGGCGAGCAGCAGGCTGTCGTAGCCGAGCACCTCGCCGGTGCTCAAACGCACTGTCGCGCTGTCGGTGTCGATCGCGCGCACCAGCGTGGCAGGGCGCAGATCGACCGCGTTGTCGGCCCAGAACTTCACCGGCTTCAGCACCGCCCGCTGGAACGGCGTAGTGCCCGCGAGCAGCTCCTTGGAGACCGCCGGTCGGCGGTACGGCAGGTCGGGTTCGGCCCCGACGAGCACGATCTCACCGGCGTAGCCCTCGCGTCGCAGGGTCTGGGCGGCGGTGGCGCCGGCGACACCGGTGCCGACGATGACGATCCGTCCACTCATCCGCGGCTCACCTCCCGCATATCGAAATCGGCCTTGGCGGCACCACAGTCGGGGCAGGACCAGTCGTCGGGAATGTCGTCCCAGCGGGTGCCGGGTTCGATACCGTCCTCGGGCCAGCCGAGCGCCTCGTCGTATTCGAAGCCGCACTGGACACACTGGAACAGTCGATAGTCGCTCATCGGGTCGCGCCTTCCCTCGGTTCGAAGTCGACCTTCTCGCGCACACCGCAGTCGGGGCAGCACCAGTCGTCGGGGATCTGCGACCAGACCGTGCCGGGCGCGAAACCCTCACGGGGAGCGCCGAATCGCTCGTCGTAGACGTAGTCGCAGATCGGGCAGAGGTACGCCATCAGTTCACTCCGTACTTCGCCAGGACCCGCGCCCGCTTGCTGGGCTGGATGTTCACGCGGGTGATGTCGCCGTTGTAGTGGGCGAGCACGCGATGGTCCATCACCTTGCGCCACAACGGCGTCACGTAGGCCAGGCCGATCAGGCTCGCGTAGCCGCTGGGCAGCTCGGGCGCGCCGTCCATGTGGCGCAGGATCTGGTAGCGGCGGGTGGGGTTGGCGTGATGGTCGCTGTGCCGTTGCAGGTGGTAGAGGAAGATGTTGGTGACGATGTGGTCGGAGTTCCAGCTGTGCTCGGGGGTGCAGCGCTCGTAGCGGCCCGAGGCGGTCTTCTGCCGGAGCAGACCGTAGTGCTCGAGGTAGTTCACCGTCTCCAGCAGCGAGAAACCGTAGATCGCCTGGATCACCAGGAACGGCAGAATCGACGGACCGAACACCGCGACCAGCCCCACCCACAGCACGACCGACATGAGCCAGGCGTTCACCACGTCGTTCTGCAGCGAGAACGCGCTCTTGCCCAGCCGCTGCATGCGGGTGCGCTCCAGCTCCCACGACGAGGTCAAGCTGCCCCACACGCTGCGCGGCAGGAAGCTCCAGAACGATTCGGCGAAGCGCGCACTGGCCGGATCCTCCGGCGTCGCGACGCGCACGTGGTGGCCACGGTTGTGCTCGATGTAGAAGTGGCCGTAGAAGGTCTGGGCCAGCGTGATCTTCGACAGCCAGCGTTCGAGTTCGTCCTTCTTGTGGCCGAGTTCGTGCGCGGTGTTGATGCCGACGCCGCCCATCGCGCCGATCGTGAAGGCCAGACCGATCTTGGAGATCAGGCCGAGACCACCGTCGATGCCGAGCCAGGACAGGTTGTCCGCGGTCCACAGGTAGCAGGCGAACACCAGGCTGAACACCTGCAACGGAATGTAGGCGTAGGTGCAGTAGCGGTAGTACTTGTCGTTCGCCAGCTGCTCCATCACCTCCTCGGGCGGGTTCTTGCCGTCGGGCCCGAAGAACCGGTCGAGGGTCGGCAGCAGCACGTACAGCAGGATCGGCCCGAGCCACCACCACACGGGCGCGACGGCCTGCCAGCCGAACTGGTTGAAGGCCCACACGAACCCGCTCGCCAGCAGCGTCGCACTGGGGGCGACGAGGCCGAACAGCCACAGGTATCGCTTGGGATCTCGCCACTGCGGCGGCGCCGCCGATCCTGCGTGGTCACCGATTCGAGATGTCGTCATTGCCATTCTCCTCATCACCGAGACTTCGGACACCTTCTCGCTCGAAGTCGTCTTCGTTTACACATTAGCGCTTGTTGTTCCGATTGGATACACATTCACGCAGATTGTCAATGAACGAGCACATCGATGGGCACATGTAGGATGATCACGTGGCCGAACCACCGAACTTTCAGGCAGAAATGCGCCAACTGCTGCGCGACCGGATGATCGACGCCGCGCGCACGATGGTCGTCAGCGAGGGCTGGGGCGCGGTCAACATGTCGCGGGTGGCCAAGGAGGTCGGTATCAGCAGGCCGGTCCTCTACAAGGAGATCGGCACCAAGCAGGCGCTCGCGGATGCCCTGATCGAGCGTGAGACCGGCATCTACCTGACCGGCATCGCCGAGACGCTGGCCCGGCATCCGGCCGACCCGCTCGCCGGCATGACCGCCGCCGCCGAGTACACGCTGCGCGCCGCGGGCGACAACACCCTGATCAAGGCGGTGCTCTCAGCTCGCCAGGACGGCGATACCGCCTTGCTGCCCGCCCTGGTAAGCGACCCGGAACCGGTACTCGGGCGGGCCGTCGCCGCCCTCAGTGCCACCGTCCGCGAGCAGTACGAATTCGCGTCCCTCACCGATGACGAGCTGACCTCGGTCGTCGAGATCATGGTCCGGTTGACGCTGAGTCATCTGTTCCAGCCGACAGGCAGCGTCGACCGCGCGGTGGCGCAGGTCGGCGCTGTCCTGTCGGGGGTCATGCCCGCGCTCTGAGCGGGCTCACAACCGCGCGTTCACCTGTCCGGCCGCGGCCGCGAACGCCCACCCGTAGCTGCCGTGCGCGGCTGGGAACACCCCGCCCGCGCACACCGGATCGCCTGCGGCGCAATAGTTCGCGGTGCGGTCGGCGTACAGCGGTGCGACCGGGCCGCCGATCAATCGCAGGGGGTCACCGAACAGGAGCACCGCGACGACGCGCGAGGACAGCTCCGGCGGCAGCACCCACGCTCCGGGCAACGGGACGGAGCCGAGGACACCGTGGGTGACCACCGCGCCCTGGGAGTAGCCGACGAGAACGAAACGCTGGTCGGGGCAGGCGGCGGCCTGCTCGAGCAGGTGGCCGGTCATGGCCCGGGTGCCGTCGGGCATCGAGGTCGGCACCAGCAGGTCGGCTGGGTAGTCCACGCGATGGGCGGTGGTGTCCACCGGTAGTTGCGCGCTCAGTACCGCGTAGAGCGGGTCGCCGATCGCGGCTCCCAGATAGCCGGGTTCTGCTGTGCCGCGGGCGATCACGACGTCGAGGGTGGCGCAATCCTGCGCCCACGCTGTCAGTCCCGGGGACATCGCTGTCCCGATTCCCGCGGTCAGTAGCAACACCGACAGCGCTCGCGCTGTTTGCCTTGCGACGATACGAATTGCCTTCCGATAGGTCATCGTGCCCACCCACTCACGCCGTTGTGAGAAATAGAGAAAGAGCGATTCACCTCCTGCCCAACAGCATTCGGTGTGCTCAGTGGTGGAATACCCGTTGACCTGCATCGTCATGGCGCGAACTCGGCATCGGCTGCGCCACGGTTACATCTCGGATCGCCTGCGGCACAACGCCGCTGCGCTACCTCAGTGCTTCTTCGGCTTCTTCTTGTACTTGGGCTTGTCGTGATCGGGCTCCCACTCGTAGCCCGCCACACCACGTTCGCAGTAGGAGTCCGCGACGAGAACGTCGCCTTGATCGCGTTCACACCAGCGCGACTTCGAGCACGAGGTGGCGCCGAGGCCTGCCACGACGGCGAGTGTGAGGACGGCGGCGCCGGTACGGGTTCGGGCGTTCATGAGCGTGTCGAGCCTTTCATCGAATGAGATGTCGCAGGTCAGGCTGTTTTCCAGGACTTGCCCCCACCTGCCGACTAACCAATGCTACGTTCCAGGCATGTCGAGCACAGTGCCTGCGCCCACCGAAGATTTCACCCCCGACGCGATTGTCGTCGGCGCCGGACTCGCGGGCCTGGTGGCCGCGCACGAGTTGGTGCTCGCCGGACGCAAGGTCCTGGTGCTCGATCAGGAGAATCGCGCCAACCTCGGCGGGCAGGCATTCTGGTCGCTGGGCGGGCTGTTCGTCGTCGACAGCCCGGAGCAGCGCAGGATGGGCATCAAGGACTCCTACGAACTGGCACTGCAGGATTGGCTGGGTTCGGCCGGTTTCGACCGCGACGACGAGGACCGGATGGGCCGCGAGTGGGCGAAGGCTTACGTCCGTTTCGCCACCGACGAGAAGCGGGATTACCTGCACGCCCTGGGTCTGCGTTTCACCCCGCTGGTCGGCTGGGCCGAACGGGGCGGTGGCCTGGCGGGCGGACACGGCAACTCGGTGCCACGGTTCCACCTCACCTGGGGCACCGGGCCCGAGGTACTGCGGGTGTTCCGCGAGCCGGTGCTGGCCGGTGAGGCGAAAGGGTTGGTCCGCTTCGCCTTCCGGCACCGCGTCGACGAGCTGATCGTCGACGACGGCGCCGTGACCGGCGTGCGCGGCAGCGTTCTCGCCCCCTCCGACACCGACCGCGGTCAGGCCTCGAACCGGGATGTGGTGGGCGAGTTCACCTTCCGAGCCCCCGCGGTTCTCGTGAGTTCGGGTGGCATCGGGCACGCCCACGACCTCATCCGCCGCAACTGGCCCACCGAACGGCTCGGCCCGTGCCCGGAGCACATGATCTCCGGTGTACCCGCCTATGTCGACGGCCGGATGCTCGGGATCTCCGAGGAAGCCGGGGCGGCGCTGGTCAACCGCGATCGGATGTGGCACTACACCGAGGGCATCCACAACTGGGATCCGATCTGGCCCGATCACGCCATCCGCATCATCCCCGGCCCGTCGTCGCTGTGGTTCGACGCGAACGGAAACCGCATGCCCGCACCGTGTTTCCCCGGTTTCGACACCAACGAGACCATGCGCCAGATCCTGTCGACGGGCTACGACTACTCGTGGTTCGTCCTGAACCAGTCGATCATCGAGAAGGAGTTCGCACTGTCGGGTTCGGAACAGAACCCCGACATCACCGGTAAGGACTTGAAGTTCACGGTGCGCAGCAGGCTCGCCAAGGGCGCGCCGGGCCCGGTGGAGGCGTTCAAGCAGCACGGCGTGGATTTCGTGGTCGCCGACTCCCTGGCCGAACTCGTCGACGGCATGAACGACATCTCCCGCGGTCCGAAGCTGGACCTGGCCGCCCTCGAGCACCAGATCGTGGGCCGCGATCGCGAGGTCGCCAACTCCTTCTCCAAGGACGCGCAGGTGACCGCGACCAACAGCGCCCGCAAGTTCCTCGGCGACAAGCTCCGCGTCGCCAAGCCGCACCGCATCCTCGATCCTGCCCACGGCCCGCTCATCGCGGTGCGCCTCAATGTGCTGACCCGCAAGACCCTCGGCGGTCTGCAGACCGACCTCGATTCGCAGGTGCTGCGCCCGGACGGCTCGGTGTTCCCCGGGTTGTACGCGGCCGGTGAGGTCGCCGGGTTCGGCGGTGGCGGCGTGCACGGTTACAACGCGCTGGAGGGCACGTTCCTGGGCGGGTGCATCTTCTCCGGTCGGGCTGCCGGTCGAGCGATCGCGCGACGCGCAGCCTAGTGCGGGTGCCGGGGGGCCAGGGTGCGTGACGCTTCCTTGGCCACCTCGGCCAGCGCCCGAGCCAGCCGCGCGGTGTCGAGCGCGGTGCGCTCACCATTGACCGTGCCCGACAACGAGATCGCGGCCACCGCGACACCGCGGCCGCGGATCGGCACCGCCACGCAACCCACGCCCGGCAGCGACTCCTCGGTGTCCACGGCCACGCCCTGACGGTTGCGGATACGGGCGAGTTCGCGATGCAGTTCGGCCCGGTCGACGATCGTGCGCGCGGTTCGTGCCACGGCATTGCCCCGCAGCGCGGCCTCGGCGATGCCGGGCTCCAGCGTGGCCAGCAGCGCCTTGCCCACCGCCGTGGAGTGCGCGGGCAGCCTGCCACCGACACGGGTCGGGATGACCACCCGGCCGCGGCCCCCCGAACGATCCAGGAACAACACCTCACGCCCGTCCAGCACCGCGAGGTGCCCCACCAGCCCCGTGCGCTGACTGAGTTCGTAGAGCAGTGGCCCCACCACCTCGCGCAGTTCGTTCTGCTCGGCCGCGAGCCCGCCGAGTTCGAGCACCCGCAGCCCCAGCCGGTAGCCGCCCGGAGTGTGCGCGAGCCAGCGCAGCCGGATCATCTGGTCGAGGATGCGATGCACGGTCGAGCGCGGCAGCCCGGTGCGTTCGGCGAGCCCGAGCAGCGTCAGCGTGGGTGTGGCGGCGTCGAACGCGTCCAGGATGAGCGTCATCCGCTCGATCATCGACGTCGGCGGTGCCCCGGTCGCCCGGCCCGATCCGGTCCACAGGTTCTCGGGCGCCGGTTCGGTCACGATCTCGACCGTCATGTGATCCAACCTCCACAGTGCGTAGCGCTAACAGACTAGAGCTGTCAGCTCCGCTTACGCACTATTTCGCCTCGATCTCAGGCAGGCACCGGGCTGACCGGCGTCACAGACAGCGGGCGGCGCACGATCGGCGCGATGGTCGCCGCGATCTCGCCGATCGCTCTGGCGGGCGCGCAGTGCGGGTCGGTGTCGACGAACGGAGCGCCCTGATCGCCCGCCGCGCAGACCACCGGATCGAACGGGATCCGGCCGATGACCGGGCAATAGGTGTCGAGCAGGCCGCTCAGCGCGCGGCTCACCGCGGTGGCGCCGCCCGCGCCGAAGAGGGTCTGCCGGGTGCCGTCGGGACTGTCGTACCAGGACATGTTCTCGATGATGCCCGCCACCCGCTGACCGGTCTGCGCGGCCACGGCGCCCGCGCGTTCGGCGATGCGAGCCGCGGCGTGTTGCGGGGTGGTGACGACCAGCAGCTGCGCGGTGGGCAGCAACTGGGCCAGGGAGATGGCCACATCGCCGGTGCCCGGTGGCATGTCGATCAGCAGAATATCCAGTTCGCCCCAGTACACGTCGTTGACGAACTGCTGCAACGCGCGGTGCAGCATCGGCCCGCGCCAGACGACGGGGGCGTTGTCGTCGACGAACATACCGATCGACACGACGCGCACACCGAATGCACTGGGCGGCATCATCATCGACTCGACCAGGGTGGGCGCGGTGGTGATGCCGAGCATCGCGGGTACCGAGTGACCGTGGACATCGGCGTCCATGAGACCGACGCGTAATCCACGTCGAGCCAGCGCGACGGCCAGATTGACGGTGACACTCGACTTCCCGACGCCGCCTTTGCCCGAGACCACGCAGTACACGCGGGTCGGTGAATCCGGTTGCGCGAGAGCGGCGATACTCTCCGATCCGGGTCCCCGGAGCTGGATTCTCAGGCTACGGCGCTGCTCCTCGCTCATCACCCCGAAGTCGATCTCGACACCGGCGACGCCGGGCACCGCGGTGACGGCGGCGCGGATGTCGTCACTGATCTTCGTCCGAAGGGGGCATCCTGCGACGGTGAGCAGGATGCCTACCGCGACACGACCTGCTCCGTCGATGTCGATGGTCTCGACCATGTTCAATTCGGTGATGGGACGGCCGATCTCGGGGTCATCCACTCCGGCGAGCGCGGTCCTGATCTGTGGTTCGGTCGGTGATGTCATGGGCTCCTCCTCACTGGACCGAGCTGGCGTGCAGCATGTCCGCGCGTTCGACGACCTTGATCCGCTCGCGTCCTTCGGATTCGCCCAGCGCGCGTTCGTGAGCGTCCAGTCGGTACCAGCCTTCCCAGGTGGTGAAGGCAATGCCCGATGCGGTGAGATGTTCGGTCACCGCATCGGGGTGTGGTCGCGGCGCCGGTGTCAGCCGGGCCTGATCGGCCAGCAGGCAGGCAACGGTTTCGGCGGCGTCGCCTTTGGTGTGGCCGATCAGGCCGACGGGGCCGCGTTTGATCCAGCCGGTGACGTACACCCCGTCGAGGTATCGCGCCCCCTCGTGCCCGTTCGGGTCGATCAGCACGCGCCCCGCCTCGTTGGGGATGGTGCCGGTGCGGTCGTCGAACGGGATGTCGGCGACATCTTCGGAGCGATAGCCGACCGCCCGATAGACCGCCTGTACGTCCCACACCCGAAATTCGCCGGTGCCCTTGACGTTGCCGGTGCCGTCGAGCTGGGTGCGTTCGGTCTTCAGGCCGACGACCTTGCCGTCGGCGCCGAGGACCTCCGAGGGCGATTCGAAGAAGTGCAGAAACAGCTTGTGCGGGCGGTCGCCGTGGTCGCGGATGGCCCACTGCTCCAAGGTGTTGGCGACCATGTCGACCTGCTTGGAGTTACGGCGCGCGGCTTCGGAGCCCTCGTCGTAGTCGATGTCCTCGGGGTTGACGATGACCTCGATCGTCGGCGAGTGATCCAGTTCGCGCAGCTCGAGGGGCGTGAACTTGGCCTGCGCGGGACCACGACGACCGAACACGTGGACCTCGAGGGCCTTGTTGCCCTTGAGACCTTCGTAGACGTTCGGCGGGATCTCGGTCGGCAGCAGTTCGTCACCGGTCTTGGCGAGCACGCGCGCGACGTCGAGGGCGACGTTGCCGACACCGAGGACGGCGACCTTCTCGGCCTCCAGGGGCCACGAACGCGGGACATCGGGGTGGCCGTCGTACCAGGACACGAAGTCCGCGGCGCCGTAGGAGCCGTCGAGGTCGATGCCGGGGATGGCCAGGGCGCGGTCGGCGTTGGCGCCGGTGGAGAAGATGACCGCGTCGTAGAACTGGCGCAGGTCGTCGAGGGTGATGTCGGTGCCGTAGTCGATGTTGCCGAGCAGGCGGACCTGGTCTTTGTCGAGGACCTTGTGCAGGGCGGTGATGATGCCCTTGATGCGCGGGTGATCGGGGGCGACGCCGTAGCGGATCAGGCCGAAGGGCGCGGGCATACGCTCGTAGAGGTCGATGCTCACTCCCCTGTGTTCACCGGCATCGGACTTCATCAACGCGTCGGCGGCGTAGATACCGGCGGGCCCGGCGCCGATGATCGCTACCCGCAGTGGAGTTCTCATTTCTCGTAGCCCGCGACGAACGGCGTGTCCACGCCGAGCTCACCCACCGCGCCCGCGCCGCCCGGCGAGCCGAGCGCGGTGTCGCGGCCGGGCAGCGCCGTGTCGAAGAAGGCCGCGTTCGTGGCGACGAAACCTTCCTGGCCGGCCGGAATGTCACCGTCGAGGTAGATCGCCTCGACGGGGCAGACCGGTTCGCACGCACCGCAATCCACGCACTCGGCCGGGTGGATGTAGGCCATCCGGTCGCCGGTGTAGATGCAGTCGACGGGGCATTCCTCCACGCACGCGCGATCCATGACGTCCACGCAGGCGGCTCCGATGACGAAGGTCATGGCTGTAGTTCCTTGTCGTTGGGCTCGCCGAGGGCGGCGAGGATTTCGTAACGCAGCCGCGCGAATTCGGGTTCGAATCGGGCGCCGGGTGCGCGTGGTGCGGCGATCTCGATGACGCGCTGGATGCGGGCGGGGCGCGGGGTGAGCAGGACGATCCGATCGGCCAGCAACAGCGCCTCGTCGACGTCGTGGGTCACGAACAACACCGTGGTCCGGCGCTGCTGCCACACCGAGATGAGCAGGCGCTGCATATCGGCGCGGGTCTGGGCGTCGAGAGCGCCGAACGGTTCGTCCATCAGCAGCACGCGTGGCTGCGCGGCCAATGTCCGCGCCAGCTGCACACGCTGACGCATACCGCCCGACAGCGCACCGGGCAGATGGTCACCGAAGTCGGTGAGCCCCACCAGGTTCAGCAGTTCCCGGGCTTCGACGCGCCGGTTGCGCCGTGACACTCCACGCAGTTTCAGCGCGAATTCGACATTGCGCCGGGCCGTGCGCCACGGCAGCAGCGCGTCCTCCTGGAACACCATCGAACAGTGCTGGGCGCTGGGCCCACCGTCGACGGTGACGCTGCCGCCGATCGGCGGCAGCAACCCGGCCATCGCCCGCAGCACCGTGGACTTGCCGCAACCCGACGGACCGAGCAGAACCACGATCTGGCCGGCATCGACGTCGAGATCTACTTCGGCGGCGAGACTTTCGCCGTAGGCGATGCGCAATTTGTGCAGCCGTACCGCGGCGCCGGCGCTCATCGCTGCGCCCTGGGCAGCCACCGGTTCACCCGGCGCCCCGCCAGTTCGACCAGCCAGGCGGTGAACCAGCCGAGCAACCCAATGGTGAGCATCCCGACGATCACCCCCGGATAGTCCAGGAGCCCGTAGGACTGCCAGGTGAAGTACCCGATGCCGAACTGACCCGAGATCATCTCCGCGCTGATCACACAGATCCAGGCCACGCCCATCGCCACCGACAGGCCCGAGAAGATGCCGGGTAGCGCACCGGGCAGGGCGATCTGGAACAGAATGTCGCGTCGACGCGCGCCGAGGGTGTGGGCCGCTTCCTCCCACACCTTGGGCAGCGCGTGCATGGCGTGGATGGTGCTCACCGCGACCGGGAAGAACGCGGCGAAGAAGGTGATGAACACGATGCCCTGTTCCCCGGTCGGGAACAGCAGGATGGCCAGGGGCACCAGTGCGATCGCGGGGATCGGCCGGAACACCTCGAGTACCGGCCGCACGAGTGCGCTGACCACGGCCGAGCGACCGACCGCCATGCCGATCAGCACGCCCGACACCGTGGCGAGGCCGAAGCCGATCAGGATGCGGCGGGTGCTGGAGAAGATGTCGCGGTAGTAGGTGGCCGCACCGAGCTGCGTACGAAAGGAGTCGAATACTTGTGCGGGCGTGGGGATCTTGTCGAAACGCAGCCAGAACACGACCTGATTGGTGGTGAGCAGATACCAGGCCAGGAGCAACGCGGCCAGTGGCACGGCGGTCAGTACGGCCCTGCGTGCTTTACGGGGCACGATGAATCGGGTGGGTGAACTCGGTGGTGCGGTGGCGATGTCGGGCTTCGCGACGGGCGCGGTGCGGGGTTCGGCGGAAACGGTCATGGTGAGCCTCCTGGTCTCACGTGACGGATCTAGCGGGCCTTCAGTGCTGCCTGGTAGTCGATCACCGTGGCGCCCGGATGGGCGGCGGCGTACTGCTGTGCGGCGGCACCGGTCGCGAAGGGCAGCAACCGATCGTCGGGGCTCGCGGTGGGTTCGCTGACCCAGGTCGCGGTCGCGGCGAAGAGCCGGGTGCCGGTGCTGTGGTCGGGCACGTAGGCGGCGCGGACGGTGCTGCCGGTGGCCGCGATCTGTCGCAGCAGACAGGTCGGGGTCTTGGCGACGGCGGTGGTCGTGGCGTCAGCGAACCACACCTCCGAAGCGGTGGGAAGGCCGTCCACCGCTCCCCCGCACGCGGCATCGGTGCCGCTCAGTGGTGCGGGAGCCGCCACCGACGCGCGGGCGGCGTCGTAGCCGGGACCGTAGACGGTGCGCAGGTAACGGTCGTCGACGAACTCGCCGAGGTTCAGATCCGACAGCGCGCCAAGGCTTTTCAGGAACGGCAACAGTGTGCCCAGAGCGTCCACCTGTTGGGGTTTGATCGTCGGATCGAAGCTCACCAGGCCGTTCGGGCCGTTGTAGAGATACACGACCTCGGCAGGCAGCCCGGTGATCTCGGCGACGCGCTGTGCGGCCGCCAGTGGGTTCTGATTGAGGTAGTCGGTGGTCTTGCGCACCGCGGTGAGGAACGCCGTGACGATATCGGGGTTACCGGTGCCGAAGCGCTCGCTCGCGACCACGGCGTGGAAGGTCGGGATGCCGGCGCTGCCACCGTCATAGAGCAGCTTGGCTTTACCGTCGTAGACCAGTTTCTGTGGCCACGGCACGAATTGGGCCAGCGCGGCCACCTGATCCCCTTGCAGCGCCGAGGCACCGACGGCCGGATCCTGACCGAGCAGCTTCACATCGTCGAGAGTCATCCCGGCGGCCGAGAGCCCGGTGGCGAGCATGCCGTGCGCGGCCGACCCCACGCTGGTCGACACGATCTCACCCCGCAGGTCGGTGATCGTGGCCGCCTTCGAATCCGTCGGTACCACGATCTGATTCAGCGAACCGCGCAGGTTGTAGCCGGTGACGGCGATCAATTCGGACTTCACGTCGGCGTGGTCGCGAGTCTTGGAGCCGTTGACCAGGATCGGGGCGTCTCCCATCGACCCGATGTCGACCTGGCCCGCCAGCATCTGCGCGGTCAGCGGTGGGCCCGCGGCGAAGTCCTTCCACTCCACCTTGTAGGTGAGCCCTGTTGTCTTGCCGAGTTCGGCGAGTTCGGCCTCGAAAGTGCCGCGATCACGCAGCAGCGTGCCCGCGGTGACGGTGTTGATCGTCTTGGACTGGTAGCCGATGTTCACGGTGACGGTCTTGGCGTCGTCGGCGCTCCCGCAGCCGGTGGCCAGGGCGGCCACCGCGGCGATGCCGAGCAGCAGCGCGGGGATTCGGGTGCTCATGGTCGGCTCTCTCAACGCAACAGGAACGGGATGTTCACGGTGACGGCGCCGACCGGGCACCGCGCGGCACACGGCCCGCAGTACCAGCATTCGTCGACGTGCATGTAGGCCTTGCCCGAATCCGGGTGGATGGCAAGGGAATCGAGTGGGCACATGTCCACGCAGAGGGTGCAGCCGTCGATACATTTCGCTTCGTCGACCGAGACGGGGACATCGAGACGGGCATTGGCCTGGGCCATCAGAGTTCCTTTCCAGAGTTGGCGATGCCGATGCGAGCGAAGGCGCGGACGTCGGCGTCCGGGTCGTCGAGCGCGGCCTGCAGCGCCGTGGTGATGTCGCGTCGTTCGGCGATCCGCTCGGCCAGTGCGCGCACCGCCGCCTTGCGAACGTCGAGGTTGGGATCGGAGACCGCCGACAGCAGCGGTGCCGCGGCGAGTTCGGGGTCGGCGGCGGCCAGGGCGATGGCCGCCGCCTGTCGGACCTGCCAGGCCGGGTCGGTCATCGATGCGGCGGCCGCCGCGGCAGCGTGTTCGTCGCAGCCGGTCCCGGCCAGACTCGACAGCGCGGCGGCGCGGACAAGCGGTCGGGGGTCGGCGGCGAGGACGAGCAGGGTCACCGCGCCGCGTGGATCACCGATCGCCGCAACACCTTTCGCCACTGCGATGCGCACGTCCTCGTCTTCGTCAGCGGCGCCGAGGCTCAGTTCGTCGAGAGCGTCGACAGAGGTGAGCCCGCCCACGACGGTGCGACGAACCGCCGCGTTCGGATCGGCGAGCCACCCCGCCAGCTCCGCCGCACCGGTCCTGCGGTGCCGCCACAGCGCCTCGATCGCGGCCGCGCGCACCGCCGGCTCCGCTGCGGTGACGCAATGGCGCAGCGCCGCATCGAATTCCGGACCGGGCACGATGACCTCGAGGAGTTCGGTGAGCAAGCCGATGGCGGCGCGACGCACGTCGACATCGACATCGGCCAGTGCGGTGGCGAAGATCGGGGCGGCCTCGGCCCAGGCGTCGGTGGTCTCGCTGAGCACCGACAGCGCCGTGCGGCGCACCTCCGGGTCGGGGTCGGTGATGAACGGGGTGAGTTCGTCGAACTCGGGGCACTCGTCGGCCAGTTCGAGCAGGGCCAGCAGGCGGGCGCTCATCGGACATCCCTCACGTCGAGGTCGCCGACATCGCACGGGCCGGGCACGGGTGTACTCATCGCGTACCCCACGCGCCGACGAGTTCGGGTGCGGAGACGTCGGCGACGCCGTCGGGACGGACGAAGCCCGGCACCGGCACGATGTAGGGGGCGACCGGCCTGGTGCGGAACTCCATCGCACCGGTGGCACCGCGATACAGGTTCAGATGACAGAACCATTCGGCATCGTTGCGCCCGGGCCAGTCGGCACGCTGATGGTAGAGCCCCCAACGGCTTTCGGTGCGCCGCAGTGAGGCCCGGGCCGCCATTTCGGCGCAGTCGCGAATGAAGGTCACCTCGGCGCAGCGCATCAGTTCGTGCGGCGTCCGGCCGCCCATCGCGGCGATGTCGGTGTTCATCCGTTCGAAGGCCTCGACGCCGAGCGTCAGATACGACTGCGCCTTGGGCGGCTGGAGGTAGTCGTTGACGAAGCGCCGCAGTTTGTACTCGACCTGGGTTTGGGGTGGGCCGTCGGGGTTGCGCAGCGGGCGGTAGATCAGCTCGTGGGCGGCCTCGATCTGATCGATGGGCAGCTCTGGATGTGCTGCGCCACGCGCGAATTCGCTCGCGTGCTCACCGGCGATGTCGCCGTAGACGAAGGCGCCGATCATGTAGTTGTGCGGAACCAGCGCCATATCGCCCGCCGCGTAGAGGCCGGGCACGGTGGTGGCAGCGTGTTCGTCGACCCAGACTCCCGAGGCGGAATGCCCACTGCACAAACCGATCTCGGAGATGTGCATCTCGATGTCGCTGGTGCGGTAGTCGGTGCCGCGGCCTTCGTGGAAGGTGCCGCGGGTGGGTCGTTCGGTGGTGTGCAGGATGCCTTCGATCTCGCGGATCGTGGCATCGGGCAGGTGGCTCAGTTTCAGGTAGATCGGGCCGCGGGCGCTGTCGAGTTCGCGCTTGACCTCGGCCATCATCTGACCGGACCAGTAGTCGCAGTCGACGAAGCGATTGCCTTCGGAGTTGACCTGGTACCCGCCGAACGGATTGGCCACGTACGCGCAAGCAGGACCGTTGTAGTCCTTGATGAGCGGGTTGATCTGGAAGCACTCGATACCCGAGAGCTCGGCACCGGCGTGGTAGGCCATGGCGTAACCGTCGCCGGCGTTGGTCGGGTTCTCGTAGGTGCCGTAGAGGTAGCCCGATGCGGGCAAGCCGAGCCGGCCACACGCTCCCGCTGCCAGGATCACCGCGCCTGCCGAGATGGTGACGAATTCGCCGGTGCGCGTGTCGAATCCGACCGCGCCGACCGCGCGTCCGTCGACGGTGAGCACCCGCACCGGCATGACCCGGTTGCTGATGGTCACCTTGGATCGGACGTCGCGGGCGCGCAGGGTGCGGTAGAGCACCTTCTTCACGTCGCGCCCCTCGGGCATCGGCAGGACATAGGAGCCGGAGCGGTGCACCTTGCGGACCGCGTATTCGCCGTGCTCGTCCTTCTCGAATTTGACGCCGTAGCCCTCGAGGCGCTGGACCATCTCGAAACCCCGGGTGGCGGTTTCGTAGACGGTGCGCTGGTTGACGATGCCGTCGTTGGCGACGGTGATGTCGGCGACGTAGTCCTCCGGGCTCGCCTTGCCCGGGACCACGGCGTTGTTGACGCCGTCCATGCCCATGGCGAGTGCGCCGGAGTGCCGGACGTGGGCCTTCTCGAGCAGCAGCACGCTGGCGCCGTGGCGGGCGGCGGTGAGCGCGGCCATGGTGCCCGCCGTGCCGCCACCGACGATCAGGACGTCGCAGACCAGTTCTCGCCGGTGGGTCAGCGGTGGAATCTGCATGGGGATCAACCCCTTTCGTGGTTGTCGCGGGTGCGCCGCGGGGTCACCGGGATGCGGTCGAGCCGCCCGGACAGGGAGAACCGGTCGCCGCGATAGCGGATGTATTCGAGATCGACGGGCCGACCGGAGTCGGTGTAGGTGAGCCGTTCCAGGAACAGCAGCGGAGATCCCGCACGGACCTGCAACAGTCCGGCGACGGTGGGATCGGCGGCGACCGCCTCGATTGCGACCGCGGCTGAGCCCAGCGGCAGGCCGAGTTCGGCTTCGAGCAGGCCGAACACGTCGCACCCGGTGAGGTCTTTGTCCAGGAGCGGGATGCCGACGTCGGCGGTCAGGTAGCTGGCGTCGAGCGAGAGCGGCGCCCCGTCGAGGTAGCGCACCCGTTCCAGGGCGACGACCGGGTCGCCGGGCTGGAGCTCGAGCCGTTCGGCGACCAGTGGCGTGGCGGGCACGACCTCGGCGAGCAGGACCTGGTTCACCACCCGGTCGCTGCTGGTCTCGAAGGTTTCGGCGAGGCCGCGCAGGCGGTCGAGGCCCTGTACCGCCTTGTCGGCGACGACGAAAGTACCCGCACCGGGGACGCGGTCGATCAGGCCTTCGTCGCGGAGCAGGGTGAGCGCGTCGCGCACGATATTGCGGCTGGTGGCGAAGTCGGCGGCGAGCTGGGCTTCGGCGGGCAGTGCGCGGGTGCCGTAGACGCCGCTGCGGATACGTGCGCGCAGGATGTCGCGGATGCGCCGGGCCGGTGCGCTGCGTCTGCCCGAACCCGGATCGGGGGGCCGTGGCCTCGCCGAGGAGGTGGGAGTGGCTGTCATGCGGCAAATGCTGCGAACGCCGCGTTACGACGGACGTTTCGGGCAATTACCGGGTGGTTACGCCAGTTCCTGGCCGTTGGCGAGGGCCGTGACCTGCGATGATTCCGACGCCACTACGAATCCCACCACCACCGCAGTGGCCGGACCGCCCCCTGTGCGGTCACTGCGCTCGGAGATGGAGGTGGATCGTGTCGCGTACCCAGCACCGGTACCGGTCGAGCGACCAGCCTCGTTCGTTGACGAGATTGCCGTAGGTTCCGGTGTTGACGAGGCCCCACAGCATGTCGGCCACCGCACCGACATCGACCTGCTGCGGCAGTGCGCCCTCTCGCTCGAGTCGCCGCCCGAGATCGAGCAACTCGCCGTAGCGATCCGCCTCGCGTACCCGCAATGTCTCCTCGACCTCCGGGTACTGGCGCCGAGCCACCACCAGCGCCTCGTGAATCCGCCACACTCTGGATGCGACCTCGACATCGGCGGTGATTGTCGCGTCGAGTGCCTCCCACGCGGTCATCGTGTCCGTGACCGGATGCCGTTCGAGAACCGGAACGACATCGGTGGCGTAGATGTGCAGATGCAGGGCCGTCAACAGCTCGACCTTCGAGGGGAAATGCAGGTAGATCGCCTGGCGTGAGACCCCCGCCTCTTTCGCGACCGCTCCGAGGCCGGCGCCGTGATAGCCGTGTTCCTCGAACATCGCGCGCGCCGACTCGAGGATCTGAGTCCGGGTTTGGGGTCGTCCGCCACTTGACACGCTGTCAACCTTACCGTACTTTACAAGCTGTCAAGCAATCTCCGAGGAGGAACGCCATGGCTCGCTACCTGATCACCACCTGGGACGGTGCGGGAAACCTGGTCCCGACGCTCGGCATCGCCCGCGAGCTGGTCGATAGCGGCCACGATGTCCGAATACTCGGACACGAGACGATCGCTCAACGATGCGCCGATGTCGGCGCCCGCTTCGTCACCTTGACCCAGAGCGAGGGCTGGGACGCGATGGACACCCCGGACGACTTCGAAGCCGAGGTGAAACTCATGATCGACCAGCTGTGCTTCAGTTCCGCGATCGCGCGGGACCTCGCCCGGGAGCTGGACCGCGAGCCCGCCGATGTGGTGATCGTCGATTGTCTGCTCTTCACCGCAATCGACGTCGCGCTGGCCTCGGGCACTCCGACCGCGACGCTGTTCCACACGGCGTACAGCATCTTTCGGGGCGGACCACTGGTCGAGATGTTCACGCCGGGTATCGCGATCGCGAACGCGGCACGCGCGGACCTCGGCCTGCCCGCGATCGAAAGTCTCGCCGAGATCCACGACGCGTGCGCGCAGGCGCTCGTCGCGGTGCCCGAGGAGTTCGAGCCCGACGTTGCGGACGCAGCCAATGTGGTGCGCATCGGGCCAGTGCTCGACGCGCCCGCGTTGTCGCGCGAGATCGACGAGGTCGATGTCGGTGACGGTGCGAAGCCACTGGTTCTGGTCGCACTGAGCACGAGCGAGCAAGGTCAGGCCGATCTGTTGCAGCGCTGTGTCGATGCGGTCGCGCGGATGCCGGTGCGCGCCATTGTCACGACCGGGGCGGCGATCGACCCGGCGACCGTGCGTGCGGGGGTGGATACCCAGATCGTGCGGTACGCGCCACACGCCGACATCCTTCCTTCGGCATCACTGGTGATCACCCACGCCGGACTCGGAACGACCATGGCCGCGCTCGGTCGTGGCGTGCCGCTGCTGTGCACCCCGATGGGCCGCGATCAGTTCTTCAACGCAGAGCAGGTCCGAACCCTCGGCGCGGGCCTGATGCTGATGCCCGACGCGAGCAGCGAGGTGATCGCACAGACCGCCGCACAGATCCTCGGCGAGAGCAGCTTCGCCTCGTCCGCCGAACAGTTGGCCGTCGGCATCAGCGCATACGGCGGCGCGGCGAAAGCCGTTGCCGTGCTCGAGGCGCTCGGGTGACGCTCAACCGCGCGCGTTCTCGAGCAGCGCGGCTCGCTCCACGAGCAGTTCGCCCGGCCCGGCCGGTGGGGTGTTGCGGCGCCAGATGGCCCGAAATTTGCGCGTCAGCCGGGCGGCCTCGGCCGAGGGGACTTCCACCAGGGTGCCGGTGACGAGGTCGGGTGCGGCGATCAATCGACTCAGGACCGCGGGTGCCATGCCGGTTCGGGCGGCGGCCACGATCGCGGCGGTAGACCCGAGTTCGGCCGCCGGGCCCATGGGTGGGGCCGCGGTGGCGAGCAGGTCCCACACGGTGTCGCGGGTACCCGAACCCGGTTCGCGCCACAGCAGCGCGGTGCCTGCCAGCTCGGTCAGCGTGACCGGGGTCTTCCGTTGCGCCCATGGATGATTCGGCGCCACGACTACGACGAGGTCGTCGGCGCCCAGCACGCGGCTGCCGAGCCCGGCCGGTGGATGCGGGCCTTCCACGAAGCCCAGATCGGCGGTGCCGTCCCGCACGAGGCCCGCGACCTGGGTCGAGTTCTCGACCTCGAGGGAGATCACGACCTCGGGGTGATCGGCGCGCAGTGCGGCCAGCCAGTGCGGAATGCGGTGGTCGGCAATGGTTTTGGAGGCGGCGATGCGCAGGCGTGGCGCTTGCGCGGCGCGCAGGCGGGCGACGTCGTCGACGAGGTCTGTGACAGCGGCCAGGACGGTGCGCGCGTGGGCGACGACGGCGCGACCCGCGTCGGTGAGTTCGGAGCCGGTCGGCGCGCGGTCGAGCAGCTTCACGTGCAGGCGGCGTTCCAGTGCGCTGATCCGCATACTCGCGGCCGGCTGACTGACCCCGTGCCTGCGGGCGGCGGCGCCCAGACTGCCCAGCTCCGCCACCGACACCAGGAGATCGAGGACCTCCAGGTCGGGGGTTCCGGGTGGCAGGGTCATGGCCCGATTATGGGTGACGGGTGGCGCGACGCCACATCAGCCACCGTAGCCGTCGTGATCGTGACCGAATCGGCCTCGCAGCTTCTTCGCCACACCGTAGAGGGCGAACACCGGTTTCAGTGGCATCCATTCGCCGAACCGATACTCCCGGCCAGGGACCAAGCGGGCGGCCAGTTCCGGGCTCTGTTCAGCGAGATAGGCGCGGGCGGTCTCGGCATGCGTCGGCAGCGAGACGATCTTGATCCGGTCGACGTCCTTCAGGTACGGGATCGCGAAGGCGATGTTCTCCCAGGTGGACCGGCTCGACTCCTCCAAAACGAGTTCGCCCTCGTAACCGCGGGTTTCCACGGCGTAGCGGCCCATCATCGCCGCCTCGGTCTCCGGTCCCGCGCAGGCACCTCCACACAGCACGAGGCGAGTCTCGGACGCGTGCGGATCGATGGATCGTAGACCGGCGCGCACTCGCCAGCGGTTCATGCCGTTGGCACGCGAACCGGTGTTGCGATATCCGAGGACCACGACGGCCTCCGACCCTGAGCGTGGGGCTCCGACGCCCCGACGGGAGGCCCGTCGATTCGCCCATTCGCCCCACAGCATCACTCCGACACCGGTGGCGATCGTCAGCCGGGTTCGTTTCCGCACGTCTCCAGCAAACCACACACCCCGTCGGCAGGGCCATAAGCCGAAATTATGACCACCTGCGAATTCGCTCTCTACCTCGGGCTCCTGCGTACCGCGAAGGTGAAGGAGTGAACCGCGCACCCGCTCTCGCTCCCGGCCTGATCCTCGCCGCGCTCCTGGCCACCGTGGCCACGCCGTTCGGCAAGGCGCTGCCGATGATCGGCACGCCGGTGCTCGCGCTCGGCGCGGGCGCCGTCGCCGGGATGGTGCTGCGCCGCAAGGACGTGACGGGCGAGACGTTCGGCCCTGGGCTCGACGTTGCCCGCCAGCGCTTGCTCGGGCTGGCGATCGTGCTGCTGGGGCTCGGCCTGCCGCTCGGGTCGGTGATGAGCGTGGGGCGCGAGACGGCGGTGGTGCTGATCGGGACGCTGCTCGTCGGCGGTGTGGCGGCGTTCTTCGTGGGACGGATGCTCGCGGTGGACAAGGAGTCGGCGACCCTCATCGCCGTGGGCACCACGATCTGTGGCGCGTCCGCGATCGCCGCCGCCACCGCGGTCCTGCGGCCCGACAAACAACGGGTCGCCTACGCCCTGTGCACCATCTTCATCTTCAATGTCACGGCCGTGCTGGTGTATCCGCCGCTGGGCCGCGCTCTCGGCCTGTCACAGGAGGCGTTCGGACTCTGGGCGGGCACCGCGATCAACGACACGTCGTCCGTCCTGGCCGCCGGCGTCATCTTCGGCGCGGGCGCCGCACAGTTCGCCGTGATCGTGAAGATGGTTCGCAGCCTCGCCATCATCCCGCTCTGCGTCGGCCTGCACGTCGGCCGCCGCCACATCGCCGAGGACACCGATCTCCCCCAGGCCTCCCTGCGCCGGGCGGTCCCCCTGTTCGTGATCTTGTTCCTGGCCGCCTCCGTCATCGCGGGCCTCGGCATCGTTCCCACCGAGCTCACCGCACCGCTCGCCACTGTCAGCGGTTGGCTGATCGCCGCCGTCCTCGCCGCCATCGGCACCTCGCTGAGCATCGCCCGCCTGCGCACCGCGGGTATCCGCCCCCTGATCCTCGGTGGCACCCTCGGCCTGATCCTCGGCACCACCAGCCTCGGCCTCATGTACGTGACCGGCTGGTGCTGACAACAACGGCCCCACCGACGTGCGCGCGGGGCCTGATCGGGCCCGCGTCGCGGAGCTAGGATTGCTGGACATCGCAGGTCGGCGCGGACAGGAGGATGTCATGAACAGCGTGTACCGGATCATCGCCACCGCGGGTGCCGCCGCGGCAGTGACACTGGTCACCGCGGGCGTCGCGGCGGCCGAGGACGCCGAGCCACCCTCGTCGCCGTTGGTCGAGTACATCGAGTCGTGGCCACCCGCCCCCGAATGGTGCAACGCGAGGTGGGACCCGATCGAGAACGCCGTCGAGGATTCGATCCCACCCCGGTACGAGCCGGAGTTCGACGCGTTCGACGACTGGTGCGAGGGCGACGCGGACTGACTCGCCCGGTGCGGTGGGGCGGCCGACAGGGCGACCGCCCCATCGATCTATCCCGCCGCGTTGACGGCGTTCATCACCGCTGCCAGCGAGGCCGCGACGACCGAGGTGTCGCGACCGAATGCCCATCCGATGCGGTCCGCCGCTCGGTACTCGACGTAGCTCACGGTGGCGCCTGCGGCGCCCTCACCCACCGAATGCTGGGTCAGGCCGAGGATCTCGATGCGATAGCCCGCCTCGTCGAGTGCGGCGGTCAGTGCCTCGACCGGGCCCACCTCGCGGTGCACCGAATGCCGTTCACTGCCGTGCGCGTCGAGGACGATCCCGGTGGCGCCGTCGGCGATCTGCCACCCCACCAGCGTGATTCGCTGATCGGAGACGGTGTAGGTCTGCTCGAACAGCGTGAACAGATCCTTGGCGGTGATCTCCGCGCCGGTGTCGTCGGTGTGT
Source organism: Nocardia sp. NPDC055165 (assembly GCF_053606985.1). Taxonomy (NCBI): domain Bacteria; kingdom Bacillati; phylum Actinomycetota; class Actinomycetes; order Mycobacteriales; family Nocardiaceae; genus Nocardia; species Nocardia sp. NPDC055165. Next base: position 61,606 of record NZ_JBSGSS010000001.1, read on the forward strand.
TCCTGCACCCGCTTCGCGAGGTCGATCTGCAGACGACGTGGCAGGTCCAGACCGTATTCGGCGTGCAGCAGGTAGGCGATACCGCCCTTGCCCGACTGGGAGTTGACCCGGATCACGGCGTCGTAGGAGCGGCCGAGGTCGGCGGGGTCGATCGGCAGATACGGTACCCGCCACGGTGACTCGCGCTCGGTGATGCCCTGGGCCGCTGCCCGCTCGCGATGTTCGGCCATGCCCTTACCGATCGCGTCCTGATGGGTGCCGGAGAAGGCGGTGTGGACGAGATCGCCCACATACGGATGCCTCTCGTGCACAGGCAGGCGGGTGCAGTGTTCGACGGTGCGGCGGATCTCGTCGATGTCGGAGAAGTCGATCATCGGGTCGACACCCTGGGCGTGCAGATTCAGGGCCAGCGTGGCGATGTCGACGTTGCCGGTACGTTCACCGTTGCCGAAGACACAGCCTTCCACGCGTTGCGCGCCCGCGAGCACGGCCAGTTCGGCGCAGGCGATACCGGTCCCCCGGTCGTTGTGCGGGTGCACCGACAGGATCACGCCGTCACGGCGAGCCAGGTTGCGGTGCATGTATTCGATCTGGTCGGCGTAGATGTTCGGGGTCGCGACCTCCACTGTCGCAGGCAGATTCAGCGTCACCGGACGCTGCGCGCTCGCCTGCCACAGGTCGGTGACCGCGTCGCAGATCTCGAGGGCGAAATCCGGTTCGGTCAGGTTGAACACCTCCGGCGAGAACTGGAAGCGCACGCGGGGCAGCTCGCCCGCCAGTTCCAGCACGTCGCGGGCACCGGCGACGATCAACTCGCGCAGTTGCGCACGATCCTTGCCGAGGACCACCTCCCGCCAGACCGGCGCGGTGGCGGTGTACAGGTGGATCACCACCTCGTTGGCGATACCGCGCACCGACTCGACGGTTCGTTGGATCAGGTCTCGCCGCGCCGGGGTGAACACGACCACGGTGACGTCCGGCGGGGCGATCGAGGTGTCGGCCAGCAGGCGCACGAAATCGAAGTCGGTCTGTGATGCGGACGGGTAGCCGACCTCGATCTCCTTGTAGCCCATGGCGATCAGGAGCTCGAAGAACCGGCGTTTGCGCGCCGGGTCCATCGGTTCGGCCAGCGCCTGATTGCCGTCACGCAGGTCGACGGGCACCCACAGGGGCGCGGTGGTCAGCCGCGCGTTCGGCCAGTCGCGTTGTCCGACAGCAACATCCACGCGCCGATGGACATCGCGATATCGAGACGAGGGCATTGCCGAGTGACGCTGGCGATTCCACGCGGGCGCGCCGTCGGCGACAGCGCCCGAGGGGGTGGTCAGGGTGGGGAATTCGGTCATGACTTGCTCTGCTTCCCGGCCCACTTCGGGCCACGAGACGACGGCGACCGGCCATGACGGAGCCCCACGGCGGGGCGGCCGGTCGGTCAGGCCCCGCCGTGGCGGCCGAGAAGAAGCGCGGTGTAGGTCATGATGGGTACACTTCTACCACAACTCCTCAGACAAGTAGAGAGGTTTGCCGGTGGTATCGCAGGTACGACGTCAGCCGCTGGCCGCACAAGCGGCTGAACTACTGCTCGCGCGGATCCGCGCGGGCGAATGGCCACTGGGTCATCGACTACCGGGTGAGACGCTGCTCGCCGCCCAGCTGGGGGTCGGCCGCTCGACGCTGCGCGAGGCGATCAGAGAGCTCGCGGGCAAAGGCGTGCTCGACAGCAGGCAGGGCTCCGGGGTCTTCGTCACCGCGCTGGACGTGTCCGAGGACTGGGACGTCGTGCTGCGCGGCGCCACCATCGCCGCGGTGATCGAGGCGCGCATCGCGATCGAGGCCGAGGCCGCCGCCCTCGCGGCACAACGGCGCACGCCTGCCGATCTGCGGGCCATCCGGCGTGCGCTGGCCGGTCGTCGTGCCGAGGGCCAGACCGTCGCCGCGCACGTCGATGCCGATATGGCCTTCCATCGCGCGGTGATCGTGGCCGCGCACAACGATGTGCTCACCCAGCTGTTCGACAGCTTCCTGCCGCGGCTGCGCCTGGCCATGATCGACATGCTCGAGTTGCGCCCGGTCCGCTCCGAGGAGGCCGACCACTGCGCGCACGAACAACTCGCCCAGGCGATCGCCGACCGAACTCCCACTGCCGCAGCGGAATTCAGCCGCACCCACCTGTCCGCCCTGAAGGAGGCCTTCACATGACCGCCGCCCCCGTGATCGAGCTCGACGACGTGACCTTCCGGCGCGACGGCAAGAAGATCATCAACGGCATCTCACTGACCGTCCGGGCCGGTGAGCACTGGGCCCTGCTGGGCCCCAACGGTGCGGGCAAGAGCACGCTGCTCGGCTTCTGTGGCGCGGTCACCTTCCCCACCACCGGCGCGGTGCGGGTGCTCGGCGAACAGTTCGGCCGGGTGGAGCTGGCCCGGCTGCGACGCTCGATCGGCCACGTCAACCCGCGCCATCCGCTGCGCTATGCCCTCACCGTGCGCGAGGTCGTCCTCACCGGTATCACCGGCACCATCGATACCCCTATGCGCTGGTCGCCGACCTCCGAGGACCTCGCCCGTGCCGACGCGATCATCGACACTCTCGGTCTGTCCGGCAAAGCCGACGACAGCTGGCCCACCCTGTCCCAGGGCGAACGCGGCCGCACCCTCATCGCCCGCGCCCTGATCAGCGACCCCGATGTCCTGCTCCTGGACGAACCGTCCACCGGCCTCGATCTGGCCGCGCGCGAGCAACTCCTCACCACCATCGACACCCTCGATCGCACCCACCCCGAGGTCGCCTCGATCCTGGTCACCCATCACCTCGAGGAACTCCCCAGCACCACCACCCACGCCCTCCTCATCGCGAACGGCCACACCGTCGCCGCGGGCCTCGCCACCGACGTCATCACCACCGACCACGTCTCCACCGCCTTCGCCCACCCGATCGAAGTCCGCTACGACGGCCGCTGGAGCGCCCGCGCCCGCTGACCACCGGATGCCCACTCGGGCAACGCTTCGCGCGCCGCGAGCCACTCCTGCGGGATCCCGCGGGTCGTGCCACGGTCCCCGACACCGGTGTGGGCAGCCACGATCCCGCCGACGATCGCGGCGGTGGTGTCGACGTCGCCGCCGGCTTCCACACAAGCGGTGACGGCGCGCGGATAGTCCACGAGGTAGGTGGCGGCGGCCCACAAGGCGAAGGGCACCGTGTCCTGAGCGCTGACCCGGGCGCCGTTGCCGAGTTCGTAGGCCGCTTCGGCTACGGTTCGGCCGAGCAGCTCTCGAGCTCGACGGATTCCGTGCGCGGTGCGCCCGTCGACCAGATTCGGTTCGACGGCCCGCAGCAATTCATCTGGCGCGCAGCCCTTTCCCCGTGTTTGCGCAGCGTGCGCGGCGGCAACCGCCACTGCCATCGCTCCCACGATCGCTTCCGGGTGCCGATGGGTGATCTCGGCGGACAGCGCCGCCTGCACCGCGGCCAGATCGGGATTGCCGGCGAAATGCGCGCCGAGCGGCGCGACTCGCATCGCGGCCCCGTTTCCCCACGATCCACTCCCACCGAAGACAGCACCGGCCGCCTCGCTCCATGGACGCCCGTCTCGAATCTCGTGCAGCACAACAACTGTGCCCGGCCCGTAGCCACGATACGGTTCGCACCGCTGCGCGAACGCGCCCGCGAGGACATCACGATCCACGTGGCCACGCTCACGGATTTCCGCATACACCGAACACGCCATTTCGGTGTCGTCGGTCCATGGCCATGGCGCCGACGGCGGTCGACCCGCGAGAAGATCAGGAACAGAACGACCGGGAACGAAGAACTGCGCACCCAGCGCATCACCAACAGATAAGCCTTGAAGGCTGTCGAAAGCGGGATCGGAATTCGGCATGCTGTGCGTAATCATTGCTCACCCTGGGTAAACGACGCAACACGATCTCCGGTCGGTCAGACCAGCTCGACCTCGTCGAATCCGACGGTCAGCTTGTGTCGGCGCTCGCGCAGGACATTCCCCTCACGGTGGACGGTTCCCTCCCCGAACTCGATTCTCAGCTCCGCGCGCCGCGCGTCGACCTCCCGGACAACCCCGCAGATGCCGCTGAACGGACCTGCCGGGAAATACACGACATCGCCCGGCCCGTAGTCGGTGAACCCCACGGCGCCACTGTAATTCACGTCAGCGGGCATCGCCTTTGTGTGATGGGACAAAGGGGGGAAGGATCGGTTCGTAGAGGTTGCGAGCGCGCCGCCGGTCGGCGTTGTCGAGATCGAGAAAGTAGGCGGACTGCCACTGTTGTGACTGCTGCGCTTGCTTGTTCCGGGTCGCGGACCACGGCGGGTACAGGCGGAACCCGCGTTTGCCGCCACGGCCGGCTACGGAAACGATGCCGTGTTCGACGAGGGCGTTCCGCGGGAAGACGAACTGTCCGACCCGCGATTCCTCGCGAACGGTGATCACCAGGAGGTCGACACCGTCCTCCACGGCGAACGGCTCGGTCGAGCCGTCCTCGGCGCGCTGCCACACGGATACGAACAGACCCGGCTTCGTCGGAGTCCGCTTGCCCACCCGAAATCTCACCGAGCCACGACCGACCTCGGCCACGGATGCTCCGTATTCCGCGTTCTGCGTCTCGGGAACCGTGGCCGACATGTCCAGTCCCAGCTGGGCGATGAGGGTTCGGGCCGCGAGAAGTTCAGGGTGCGTCATCCGAGCCTTCGAAGTCGGGATCGAAGTTGTCGAGGAGTTCGTCGGCCCGGGAGAGCGCTTGGTCCAGTTCGTCGGTGACGGTGTCGAGCACAGACATGCCGTCGAGCATCCCGGACAGTTCGGAGTGCAGGGCGTGGAGTTCGGCGATGGCGGGGTCGACGGTGGTCCAGGCGACGGTGTCGGACCACCAGGTGTCGCGTTGGATCCAGGACCAGACGATGTCGCGGACCAGCAGGGCATCGGTGGTGAACAGCTGACGGTGTTCGGCGCCGGTGGTGTGCTCGAGTTCGTAGGTGCCGTCGTCGAGGTAGCGCGCCTGGATGGAGTCGGCCGGGGTGCGTGTGAGGAGGAGGAAGGGGTGCTCGGGGGCCGGATCGGTGGCGGAGGCGCCGGGTCGGGCGGGGTCGACGGGGTGTGGCTGCGCCGAGCCGTCACCGACGTGGACTACGACTTCGGGCTGGTCGTCGCGCTGGGCACCCATCGGGCCAGTGTGCCGGATCGGCGAACATCGCGAACAGCCGGACCGATGAATCGGTGACGCGTACAGCGTCTACATCGACAGCAGATTTTCTGTCGACAGAGAGGCTCCACCAGTGCACGAAAACGAAGTCAGGGCCGAGACCGCACGGCAGCGAGCGGAGACGGCGGAGTTCTTGGCGGGCTTGGACGAGGCCGCCTGGGACGCGCCGACACTGTGCGCCGGCTGGCGGGTGCGCGAGGTCGCCGCACACCTGAGCATGCCGTACCGGACCTCGCTACCGCGTTTCGTCCTCGGCATGATCACCGCGCGCGGCAACTTCGATCGCCTGGCCGACCGCGCGGCCCGCGAGGACGCCGCCCGGTTGAGCACCGCCGAGTTGGTCGCCGCCATCGGCGACAACACCGGGCACCCGTGGAAGCCACCGGGCGGCGGCTTCGCGGGCGCGCTGAGCCACGATGTGATCCACGGCCTCGACATCACCGTCGCGCTCGGCCACGCCGATCCGGTTCCTCTCGACCGCATGCGCATGGTGCTGGCAGCGCTGAACCCACGCACGGCCAAGTATTTCGGTGTCGACCTCGCGGGAATCGCCTTGCGCGCAGACGATCTCGACTTCAGCTACGGCGAAGGCGAGGTGCTGTCCGGACGTGCGCAGGATCTGCTGCTCGTACTCTGCGGGCGAAAACTTCCCCCGGGCCGTCTCGATGGCGAGTCGGCGGCCCGATTCACCGGCCACTGACCATCGAGCTGCGCCACAGCACGACGGCGGGTAGCCTCGCACCGATGACGTGGACAGCTCCCGAGCTAGAGCCGACCAGAACTCTGGTCGGCGCGGACGAGCGGCCGATGTTGCAGTCCTGGTTGGACTTTCATCGCCAGACCCTGCTCGGCAAATGTGGTGGACTCGACGGTGAACAGCTCGCCGCACGCTCGGTGGAGCCGTCCTCGCTCTCGCTGCTCGGCCTCGTCCGGCATCTCACCGAGGTGGAGCGAGGCTGGTTCCGGACCTCCGCCGCGGGCGAGGAGGTCGAACCGGTCTACAGCTGCGAGGCCGAGCCCGACGCCGATTTCGACGACCTCGCCTCGCTACCCGCCGAGGCGGTGTTCGCGGCGTTTCACGCCGAGGTCGCCGCCTGTGACGCCGCCGTCGCCGAACTCTCCCTCGATCACGTGTTCCACGTGCCGTGGCGCAGCGACGAGTACACGTTGCGCTGGGTGTATCTGCACATGATCGAGGAATACGCCCGCCACAACGGCCACGCCGACCTGCTGCGCGAGCGGATCGACGGCGTCACCGGCAGCTTCTGAGTCAGGCGGCGCCGGTCACGACGCCGGGGGTGAGCTGGTCGAGATCGTCGATGACGGTGTCGGCCAGGGCGAGGGCGTCGGGCAGCGGCGGGAACTCCGGGCGCGGCGCCGCGATCAGGCGCATCCCGGCGTTGTGGGCGGAGCGCAGACCATTGGTCGAATCCTCCACAGCGGTACAGTCGTTCGGCTCCACGCCGAGTCGCTGCGCGACGGTGAGGTAGACGTCGGGTGCGGGTTTGCCGCGTCCGACCTCCTCGGTGGACAGCACCACGGTGAAATAGTCGAGCAATCCGGACTTCGCGAGCACCAGATCGATCAAGGTGGCCGGTGACGAGCTGGCCAGGCCGAGTTTCCAGGAACCCGCGCACCGCCGCACCGCGTCGACCGCGCCGGGCAGCAGCGGGACGTGGTGGGCGTACTTGTCGGCCATCAGGTCGATGACGGCGGCAGCCACCTCGTCGGCCGGTTCGGCCACGCCCAGCTCGTCGGCCAGGTACGACGACCACTCGACGGTGTTCATCCCCATCATCTTCTTCTGCGAATCCAGTTGCCACCGGCCACCTTTGAGGACCACGTACTCGTGCCTGACCTGTTCCCAGATCGGCTCGGAATCGATCAGCACGCCGTCCATATCGAACACAACCGCCGCGATACCCATGCGTTCAGCCTTTCGCCGCTCACCCGGAGGGGCACCACCAGTTGGTGCGCCGACGCTCCGGTACGTAGGACCTGCTCGGTGATCGGGATCCAGCCTAGTTGACCCGACACCGATCCCCGGCGCGAACATCCAGCTCGGCAGCGATAACGTGTTGCATATGGACGATACACAGGTCGGCAACTCGCTCCCGGACGAGAAGCATCACGAAGGCGGATTCCGGCCGGTTGCCGAGCTGATCCAGGCACGCAAGAACCGCGGCACCGACAACACGGTGGGTGGACCGCACTACGGCGAGCTGATCGATCAGGTCCGCGCGCTGATGGACCGGGCGCGGCTGGTCAACCCCTCCGACGAGCTCGCCAAAGAGGCCATCGCCACTCTCGAACAGCTCAACGCCCGCCTCGACGAGGCCGTGGTGGACGAGTGGTCCTCGCCCAGCTGGACCCGGACCGACCTGCCTGCGCGGGGCAACATCACGCTGCCGCCGTACACGGTGGTCAGCGGAGACCGCGACGGTGTCACCGCGAAGGTCACCTTCCGCACCTTCCACCTGGGCGGCAACAACGCCGCCCACGGTGGCCACATCGCCCTCGCCTTCGACGACATCATCGGCATGACCGCCGCGCTGTCCACCAGGTCGGTGACCCGCACGGCCTCGCTCACCTTGGACTACCGCTCGATCACGCCCCTCAATCGCGAGCTGACGGTGCGCGCGTGGACCGAACGCGTCGAGGGCCGCAAGGTGTACCTGCGGGCGACGCTGCACGACGGCGAGCGGTTGTGCGCCGAGGCGAAGGGTCTGTTCATCGTGCTCAATCCCGGCCAGCCGTGACTGCGCGCCGACATTGCGATCGACGTGATCGCAATGTCGGCCGTACGGTCCGAGGTGGCGCAATAGCGGTTTCTCCGCGGATACCCGCAGGTCGTGTGAGCCGCCACCCGGCGTAGAAACATCCGCTGAATTCCCCCCGCGATCGCGGCGCGCGGAGCGCCGCGTAATCGCCGCTATCGTCGCTGTTCATGCAGGTCAGCGAGAAAACAGGGGCTACGGAGCCCACCCCGATCCGCGGTCAGCGCGCCGATCGGGCGCGCCGGGTCGCCGATATCCTGCGCCACCAGATCCTGGCGGGCGCGGTGACGGGTACGGTGCCCGGCGAGCAGGAGCTCGCCGCCGAGCACGGCACCTCCCGCAATACCGTGCGCGAAGCGCTGGCGCTGCTACGCGACGAGGGACTCATCGATCGCGCCCCGAAGCTCGGCACCCGGGTCGCCGCCCGCAAGTTCGACCACGGCCTCGATGCCCTGCTCGGACTACAGGAGACGCTCAAAGGGCACGGCACCGTCCGCAACGAGGTCAGGGCCGCCACCACCATCACTGCTCCCCCGGCCGTCGCGCGCCGGCTCGAGCTGGCGCCGGGCGACAAGGTCGTCTACATCGAACGCCTGCGGTTTCTCGCCGATCTGCCGCTGAGCCTCGACCTCACCTATCTCGCGCCCGATGTGGGCGCTGAAGTGCTCGCCCACGATCTCGAGACCACCGACGTGTTCGTGCTCCTCGAACAGGTCACCGGCCGGTCGCTGGGCGCCGCCGACCTCGCGCTGGAAGCTGTCGCGGCCGACCCGCACACCGCGACCACTCTGGATACCCCGGCCGGTGCGCCGCTGCTGATGCTCGAACGCCTCACCCACCTCGACGACGGCCGCCCCGTCGACCTCGAATACATCCGCATGCGCGGTGACCGCATCACGATGCGCGGCAGCCTCACCCGCAGCACCCCCGAATGGAAGGTCCTGTAATGGCACTGGTCCCCCAGCGCGCCGACGTCCCGGTGACGATCGACGAATCACTGTGCATCACCGGCTGCACCCTCTGCGTGGACATGTGTCCGCTCGATTCCCTTGCCATTCACGATGATTCGGGCAAGGCCTACATGCACGTCGACGAGTGCTGGTACTGCGGGCCGTGCGCGGCCCGCTGCCCCACCGGCGCCGTCACCGTCAACATGCCCTATCTGCTCCGCTGAAACCGGGAATCCCACGCATGAAGATCACTCGATTCGCTCCTGTCGCTTTGGCTCTCGCGCTCACCACGGCCGGCTGCTCGCTCGAAAGTTCCGACGCCGCACCGGCGGGCACCGTCAAGGTCGTCATCGGCTACCAGTCCAAGACCATCAACACCGTCACCGCGGGCACGCTGCTCAAAGCACAGGGTTACCTGGAGCAGCGGCTACAGAAGATCACCGATGGTGGTGGCGCGAAATACCAGGTGGAGTGGCAGGACTACGACACCGGAGCACCGATCACCGCCCAGATGGTGGCGGAGAAGATCGATATCGGCTCGATGGGCGACTACCCGTTGCTGATCAACGGATCTCGTACGCAGGCCAACGAACGCGCACGGACCGAGCTGGTGTCGATCACCGGCTACAACCCCAAGGGCGCGCTGAACATGGTGGTGGTGCCCAACGACTCACCCGCTCGTTCGCTGACCGATCTGGCCGGGCAGAAGATCTCGGCCAGTGTGGGTTCGGCGGGCCACGGCACCCTGGTGCAGGCGCTGAGCCGGGCCGGGATCGACCCGGCCAAGGGTGTGGAAGTACTCAACCAGCAGCCACAGGTCGGGGCGACCGCGCTGGAATCGCATCAGGTGGGCGCGCTTTCGCAGTTCGTGGCGTGGCCGGGTCTGCTCGTGCAGCAGAACAAGGCCAAGCTGCTCTATGACGGTGCGGAGCTGAACGTGCCGACTTTCCACGGCGTGGTCGCTCGCCGTGCGTACGCGGCCGATCATCCGGAGGTATTGCAGGCGTTCCTCGCCGCGCAGTTGGATGCGACCGCGTTCCTGAACGAGAAGCCGTTCGAGGCAGCGGATCTCGTCGCGAAGGGTTCCGGCCTGCCACAGGAGGTCGTGTACCTCTACAACGGCCCTGGCGGTACCAGTTTCGACACCACGCTCAAGGCGAACCTGATCGCGGCGTTCAAGGATGACGTGAACTACCTGAAATCGATCGGCGATTTCGCCGATCTCGACATCGACGCCTTCGTGCAGGACGGACCCTTGCGCAAAGCCTTCGCCGAGACCGGTCGTACGACCTACGACACCGAACTCGCGTCGGGGGTCAATCCGAGCAAGGTGACCGGCACCGATCCGATCTGCGCTGCGCCGGTGAGTGATCCGGCACTGGCCGGCGAGATCTGGGTCGACGGCGCGGACAAGCCCCAACCCGCCGCGAACCCTGTGTGCTTGTTGCGGGCGGTGCAGGCAGCGAAGGCGCAGGGCAAGACGATTCGCGCGGTCTATGTTCCCGATGCCGAACTGGGTACTCGCTGGTTCGCGGACAAGGCCATCTGGTTGCGCGAGAGCGCGCAGTACCTGCCGTTCACCACGCAGGCAGCGGCCGACCGCTACCGCGCCACCCATCCCGCCGCCGCACCGGTCTCCTATGCGCAGGCCGTGACGGAAGTCCGCGGATGAGCACGGTCTCCGGGCAGGTCGGACGGACTGCCGACGCGACCGAATTGCGCACTGCCACTGCCGGTGCGGCGAATGCCGCGGGCAGCAGACCTGGCGTCGCGGGCGGCGAGCCCGCCGATGCCGCCGCTCTGCACGACGACATCGCGCCCGTCAGATCGGTCTGGGTGTCGCGGACGATCCGGGTCGCCTCGGTGGCGGCGGCGATCGGCCTGTGGCAGTTGCTCACCGCGGGCGATGTCCGCGCGGGCCTCCGGTTCGACACCTTGCCGACGGTGACCGAGATCGTGGCCGAGTTCGGCGAACATCTCGGGACCGGGCAGTACTACCTCGATGTGGCGCAGTCGCTGATCCGGATCGTCACCGGATTCGGTCTGGCCGCGGTCGTCGGTGTGCTGGCCGGCATCGGGCTCGGCCGGTCGCGACTGCTCGCGGATGTGTTCGGATCGCTGGCCGAGCTGATCCGGCCGATTCCGGCGATCGCGCTGGTGCCGGTGGCGATCCTGCTGTTCCCCAGCGACGAGTCCGGCATCGTGTTCATCACGTTCACCGCGTCGCTGTTCCCGGTGCTGGTGAGCACCAGGCATGCCACGCGGGCGCTGCCGACCATTTGGGAGGACGCGATCCGCACGCTGGGCGCGTCGCGGCGCGAGGTGCTGACCAGGGTCGTCGTGCCCGGCATCCTGCCCGGGGTGTTCAGCGGGTTGTCGGTGGGAATGGGGGTGGCCTGGATCTGCCTGATCTCGGCGGAGATGATCTCCGGGCGGCTCGGCATCGGCTACCGCACCTGGCAGTCCTACACCATCGTCGACTACCCGGCCGTGTTCGTCGGGATGATCACCATCGGTGTGCTCGGTTTCCTCACCTCCGGAATCGTCGAACTGGCAGGCCGCCGGGTGACCCGCTGGCTGCCGCGAGAGGTTGCCTCATGACCACGACCACTGCCGCGCCCGCCGTCTCGGTCGGCATGCGATTGGACCTCGAGTCCGTGCGGATCAGCTACGGCCGCAAAACCGTGGTGCACGACCTCGATCTGACGGTCGCGGCCGGGGAGATCCTCGTCCTGGTCGGCAAATCCGGCTGCGGCAAGTCGACCCTGTTGCGCGCGATCGCCGGGCTGCGCAAGCCCGCTGCCGGGGTCATCCGCGCCGATGCGGACGCTGTCACCGGTCCGTCGGCCGATCGCGCGCTGGTGTTCCAGGACGACGCGCTGCTGCCGTGGCGCACCGCGCGCGCCAATATCGATCTGGCGCTGCGCCTTCGGGGCGTGTCCCGCAGCGACCGTGCGGCACGGTCGCTGCGCTGGCTCGACGAGGTCGGGCTCAGCGGCTACGCCGACTATCTGCCGCGCGATCTGTCCGGCGGGATGCGCCAACGGGTTCAGCTCGCCCGCAGCCTGGCGGGCTCGCCGCGCGCGGTGCTCATGGACGAGCCGTTCGGCGCGCTCGACAGCCAGACCCGTGCGGAGATGCAGCGTCTGCTGGTCGAGACCTGGCGCGCACACCCGACCACGATCGTTTTCGTCACCCACGACCTCGACGAAGCCCTGCTGCTCGGCGACCGGATCGCCGTGCTCGGCGCGGGTTCGCTGCGCGCGGTCGTCGAGGTACCCGACCCGCGCGAACCGGTGGACCGGAGCGCCCTGCGGGCCCGAATCCTGGAGACTCTGTGAACATTCCCGAACTGTCCGACCGCGTTCGCCTCGACTGCGATGTGCTCGTCATCGGCGGCGGCACCGCGGGCACCATGGCCGCGCTCACCGCCGCCGAGTCCGGCGCGAACGTGCTGCTGCTCGAGAAGGCGCATGTACGCCATTCGGGCGCACTGGCCATGGGCATGGACGGTGTGAACAACGCCGTCATCCCCGGCAAGGCCGAGCCGGAGGACTACGTCGCCGAGATCACCCGCGCCAACGACGGCATCGTCGACCAGCGCACCGTGTATCAAACGGCGACACGGGGTTTCGCGATGGTGCAGCGCCTCGAGCGGTACGGGGTGAAGTTCGAGAAGGACGAGTACGGCGAGTACGCGGTGCGCCGAGTGCATCGGTCGGGGTCGTATGTGCTGCCGATGCCCGAGGGCAAGGACGTCAAGAAGGCGCTCTATCGCGTACTGCGCCAACGCACGATGCGCGAGAAGATCCGCATCGAGAATCGGCTGATGCCGGTGCGGGTGCTCACCGCCGGCGGGCGCGCGGTGGGCGCGGCCGCGTTGAACACGCGCACCGGCGAATTCGTCGAGGTGGCCGCGAAAGCGGTCATTCTGGCGACGGGCCCCTGCGGTCGGCTCGGCCTGCCCGCGTCGGGCTACCTCTACGGCACCTACGAGAACCCCACCAACGCCGGTGACGGCTACTCGATGGCCTACCACGCCGGCGCTGAACTCTCGGGTATCGAGTGCTTCCAGATCAACCCGCTGATCAAGGACTACAACGGTCCCGCCTGCGCGTATGTGGCCAACCCGTTCGGCGGGTACCAGGTCAACGCCGAGGGGGAACGCTTCGTCGACTCCGACTACTGGTCGGGGCAGATGATGGCCGAGGTGAAGCAGGAGATCGAATCCGCGCGCGGGCCCATCTATCTCAAGGTCTCGCACCTGCCCGACGAGACGCTGTCGACGCTCGAATCGATTCTGCACACTACCGAGCGGCCGACTCGCGGGACTTTCCACGCCAACCGGGGCCACGACTACCGCACCCACGATATCGAGATGCACATCTCCGAGATCGGTTTGTGCGGTGGGCATTCCGCGTCGGGTGTGTGGGTGGACGAGAACGCGCGAACCACCGTGCCGGGCCTGTACGCGGCGGGCGATCTGGCCTGCGTGCCACACAACTACATGATCGGTGCGTTCGTCTACGGCGATCTGGCCGGCGCGCACGCGGCCTCCACCCTGGCCGAACTCGATACCCCTGCCGAACTGCCCGAGGATCAGCTCGCCGAAGCACACGAATTGATCTACCGGCCGTTGCGTCAGCCCGAAGGCCCGCCGCAGCCGCAGGTCGAGTACAAGCTGCGCCGGTTCGTGAACGACTATGTGGCGCCGCCGAAAACGGCTGCCAAGCTGTCGATCGCCGTCGAGACCTTCGAGCGGATGCGCGCCGAAGTCGACGGGATCGGCGCGCAGACACCCCACGAACTCATGCGTGCCGTCGAAGTGCAGTTCATTCGCGATTGCGCCGAGATGGCCTCGCGCAGTTCCCTCACGCGGACAGAGTCGCGCTGGGGCCTCTATCACGACCGCGCGGATCTGCCCGATCGCGACGACGAGTCGTGGAACTTCCATTTGAACCTGCGCAAGACCGTCGACGGCGAGATGGAATTCGTCAAGCGATCGGTGGCGCCGTATCTGGTGCCGGTGCCCGGTCTCGATGATGTGCCGTCGGCCGAGCCGATCGTCGAGGTGATCGCCCAGCCCGAGCTGGTGGGAACGCGAGCGCCGCAGCGCGAAGCCCCGGTCCGGAGTGAGGCGGCGCCGGTGTCGCCGTCCTCGCCTCGACTGGTCACTCTGCTCGCGCTGGATTCCCCGGTGGTCGAGGATCTTTCGAGCTACCTCACCGACCCCGATCCGGTGGTGCGGGTGGCCGCGCTGTCGGTGCTCACCGAGAACACCCCGGACGGATTCGGCGATGAGCTGATCCGGGCGCTGGGCGACGAGGCCGCTTCGGTGCGCCGGGCGGCCACCGAGAGTCTGCGGGAACTGGTAGAGGTGCTGGCGGGAGCCGGTGCGCTGAGTGAGTATCTCGGCTCCCCCGATCCCCTCGTCCGCGCGACCGTCGTCGATCTGCTGCGGGCGTTGCGGGCCGGGTCTGCCTCGGAATACCGTGCCGCACTGGGCGATACCGATCATCGCGTCAGGATCGAGGCGGTGCGCGCACTGGTCTCGCTCGACGACGCCGATGCGGTGTCCACGATCGCGGGCGATGTCAACCGTGAGGTCCGCATCGCGGTCGCACACGGACTCGCCTCGATCGGGAGCGGCGGCGTGGAGGTGATCCGCGTGCTGGCGGGCGATCCCGATCCACTGGTCCGCGCTGCCGCCCTCACCGCCTACGCCGCACTGGGTACCACGGAGGTAGATGTCGCCGAACTCACTGCGGCACTGCGGCATTCCGCCTGGCAGGTGCGTGTCGGTGCGGCGCGCGGGCTGGCGGGTTCGACCCCGGAGACCGGCGTGGTGCCGTTGAGTGAGGCGCTCACCGACCGTCACCTCGATGTGCGCAAAGCGGCGGTACTGGCCCTGTCCACCTGGCCGGGTAGCGCCACCGCCCTCGACGCGCTCGAGTCGGCGATCACCGATCCCGACGCCGACGTCCGCGCCTACGCCCGCCGCGCGGTGACCGCCGCGGGTCGCACCCCGGTCGACGCTGTTCGCGCCGACGCGGAACTGACCGAGGCCAGGGCATGATCAGCAACTCGCCGGGGCGGTGCCGCAGCGCGAATGCGCCACGATCGTCGCTGCGGCGGGCGGGTGGCGGCGGGTCCGGCGCGCAGCGGTCGACCGCCGAGGAGTACCTCGGTGACCGGGCGGCCGAGACCGATGATCCCGGTCGTCGCACGCCGGGTTTCGCGGACCCGGCGACGTCGCTGTGCCACCGTTCACCCGACAGCGCGCTCAGGATTATCACAGGTCACCGTCGGTAGGCTGGCCCGATGAGCGCACTTCCTGCCACCCTGGTGAGGGTCACCGACAACCTGGACGCGGTGACGACGATCGGCCACGAGGACGATCCGGCCGACGTCGGGTCCTCGCGGGCCGACGTCGAGGCGATCTGGGCGTCGGTGCGCAGGTGGTACGCGATGGGCACGACGCCCGCCATCCAGGTGTGTCTGCGCCGCAACGGCGGGATCGTGCTGAACCGGACGATCGGTCACGGTTGGGGCAACGCACCGAGCGACGGACCGGATGCCGAGAAGATCCTGGCAACGCCGGAAACCCTGTTCTGCGGATTCTCGACCGCGAAGGGCGTCGCCGCCACGCTGATGTTCATGCTCATCGAACAGGGCGCGTTCGGTCTGCAAGACCGGGTGGCCGACTATGTTCCCGAGTTCGCGGCCCACCGCAAGGGCGTGATCACCGTCGGCGATGTGCTGTCGCATTCGGCGGGTATTCCGTTCATCACCGCACCACACAGCGGAACCGCGGCGGTGCTCGACGAGGAACTGGCCCTCGCTGCTCTCACCGACCTGGTGCCGAGCTGGGCACCCGGACGTTTTCGCGTCTACCACGCACTGACCAGCGGATTGATCCAGCGCCTGCTCGTCCAGCGCGCCACCGGCAAGCGGATGCGCGAGCACCTCGCCGAGCAGGTGCTGACCCCACTCGGCTTCCGCTGGAACAACTTCGGTGTCGATCCCGCCGATGTCGGCAAGGTCGTACCGAGCGTCAAGACCGGCCCACCCCAACCCCGCCTCGCCCGATTCCTGGCGAACAAGGCCCTGGGTGGGCATCTGGACAAGGCCTCGAAGGCCACCAACGACGCATTCCTGGCCGCCGAACTCCCCTCCGGCAACCTGGTCACCACCGCCTACGAACTCTCCCGCTTCTACGAAATCCTCGCGCGCGGTGGCGAACTGGACGGAACGAGGATCATCGGGACCGGCACCCTGCGCGATGCGATCGCCCCCGCCGATCGCATGCTCGGAGTGGCCGGTCGCGTCAGCCGCGCCGGATTCGAACTCGGCGCCCGCCGGTCCAAGTTCGGCCGCGACACCGGGTCGCACTTCGGCCGCAGCGGTCTCACCACCCAGTACGGCTGGGCCGACCCCGATCGTGGCCTGTCGGGCGCTGTTCTGACCAACGGCAAAGCGATCACCGACCTCGATCGCCCGTGGCAGCTGGTCGCCCAGATCTCCGACACCCTGCGTCCACTGCCGCCCGCCGCTCGGCTCTTCCGACCCTGATCCGGGCACGCGCCCTCGATCAGAAGAAGGTGCCGCTGAAAGGCAGTGTGGGAGTGGCGAAAAGGTCGTCGGCGGCGTCGACAGCACCCGCACGGTGCTCGACGACACGACCGGCGAGGGCGAGCTGTCGCCACGTCGACCCGCCGAGGTAGATCGCGCCGAGGCCGGCGACGTCGACGGTGATATCGGCGGGGTCATCCACTCTCGCCACCTGCTCGGCGGAGATCCGGTACCGGCCGGTGTTGGCGGTGCGGATCGCGTCCTCGACCTCGACGATCACCGGCGGAGCGTCGCGATAGGTCCGGCGCGCCAGTGCGGTGGGGACATCGACCAGGCGCAGCCAGGTTTCGTCGTGCACCCCCGCGACGCCGACCGCGCGTTCATCGGTGAACAGATGCCGCAGCGGCGCGTCCACCGGCGCGAACGCGAAACTCACCTTGTCGACGAGATCGACCGAGAGCAGGTGCCGGATCACACCGAGGTAGGCCTGCGGGGTGGTCGCGACGAGATCGTCGACGACGATCGTGCGTTCGCGGCTGGTGAACCAGTTCGCGGTGTCGACCGGGTGATAGCGCGCGAACCCGTCCTCGGCACCGGCCGGCCCGTGCGTCACGGTGTACAGCGGTTCGGCCGCGGCACGTTCCTTGCCCTTCCACCAGTAGCCGGGCCGATCGATCGCGCCGGTCCAGGCGATCGCGGCGGTCGCGTAGATCTGTGGGAACAGCTTCCACGCGTCGGCCGGTTCGACGAACCGCACCGGACCGGACGGCGGGACCGTGTCACGCAGGCGGGCTCGACCTCGGTGCAGGTCCAGGCGCGCGAACGAACTCGCCACGCCGTACCCGAAACGCTCGTAGATCGAGCCCTCGGACGCGCGCAGGGTCGCCACCACTTCGCCCCGCTCGGCGATGTCGTCGAGCTGTCGGCGCAGCAGGGCGGTGAGCACTCCGCGCCGGGTGTGCGTGGGCAGCACGCCGACATGGGTGACCGCGGCGTGTGAGACGCGCGCGCCACCGGGAACGACCAGCCAGCTGGTGTAGGACTCCGCGGTGCCGACCAGCCGACCATCGATGCGAGCGCCCAGCGTGCGGCCCGGTTCGGACAGATGGTCGCGATCTGGTGGCAGCGGCGGCAATCCCACCATCGCCGCCCGGAACAGCGCGCCCGCGGCGTGCAGATCGTCGTCGTCGTGCAGGGTGTCTACGTCAACAGCCATCCCCTCACTGTTCCCTATTCGGGGCGGCGCCTCTACTCCGGATCGACCACGACCACGATGCCGGTCGGCGCTTCGAGCAGCTCGAGCGTGCGCGCGGCGGCGGTGTCGACGTGGATGCGCGGGTGCGCCGGGGGGGTGGACTCGTAGTACGTTCCGGGACCGTAGAACTGGCCGTAACGCAGAACGACGCCGCCCGCGGCGAGGACGGCGGATTCGTGGGTCGCGATGGCGTCACCACGGCCCGCCGGCAGCGTCCAGGCGATGCTCTGGGCGAGAAAGCGTTTCGCTCCGGCCGCCGCGGCGGCCGCGAGCAGATTCGCGGTGCCCTCGGTACGGATGCGGGAGTTCGCCTCGCCGGAGCCGGCCAGGCGCGCCACCTCGTCGGGGAGGTCGGTGAGCTGGTGCATGACCAGGTCAGGGGTGAAGTCGAGCACCGCGGTAAGGAGGCCGTCGGCGTCGTAGACGTCGTGGACCACCGCGGTGGCTCCGGTGGCGCGGACCGCCGCCGCTTTACTCGGGGAACGGGTCAGGCCGGCCACGTCGTGACCGGCGCCGACCAGCAGCGGCAGCAACCGTGATCCGATGACGCCCGTGGCGCCCGCGAGAAAGATACGCACAACCCCGACAGTAGCGGGGCGGTCGATCAGGCCCCGATGACCGCGTTCATGATCGTGCCCGCGCTGGTGGCGACCGCGCCGCCCGCCATGGCGCTGGCGATCATCTTCGGCGATTGCAGGCCGCCGCCGTTCCACTTCTCCCAGGCGAAGCGGCCGCCGCCGTAGGTGATGGCGGTGACGCCGGACAACAGGATCATCCAGGTGAAATACCGGCCCAACTGCATCACCTTGTCGGCCATCGGCGGCGCTTCCGGCGTGGGATTGCCCACCTGGGCGACAACGACGTTATAGGTGTCATGCACTGCGGCCAGGATCATGCTCACGATCGGTGCTCCTTCGTCGGTTGTTCGTGGTGAAGCCGATGTCGAGAACTCGTGACGCGGTAGAACCCAGATATGTTGAACATTCAACCTCATGGGCGGTTCGGTGACGTGGGCGACACTCCGCGTAAACCATGACCGCAGTCACAGCCGCGGATCCGTGCCCGCGTCGCGCCGTGCCCCTACTATCGAACGTGCGGGGCTCGTTCAGATTCGGCGCGACGAGGCGCTGACCACCACCTTCATCGCACGACTACCGTACCGCGAGGAGGGCACCATGGCTTTCCTGATTCCCTTGTTCGTCGCGTTTCTTCTGGTAACCGCAGCAGTGGTCCTGGCTTCTTACGCCACCGTTTCCCTGACCTATTGGTTTGAATCACGCCGGATCCGTCCGGAACAGTCCGACCCGCAACCTGCACGCTGAGCCCTGTTCCGACCCGATGTCCCGGTACCCGACGCGGTACCGGGACATCGTCGGTTTGAGACCCGATCGCGATCAGGGCAGATCGAGACCGGACTGCGATGCGATCACCGCCGCCTGCACGCGCGACTGCACACCGAGCTTGCTCAGCACCCGGGAAACGTGCGTTTTCACCGTGGCCTCGCCGATGCGCAGGCGGGTACCGATCTGGATATTGGACAGACCGGCGCCCAGACCGGCGAGTACCTGTCGTTCACGGTCGGTGAGCGCGGACAGATCGGGCGGTGGCGCGACATCGGCCGCGCGAGGCAGCGCCGCGATCACCGCGCGCGTCACCTTCGGGTCGAGGACCGCGTCCCCTTCGGCCACCGCCAGTACGGCACTGACCAGGTCATCGCCACCGACGGACTTGAGCAGGAATCCGCTCGCACCGGCCGAGAGCGCGCCGAGGACGTATTCATCGATGGCGAAGGTGGTGAGGACCAGCACTTTCGCGCTGGTCTGCGCGACGACGGCGGCGGTCGCCTCCAGCCCGTCGACGCGCGGCATCCGCACGTCCATCAGCACCACATCGGGGCTCAGGGCCTTGGCTTGGCGGACCGCGGCGGCGCCGTCGGCCGCTTCACCGATCACCCGCACCTCACCGGACACTTCGAGCAGCATCCGCAGACCCGCGCGGATGGTGGCGTGGTCGTCGGCCACCAGCACTGTGACTGTCACTTGTCTCCCAGGGGAATTCGCGCGCACACCCGCCAGGTGCCGTCCTGTGCGCCCGCGGTGATGGTGCCCTCGACTGATTCCGCGCGAAACATCATGTTGCGCAGTCCGTTTCCCTGCCCTACCGGAATGCCGGGTGGGATCGGATTCATCGCGGTCACCACCAATCGTGTCGCATCGCGGTGCAATTCGATATCCAGGGGTGCGCCGGGGGCGTGTTTGGTCGCGTTGGCGAGAGTCTCGCTCAGGATCCGGGTGAGGACGGCCTCGACCGCGGTGGACAGTTCGAGGTCGGCGGGCCGGCGCAATGTCACCGAGCCGCCGGCCGCCTCGGCCGCGTCGATCAAGCCGTCGAGGGAGGCCAGTCGCGTGGTCACGGCGGTGTCGTCGGGCGCGGTGAGCAGTTCGATGGTCGTGCGCATCTCCTCGACCGCGGCCAGACTGCTCGAGCGGATCGTCGCCAGCACCGCGGTGTTGGCGGGGTCCTTGAGGGCGACTTCGGCGAGGATTGCGACGGCGGAAACGTGGCCTGCCACCGCGTCGTGCAGGTCACGGGCCAAGCGCCGACGCTCCTCGCCGATCGCCGCGGACCGTTCGGCGTCGCGGGCGGCGAGTTCGGCGCGGGCCGCGGCCCGTTCGGCATCGACCGTGCGGCGCGAGGCCCGCACCGCGCGGGCGTAACCGAGCGGCGACCACGTGAGCGCGACGCCGATCAAGCCGGTGTAGAAGGCCGCTCTGACGCCGAACACGGTGAGCGCCAGCAGCGACCCGCCCAGGGTCACCGTCACCGAGAACCAGCCGACCACCGCGCCCAGCCGATCCGATCCGGTGCTGACCGCCAGGAAGATCACGTCGGTCAGCGCGATCCACAGCGGCAGCGACGGACCCAACACGAAGTCGCCGGCCAGCAGCGCGACCATCAGGCCGAAGGCGAGCGCGGGCCTGCGCTGCGCGGTCAGCTGGATCGCGAACGCCGCGCACAGCAGCGCCATTTTCGCCGGTGGTGGATACAGGTCGTGGTCGACCACGACCGCCCAGCCACCCGCTGCCCACAACAGCAAGCCCACCAGGAACACCCCGACGGCGGCCGCGGTCGAGCTGTCGAAAACGTCCGCGAGCCGGCTCAGGAGCGTGCGGGACGTGGGCATGCCCCATTTCAGCACATCGTCCGCACGGGCCGGGTCCCCCGAAAGACGGACCGGCGGCGGACCACAAGCGGGACGACGGTGGACCGACGTGCCCGGCACAGTGGGGGAATGAACGAACTGAGCAACCCCGTACTGCTGACGATCGCCGCGTGCGAAGTCGGTTTCTGGGTGCTGGTGGTCGGCGGATTGCTGCTGCGCTATGTGATCCGGGTGCCGCGTGCGAGCACCGTGGCGCTGGCTCTGGTGCCGGTCCTGGATGTGGTGCTGGTGGTCGCGGTGGCGATCGACCTCCACCGTGGTGGCGAGGTGACCTTCGCCCATCGTGTCGCCGGGATCTATCTGGGCTGCACGGTGATGTTCGGTGGCCGGATGATCCGGTGGGCCGACGAGCGATTCGCCCACCGCTTCGCCGGTGGACCGGTCCCGGTGAAGATCCCGAAGTACGGGCCGGAACGCACCCGCAAGGAATGGGCCGATTTCTCCCGCTGGCTCGGTGCGGCGGCTATCGCCGGCGCGCTCACCCTGGCGTTGAGCTACACCGTCGCCGATGCCGCCCAGCGCGAACAGTTGATGGGGGTGTTCGGCAGCCTCGGTGTGATCACCGTGATCTGGCTGCTCACCGGGCCGGTGTGGGTCACGGGGTCGCGGCGCGACTGAACGCGATGCTCGGGTGATCGGTTCGATCACCCGAGCGTTCCGGGCTCAGACGGTGGCAGCGGACTGGTCGCTGATCACCTCACCGATCCACGGCAGCACGGCCGACCGCACCTCGACCGTGCGCGGGAGCAGCCCGTTGGCCGCGAGGAGGTCGGCGGCGCGTTGCTGTTCGTCGAGGAAATCCTCGCTCACCGGATGCACGCCGAACGGACGGCCGCGCAGGGCTGCTTCCCAGGCATCCAGGTCGGCGGGGATGCCGCGTGCCTGTGCGTCGTCGACGAAGTACTGGGCCGCCTCGCGGGGGTTCGCGGCGATCCAGGCGTCGGACTCCTGGAGTGCGGCCAGCACCGCTTCCACTGCGGCGCGGTTGCCTTCGGCCAGGTCGCGACGGGTGAACCACAGCGACGGGTGGCTGAAGACCGAGGCGGTGTCGACCAGCGTGGTGAGCTCGGTGGCCGCCTCCACGTCCTGAAGACCGGGGTAGGTACCGACCCAGGCGTCGAGGTCACCGGCCAGCAGCGCGGCGCCGCCCCCGCGCACGTCGACATCGACCGGTTCGACGTCGGCCCAGCTGAGACCGGCCTGGTCGAGGGCGAACAGCAACAGGGTGGTCTGCCACGAGCCGTGCGCGATCCCGACCCGCTTGCCTTTCAGATCCGCGGCGGAGGTGATGCCGCTCGCCGCGGTCGCGACCAGCCTGCCGTTCTCCACACGCGGGCCCGAGATACCGAGATAGACGATGTCGCGCTGGATGGCGAGCGCGGTGATCGGCGGGGTGAACCCGGTGCCGATGATGTCGTAGCCGCCCTCGGTGAACAACCAGTCCGAGTGTTCGCTCGGCAGCGCGGTAGTGGGATCGACACGCGCGGGCTGCGGCAGCGCACGCAGATCGACCCATTCGACCTCGGGCAGCGACCGTTCCAGGATCCCGCGATGACGCAGGACGAACAGCGAATTGTTGTGCGGGAAGTAGCCGACCCTGATACCACTCATCGCGCGTCTCCGATCAGGCCGAGACGACGGGCCTCGTCGGCCAGACCGCTGCGCTGCCACTGCACCGCGAGATTCGACGGATCGAATTCGACCGAGCCGCCGAGGGTTTCGGCGATCGCCTGATACTGCGCGCCCTCCTCGAGCAGCACGACGAACTTCGCCAGTTCCAGCAGACCGGCGCGACCGATCACGTTCGCGCCACCGTTGGCCTCGAAGATCGCGACCAGGTGCGGGTCGACCTCGAGGCGGCCGAGAATGAAATCGCCCGCACCGACCGTGCGGTCGATGTGCGGCGGGATCTCGCGCGACAAGGTGAGTCGCTGCGAGGCGGCGTAGCGAATCGGCAGGGTGCGGTGAGTCTGCGCCCAGCCGCCGAGCCATGGGGTGTGGATGTGGACGACGGAGGTGATCTCGGGGTGCGCGCGGAACACCTTCGCGTAACCGGTGACGAATCCGGCGGATCCTTTGCCGGACAGCACTTCTCCGTCGAAGGTGGCGACGACGGGCGCGACGGTCCGGTCGTCGGCCCACGGGCCGGGCTCGTTGAGAGCGACGGCGATCTCCTCGCCGGGTACGCGCTCGACGAAGTTGACGGTGCCGTTGCCGGTGACGGTGCCGGTCTCCCGGAATACCCGGAACGCGGTGTCGGCGTCGCGGGTGACCGCATCGACGAAGGCGGTGACGGCCTCCGGCAGACGGGTTTCGGTGGTGGTCAAGGTTGCTCCTGCGTTATCGGGCCGTCGCGAGGACGGTGTCGGTGGACGGGGTGGTGAGCCGGGAACGGCCCAGCAGTGGCAGTACTTCCTCGCCGACCCGGTAGGCCTCTTCCAGGTGCGGGTTGCCCGCGAGGATGAAGGCGTCGACGCCGAGGTCGATCAGTTCGTCGAGCCGCTGGGCGACCTGCTCGTAGCTGCCGACCAGGCCGAAGGCCGGGCCGCCGCGGATCAGGCTGAATCCGCACCAGACGTTGGGCTGGACTTCCAGATCGCGGTATCCGGTGATGGTTTCGGGCACCCAGCCCTTGATCCGGGCCGCCCCGACGGAGTCGCCCTGGGCGGCGCGGTTGGCGGCGTCGCGGTCGACGAAGGCCCAGCCCTTCTCGATCTCGGCCCAGGCCGCTTCCTCGGTGTGGCGGGCGACGATGTCGATGCGGACCGCGAACTTGGGCGTGCGGCCGGTGGTTTCGGCGTTGCGGCGGACACCGTCGAACTTGGCGCGCAGGTCGGCGTAGGGCTCGAGCCAGGACAGGTAGTAGTCGGCGTGGCGGCCCGCCGCGGCCACGGCGGCACCCGAGGAGCCGGAGAAGTACACCTCGGGGAAAGGCTGTCCGGCCAGACCCGGCGGCAGTGCGGCGCCCTCGGTGCCGAAGAAACGGCCGTCGTGGTCGAAGGATTCGCCGTCCCAGACCCCGCGCAGCACGTCGAGGAATTCGCTCGTTCGCGCGTAGCGGTCGTCATGGGAAACCTTGTCGCCCCACCACAATTGGGCCGGTCCGCCGCCACCGCTGATGATGTTGTAGACGAGTCGCCCGCCGGTGGCGCGTTGCAGACTCGCCGACATCCTGGCCGCCTGCACGGGATGGAGGAAGCCGGGCTGGAACGCCACCATGAAGCGGTAGGTGGTGGTCTCGGCGGCGAGTGCGGCGGCCACGGCCCACGGGTCGTCGGTCACCGGGAACGAGGGCAGCAGCCCGCCGAGGAAGCCCGCCGATTCCGAGGCCTTGGCGACCGCGGCGACATGGTCGAGATAGCTGTACTGATCGAGTGCGCCGTCGCGGATGGCCGGTGCGATATTTCCGGGCCCGTAGCCGCCCGCGTTGCCCCGGTTGTAGCGGCGCGGGGTGCGCAGGGAGGCGTGGTCGCCTTCCATGCCGATGCGCCAGTAGACGTCGATGGTCATGCGGTGAGCTCCTGCGCGGTGGGGAGGGTGCGGCCTGCCGGGTCGGCGAGGAACAGCAGGTGTTCGCCCGCGCGGTGGATTTCCTCGATGTTCGGGTGGCCGGCCAGCACGAAGGTCCGCACTCCGGCGCTCTCGTAGGCCGAGAGTTGGTGTGCCACCTGCTCGTAACTGCCGACCAGGCCGATGCTCCGGTCGTAGCCGAAGGCGTCGAACCCCGCCCAGCGTCCATCACCCAGCGCGTGGTCGGCGGCGGTATCGGGGCGGTCGAGCTCGTCCCACTGGCGGTGGACCCTGGCCCAGGCTTCGTCCTCGGTCTCCCTGGCGATGATCGGCAGCTCCAGACCGACCCGTACCCGGCGTCGCGCCGCGGCGGCTCGCTCCTCCAGTTCGGTGACGGCGGAGGCGATTCCGTCGGCCCGATCGGCGAAGAGATGGACATCGCCGTGCGCGGCCGACAAGGCCAGCGCGGCGGGTGACGTGCCGCTCAGGTGGACGGTCGGGAACGGCAGACCGGACAGGATGCCGCGGAATCCCCCGTCGACGACGTCGTAGTACCGGCCCGCGTAGTCGAAGCCGGTGCCCGCGAATCCCGCTGCGCTGATCTCGTTCTCGTTCCAGACACCGCGCGCGACGGTGAGGAATTCCGCGGCGCGGTCGTAGCGTTCGTCGCCGGTGACGCGATCGCCGCGCGAGCGGGCCTCGGCGGCGTCGGTGTCGACAGCCAGCCGCCAGTTCAATCGGCCCGCCGAGTGCCGCTGCAGGGTCGCCGACACCTTGGCCGCGTACACCGGTGTGCCGAAAGCGGGCTGGAATTCGACCGTCACCCGGGTATAGCGGGTGGCGCGCAGGGCGGCGGCCGCCACGATCCAGGACTCCTCGCCGAGCGGGTCGTAGGGCGCGAGCACACCGTCGAACCCGTTCAGTTCGGCGGCGTCGACGATCTGGGCGAGATCGTCGAACGGACCGAAGCGACCCGGACGCACGTCGGTGGTCTCGACCGGAGGTGTCGGCAGGCCGAAGCCTCCGCGACCGCGCAGACCCGGGTCGGCGCGCCGACCGTCGCCGCGGCTGGGCAGCCGCCACACGAACTCGGTCATGCGGGCACCCGCTCGGCGGCGACGAGTTCCCGCGCGCGAGCCAACGGCTCGGGGGCGACCCAGGATTCGAGATCGAAATCGGCGGCCAGGAAGCCGTGGGTGTAGAGGAACTGCTTCTGCACGCCGAGTAGTTCGACGCGTTCGGCGGTGAGCGAGGGATGCAGGCCGCGATGGAACTCGTCACCGTAGGCCGCGGCGACGCCGTCGGGACCGGACAGCGTTTCGCGCTGCAACACCGCGCGGACCCCGTCGAGATCACCGGCGGCCCAATCGGCGGCGCGCAGGCTCTGCGCGAGGAAGCCGACGACGACCTCGGGCCGGGATTCCAGCAGGTCCGCGTGCACGGTGATCGGGCGCGGAGTGCCGTTGTTGACCCGCAGGTGCTTGGTGGCCGAGGCGTCGAGATCGACCGCGACGCGCAGCCCGTTCTCCTTGGCTACTTCCTGGGCGCGGGCGCCCTTGACGTAGATGGCGTCGACCTTGCCGTCGAGGAGTTCCTCCACACCCCACGTCGTCGAGCGCCGTGCGCTCTGGATCGCGGTGCGCACCTGCGGGTCCCGCTCGACATCGAGCTCGACGACCCGGACATCGGCCAGGGTCAGCCCGGCGGGGCGCAGCGCGTTGGCGAAGCCGTGCAGTGCCATCGCACGCGGGAAGCTGCGCGCCTGATCCTGCGCCCACGCGGGCACACCGACGCGCAGACCGGCCAGGCCCGCCGCGTCGGCGACCGGCGATTCGGGGCCGACCAGGATCGCCTGGGACTCGTCGATCCAGGTGAGCCCGATCAGGCGGGTGGGCGAACCCTGCGCGCGAGCGGCCAGGGCGGGCACATTGCCGCCCTCCCGGATCAGGCCCGACAGGTCGTGGGAGAAGTGGTGGCCGGCGAGCTCGGGGCCCGCGTCCTGGAGAACGCCGAACTCGAGGCCGGCGCTGGCGGCGGTCTCGCCGAGCCAGCCGAGGCTGTGCGCGAGACCGCTCGCGGTCGGCACGGGGCAGCGGGTGTACCACAGGGTTTCGGTCATGACAGGCTCCTGGTGTGTGGTCCGACGCCGAGCTGGGCGAGGAATTGCGTGCGGTACCCGAGGGTTTCGGGTGCCGCGTGATCACGCGGGTGGGGTAGATCGATGACCTCGTCGACGGCGAAACGGCCGTGGTCGAGGATGATCACCCGATCGGCGAGGCGAATCGCCTCGTCGACGTCGTGGGTGACCATGAGGACGGCGGGCCGGTGCCGGGCGACGAGATCGCCGACCAGGTCCTGCATCTGGAGCCGGGTGAGGGCGTCCAGTGCCGCGAACGGTTCGTCGAGCAGCAGCAGCTCCGGTTCGCGCACCAGCGCCCTGGCGAGTGCGGCGCGCTGGGCTTCACCACCGGACAGGGTGGCGGGCCACTGACCGGCTTTGCCGTCGAGGTGGACTTCGTTCAGTGCGCGCAGACCGGCTTCGCGTTGCGGCTTGCCGCGCCGCAGGCCGACGATGACGTTGGCCAGTACCCGCTTCGACGGGATCAGCCGGGGTTCCTGATAGACCGTCGTGCGTCGGGCAGGCACCAATACCTCACCGGCATCGGGGGTTTCGAGCCCGGTGAGCAGACGCAGCAGAGTGGTCTTGCCGGTGCCGCTCGGGCCGAGCAGCACCACGAACTCGCCGCGGCGGATGGTCAGGTCGACTCCGTCGAGAACTGTCTTCTCGCCGAACGCCTTACGCAGACCGGTGATCGATACCGCTACCGGGGCCCGAGCTTCGGTCTCGATGGGGACCGGCGCGGCTGTTGTCGTCGTCATCGGATCGCCACCTGCTTCCGCCAGGGCATCGCGTAGCGTTCCGCGAGCCGCACGAGTGCGTCGAACACCAGACCGAGCAGCGCGTAGAGCACGACGCACAGCACCATGTAGTCGGTGCGGTTGTATTCCTGAGCGAGGGTCACCAGGTAGCCGACGCCCTGCTGGGTGCCGACCTGCTCGGCGGCGATGAGCGCGGTGATGCTGATCGACAGGCACACCCGCAGCGCCATCAGGATCCCGGGCAGCGCGGCGGGCACGATCACCTCGACCACCAGCCGGGCGCCGGTGAGCCCGAAACTGCGTGCCGCCTCGACCATCTTGCGGTCGACATTGCGCACACCGAGATAGGTGTAGGCATACATCGGCGCCGTCGTCGCCACCGCGATGAGCAGGATCTTGTACAGCTCGTCGATCCCGAACCAGGCGATGAACAGCGGAACCAGCGCCAGAAACGGCACCGCCCGCACGATCTGCATGGTCGAATCGACCAGTTCCTCCCCGAGGCTGGACAACCCCGACAGCAGGCCGAGCACCAGCCCGACCCCTACGCCGATCGCGACCCCGGCGGCCGCGCGCCCGAACGAGGCGAGCGCGAAGTCCACCAGCTGGCCGCTGTCGAACAGTTCGACGAACGCCGACCAGACCGCGCCGGGGCCCGCGATCACCCGCGGCGAGATCGCGCCGCTCGCCGAACCCACCCACCAGACCAGCACGATCGCGGCGGGTAGAACAGCGCGCAGGCCGAGCGACAACCATCGCGGCCGCTGCCGGGCGACGCGCGCCCGGGGCGGGGCCAAGGCGAGGGTGCTCATCTCACTTGCCCTTCAGCGCGGCGAGCTGGTCCGGGGTGAGCTTGGATTTCAGGTCGTAGAAGATGTCGGCGGCGGTGATCCGGCGGGAGATGACGCCGTTGTCGGCGAAGGTGTTCACCACGTCGGCCAGGTCGATGGCATCGGATTCGGCGGGCAGGCGGGGCACGGTGACCTCACCGCCGACCCGGACCGCGTCGGCGAGCCGGTCACCGGTCAGCGCACGCGGGCCTGACTTCTCGAAGACGTTCTCGAAGTCTGCGGGCGCGGCCTTCTGCTTCGCGGTGAGTCCCTGCAGTACTTCCAGGTACTTCGCGGCGATATCGGGGCGCTTGTCGAGAACTTCGGTGCGGAAAACCACTACGGTGTTGTCCTTGGAGCCGACGGACTTCTCGGTGGCGATCTCCTTGGCACCCGCGGCCTTGGCCTCCTGGTAGGGCACCAGGAACGATGCCCACGCGTCGACCTTGCCGGTCGCGAAGGCCGAAGCGGCGTCCTTCTGCTGCAGGGGCACCCGGGTCACCTTGTCGGCCGGAATGCCCGCCTGGGCGAGCGCTTTGAGCGTGATGTACTCGCCCTTGCCCGCGGGATTCACCGCGATCCGCTTACCCACCAGGCCTGCCACGGTGGTCACGCCCGAGTCCGGGGTCACCACGATGCCGCTCTGATCCTGACCCGCCGGGTCGGCCACGGCGACGATCTTCACGCCGACATCCTTGGACAGCGCGCCGACGACGGGGCTGAACGCGGCGCCGGAGACATCGAGTTCGCTGGTGTTGAACAGCTTCAGCATGGAGCTGAAACCCGGCGTGGTGCTGACCCATTCGATCTTGGCGCCCAGCGGGGCGAGTGCGGCGTCGAAGGTGCCGTCGCGCTTGCCGACGGCGAGCGGGCCGCTGTTGCCCGGATCGGTGACCTTGAGTACGAACGAGGCTTGCGCCCCCTGTTCCGGCGTGGAGCCGGAGCCACACGCCGCGACGAGGGCTACGACGGGGACGATCGCGAGGGCGATCCGCGAGAAGGCCGGCAGCCTGCGGGACATCGGGGCTCCTGTTCGGGGCTGGGGGTTGATGCCTTCGCAGCGTAGGAGCGGGTGTGGTCTCGAACGAGGTATGCCTTTCCACGGATCGGAAAGCTTGACAGCGGTGGACTTGTCGTTCTATGGCACATAACCGAGGTTTCCGGACTCTTGTTTTCCACATAGCGGAAATTTGGGCGGTCGAGCGCTCGAACACCTGTGTTACCGTCGGCTCTGTGGAGACCTCCAGCGTGCAGACCGTGACCAGGGCCCTCTCGGTACTCGACTGCTTCCGCGGCGGCGAGGAGCGTGGGGTCTCGGAAGTCGCCCGTGCCCAGGGCCTGGCGATCAGCACCACCCACCGTCTGCTCGGTGCGCTCGTGCAGGCCGGGTTCCTGGAGAAGGACGCCGAGTCCAGTCGCTACCGCATGGGCGGAGCACTGGCCGAATACGGTCAGATCGCCTATCGCCAACACCGGATCTACCTTGCCGAGCCCTACCTCGAGCAACTGGCCGCCACCACCGGAGCGACCGGGTCGGTGGCCACCCGCCACGGCATCCACGCGGTCCTGCTGGGCACCAGCCGTTGGCGCGAGAGCGACGGGCACAAGCTCCAGGGTGTGCGACTTCCGTTGCACGCCAGCGCACTCGGCAAAGCGCTGCTGGCATGGTCGGATGCCAGCGATGACGAATTGCGTGCGCTGCCTTACGAAGAGGGCACCGAGCGTTCGGTGTCGAGCCCCGAGGAACTGCGCGCGGAACTGATCACCACGCGCGAACGCGGCTATGCGTTCAACGATCGCGAACTCGACCCAGGATTCCGGACCATCGGCCTGCCGATCCTCGACAGCCAGGGTCGCTGCCGCTTCGCTCTGGGCATGCGCGGACCCGCGACGCTGATGATCGACGAGCGGGTGCCGTTCTTCGTGGAACTGGCCAAGGTCACCGCGGCCGACATCGCCGCGAGGTTCGCCGCCGACTGAAGACCCGCCCCACACCGATCGCGTCACACCCTCGGAAAATGCCGCGCGAAACCGGTTGCGCCCCGGATACCTTGAACCGAGTGGTTAGTCGATGCAACGAAAGGACCTCGGTGGCTACCGATACCGTGAGCCCGGCTGTCGGTCTGCGTTCCGAACGAGGTCCGATCCTGGCCTCGCTCATGCTCTCCACCGGGCTGGTGGCACTCGACTCGACCATCATCGCCACAGCGGTGCTCACCATCACCGACACTCTCGGCGGGTTCGCGATGTTCCCGTGGCTGTTCTCCATCTACCTTCTCGCGCAGGCCGTGACGGTGCCGATCTACGGCAAGCTCGCCGACATGGTCGGGCGCAAGCCGGTGATCCTGTTCGGGATCGCGGCGTTCGCGGTGGGGTCGCTGCTGTGCGGGCTGGCCACGAGCATGGTGGCGCTCATCGCCTTCCGGGCGATCCAGGGCATCGGAGCGGGCGCGATCCAGCCGATGACGATGGTGATCGCCGGTGATCTGTACACACTGGCCGAACGCGCCAAGGTCCAGGGGTATCTGGCCGGGGTGTGGGCGAGTTCGGCCGTGCTCGGCCCGCTGCTGGGCGGCTTGTTCGCCGACCATCTGAGCTGGCGGTGGATCTTCCTGATCAACCTTCCGCTGTGCGCGGTCGCGGCCTGGATGTTGGTGCGCCACTTCACCGAATCGGCGGTGCGCCGCACCCAGCGCATCGACTACCTCGGTGCGATCCTGCTCACTGTCGGTGCGGGCGCCCTGATCCTCGCCCTGCTCGAAGGTGGTCAGGCCTGGGAGTGGACCTCACCGGTCTCGCTCGCCTTGTTCGTGAGCAGCGTGACGGTGCTGGCACTGTTCGTGGTGGTCGAGCTACGGACGGCGAACCCGATTCTGCCGCTGTGGATCTTCACCCGGCGCGTGGTGATCGCGAGCAGCACGGTTTCCTTGCTGGTCGGCGCCGTCATCCTCGGATTGACCTCGTACGTGCCGACTTTCGCCCAGGGCGTGCTCGGGACCACCGCCCTGGTGGCCGGGCTCACCGTGGGTGGGCTCACGCTCGGCTGGCCGCTCGCCGCGACCCTGTCCGGCAGGCTGTACCTGCGCTGGGGATTCCGCATCAGCGGCGTCGTCGGCAGCACGATCGCCGCGCTCGGCTGCGCGACCACGCTGCTCGTCGGCCCGCAGTCGAGCCCGTGGCAGATCGCGGCCTCCTGCTTCCTCATCGGCTGCGGGATGGGCCTGGTCGCCTCCCCCACCCTCATCGCCGCTCAGGCCAGCGCCGAATGGCACGAACGCGGCGTGGTCACCTCCGCCAACATGTTCGCCCGTTCTCTAGGCAGCGCACTGGGCGTCGCGGTGTTCGGCGCCATCGTCAACGCCGGCATCCACAACCCCGACCACCCCGCACCCGGCGAACTCGCCCACGGCATCCACCTGGTCTTCCTCGCGATGCTGGCCATGGCTGTCGTCATGCTCGTCGCCGCCGCGACCATGCCGGGCCGCGGCCACGTCTCCGCGACGTGATCACTGCGCGATGTCGGCCACGACCTCGCCCCCGATGTGCCGCGGCCGCGCGTATCCGCAGGCATCGAGGTGGTCTGGGTATCGCGACCAGCGTCGGTCGGCGAACCTCAACCGAGGTGGTCGAGCTGTTGGGCGGGCACGTCGGGCCGTTGCCTCCCGACGAACTCGTGGCGCATTTCCCTGAGAGAGACGAGACGGCCGCCGAGATCGGCATCGGCCCCGGGTTCGATCCCGAGGTCCTCGCGGATCGCTCGACGCAGCAGGCGAACACCGAAGCCCACCGACTCGTCCAGGAAACGATAAAGTGCCGCGACCTCCACGGCGTCGTTCTCGTCCAACTGGAGCGCTGCGCGATGGGCGATGTCGAGGCAGCGATTGACCTCCGACGCAAAATCGAGTGCTCGATCCGACACCACCATCTGCGCACGGGAATAGCTGTCGCGCAACGCCTCCCGCGCAGTCTCGAACTTGGCGAGATCAGGGGTACGCCCGCCGCTTTTCTCGTCGAGATAGTGCCGGATCGCCGTTCGGCAGGAATGCGCCGTGGTGTTGAGATCCGCGTAGACCGCCCGCTTCTCGTCGGTGGCCTCTTTCCGGGTGAGCTCCCGCAGTTCCTCCGCTCGATTGTCGCGCTGCACCTTCGCATCGATTCGCTTGCTGCGAATCGCGAAAACCTGGGTCACGACGCCGCCCCCGAGCGTGCCGACAACCGTGATCGAGGCAACCGCCACATTGGTCCAATCCATAGCAACTATTCTCTCTGCACCCCAATACAATTCACCACCCACACGAACCATTTCGCGGCGCGACGGCAGTCGGTAACTTTGTGCCATGGTGGGAATCGGCAACTCTGCGGATCGGACGGCGGACCAAATCCAGCGGCGGAAGCGACGGGCCGGCTCGTTCGGCGCGCAGGCAACCGTCTACGCCGAGCATCGGCCGGACTATCCGGAGGCGGGGATTCGGTGGGCGCTGGAGGCGGTCGCGAAAAAGGCGGGGGTTGTTGTGCTGGATTTGGGAGCGGGGACAGGCAAGCTCACCGGCGGTTTGCTCGCCGCGGGGGTCGAGGTGATCGCGGTGGAACCCGATGAGGCGATGCGGGCCGAACTCGTTCGTCACTTTCCCGGAGTGAGGGCGCTTTCCGGTACGGCGGAAGCGATTCCGCTGGCCGATGGGTCGGTGGACGCGGTGCTCGCCGGGCAGGCGTTCCACTGGTTCGATCAAGCGCTGGCCTTTCCCGAGATCGCGCGGGTGCTGCGCGCGGAGGGGGTGTTCGCCGCGTTCTGGAACAACGACGACAACAAGGTCGAGTGGGTCGCGGGACTGCAGGCGGTCTCGCGCTCATCCGCGTCGTTTCCACCGTCGTCGTCCGATGACGCGCTGCCCGCGCACCCACTGTTCGCGCCGTTCGAGCACGCCGAGTTCGCGCACAGCCAGCGACGGACCGCCGAATCACTGACCGCGTCCATCGGCACCAACTCACACACCGTGGTCATCTCCGCGCAAGAACGAGCCGAAGTGCTCGGCCGGATCCTCGACTACCTGCGTGCGACACCGGAGACAGCCGACGGCGAGTTCGATCTACCGCTGCGCACTGAGGTGATCCGCACGGTCCTGGGCCCGAATTCACCCCGGTGAGCGCCGATCACGGATACGAATGAACCCGCGCCGGACCGCGGGTTTCACCGTGCCGAGGTTCGCCGCCGCCATGACCGGACTCGGCTGTCGCGCCCGCTATGCCGAGCGTTCCTCCGATCTGCGCACCACGTCGACGATTTCATCGGAGGCGAATTCGACGACGCGACGGACGCGGGAGTTGGCGACCGGTGCCAAGTCCACGACGATCGACGCGCCCGCGGCGGGTTGGGTGAGCGCGGTGATGCGGTCCTGGAGGAAGCCGCCGTCGGGGACCGGGACGCGGATGATGTCGCCGACCGTCAGGGCTTCGGCGCGGATTCGGCCACCGGTCGCGGTGGGATCGTGCGTGCCGCAACGGGTGTGGCCGACCGTTGCGCCGAGGCCGCGTTCGGCGATGGTCCACCAGACGGGTGAGTCGGGATCTTCGGGGCCGATTCGGGTGTGCCAGGACAGGATTCGGTCGCGTTCGGCTTCGGCGTCGGCGCGGGTCTCGTGCAGGGACAACTGGCGCCGCACCGGAGCGTTGCGCGGCCGGGTGGTGCCCGCGGCGCCGTCGACGACCAGGATCCAGCGGGCGCCCACGGCTTCGTCGCGGCGGGCGGTGACCCGTTTGGCCAGGGCGAGGCCCGGGGTGGCGCCGAGTCGGTCGGCGGCTTCCTCGATGCTCTCGACCAGCCCCAGCGCACGCAGCAACTCGGCGACCGACAGTTCCGAGGTGGCCAGTTCCTGGGCCAGCGCGGGCATGGGGGTGCGCCTGCGCCAGCCGATGCGGGCACAGTGCTCGTGGCGGGTGAACCACAGGCCGCTGCGGGAGCGGCGGTGATGATCGATCACCACCGCCCACCAGTCCCATTCCGGTTCGGCGACAAGGCGTGTGCGGATCCAGCGCTCCCGTTCGGCGGTCGGTACCCGTTCCTCCGGCGGTACGAAGTTGCGCAGCGCGGCGCGCACCGCCGATTCGGTACGCCCGACCGTGATCGCCGTGCGGGCCAGATCGGCGCCCGCGCGCAGATCGTCGGCCAGTATCCGGTATTCCGATTCCCGCCAGGTGGTTCCGTGCTGGCGTGGCGGCCGCAGATCGCCGCGGTTCTCGTCACTCATCTCGTGTGCCCCCGTTCTCGCACCGCCCGGCCACACTCGCGTCCGGGCTGGTTGTGTGACACTTCGACGATACCGAGGGGGTACGACAGAAAATGGCTCTCTGCCAGCGGCTTTCCAGCAAACGGAGCTATCCGGTGTGTACTGCGTCGCGGCGGCCGAAGGCGTAGTAGCCCGCGCAGACCAGTGCCGCCCAGACCGCACCGACGACCAGCGCGGTGCGCCCGCCATCGGTCCACAGCAACAGCACCACGACCAACCCGAGGAAACCCAGCGCGGCCCACGTGGTGACGGGAGCGCCGGGCAGCCGGTAGTCGCTGCCGGGCAGCTCGCCCGCCCGAACCTTGGCACGATACTTGATGTGGCACACCAGGATCACGCTCCACACGACGATGATCCCGACGGTACTCACCGAGGTGATGTAGGCGAAGGCCTTGTCCGGCGAGATGGCGTTGACGACCACCCCGATGACCATCGCGCCCGCCGAGGCGCAGATGCCGGTGAACGGCACCGACTGCTTGCTCAAGATCGCGAACTTCGCGGGCGCTTCGTCACGCAGCGCGAGGCTGCGCAGCATCCGGCCGGTGGAGTAGATGCCCGAATTGCACGATGAGAGTGCCGCGGTGAGCAGCACGAAGTTGATGATGCCCGCGGCGGCGGGGATGCCGATCTGCTCGAAGACCTCGACGAACGGGCTGCGCCCGGCGTGGAAACTGCGCCAGCTCGCCACCGACATGATCACCACGAGCGCACCGACGTAGAACAGACCGATCCGGAACGGCAGGGTGTTGATCGCCTTGCGCAGCGTGGTCTCGGGGTCGCGAGCTTCTCCCGCTGTCACGCCGACCAGTTCGACACCGACGTAGGCGAACACGACGATCTGCAACACGAGCAGGGTCTGACCGAAACCGTGCGGGAACATGCCGCCGTCGGCCCACAGGTTGGTCACCGTGGGATCGGCGGCGTGGCCGAAGCCGAACACCAGCACACCGATGCCGATCAAGATCATCGCCAGGATCGCGGTCACCTTGATGGCCGAGAACCAGAACTCGCCCTCACCGAAGACGCGCACCGAGATCAAGTTCGCGGTGAACAGCACCGCGAGCACGACCAGCGCGGTCACCCACTGCGGGATATCGAACCAGTACTGGACGTAGTGGCCGGCCACCGTGATCTCGGCCATGCAGGTCGACACCCACACCGCCCAGTACGACCAGCCGGTCGCGAACCCGGCGAACCGGCCGAGGAACTCGTGCGCGTATTCGGCGAAACTGCCCGACACCGGGCGGTAGGTCAGCAGCTCACCGAGCGCGCGCATGATGACGAAGATCGCCAGCCCGGCGGCGAGATAGGCCAGGATCAGCGACGGACCCGCCTGCTCGATCGCCGCGCCGGAGCCGTAGAACAGCCCGGTGCCGATCGCACCGCCGATGGCGATCATCTGGATGGTGCGCGGGTTCAGGCCGCGCTCGTATCCCTCCGATTCGGCCGTAGGGGCGGACGCCACGGGGGCGTCGATGGATAGGCCGGAGCCATCGGCTGACATGGAGCAGTCCTTCCGTCGCGTCGATCAGTCGTGCACGCTACCGCCCCGCAACCGTGGCCGGTGTCACCACCACCGGTGCGCGGAAATACCGGCGGTCCGGCGCGGGTTGGCCTCCATAGGGGTAGTACGCAACTCGAGGAGGCTCATGAGCGCCGTCACGCTGTCGGTTCTGGATCTGGCACCGGTGCAATCGGATGCGACGGCCGGTGACGCGTTGCACGCGACGACCCGCTTCGCACAGCACGCCGAAGAGCAGGGCTTTCGCCGATTCTGGGTGGCCGAGCACCACAACATGCCCGGCATCGCCAGTGCGGCGCCGGCGGTGGTGCTGGCGCATCTGGCCGCGTCCACCTCGCGGATCAGGGTCGGCTCGGGCGGGGTGATGTTGCCGAACCATCCGCCGCTGGTGGTCGCCGAACAGTTCGGCACACTCGAGTCGCTGCATCCCGGACGGATCGATCTCGGGATCGGCCGCGCCCCCGGCACCGATCCGGTCACCGCGCGCGCACTGCGCCGCAGTGCCGAAGGACTCGGTGGTGACGCGTTTCCTCAGGAACTCACCGCGCTGATCGGTTTCTTCCGTGGCGCCGATCCGAGC
The DNA here is from genome assembly GCF_053606985.1 of Nocardia sp. NPDC055165. Lineage (NCBI taxonomy): Bacteria > Bacillati > Actinomycetota > Actinomycetes > Mycobacteriales > Nocardiaceae > Nocardia > Nocardia sp. NPDC055165. Next base: position 98,205 of record NZ_JBSGSS010000001.1, read on the forward strand.
GGGATCGTGGCAAGCCCCGGCCTCGACGCGGAACCGCAGGTGTGGCTGCTCGGTTCGAGCGGCTACAGCGCGCAGGTCGCCGCGGTGCTGGGTCTGCCGTTCGCGTTCGCTCATCACATCGCCCCCGACAACACCGTCGCCGCGCTGACGCTCTACCGCGACAACTTCCGGCCGTCGCAGACCCTGAGCGAGCCGTACACGATCGTGGCCGCCTCCGCGATCTGCGCCGACACCGATGCCGAGGCAGACCGCCTCGCCGCACCCCGCGATCTCGCCTTCGCCAACCTGCGCTCGGGCCGCCCCCAGGCACTGGCCACCCCGGAGCAGGCCGCGGGCTTCCCCGGCACCGACGCCGAACGCCACTTCGCGGCGCAGCGCCGGGCCGCGCAGCTGCAGGGCTCGCCGGAGACGGTCCGCGCCCAAGCCGCACAACTGCTCGACGCCACCTCTCCCGACGAGCTCATGCTCAACACCCTCGTCTACGACCTCGACGCCCGCATCCGCTCGCTCGACCTGACCAAGAAGGCGATCGACGGCTGAGCGCTTCGCTCAGCGCAGTCGGAATCCCCTGGCGGCCAAGGACTCCCGCAACCGGTGGCGGCCGTTGAGGGAGGCCGCCGAGGCCAGCCGGGCGAGGGTGCGCTCGGTCCACGAGAACGGCAGGCCCTGATCGGTGTAGATCTCGCCGATCCGCTGTTCGTATTCGGCGACCGGCTCGCGCTGGACCGGAAGGTCGTAGGTCTCGTGATGCAGCACCGCCGTCTGCGGTAGGCGCGGCTTGACCCTGGTGCCCTCCGCCGGGTCCGGGTGGCCGACAACCAGGCCGAAAACCGCGAAGACGTGGTCGGGCAGATTCAGCTCGGCGGCCACCGCTTCCGGGTCGTTGCGCAGCGCGCCGATGTAGACGGTGCCCAAGCCGAGAGATTCGGCGGCGACCACCGCGTTCTGTGCGGCGAGCGCGGCGTCGACGAAGCCGACGTAGCTGGATTCGAGATAGTCGGCACCCTCCAGCGGTGCGCCGTGATCGTCGGCGAGCTGACGCAACCGGGCGAAGTCGGCAGTCCAGACCAACAGCACGGGCGCCTGCTCGATATGCGCCTGACCGCCCGCGATCGCGGCCAACCTGGCCCGGCGCGCCGGATCACGGACCTCGATGACGCTCCACACCTGCAGGTTCGACGACGTCGCCGCCGACTGCGCGGCCGAGACCAGCAGCCGAATCGTGTCCGGCGATACGGGATCCGGGAGATAGCGGCGCACCGACTTGTGCGCGTGCAGCACTTCGAGCACCGGATTCCACTGGGCCGGAATCTCGGTGGCCGGGTCCGCGTAACGCTGCTGTACGGGGTGGGTGGGGCTCGGTGCGGTCTGCGTCATAGGGATATCGTCGGCCAAGGCGCCGCGGCCGTCTGCGGTAACCCTCACCGTGAACCGAACGGCGGCCTCGGTCCGGCCGGTCGATACAGTGGACGCGGGGAGCCCACCGACTGGTGGGACGAAGAGAGTGCGTCATGGGCAAGGTGTTCGATCGGATCGACGACAAGTTGCGGGCATTCATCACCGAACAGCCGATGTTCTTCATCGGCACCGCGCCGTCGGCCGGCGGCCACGTGAATGTCTCCCCCAAGGGCTATCGCGACACCTTCGCCGTACTCGACGACCACACCGTCGCCTATCTCGATCTGTTCGGCAGCGGCTCGGAAACGATCGCCCATCTGCGCGACAACGGCCGGATCACCGTGATGTTCTGTTCGTTCACCCGCACCACCCGCATCCTGCGACTCTTCGGCGCGGGCCGGGTGGTTCGCCCCGACTCCGACGAATTCGACACGCTGCGTGAACATTTCGGCACCGGCCACACCGGAATCCGTTCGGCGGTGGTGATCTCGGTCGACCGGATCGCCGACTCGTGTGGCTGGTCGGTGCCGAAACTCGACCTCGTCGAGGAACGCTCGATCCTCGACGAGGCCCATACCCGCCGCACCGATGCCGATTTCGCCCGCCGCATCGCCGGCGACAACGCCACCAGCATCGACGGGCTGCCCGCGCTCGAGCCGGACCATCCGGTGCCGTCCACCGTGCGGCGCTGAGGTCAGGTCGCCGGGACCGAGGTGACCGCGATCGCCGGCTCGGACAGGCTGCCGAGGTAGAGGGTGCCGTTGTGTTCGGCCACCGCGGTGACCAGCGCGTAGTCGGCGCCCTCGCGCTGCAGATCGTGCACGAGGGTGCCGTCGAAATCGAACGCGAGCACCCAGACCGAACGAACGGGCGCGGGCGTCAGGCGATCCGGCAGCGCGTCGACCAAGCGCCTCAGGATCCCCGGAAGCGGGAAGAGCCTGTCCAGCAATGGGTTACGTGGGGAGACGATGCCGACCCAGACCAGTCCGTCGCTGCCGACCAGCATGTTGTCGGGTGAACCGGGCAGGTTCTCGGCGACGTAGTCCGTGGTGCCCGCGCGCGGACCGGTCAGCCAATAGCGCGTGATCCGGTAGGCGCCGGTCTCGGCGACCAGCAGACAGGATCGGTCGGGGGCCAATACCACACCGTTGGCGAACTGGAGACCGTCGACGAGCACCTCCAGGTGTCCGTCCGGATCGCGGCGGACCAGCGCTCCGCTGCCGGAATGTTCCAGAATGTCGGTCATCCACTCCTCGAACGGCCACCGCCGCGACGAGATCGAGAAATAGATCGTGCCATCGTCGTCGCGAATCACGTTGCTGGGGAACGCGATCGGAACACCGTCGAGCTCGGCGACGACGACCTCGAGTTCCGCGCCCGCCTCGGCCAGCCGGAGGATGCCCCGACCTGCGACGCAGATCAGTAGTGCGCCGTCGGCCTCGACGTGCATGCCCAGCGGCCTGCCACCGGCGTCGGCGATCCGCTCGACCTCACCACTGGCCGGATCGACGCGCCAGATCGCGCCGTCGTCGGTCCCGGTGACGATCCGGCCGTCGGGCAGCACCACCACATCCTCCGGGCCGTTGCCCGGCAGCGGCAACAGACGGGTCGGCGGCATCGGCGGATCGCTCTGGGTCTGCCGAGCACGAGCGGTGGGGCGTGGCGGAGTCCAGCGGTGAGGGCGCATCTGCATGCCCATTGCTACCACGCTGCGGGTCGCCACGGGCCCGGTGGCGGAATGGACGGCACCGCAGGCAGTTCAGCGGCAGTCCGGTTCCCCGGTCGGCGACGCATGAGCCCGAGGACGGTTAAAGTGCGGCGGTGAACACCGGATCTGCCAGCTCGCTGCTCGATCGTCTCCTCGCACCCCAGCCCGCGCCCGCCTGGTGGTTGGTGCTCGCCACCGCCGCGGTGGCGTTGATCCTGGTCGGCTACCGACCGCTGTGGCGGCTGACCCGCGCCGCGGTGACCGTGGCGCACGAGGGCGGACACGCGCTGGTCGCGCTGCTCACCGGGCGCAGGCTGCACGCGATCACCCTGCACACCGACACGTCGGGGCTGACCGTGTCGAGCGGCAAACCGAGTGGTCCCGGCATGATTCTCACCGCGGCCGCCGGGTATCCGGCGCCGGCGCTGCTCGGGCTCGGCTACGCGGCACTGCTGGGAACGGGCCGGGTCACGGTGATGCTGTGGGCGACACTGGTGATGCTGGCGGCGGTGCTGATCAAGGTGCGCAATGTGTACGGGCTGCTCACCGTGTTCGTGCTCGGCGCACTGGTGTTCGGGGTGTCGTGGTTCGGCAGCGATCTGCTGCAGGCCGCGTTCGCGTATCTCGCGGCGTGGTTCCTACTCGCCGCCGGGGTGCGGCCCGTCTTCGAACTGCAACGCAGCCGTCGCAGGCAACCGGGGCGGACGGACTCCGATGCGGACCAGCTGGCCCGGTTGACCCATCTGCCCGCGGTGCTGTGGGTGCTGTTCTTCAGCGCTGTCTGCCTGGCGGCGCTGGTCGTGGGCGCGATGCTGATGCTGGCCCCGGTCGAGGAGCTGCACCCGCTGCTTCAGCGGTGATCGGCGATCCAGTAGTCGACGGCCTCGGTGACGAGCGCACTCGGCGGCTGCAGCGCGTTGAGGGTGACACCCGCTTCGTCGGGTTGCAGCGGTTCGAGGGTGTCGAGCTGGGAGTCCAGCAGGATCGTCGGCATGAAGTGACCGAGTCGGCCGGTCATCCGGCGGAGCAGTTCCTCGCGGGTGGCGGCCAGGTGAACGAAGTAGGTCTGCGGCGCCTTCTCGCGCAGGCGGTCGCGGTAGGCCCGCCGCAACGCCGAGCAGGTCGCGACCCCGCCGGCCGCCTGGTGCTCGGCGAGCCAGTCCGCGACGGTATCGAGCCAGGGCAGCCGGTCCTCGTCGGTGAGCGGGATGCCCGCGGCCATCTTCTCGATGTTGGCCGGCGGATGGAAGTCGTCACCTTCGGCGTACGGGACTTCGAGCCGGTCGGCGGTCAGCGCGCCGACGGTCGTCTTCCCGCACCCCGACACGCCCATCACCACGATGACAGGTTCGACCACAGCGACCTCCTCGTCTCCACAGCACGCCCACGCATCCTGCCCGACCGAGGGTAGTGGGGGCGACGACTCCCCCAGCGTCGATCAGGGAATCGGACGGTCGGTGGGCAGGTTGACGAAGCTCGGCGCCGCGGGGTCGAGACGAACGTGCTGGGGCTCGAGACCGCTGGCGTTCAGCATCGGCCGGAACGGCAATGCCTTGGGCGCGTTGCCCGCGAAGACGTCGATGCGCAGCCGATGTCCCGGCGCCAGCACCGCCTGCGTCGGGATGACGGCCACATCGATGTCGGTGGGTGCGCCGGGGACCACCGGCAGCAGCCGGTCGACGGTGAGGGGGTTGAAGGGCGCGGTGAAGTCTCCGTTGATCGAGCGCGCGCTGCGCCGTTCGTCGACGGCCCGCATCGACGAGGTGAGCTGGCCGGTGGTGAGCACCGTCGAGGTCCCGTCGGGTGCCACGTCGTTGACGGTGACGTTCCAGAATCCATCGGTGGCATCGTGGATCGTGTTGAGCCGCACATTGATCGGGCCCGAGATCACCGTCTGTTCGGTCAGCGGGGCGCTGGTGAAGGTGAGGCCGTTGCGTTCGGCGATGCGGGAGTCCTTCGCGCAGGTGTCGAACGCGGCCGCCATACCCGCCGAGCCCTGAGCCGCGTCGCGCGAGCAGACCTGATTCAAACCCGGTGCGACGGTGAGTGTTTCGGTAGCGGTAGGCCCGGTGGCGCTGAGCGATCCGTCGTGCAGACTGTCCTCGGTGCTGCCGCTGGGGGCGGCCGAGAGGTAGACGCGGCGATGCGTGACGCCGGGCTGCGGGAACTCGCGCAGCGTCACCCAGCTACCACCTTGCTGTTTCACCGTGACCGGCCCGAATCCCTCGATGCCGCTGTCGATGTCCTTGAGCCATTTGTCGAACCAGGCCCGCTGCAGAACGTCCAGGCGCGGGGGCGCGCCGGGAACACCGGTCCCCGCACCGGGATTGGCGTGATAGGTGTCGCCGACGACGAGTTGCTTGCGCCCGGCGGGCAGCGGGATCTGTTCGTAGAGCTTGGTCGCGCTGTTGGCGAAGATGTCGTGCCAGCCGCCGTAGACGAAGGTGGGCACCGTGACGTTCTCCGGGTGGCCCATGATCGCCTCGCGGAACGCCGAGGTGTCGTCGAGCGCACCGTCGAGCGCGGGCGGCATGTTCGACAGCGACGGGGTGAGCAGCGACTGGGCGAGCAGGTCGAAATTGGTGGTCGGGTCGGCGAGGCGATCCTTGAACCAGGTCCAGTCGAAACTGCCGTCGACCATCGAGGCCACGTCGGGCACGAGCTTGAGCTGGTTGACCGAGTTCAGCCACATCGGCAGGAAGGTGGTGCCGACGCCGCCGCCGGGGGCGACCACGTCGCGCATGAGGTCGCTGCCGGGTTCGACCGGGAAGATCGCCTGCAACGCGGGCGGGGCGTTCTCGGCGGCGCGCAACTGGTTGATCCCCGAGTAGGAGCCACCACTCATCCCGATGCGCCCGTTCGACCACGGCTGCGTGGCCGCCCAGTCGATCACCTCGCGGGTGTCGAGTTGTTCGCGCGCACCGAGGGTGTCCCATTTGCCCTGCGACAGGCCGGTTCCGCGCACATCGGCGACGATCACGGTATAGCCGGCGCTGACCAGTTTGCGGTCGACGCCGAGCATGGTCTGGATCATGCCGCCGTCCAGTGCCTGCATGAGGTCGCCGAAACCGCTGATCGGGGTGGTGGACAGGTTCAGCCTGCGCACGATATCGACGGCGGTGGACTGCAGGCCCGGGATCGCGGCGGCCGATTCGATCAGCCCGGTCATGAGTTTCGAGTACGGCGTCAGGCTGACGATCACCGGAAGCGGCTTCTGCTCGATCACGCCCGCGGCGTCGGCCGGGCGGTAGACGTCGGCTTTGAGCACCACACCGTCGCTCATCGCGATCTGGACGCCGCGCTCCACCCGCACCTCGGGGTAGGCCCCCGGGCCGTCGTGCTGGGCGGTCCACCGCGCGGACGGCGCGTCCGGCGGCTGTCCACCGGCGAGACCGCCGCCGCAGCCGAGCACGACGACCACCGCGAGGATCGTCACCAGAATCCGGACCAACCCGCGTTCCGAACCTCTAACCACCATGAGTCGCTCCCGACCGGTTCGTTTCCGACGTTGACCAAGCCACCGCACGATCGGCGCGGAAACTGTAACAGGGGTAACGAGTTCGCCGGGTGATCGTCGGCCCGCTCGGACTGTCGCTGTGAACACACGTTGTTCCAGTTCAGCGCGGTTGTGGCTCCGCGTTCATGTCGGTGGCCGGTGGTTGACTCGACCCATGCCGGTGCCGTTGGGACCGGCCTACATCCATCGCCGAGGAGGACGTTCGACAATGCCGACACGCGACGAAGCTTGGCCGCAGGGGACTCCCTGCTGGATCGACTGTCAGGTGGACGACACCACCGCCGCCCGCGATTTCTACCGCACGCTGTTCGGTTGGGAGGTCCAGGACGGTCCCGCCGAAGCCGGCGGCTATCTCATGGCCACACTCGACGGCCGACCGGCGGCGGGCATCGGTCCGAAACCCGAGGGCATGAGCGAGATGCCGTCGGTGTGGACCACCTACTTCGCGGCTGAACGCGCCGACGAAATCGCCGAGCGGGTGAGCAAGTCGGGCGGACAGGTGTTCATGCCGCCGTTCGATGTTCTCGACGTCGGGCGGATGTTCATCGCCGCCGACCCGGCAGGCGGGGTCTTCGGTGTGTGGGAAGCCAAGGCACACCACGGTGCCGGCGTGTTCAACCAGCACGGCGCCTATTGCTGGAACGAACTGCACACTCCCGCCTACGACCAGGCACACGAGTTCTACGACAAGGTATTCGGCTGGCAGTACAACGAGATCGGCGACGGGGAAACCTTCACCTACTCCACCTTCGCGCTGCCCGGTGACAGCCACGAGATCGGCGGCATGATGGACGCCTCAGCGCTGAGCACCCCGCCCTACTGGCTCACCTGGATCCAGGTCGACGACGCCGACGGCTCGCTGGCCGAGGCCACCGAACTGGGAGCTTCGGTGATCATGGGCCCCGACGACAGCCCGTTCGGCCGGATGGGCATTCTGCAGGCGCCCCAGGGCGAGGTGTTCGGCGTGATCGATCCGGCCAAGGCGGTCGGCGAGGTACCCACCGGGTCCTGACCTCGTCACGGCGTGACGATGGCGAAGTTCGGGTCCGGCTTGTCGATCAGACCGGGCAGCTTCGCCAGTGCGGTGGCATCGCCGTCGAGGGCGATGTCACCGCTCGCGACGCCCTTGCGCAGGTCGGCGCCACCGACCAGGGTGGCGATCAGGGTCTGACGGGTGAGAGTGATCGTCGCGTCGGGTGCGGGCAGCGCGTCACCGGGGAATCGGTCGTAGTGCACGAGTACGCCGTTGCGCAGTTCGACGCGGTGAACGCGGTTGTCCTCGTTGCTGATCCGCCAGTCGGTGCTCATCCGGACATCCCAGGCCTTTGGACCGTCGATCCGCAGCGACACCGCGTCGAACACCTGCTCCACGCTCAGCGCGGAGGCCATCGCCGCGGAGTTGGCCGTGGTCGGCGTGCCGAAGGAACCGTTGCGCAGTTCGTGGGCGCCACTGAGATAGAAGTTGCGCCAGGTGGCGTTCTCCGCGCCGTAAGCGAGCTGTTCGAAGGCACTGGCCTGCAAGTCTTTTGCCGTCTTGTTGGTGGGGTCGGCGAAGATCACGTAGTTCACGACTTGGACGACCCAGCGGTAGTCGGCGGCGTCGTAGGCCTTCTGCGCCGTGCGCAGGGCCGCGTCGGCGCCGCCCATCGCGTCGACGTGGCGGCGCGCGTTCTCCACCGGCGGGTGTTCCCACAGGTGCGCCGGGTTGCCGTCGAACCAGCCCATGTACCGCTGGTACACGGCCTTGACGTTGTGGCTCACCGAGCCGTAGTAGCCGTGCGTGGACCACGACGTTGTCAGCGCGGGCGGCATCCGCAGCATTTCGGCGATCTCGGCGCCGACGTAGCCCTGGTTCAGCAGTCGCAGCGTCTGATCGTTGAGGTAGCCGTACATGTCGCGCTGCAGCGACAGGAACTCCACGATCCGATCGGTACCCCAGACGGGCCAGTGGTGCGAGGAGAACACCAGATCGGACCGGCGACCGTACCGGTTGATCGAATCGGTGAGGTATTTCGACCAGACATGCGGGTCGCGCACCAGCGCGCCGCGCAGAGTGACGATGTTGTGCATGGTGTGGGTGGCGTTCTCGGCCATGCACAGGATGCGGCGATCGGGGAAGTAGAAGTTCATCTCCGACGGCGCCTCGGTGCCCGGCGTCAGCTGGAAGACCATCCGCACGCCGTCGACCGTCTCTTCCTGGTCGGCGCGGGTGACATGGACGGTGGGTGGGATCAGGCCGATCGTGCCGACCGAATTGGTCTGTCCGAGACCGGCTCCCACCTGACCTTTCGGACCGCGCGGCAGGGCGGCGCCGTACATGTAGGCGGCGCGGCGGGCCATCGCCGTACCGGTGTAGATGTTCTCGGCGACGGCGTGCTCCATGAATCCCGAGGGCGCGATCACCGGACAGCGACCGGCGGCGACGTCCTGCGGGGTGATGACGCCGTAGCTGCCGCCGAAGTGATCGACATGGGAGTGGGAGTAGATCAGGCCGGTGACCGGCCGGTCACCGCGATGCTTGCGATAGAGCGCGAGCCCGGCCGCCGCCGTCTCCGCCGAGACCAGCGGATCGATGACGACCACGCCGGTCTCGCCTTCGATCAACGTCATGTTCGACAGGTCGAGGCCACGGATCTGGTAGAAGCCCGGCGCGATCTCGTAGAGGCCCTGTTTGACGGTGAGCTGCGACTGCCGCCACAGGCTCGGGTTCACCGAGTGCGGACAGGAACCGGCGAGGAAGTCGTAGGAGTCGGTGTCCCACACCACTTTCCCCGACGGATCGGTCACCGTGCCCGGCTCGAGGGAGGCGATCCAGCCGCGGTCGGCGTCGGCGAAGTCGGCGGTATCGCCGAAGGGCAAGGTGTCGGCCAGCGCGCGGTTGGCCTCCAGGATGGCCTCGGTCGGGTCGGTCTGGGTGCTCGACGGGGTGACTCCGGCGGGTCGGTCACCACATCCGGTGACGGTCGCGCCGACCGCCACCGCGGCAGCCGCGCCGACTCCGACACCCAGCATCCCGCGCCGCGACAGCTCGCCCCGGCCCCTGTGTGCACTGCTCACCGTTACTCCTTCGTTCCACGACCGTCCGACCCGAACGACTATTGCAGACTAACTGCAATATCTGTGTTATTTCTGAGCAATCGCCGTACCGGGCAGCGCGGCCAGCTGAATATCGAGCAGCAACCGGTCCTCGGGGTCGGTCATATCGATGCCGAGAATGGCCTCCACCCGCCGCAGCCGGTAGCGCAGCGTGTTCGGATGCACGCGCAACGTGGCCGCCGCGGCACGGACCTCACCGTGCGCCCGCAGATAGGCCTGAACCGATACCCGCAGGTCAGCGGCGTGAGTTCGATCGTAGGCATCGAGGTCGGCCAGGCGCGGATCGTGCAGGCGCGGGCGCTCGCGGATCAGCTCCATGATCTCGGCCAGCAGTACCGCGGTCCTGGCATCGGCCAGCGTGGCGACCCGGCCACCCGTGGGGTCGGCGACCGGGCTGTCCAGCACCCGGTCGACCTCGGCGCGCGCACTCGCGACCGCGGTGAGCCCGGCGACCGGTGCGGCGATCGCGGCCCGCACGATCAGTTCGCGCGTCTGCTCGAGCTGGGTCACCAGCTTGCGCACCCACGAACCGACGCCGCGCTCGGAATGGTAGGCGGGCAACAGCACATAGACGCGCTCGCCGATCGACTCGGTCACCGAATCGTCGCGGAAAGCGCTGGCGTGCAACCGGATCAAACCGCTCGACGCGGCCAGTCCCGCAGCCGGGCCGATCGGCGCGAAGCCGATCACCGCGGCGGGACCGGTCGCCGGCAGGTTCAGCGCGGCGGCGACCGAGGGCACGTCGACGCCGTCACCGTGCGCGCCGAACAACCGGCGCACGAGCAGCGCCTCGGTCGACGGCGCGTCCAGTCGTCGCGCGATGATCCGGGCCGCCACCGCCGACGCGCCGCGCAACACCTGCGCCGCGTCGGGTCGCAGCGGCCCCGCACCCTGCTGCAACCAGATGGTCCCGAGCATTCTGGCTTGCGCGCCGTCGGCGCCTCGCCGGATGCCGACGACAAGTCTGCGGCGGATGTCGAGCTCGGGATGTTCGGGCACATCGACGACCTCGTCACCGCGCCGCACCCGGTCGAACACGCCCCATTCCCGCAGGATCCGCAGGTAGTCGCTCGGGCCTTCCCGTCCGAGGATGGACTGGATGCGCAGCTGATCGGCCGAGGCGTCCGAGGCCGAGTAGGCCAGGACGTGCGATTGGGGGTCTTCGATCGAGACCATGCCGCCGGTTTCCCTGGCCAGCACCTGAGCCAGCCCGAACAGGTCGGTGTCGGGGGCGAGCAGGTCGTGCTCGTCGGATGCGGCGCGCTGACCGGGCGAACGGGCAAGCATCCGCCGGATCAGGGAGAACACCTGGTCCCAGCGCGCCTGCCGGTGCACGTGCACCAGCGCGACGCCCGCGGTGTGGGCGGCGGCGCGCACCGCGGGTGAGTCGTTGGCGCTCTTGGTCATGAGCACGCGCGGCCGCTGCGCGGGGTCACGGTCGCCGACTTCGCGCAACCACCGCTCGGTCGCGTCGGCGTCGACGCCGACCAGCAAGTACACCTCGGGCAGGGCGCCCTCGGCGTCGAGGTGTTCGGGCAGGTCAGCAGGCTCGGCCAACGCGACCGTTCGCACCGCGACCTCCTCGCCCGCAGGCGCGTCGACGAGGGTCGCGACGGCATGGTCGAGCGCGGCGAGCAGCCCGCGCAGCGTGGTGGACCCGTCGGGCATCGGGTACCTCCGGTTTGGTCGATCGGACAAAGACAGGCTCGGATATTCATCCGATCAGATGATTATGACTGCTGCCGATCGGTGTTGACTACGTCACATCCCGCTCTCCCCCACGACGCAGGAGCCGCACTCATGGACGCCATCGCGACCACCCCACCACCGGTCAACGAACCTGTCGGCACCTTCGCTCCGGGCAGCCCGGAACGCCGCCGCCTCCAGACCGCGCTCGCCGAGTTGTCCGCCTCCCCCACCGAGATCAGCCACGTGATCGGCGGTCGCCATCTGCCCGGCGACGGTCCTTCCTACGACGTGGTCCAACCGCATCGTCACGCCGCCGTCCTGGGCACCCTGCGCGACGCGAGCACCGCCGAAACCGCCGCCGCGGTCGAGGCCGCCTGTGCCGCGGCGCCCGCCTGGCAGGCGACGCCGTTCGACGATCGAGCCGCGATCTTCCTGCGTGCGGCCGACCTGCTCTCCGGGCCGTGGCGGGAGAAGATCGCGGCCGCGACGATGCTCGGGCAGTCCAAGTCCGCCTACCAGGCCGAGATCGACGCACCGTGCGAGCTGATCGACTTCTGGCGGTTCAACGTCTCGTTCGCCCGCGAGATCCTGGCCGGGCAGCCGATCTCCGCACCCGGGGTGTGGAATCGGATGCAGTACCGCTCGCTCGAGGGGTTCGTCTACGCGGTGACACCGTTCAACTTCAGCGCGATCGCGGGCAATCTCCCCACCGCGCCCGCCCTGATGGGCAACACCGTGGTGTGGAAGCCGGCCAGGAGCCAGTCCGTGGCGGCCTATCTGACGATGCGACTGCTCGAGGCGGCCGGACTGCCGCCCGGAGTGATCAACCTGGTCAACGGGGCGGGTCCGGTGATCTCCGATGTCGTGCTGGCCGACCCACGACTGGCAGGCGTGCACTTCACCGGGTCGACGGCCACCTTCCAGCACCTGTGGCGCGAGGTGGCGCAGCGTTTGGACGGCTACCGCACCTATCCGCGGCTGGTCGGGGAGACCGGCGGCAAGGATTTCGTGCTCGCACACCCGTCGGCCGATCCGGCGGTACTCACCACCGCGCTGCTGCGCGGCGCGTTCGACTATCAGGGCCAGAAGTGCTCGGCCGCTTCGCGAGCCTTCATCCCGCGTTCGGTATGGGCGACGATGTCGGAAGACCTGATCGAACGGACATCGAACCTGCGCTACGGCGATGTCACCGATTTCACCAATTTCGGTGGGGCACTGATCGATCGACACGCCTTCGACCGCAACACCGCCGCGCTCGAGCGCGCCAAGGCCACACCGGGCCTGACCGTGGTGGCGGGCGGACACAGCGATGACAGTGTCGGCTGGTTCGTCGACCCGACGATCGTGGTCGGTGACGATCCCACCGACGAGGTCTTCGGCACCGAGTACTTCGGCCCGATCCTGGCGGTGCACGTCTACGACGACAGCACCCCGACAGCCTTCGCCGACGCGATGGACCTCGTCGACAGCGGCAGCCCCTACGGGCTCACCGGCTCGGTCATCGCACAGGACCGCACCGCGATCACCGCGGCGACCGACCGGCTCACCTTCGCCGCGGGCAACTTCTACATCAACGACAAACCGTCCGGGGCGGTCGTGGGCCAGCAGCCCTTCGGCGGTGGACGCGCGTCCGGCACCAACGACAAGGCCGGTTCCCCGCAGAACCTGCTGCGCTGGACCTCCGCGCGCACGATCAAGGAAACCTTCGTTGCGCCCACCGAGCATCGCTACCCTCACCAGGCACCGGAGGTCGGCTGATGTCTGCTCTGCTGCGTTCGACCATGCTCGCCGCCGCGCGTTCACCCCGACTGGAGCGCACCATCACTCGACTGCCGATCAGCCGGGCGGTGGTGGCCCGCTTCGTCGCGGGCACCAGCACCGAGGAGGCGGTGCGGGCCACCGAATCACTGTTGCGCTCAGGACGCTTCGTCAGCATCGACTACCTGGGCGAGGACACCACCGACCTGGCGGGCGCCGAGGCGACCGTCGCGCAGTACCGGACCTTGATCGCCGCGCTCGGCGCACTCCCCCAGTCCGAGGTGGCCCCGGGAGCTGTTCGGCCACTGGAGGTTTCGGTGAAGCTGTCCGCGCTCGGGCAGGCCGTGCCGAGCGGCGGTCACGCCATCGCCCGCGAGCACGCCCGCCAGATCTGCGCCGCCGCCGAGGCCGCGGGAATCTGGGTCACCGTCGACGCCGAAGACCACACCACCACAGATTCGACGCTGTCGATCGTGCGCGAACTCCGCGCCGACTACCCGTGGCTGGGCACGGTGCTGCAGGCGTATCTGCGCCGCACCGAGGACGACTGCCGCGCGATGGCGGGCCCGGGCTCGCGAATCAGGCTGTGCAAGGGCGCCTATGACGAACCCGAATCGGTCGCCTTCCGCGACAAGGCCGAGGTCGACGCGTCGTACATGCGGTGCCTCGGCGTGCTCACCGCGGGCGCGGGCTATCCGATGATCGCCTCGCACGACCCGGCCGTGATCACCGCGGCCGGGGTGGGTGTGCAGTCGGCACAGCGCAAGACCGAGGAGTACGAATACCAGATGCTGTACGGCATTCGCACCGAGGAACAGCAGCGACTCGCCGCCGCGGGCAACCATGTTCGCGTATACGTCCCCTACGGTGACCAGTGGTACGGGTACTTCATGCGCAGGCTGGCCGAAAGGCCCGCCAACCTCGGGTTCTTCCTGCGCGCATTGGTCGGCACGCGCGGAAGATGACCGGCTCGGTCGAACGATCATCGCCGCTGAACATTATTCACTCTCGACGCCCGTGGTTGCGCGTGGCGGTGTACTCGGATGAGCCCACCGTGACGCGGCGGTGTGCGCCGATGGAAGGAAACGCGAATGTCTTTCGCAGAGCTGCGCACCCAGATGTTGCGCCGCAAACCATTGATCGAGGTCGACGACGAGATCCCCAGTGACGAGCGCCTGGCCAAATCACTCGGGCTCTGGCAGCTCACCGCGATCGGCGTCGGCGGCATCATCGGCGCGGGCATCTTCACGCTGGCGGGCTCGGTCGCGCACTCGGTCACCGGTCCGGCAGTTCTGATCTCGTTCCTGATCGCCGGTGTCGCCAGCGCCGCGGCAGCGCTGTGCTACGCCGAATTCGCGGGCATGGTCCCGAAAGCGGGCTCGGCCTACACCTACGGCTACGTTTCCCTCGGTGAGCTCGCCGGCTGGTTCATCGGCTGGGATCTGCTGCTCGAGTACATCGCGGTGGCGGCGGTGGTCGCGATCGGTGTATCGGGCTATTTCGGGTTCCTGCTCGATCAGATCGGGCTGACCCTGCCGGAGTGGATGCTCGGCGCGCCCGATACCGGGGACGGCCGGGTGATCGACCTGTTCGCGGTGCTGTTCTGTCTCGGCACCGCGTGGGTGCTCTCGCGCGGCATCGGCAGTGTGGGCCGGTTCGAGACGGTCGCGGTCGGCATCAAGGTCGCCCTGGTCGTGCTCATCGTGGTGCTCGGGGTGTTCCATATCGACAGCGCCAACTACGAGCCGTACTTCCCGTTCGGCACCGGCGCGGTGTGGACGGGTGCGGCGACGGTGTTCTTCGCCGTGTTCGGCTATGACGCGATGAGCACCGCCGCTGAGGAATCCATCGACGGGCGCAAGCACCTGCCCAAGGCGATCATCTACTCCCTGGCGATCGCGATGGTGCTCTACGTGCTGGCCACGCTCGTGCTCACCGGTATGCAGAAGTACACCGAGATCAGCCCGACCAGCGGTTTCTCCACCGCGTTCGAATCGGTAGGGATGCCGGGCGTCGCCAACATCATCGCGGTCGGCGCGATCGTCGGCATCATCACCGTGGTGCTCACCTTCATGCTCGGCGTCACCCGGGTGTGGTTCGCGATGAGCCGCGACGGGCTGTTGCCGATCTGGTTCGCCAAGACCCACCCCACCCGCAAGGTCCCGACCAGGGTCACCTGGATCGTCGGCTTCGGCGCGGCGATCCTGGCCGGCGTGTTGCCGATCAACACCGTCGCCGAGCTCACCAATATCGGCATCCTGATGGCCTTCATCGTGGTGTGCGTCTCGGTGATCGTGTTGCGGCGCACCAGGCCCGATGCTCCGCGTTCGTTCCGGCTGCCGCTGATGCCGGTGATCCCGCTGGTCGGGATCGGCTTCTCGGCCTACCTGATCTGGTCACTGCCGTGGGAGACCTGGGTGCGCTTCCTCGGCTGGCTGGTCGTCGGGCTGATCGTATACTTCGCCTATTCGCGCAAGCACTCGGTGATGAACCGGACCGCGCCGGAGCCGAGCAAGTAGGCCGACAGCGAACTGTGCTGTGATGGGTCGATGAGATCGGAGCAGGACGCCGCGGCGGGCGCGGGGCAGGCGCGCGCGCCGCGGCGGCGGCGCGATCCCGCGAAAACGCGCGAAGCGATCATCGACGGACTGCTCGCTGCGGTGACCGCGGGCGATTTCGCACCGACCGCGCGCGAGATCGCCGCCAGGGCGGGCACCTCCGAACGCAGTGTCTTCGTGCACTTTCCCGACCGCGAAGCGTTGCTGGTGGCCGCGACGGAGCGCCAGTCCGACATGGTCGAGGGGTGCCTGGTCGTCGCTGACCCCTCGCCTGCCCTGGCCGAGCGGATCAGGGTCGCGGTCGCGCAGAGCGCCGCGATCTTCGACCTGCAGCGCGTGCCCCGGCTGCCCGGTCTGCAGGAATCTCGATCGATCGACGCGATCGACGCACGGATGCGGCGCACCGACGAACGCATCCGCGCCGTACTGGCCGCGCTGTTCGCACCCGAACTGTCGCGCTCCGACGGCGAACTCGACGACGAGCTGCTCGATCTGGTCGACGGCGCCCTGGCCTGGCCGACGCGCCACCACCTGCAGGACCGGCGCGGACTGTCGGGCGAGCAGGCATCAGCGACGATCGAGCGTGCGGTGCGCTTGCTACTCGCTCAGCGCTGACCCGGGTACGAGCACCCGCTTGAGGATCTTGCCGGTCTCCCCGCGTGGCAGCGCGCTCAGGAACGTGACATCACGCGGGACCGAGAATCGACTCAGCCGGTTGCGGATGTAGGTCCGCACCATGTCCGAATCCAGTCCCGCCCCTTCGCGTTTCACCACGAACGCGGCCAGCCGCTGACCGAACTCCCGGTCGGGGACGCCGACCACGGCGACTTCGCTGATCTGCGGCAGGTGGGCGAGCGCCTCCTCGACCGGTCGCGGGAAGACGTTCTCGCCACCGGAGATGATCATCTCGTCGTCGCGGCCCGCCACGAACAGCCGTCCCGCGGCGTCGAGATAGCCGAGGTCGCCGGTGTCGAGCATGCCGTCTGCCTCCTCCGGCGGCGCGGAGTTCACGTAACCGTCGAAGAGCATGTGGTTGGCGACGAAGATGTGGCCGGTGGAGCCGACCGGTACCGGCCGCAGGTCGGGACCGAGCACCGCGACCCGGGTACCCAGCGGCGGACGACCCGCCGTCGTGGGCGAAACCCGCAGGTCGTCGGGGGTGGCGACGCTGGCCCACGAGACCTCGGTCGAGCCGTACACGTTGTAGAGCACGTCGCCGTAGCTGTCCAGGAATCGCAACACGGTGGCGCCGGCCAGCGGCGCACCACAGCTGACCACGAATCGCAGGCTCGACAGGTCCAAGCCCGCACGGACCTCGTCGGGAACCTCGAGCAGGCGTTCCACCATCGTCGGAACCACGATCAACGTGGTGATCCGGTGTTCGGCGACCGCGCGCAGGCAATCCATCGCATCGAAACCGTCCGACAACACCACGGTGGCGCGCAACGCGGTGCTCAGCTGCAACCCGGCCAGACCCCAGGTGTGGAACAGCGGCGCGGGAATGAGCATGACCTCCTCCACCCGCAGCGGGATCCGCGAGAGCAGCGCGGCGATGGTGCCGAACCCCTTGGCGTGCGGGCGGCGCGCGCCCTTGGGCGAACCGCTGGTGCCGGAGGTGAGCACGATCAGCCTGCCGGGATGGGCAGGCACCGGGAAGTCGGTGTGCGCCTGGGTGATCAGGTCGTCGATCGTGGTGCGGTCGGGGTCGGGCGGACAGTCGTCGGTGGTGTAGCGCGGTACCTCGCTGTGCAGGTAGCGGATCAGCGTTTCCAGCGCACCGTCGACGAAGACGGCGCTCAGCCGGTGCCGCTGCACGATCTCCTCGATCCGCCGCCCCGACAATCCCGCGTTGAGCAGCGCCACGTCGACGCCGAGTTTGCCCGCGGCGACCATGGTTTCGACCATGCCCGCGTGATTGCGCGCCAGCAGGCCGATGGCGTCGCCCTTGCGCAGACCGATCGAGTGCATCGCGGCGGCCAGCGCGGTGGATCTGGCGTCGACCTCGGCGAAAGTGCGATGACCGCCCGCATCGATCAGCGCGAGCCGATCGGGTTCGTACGCCGCGCCCGCCGCGTACCCACCGGCCAGGTTGAAGCCCCATTTCGACAGGGAGCGAAGCTGTCTCACGATCGACATCGGCTCGGGCCGCATCAGGCCGGTGGCCGCGATGCTGCGCGCCACGCCGGCATTGCGGCGCACCATCGAGCGTTCGGCGTTGACCACCACCGAGGAACGGGTGCCCGCGATCGAGTCGGCGGTACGGCGTAGCCCCGCCTTCACCCAGTCGGTGACCAGCGAGTTGCCGCCCTGCTCGAGCAAGGGATGGATCCGCGCGGTCGCGAACAGGGTGATATCGAGGCGCGTGCGCTGCTGATCGCCACGCAAGCGGATCGCGGCGAAACTGCCGAGGACCGGGCTGCGCAGTTCGAAACTCTCGTACCAGCGGCCGATCACGAGAATGAACTCGTGCGTGCGGATACCGCCGCTCGCCGACCCGACCCGCACCTGCCAGTGGACCGCGCCGTCGGGACGTTCCACCGGTTCGCAACTGCCGATCCCGGTGAACATGCGTGGGTAGCTCTGGGGATCGAGCAGTACATCCCACAACGCTTGACGCGCGATCGTGAAATCCGCGCTGACATCGATGACGTCGTTGACCAAACTCCGTGCTCTACTTCCCGTCGGCCTGTTCGACCCAGCTGGTCGGCGGGCAAAAATGGGCGCTGCGGCCGATACCACCTCGCGGGTCGCCACGCTACCCGGCTGCGGCGCCCTGTCATCAAGAATCAGACAAAACCGGTGGTTCGGGAGCGTTTCGGCCGGATTTTGGTTTGTGCGCCACACCTGCCGACATCGCCGATGTGAAACTGTCCAATCCCTTGCACACCCTTCGAGGATGCCGAAGTATTGCTGGCAGTACCGACCCGATCTGCATGAGTCGCCGTGACACACGGCGCGACGAGCGAAGAGGTGTGGGCATGACAGCAAATTGGCCGAGTTCTCGGGACCCTTTCGACGACATCTTCCAGCGATTCTTCGGTTCCGGAATGTCCTCGAAGCCACCGGTACAACGCATCGATCTGGGCAAGTTGATGACCGACAACGCGAAGTTGCTGGTCGGTACCGCTCGCGAGGCGGCCCAGGAATGGGGCAACCCCGAAATCACTCCCGAACACCTGCTGTACGCGGCCACCGAAGCAGAACCCGGGCGCAGCATCGTCGCCGAGCTCAGCCTGGATCCCGACCAGGTCGCCGAGCAGATGGAGGACTACCTCGACACCGGCAGGCCCAGCGAAGACGACCTCGCCGACATCACGCTCAGCCCTGCCACCAAGGTCGCGCTGCGCGCCGCCCAGCGCCAGGCGGCCCAGGCAGGCAGCAGCTACATCGGCCCGGAGCACATCCTGCTCGGCATCGCCGCACTCCCCGACAGCGTCGCCGCGCAGGCGCTGGTCGCCGGGATCGCGGCCACCCAGAGCGGCGGCGTCCCCGCGCCGGGAACCCCGATGGCGACCGCGCCGTCGAAGCGGCAGCAGCCAGAATCCGACACGCCCACGCTGGACGAGTACGGCCGTGATCTCACCGCCGAAGCCCGCGAGGGCCTGATCGACCCGGTTGTCGGCCGCGCGGAGGAGATCGAGCAGACCATCGAGATCCTGTCGCGGCGGCGCAAGAACAACCCGGTGCTGATCGGTGATCCCGGGGTCGGTAAGACCGCGATCGTGGAGGGGCTGGCCCAGCGCATCGTCAACGGGGACGTGCCGGTCACCCTCGCCGACCGCCGCGTCATCGCACTCGATGTCGGCTCGCTCGTGGCCGGGAGCAAGTACCGCGGCGAATTCGAGGAGCGGCTGACCAAGATCCTCGACGAGGTCCGTGCGCACAAGGACGAGCTGATCATCTTCATCGACGAGCTGCACACCATCGTCGGCGCCGGCGGCGGTGGTGAGGGCTCGATGGACGCGGGCAACCTGCTCAAGCCCGCGCTGGCCCGCGGCGATCTGCACGTCGTCGGCGCGACCACCATCGATGAGTACCGCAAATACATCGAGAAGGACGCCGCGCTGGAACGCCGGTTCCAGCCGGTGATGGTCTCGGAGCCCTCGGTGGAGGACACCATCGAGATCCTGCGCGGCCTGGCCGATGTGTACGAGGAGCACCATCAGGTGCGCTACTCCGACGAGTCGCTGGTCGCGGCCGCGCAGCTGTCGGATCGCTACATCACCGACCGGTTCATGCCCGACAAGGCGATCGATCTGATCGACCAGGCGGGCGCCCGGGTCCGGCTCCGTTCGGGCACCCCCGACCCGGCGGTGAAGGCCAGGGACGAGGCGATCGCGCGGCTGTACCGGGAGAAGGACGCCGCGGTCGACAACGAGGACTACGAGAAGGCCACGGCTCTCAAGGCCGACATCGCCGCCGCCGAGGAGGAGCTGGAGGAGTCCGGTGCGACGTCGTCGGAACCGATCGTCGATGTCGTCGACATCGCCGAGGTGATCTCCAAGCGCACCGGCATTCCGGTGGCCGATCTGACCGCCGAGGAGAAGCAGCGCCTGCTCCAGCTCGAAGACGTCCTGCACAAGCGGGTGATCGGGCAGAACGAGGCCATCGTGGCGATCGCCGAGGCGGTGCGCCGAGCGAGGGCCGGACTCAAGGACCCGAGCCGGCCGATCGGGTCGTTCCTGTTCCTCGGCCCCACCGGTGTCGGCAAGACCGAGCTCGCCAAGGCCCTCGCGGAAGCGGTCTTCGGCGACGAGGATCGCCTGATCCGATTCGACATGAGCGAGTTCCAGGAGAAGCACACGGTCTCGCGACTGGTCGGCGCCCCGCCCGGATACGTCGGCTACGACGATGCCGCCCAGCTGACCGACAAGGTGCGGCGTCAGCCGTATTCGGTGATCCTGTTCGACGAAGTCGAGAAGGCCCACCCCGATGTGTTCAATGTGCTGCTGCAATTGCTCGACGACGGGCGCGTCACCGATTCCAAGGGCCGCACAGTCGATTTCAAGAACACGATCGTGATCATGACGTCCAACATCGGGTCGCACCTGATCCTCGAGGCGCCACCCGGCGACCTCGACTCCATCGTGCCGCAGCTCGAAGAGCTACTGCGCCAGCACTTCCGACCCGAGTTCCTCAACCGGATCGACGAGCAGATCGTGTTCCATCGCCTGGACAAGGAGCAGCTGGAACAGATCGTCGAACTGATCCTGGATCGCACCCGGCGCATGCTCGCCGCCCAGGACATCGAACTCGAGATCAGTCAGTCCGCGGTGGACTGGTTGAGCGAGCGCGGTTTCCAGCCCGAATTCGGTGCGCGACCGTTGCGCCGTACGGTGCAGAAAGAGCTCGACAACCGGGTCTCGCGGCTGCTCCTCGACGGCGGGCTCGATCCCGGCGGCACGGTGAAGGTCGACACCGCCGACGACGATCTGGTCGTCACGGCGATGAACCCGGGCGGTAAGCCCGACACCAATGGTTCCGCACCCGCGCCCGCGGCGAAGAAGCCGGCCAAGAAACCCGCCAAGAAGGCCGCGAGCAAGAAGGGTGACGACAAGAAGCTCGCGTCGAAGTAGCGAAACGACGACTGTGGCCCGGTTCGTACGAACCGGGCCACAGTGTTGTCATGGGGTCAGCCGCCGGTGACCACGCAGGATTCCCCGAAGCGGAAGCCCCGGCCGACCGTCACATTCGCGCTGCTGGCGATGCCGTCCTGGACGGCGGTCATCGTGTGGGCGCCGGTGTAGGACGGCACCCAGTTGAACATGGCGACGCCGTCGGTCGGCGCGACCACGGCCAGCAGCGCGCCGTTGTCGTAGAAGGCGACAGGAATGATGCCGACACTGAGCCTGGCCAGCAATTGGTGGGTGCATCCGGTGCCGTAGTCGGTTGCCGAGCCGACGCTGAGGTTGGGTTTCACCGTCAATTGCGAAACTCCGGCCGAGGCGGTGGGTGCACCGAGGGTCGCGGCCAGCATCGCCGTCCCGAGGGCAGCAACGGTGATGGCGAATTTCCTGTCACTCATATTTCTCACGTCCTTGTGCTGCGGGGCCGACCGAACGCGAGGCCGGCGAGTCGGTCCCCATCCTCACCCCATCGCGGGACCGATGGTGGGAGAACACACGAACCGTTTCGCCGACCTCGTCGCGCCGGCTACAGCTGCGACCAGAGTGCGGGAGTGTTCGGTGGCGTCCAATTCGGGTCGTGCACGGTGTGCGCCTGCCTGCAGCTATAGGTCGCGCCCTGATAGGTGACTTTGTCGCCGATGGCATAGGTGGCGCCCTGACGCCACGGCGATCCGCCGGGGGCGGCCGTGGTTGTCGGATGCTCGTGCCCGGGGGTAGTCGTCACCGGCGGTTTCGTGGTTGTAGCTGGGGGTTTCGTGGTCGTAGGCGGTGTGGTGGTCGGGGCCGGGGTATTGGTGGTCGGCGGGGAAGTGGTGGGTTTCGGGGTGGTCGTCGGCGGCCGTGTGCCGCCCCCGCCGCTCACCTCGAGATCGACGCAACTGTAGAAGGCCGCTGCCGTATCACCGATATTCCAGACCGCGCGCAATTTCTGACGGCCGGAATAACTCGACAAATCAACGGTATGGGTCACCTCCATGGACGGCTGTTCGTTCCGGCCGTCGAACACAGCAATTCTGGTGTTGCCGATGAAGTATTCCCAATTCAGCGTGCGATGATTCGCGGTATTCTTCCATGTGAAACTCGCACTGCCGGAGACTTTCTGCGGCACCCAGCCGAGGCTGTCGTCGTCGAGCTCAGGGTATTTGTTCGCACTACAGGTGGTGAGCCCCTTCGGTCCCTCCACGCTCTGCGGCTCGTATTTCACCGCGCCGCAGGGCACGAGGCCACGGGCGCATTGCTCCTGCCTGCTCGCGGGTCCGGTGATCCAACCGTGCGCGGTGGCACTCCCGGCGGGCACCAACGCGGTGACGATGGGCGCCAATGCCATTGCTCCGGCGAAGAACAGGATTCGACTTCTCACTATCAATACTCCTTGGAAACGCACGCGGAGGACGACAGGGGCAGGCTTGCCGTCCGGGAAACATTTCGAGCGATGACACTGAACACTTCGATATCGAACTGTGATTCCGAAGATTAGGGTTACGAAGATCATCCGTCAACCGTCCCGGTAGCGAAAAATACTGCTACCGGCCGGTATTCGCGGATAATTTCCCAACTGTGCGAATACAGCGAATATCCGCGTTTGGAACCAACCGGTATCCATCCGAAGCAAACGGCCGGTTAATCTCGCTGCTGTGCGGGGTGTACAGATTTGCCATCGGTTGTAGATAGGTAGCCATGTCGACAACAAGCTGTCTTACTGTTCGAGGGCGAGCACCCACAGCAGGGAGCCTGGCGAACTTTGCGCGACTCCTCCGAAATAGGCGGACGGGCGCCCGAATCAGCCGAGGAACGCGAGGATTCCGGCGGTGACGAGTTCGGCGTAGCGAGCCCGGCCCTCGGGGGTCTCGATGAGCGCGGCGTCGGTCGCCGAGCGCATGTTCCCGCATTCGACCAGCGCGCTCGGTCGCTCGGCCAGGTTGAGCCCGGCCAGATCCGCCCGTGGATCCAGTCCCGCCGATCCCACATAGGTCGAGGGCACCGCGCCACCGGCGATCATCGCATCACGCAACGCCCTCGCCAGTCGCGTCCCCGCCTCGGCCTGCACCGGATTCAGCGCAGGTTCGGCGTAGGCGATGTGAAATCCGTGCGCGTCCGCACCGGTATTGCCGTCGGCATGGATCGAGACCACCGCGTCGGCGCCCGACTCATTCGCGATCGAGGCGCGCTCATCGACACACGGTCCGACGCCGGTGTCGTCGGCGCGCGTGAGGATCACCCGAACACCGCGGGCGGCGAGCAGGTCGCGCACTCGCAGGGTGACGTCCCAGGTGAACTCGTGCTCGGTGTAGCCACTGGCGGCCGAGGTCCCGGTGGTGTTGCAGGCCTTCGTGCCGCCGCGCCCATCGGGCACCGGTGCGTTGATCTGGGTGAGATGGGTGGCATTGCCACCGTTGTGACCGGGATCGAGGACAACCGTGTGGTTCACGGCGGGCGAAGTCGGCGGCACGGCACTCTCCGAGGAAACGGCCGTCGCGGTCGACGTCGCCGGGTTCGCGTCCGTGGTGGTGGACGCGCAGCCGGCGAACAGCGCTGTCGCCGCGAGCAGGCAGGCGGGCAGGAACAGACGGGGACGCACCCCGACACCGTGCCACACCGTGCCGACGACCCGGCCTCGTCCCCGCCGAACCCGTGTTCAGCGCCGGGTGATGCGCAGCGGAAGAGTCGCGTGGCGACGGGCGAACAGGCTGGGCACCCAGCGTGGCGGCTCCTGCTCGATCAGCTCGAACCGTTCGGTGCGTTCGAGCAGTAGGGTGATCGCGGCGGTCGCTTCCAGCCGAGCCAAGGCGGACCCGATGCAGAAATGGGCACCCGCACCGAACGCCGCATGGGCACGGCCGCGCCGCCGGTCCAGATCGACGATATCGGGATCCGGGTAGACGGCGGGATCGCGATTGGCGGCACCCCACAGCAATAGCAGGTGGCTGCCCGCGGGCAGCTCGACACCGCCGAGCCGAGTATCGACCATGACGTGGCGGTGGTGGCCACGAAAGGGTGACTCCAGGCGCAGTGCCTCGTCGAGGAACGCGGGGACGAGCTCGGGGCGTTCACGCAGACGGGTCTGCAGAGTGAGGTCGGCGGCGAGCAGTCGCGCCGCCGAGGCGATCAGACCCGCGGTCGACTCCCCTCCCGCACCGATCAGCTGCACCACGATCAGTACCGCCTGCTGCTCGTCGATCGTGCCCGCATCCATCGCGGCGACAAGCACCTCGAGCAGGCTTCGCGGCGAATCTCGATCGGCAACACGGTCTTTCGCATTGCCGATCGCGAGGTACGCGTAGTGGGCGAGCTCGGCCGCGGAGGTGATCAGCTCGGTCATCCGGCCCTCGGCGACGACACCGCCCAGCATCTCGGTGGAGTCGTAGGCCAGCGAGAGCAGTTTCGCGACATCGGTCCCCGGCAGACCGACGAGTTCGGCGATCAGCGCCAGCGGCAAACGATCGGCGACCCCGGTGGCCCAGTCGATCCGATCGCCGTCGAGTTCTTCCGCCCACAGCCGTTCGGTCAGGGCGGTGACGAACGGGCCGAGCGTGCGCACCCGTTTGGCCAGAGCCGGTCCGACGATGCCGCGGTGAACGGCATGGACGTCGCTGTCGGCGGTGGCGAGCACGTGGACCGCTTGCCCGGTCGCGTCGAGGTCGAAGGTCATCGGCGCCGCGCCCGGCTGGGCGACGAGCACGCCGGTCAGATGCGAGGAGAACTCCGCGGGGCGCCGGGTCGCCTCGGTGACCTCGGCCCACGAGGCGACGAGGAAGAAATCGGTGCCGGGTACCCGATAGACCGGCGCTTGTTCACGCAGGGCGCGATACATCCGGTAGGGGTCGTCGAGCACCGTCGCATCGAACAGGTCGATCGCTTCGAGGTCCGTGGTCACGGCTGCCGCCTTTCCTGGTCGGGCTGTCGGCGCTCACCGTGTACCGCGCAGAGGCATGTGGTCAACGACTGTCTCGAGATGAGACAGCCCAGCGACCGCGTTGCCCCGCAATCCGCCGCGTACTTCGTCGAAAAACCCCTCAGCCTGGCCGGATTCGGCTAGACAGATTCCATCGAACGTCTCACCCTGAGACAGACACGAGTGGAGGTTCCCCGGTGAGCGACCAAGTCGACTGGCTGGCCGGCGGTGACCGACGCACCATCGCGGTCGACCGCATCGAACGCGCCGCCCTCGCGCTGTTCCTCGAACGCGGCATAGACAACGTCACCGCCGACGACATCGCCGCGGCCGCGGGGTGCTCGCGCGCGACGCTGTATCGCTGTGTCGGCGGCAAACCACGACTGATACGCGCCGTGATGGTCCGGGCCGCGGGCTCTGTCGTCGCGCGCGTGGAGGCGGTCGTCGACTCGGTCCCGCCCCGCCGACGACCCGTCGAAGCGATCCTGGCCGCCGTCGCCGCGATCCGTGCCGACCCGGTGCTGCGCCAGTGGCTGATCCGCCACCGCTCCCCCGACACCGACGAATTCCTCGCCGGCGCACCGGAACTCGGTCACATCGCAACCGCGCTGACCCGGATCGCCCCCGACGACGAGGCCGCGGGCTGGGTCGTGCGCGTCGTGTTGTCGCTGCTCACCTGGCCGCTGCCCGACGCCACGGCGGAACGTCACCTGGTCGAACGATTCGTCGGGCCCACCCTGCGTGCGGGCTGACTCCCCCGTTCGGTCCACGCGTCCTCGATCCGTCGCGGCTCCGCTCAGCCGCGGTGGTGGCGACTCTCGTAGGCAACGCGTTCGGCCTCGGTCCGACGGCGTTCGGCCTCGTTGGCCAACTCGGGATCGAAGCCATGGCTGACCAGGCGGTGCCGCCGGTACACGTAGACCAACGCCACAGTGAAGTAGACCAGCGGCAGGTACAGCAGCGCCATCATCGACAGCCCTATCCACAGCGGGCCCGGCACCAGCAAGAACAGGCACAGCACCGGCAGCACCGGCAGCAGGAAGCGCATCAGGTATCGGCGGGTCGCGCCGGGGCCGGTGAGGTCGGCGAGCACCCAGTCCGACATCGAGAGCGGCAGGGTTCCGCCGGTGATGTAGCGAACGCGCTGCCAGAGATTCGGGGTCGAGTTGCTCACTGCTGCTCCCTCACATCGGATGCGCGTCGCGCGGCCGCGTTCACCCGGCCGAGGACATCGCGCAGTTCTTCCAGGTCCGCCAGGCTCACGCCGAGGCGTGCCACGACGGCGGGCGGGATCTGCTCGGCTTGTTCACGCAGGTCACGGCCCGCCTCGGTGAGGTCGATGTGCAGCGTGCGCTCGTCGTGCGGATCGCGGCGGCGGGTGATGAGACCGGCGGATTCGAGTCGCTTGAGCAGCGGTGACAAGGTCGCGGAGTCGAGCTGGATCGCCTCGGCGACGGCCTTCACCGACATCGGCGCCTCACCCCAGAGGGCCAGCATCACCAGATACTGCGGATGCGTCAGGCCGAGCGGTTCGAGCAGCGGCCGGTAGACCGCCAGCACGGATCGATTGGCCACCGCCAGGGCGAAGCACACCTGCCGGTCGAGCCGCAGCGGGTCGTCGAGCTCCTGCATCGTCCACCACCTTTCTCAGCCCACACACTATTACGCCACTAATAGTTAGTGCAATAACTATTAGTGGCATCACAGATGGGCGGCGGGACGATGCGCGTCAGTCCTCGTCGAGGACCAGTGGCTCACCGGCGGCAGCACGGCGCACCTTCTCGCGGCCGTTGTCCTCCTCACTACGACCCTGACGCCAGTAGCCGGTGAAGGTGATCGCGCGCTTGTCGACACCACGGTCGCGGACCAGATTCCGCCGGGTGAGCTTCACCAAGTCGGCCTCACCGGAGATCCACGCGTAGGGCACGCCCGCGGGGAGCTCGGCCGCACGGACCGCGGCGACCACCGCGTCGCCGTGCGGGCGATCGCCGCGATGCACCCACTCGATCCGTACGTCGCCGCGGGTCTCGAAGCTCTGCTCGTCGGCCGGACCTTCGACCTCGATGAACGCTCGCGCTCGCGCTCCCACGGCGAGGCGTTCGATGATCGCGCCGATCGCCGGAACGGCGGTCTCGTCACCGACGAGCAGCTGCCACTCGGGGTCGGCGGGCGGGGTGTAGAGCGCGTGCGGCGGGCAGAGCAGGCCGATCTCGTCGCCCGGCACCGCGGTCGACGCCCAGTCCGAGGCGGGACCCGCATGCTCGGCGTGCAGGGCGAAATCGATGTCGAGCTCGCCGAGTTCGGGCCGCTGCGCCCGGACCGTGTAGGTCCGCATCGGCGGGCGGATCTCGTCGGGCATCGCGAGATAGCGCTGGTACCAACTCATCACGCTGCCCGAGTCGTCCAGTGGCGGTGGCACGACGGGGCGCGGCCTGCCCGGCAGCGGGAAGAAGAGCTTCGTGTACTGGTCGGGCCCGGCGTCGACGAGGGCGGCCGGGTCCGGACACCCGAGGGTCACCCGCACCATCCGCGGCGTCAGCCGTACCGCGCGACGAACCGTCAGCGGCGCGTAGACCATGGCCGGTCGATTCACAGTCCCAGTCGTCATTAGGCAAGCCTAACCTACTGAGCCTGTGAACTACCCGCCCTGATCGACGGCGAGGCCGGAAATGAGCTGCTCGATCACCGCGCGGACAGCGACGATATCCCCCGCGTCCGCCGAATGCGCCAGGTACTGCGCCGCCTCGTCCAGCGCACCGACCACCACCAGCGCCAGCGGCCGCACCGGCTGCTTCCTGATCCGGCCGGCGGCCATGGCACCGGCCATCGCGTTCTCCACCAGGCCGATGGTGTGCCGCAACTCGATCTCGCGCCACCGGGCCCACCCGAGCACCGCGGGCGCGTCGAGCAGCGCGATCCGGCGCACCTCGGTCGCGGTCGACGCCTCCAACCACGCCAGGCAGCCCACGATCAGACTCGCGATCGGATCTTCGGCACGCGCCTGGGCCACGGCGGCGGCGATCACCTCTACCAAGCTGCGCTCGAGATCCTCGAACACCGCCTCGAACAGATCCCGCTTCTCGCCGAACTGGTGATAGAGCGCGCCGCGACTGACCCCGGCCGCCTCGGCCACCGCGATCGTGCTCACCGCCCCGTACCCGAACTGCCCGAACAGCTCTCGCCCGGCACGGATCACCGCGGCACGCGTGGCGGCCGAGCGTTCGGCTTGGGTCCGGCGATCAGGATTCATGGCGACGTCGAAGTCTAGGACAGGACGAGGGTCGCGGCAGATCCGAGGCCGTTCGCCCCTTGACCGGCCACACCGGATTCGGGAACATACAGTCATCCTGTTTGTATATTGGAAGGGCTTGGGGACTATGTCCGATGCCACCAAGGATCTGTTCGAGCGCTATCACGCCTGCTGGGCCGAGCGCGACCCCGACCGGATCGCCGCGCTACACACGCCCGATTCGGTCTTCCACCTGCACTCCGGGGGCGCACCCGCGCACGGGCGCGCGGAAATCCGAACCGCCGCCGCAGAGACCTTCGCCCTCGTCCCCGATCTGACTTTCACCCAGGTCGACCTGCGCGTCGGCGACGACTTCTGGGTGGTGCGATGGAAGCTGTCGGGCACCTCCGTCACCGGCGGCGCCGTCGATGTGGATATCGCGGACATGGTCACCGTCGAGGACGGCGCGGTCAAGGCGAAGCACACCTACGTCGACGGCGTGGCCATGCAGGCCGCGCTGACCGCGCCCGCCGAGATCGCCTGAGCCACAGCGCGTTCGCCGGAGGTCACCGACATCGCGCCGAACCCGTCAGCGCACGCGTCCCGTCAGGGTGAGCACACACTCGAAGGCGCCCGCATCATCGGCCACTTCACCCTCGGCAGAGGTGGCGTGAGTCTGCGTCATCCGCACGACGGTTGCCCGCAGGATCCGCTGGGTCACGTCGGTGGCCGGTTGATAGGGCAGGCCTCCGAGCGCCTGGGCGATGTCCCAGGTATGTATCACCGCGCTACTGATCTGTTCCTCGTAAAGGGTCTCGATGTCGACCGCCCCACCGGCCCCCTTCATTCGAATGAGCCGGCTCGCGTCCGTCACCGAGGCGAACGCGTTCTCCATGAGCCGAGCAGTCCGTCGATAGCCCGCGTCGAGTCCGGCATCGCCGTAGCACTTGTCCACGGAGACATCAAGGGATGCTCTGTCCATCGGTGCGATCGACGGTCCGTGCAGAGTCGGATCACCCGCGGTCGCTGCGGCGATGCTGAGATTCTGCTCGATCAGGCGCAGGTACAGATCACCGATGTCGCCGGTGCCATGCGGCAGTGGACATTTGAGATCGCCATGGGTCACCTCGGACAGGAACGAGGCCAGGTCTTCGGTCAGGGTGTGCAGCATGGATACATCCACCGCATAGCTCGCTTCCACGGTCGCCGGTCCGGTAGGAGATGCTGAACGCATCGGGCGTAGATGCGCTAGATCCTCTACCACGGTAGACGATATCGGAGAGGGTGTCCATGGCAGAGCAGAGCGACGCGAAGGACGAGCCAGATCTGGCCGCGTTGATGGCTCGCGTGTTTCCGCAGCTGGCGGCATTGGAAGAACCGATTCTGAGTGAGGCCGGGCTGTCGATGTGGGAGTACGCGATCATGAGCGAACTGACGTCGGCACAGGGCGTGTCACAGGTAGAGCTGTCGCGCCGCACCCGTCGCGATCCCACGCGATTGGGCAAGCATCTCGACGATCTGACCGTGCGCGGGCTCGTCACGCGTTCTCGTGCGAGTGACAAGCGTCAGCGCACCGTCGGACTGACCGAGAGCGGACGTGTTCTGTACGCACAGACCAAGGAACGCATCAGAGTTGCCGAGGACCAGTTCCTGCACTCGACCCTGGCCGCGGAAGAAGCCACCGTCCTCAGACGCCTGCTCGCTCGGCTCGCAGCCTGAGTGCGCCGACCGATTCGGGGAGCGTCACGCGACCTTGTCCTGACCCACGCTCTGTCGGGCCCTCGCGAGCGAATTCAGGGCATCGGCAGCGGCGGTGTCTTCGGGAAACTCACGGGCAACGCCGCGAGCGACCGATGGAACGGGCCGGGCCGCCACACCAGATCCTCGACCGGCACGGCGAGGCTCAATTCCGGGAGCGCGTCGAGCAATTGGTCGATCGCGTCCTGCACGATCAGGTACGCCACCGGTTTGGCCGGACAGCCGTGCGGCCCCGCGCTCCAGGCCAGGTGCGCCCGATTGTCGACGACATCGCGCCCGGCGATGGCCGGATCGTTGTTGCAGGCCGACATGCTGATGACGACCGGTTCGTGTGCGGGCAGCCAGGTGTCCTCGACCAGGATCGGCTGACGCGGGTAGGTCATGCAGAAGTTGGCCAGCGGCGGGTCGGTGAACAGTACTTCGTCGAGCGCGTCGCGTGTGGACAGGCTGCCGCCGAGCACATCTCCGGCGAACCGGTCGTCGGTGAGCATCAGCCGCAAGGTGTTGACCACCAGGTTCAGCATCGGCTCGATGCCCGCGCCGTAGAGCACCAGCAGCTGGTGCACCATTTCCTCGTCGGTCAGCGCCGCCGGGTGCTGGAGCAGGCGGGTGGCGACGTCGTCACCGGGTTCGCGCTGGCGCAACCCCACCAGATCGGCCAGTGCGGAGGCGAGCAGGTTGTTGCCCGCCTCGGCGTCGTCACCTTCGAAGATCTGTGCCATCCCGGTGGCGACCTGCTGCCCGATCTCGGGCGTGCACCCGAGCATCGAGTTCAGCGCCTGGAACACCAGCGGAAACGCGTACTGGCTCAGCAAGTCCGCGGACCCGGTCGCGCAGAAGCTGTTGATCAGCGGGATGGCGAACTGTTCGACGGTGCTGTGCATCGCGTACAGATCCACCCCGGCGATCCCGGCGACATTGGCCTGCCGGTATCGGGTGTGCTCGGCACCGGTGGTGCGCAGCGCGGCTGGGCGGAACTGCAGCATCGGCAGCACCGGGCAGTCCAGCGGGATGTCGCGCTGCCACATGCGGGGGTCGGCCGGGAAGTGCTCCGGATCGTTGAGGATGCGCACAGCGGTGTGATAGCCGATCACCAGCGTGGCCCGGATGCCCGGCGACAACTCCACCGGCACCACCGAGCCGAACCGCCTGCGCATCCGCTGGTACGCCGCCTGTGGGTCGGCGGCGAATTCGGGTGCCCACATCGCCACCCGTTCGTCGGCGGCGATATCGACCGTCATGACGCTGTTGCTTCCTGTCTGCGAAAGAGGTATTCCGCCAGCGTGATCAGTGCGCGCAGGCCCTGATCACGGCGACGTGCGTCGAGCGCGATCACCGGAGTCTCGGGCGCGAGGTCGAGCGCCTCGCGCACCTCCTCGAGCGGGTAGCGCCGGAATCCTTCGAATTCGTTCACCGCCACCGCGTACGGCACGCCACGCTGTTCCAGCGCCGAGAGCACGTCGTCGGCCTTCTCGATACGGCGGGTGTCGACGAGCACCAGCGCGCCGAGGGCACCACGAGCCAGTTCCTCCCACAGCGGGGCGAATCGTTCCTGGCCCGGCGTACCGAACAGGTACAGCGCCAGTTGGGGATTCAGGGTGATGCGGCCGAAATCCAGTGCCACAGTGGTCGACACCTTGCTGCCCAGACCCGCCATGTCGTCGACACCGATACTGGCCTCGGTGATCGTCTCTTCCGTGCGCAGTGGCCTGATCTCGGACACCCCGCACACGAAGGTGGTCTTGCCGACACCGAAATTGCCTGCGACCAGGATCTTCACCGACCGTGTCACGGTTTCCGCGACGTAGTCGACCTCATCCCGCGATGGCGCGGAGGCCATGCAGCACCTCCTTGATCAATGCGAGTTCCGGCTTCACCTGTGCCGGGGTGGGGCAGTGCAGGTGACCGCTGTCGAGCAGATCGGAAACGATGATCTTCACGACGGAGGCGGGCAGGTCGAGATAGGCCGACAGCTCGGCGATCGACAGAGCGCCGCGGCGGCTGGTGAGAGCCAGCAGGCGACGTTCGTCGGGGCGGTGATCGGGACGCGCGTCCTCGACGGCACGGACCAGGGTCACCAAATCCAGGTCATGGGCGGCACGCACCCGCCCGCCGGTGCGCACATAGGACCGCACCAGATCGGGATCGCGCCTGCCGCGGCTCAATTCCTCCCGCCTAGGCGGGGCGCGCTGCCGATCTCGTGACCCACGCGCGAGGCCAGTTCGTTCATCCGATGCGCCACCAGCGCGACATCGACATCGGCGGTGGTGGCGACACCGAGCAGCGCGCCCACACCGGCGGCGGTGATCATGATCATGCCCTCGTCGTACTCGGTCATGTTCTGGCGCACCGCGTTCGACGGGCCGCCGCAGAACTCGCCGAGCGCCTTACCGAGCGAGCGCAGGCCCGAGGCCGCCGCGGCGAACCGTTCGGCGTCGTCTTTGCTCACGCCACGGGAGTGGGCGATGCGCAGTCCGTCCTCGGACAGCAGGACCGCGAAGCGGACGCCGGGGATCTCGAGATCCTCGAGCAGCCACGCCAATCGGTTGGTGCTATCGGCTACCGGTGTGCTCATCGGCTGTTCCTTCCGTGGTTCGCTCGGCCGCAGCGGCACGACCGCTGCGGGATCCGCTGCGCCAGGCAGCGGCGAGGTCGGGGCGCGCGTGCCCCGACTCTGTCGTTACCCCCGCCGAATCCGGGGCAACCGGTCTGCGGCGGCGCTTGGGCAGCCCGCCGCTGGTGATCTCGTGAACGTCGGCGCCGGGCGATTCGATCTCGGCGACCGGCACGGGAATGTGCGCGGGCGCGGCGAGTTCGGGCTCGGGCAGCCGCGGGGCGTCGCCGCTCACCAGCAGCGCCGACGGTACATACACCATGGCCCGCATGCCACCGAAGATGTTGGGCCCGTCGACGTGCACGGAGAATCCGTAGCGCCGGGCCAGCGCCGCGATGCCGGGGAAGCCGACCTTCGGCGCGGGGCCGAGATCGTGGATGTCGACCGGGCGTTCGCCGCTGAGTACCAGGCGCGCGTCCTCGAGCTGCTCGGGACTCATCCGCATGCCCGCGTCGTCGATGATCACGGTGACGCCGTGATGGCCCTCCTGGAAACCGATCTCGACGAACGACGACGGCGGTGAGTAGCGCAGCGCGTTGTCGAGCAGGGTCGCCATGGTGTGCACGAGCGGTTCGACCGCGCGACTGATCACGATCCGGTCCGATTGCGCCGCGCGCACCCGCAGGAATTCCCTGACCCGTCCGGTGGCGCCGCCCGCCACATCGGTGAGCGACTGCTGTGGCCACCGGCGGCCGGGCAGACCGCCGGAGACGATCACATAGGACTGCGCCTGCCGGATCATCTGCTGCACGGTGTGGTCGATCCGGGTGAGCGTTTCGTAGATGGCGTCGTCGCGATGTTCGCGCAGTGCGGCACTGACGACCTGTCCGAGGTCGGTGCCCAGGCTCACCACCGAGGTGCCGAAGGAGCGCACCGCGGCGCTCGTGGCCGCCCGCGAGGATGCCGAGAGCTCACCGCGGGTCTGGTCCCGGGCGTCCTGTATCTCACCGAGGCGACGTTGTTCGCCATAGCGCTCGACCATCGCCCTGGTTTCCTCGGCGACCACGCGCAGGTCTTCGGCATGACCCGTGGCAATCCACTGCAGCGCCTGGCCGAACTGCGAATCGCCCAGTTCCACCGGCAGATCCACCGCGACCGAGGGGATCTCGTGGCGACGCACCGCGGCAGTGATCGCGGGCAAGGTGCCCTGCGCCAGCTGCATGAGGGCGTTCTCGCAGGCGAGGCGTTCCCGGATGGCGGCGTCGGCTCGCTGCCGCTGTCGGCGCTCGTTCCGCATGGCCATGACACTGACCGCGATCGCGAGCAGTAACAGCGGCGCACCGATGACGAGCAACAGCACCGCAATTCCTGAGTTCATCAGATCTTTCGTCGTCCTCGACCACACGGCGCTGTTGCCGGTGGCCCTCGCCGGCCGGCCCGCCGAGGCATTCACTGTCCACCGCGGGGTGATTTCGGATACCCGATTCACACGCCCCGATTCCAGCGACCCGCACACATTAGCAGCACACGTAACGATCGCGACACGGATCTTCCTGTCCGACATCATGTTTCCCGCTCGAAACATTGCACGCTACTGGACAGTTGATCTATTCTGGTTCGCTATGCCTCGAGCCGATGCTCGCGGAACCCCGGGTACCGGATATTATCCGGGCGTGGCGAAACTGAAGCTTTCCGTCGATGTCCCCGTCCCACCGGACCAGGCCTGGGCGCACGCGTCCGACCTTCCGCACCTCGGCGATTGGCTGACCATTCACGAGGCTTGGCGCGGAACACTGCCCGAGGAGCTGACGCCGGGCACCGTTGTCGCCGGCATCGCCCGCGTGAAGGGCTTCCGCAACAAAGTCACCTGGACCGTGCGCACCGCCGAACCGCCGCGCAAGCTCGCCCTCACCGGCACGGGTATCGGCGGCACCAAGTTCGGCCTCGGCATGCTCGTCGAGCCGAGCGGTAGCGGGTCGAAGGTGAGTGTCGACATCGACCTGGGCGGTGCGCCGCTGTTCGGCCCGATCGGGTCCGCCGTCGCGAAGGCCCTGCGCGGCGATATCGAGCGCTCACTGGAGATGTTCGTCAAGCTCTACGGCTGAATCCCGACGCGAAAGCCCGGACGGAACAGAGAGTTCCGTCCGGGCTTTCCGCGTATGACCGATCAGGCCAGCGCCACAGCTTCGGCGTCGATCGGCGCCTTCGGCTTGGTTCGCGGCAGGAAGAACGCCGGGATCAGGGTCAGCAGAGCGAGTACCACGGTGACCCAGTACGTGTTGCTGAACGCTGTCGCCGCCAGGTCGAGTCCCTGCTCGATGACCGAAGGGGGAACCTGCGCGGCGAGATCGGGCCGGGCGTTGGCGCCGATAGCGACCTTCGCCTCCGGGTGATCGTTGAGCTGGGCGGCCAGCACGACCGACATCGTCGCCGTGCCGATCGACGCCGCGGTCTGGTTGATGATGTTCATCAATGTCGAACCGCGCGCGACCTGTGCGTGCGAGAGCGTCTGGATCGCGGCGGTCATCACCGGCATCATGGTGCAGCCCATGCCCAGACCCATCACGAACAGCGCGCCACCGATCAGCAGGTAGGAGGTGTCGGCGCCCAGCTGGGTGAACCCGGCCAAGCCGAGGGTGATGAAGGTGATGCCGAACATGACGATCTTGCCGGGGCCGATCTTGTCGACCAGGAATCCCGCGATCGGCATCGTCAGCATGGCGCCGATACCCTGTGGGGCCATGAGCAGACCGGAGTCGAACGCCGTCTCCCCGCGCACCTGCTGCAGGTAGTTCGGCAGCAGGAAGCCGGCGCCGAAGAACGCCGTCGCGAACAGCGACATGGTGAGCACGGAGTACCGCAGCGACGGGTTGGAGAACAGCCGCAGGTCGATCAGCGGATGCTCGGTGCGCAGCGCGTGGAACACGAACGCCACCAGCAGCGCCGCGCCGATGATCGCCGGAATCAGCACGCGCGAGGCCATCACGGTGCCCTTCTCCGGAATGGAGGAGACACCGAACAGGAACAGCGCCAGACCCGGCGAGGCCAGCAGCATGCCGAGGAAGTCGAACGATTCCGAGGGTTTGGGCTTGTCGGGAGCGAACACGATCCAGGCCAGGATCAGCGCGACGATGCCCAGCGGCAGATTGATCAGGAAGATCCAGTGCCAGCTGAAGGAGTCGATGAGCCAGCCACCGAGAATGGGGCCACAGATCGGGCCGAGCAACATGGGCACGCCGAGTACCGCCATCACCCGCCCGATCCGCTGCGGGCCCGCGGCGTGGGTCATGATCGTCATACCGAGGGGCATGAGCATGCCGCCGCCGATGCCCTGGATGACACGGAAGGCCACCAGCGACTCGATACTCCACGCCATCGAACACAGCACCGACCCGATGATGAAGAAGGTCAGCGCCGCCATATAGAGGCGTTTGGTGCCGAAGCGATCGGCGGCCCAGCCGGTCATCGGGATGACCGAGGCCAGCGCCAAGGTGTAACCGGTCATGGTCCAGGCGACGACCTCGACGGAGGCGTTGAAGTCCTGCATGAACGTCGGGATCGCCACGGTGACCACCGTGATGTCGAGAATCGACATCACCGCGCCCAGGACGACGACGCCCGCCACCTTCAACACGGCGGCATCCAGCTTGTCAGGAGTGTGATCGGGCGCGGCGGCGCCGATATCCGGAGGTTTCGTCACCGGTTAACCCAAGCACCTTTCGCTGCCGATGACCAGTGAAATTTTCTGTTCGTGATCTGGTCGATGTCACACCCGCGTGATCGTCGCCGCCTCGCTCGCCATGAGCGCCGCCCTCGTCGCGGCACTCGATGCCGGCAGCATCGGCAGCCGAACGGCCGCGCTGGAGATCTGACCACGCTCGGCGAGCACCGCCTTGATGACCGTCGGGTTGGGCTCGGCGAACAGGGCCGCACCGAGCGCGTCGAGACGGTCACCGATCGCGCGGGCCCGGACGACGTCACCGGCGTGCCATGCCTCGATGAGATCGGCGTATTCACGGGGCGCGATATTGGCCGCGGCCAGGATCGCGCCGTGCGCGCCGAGAGCCAGCAGCGCGGAGGCGAAACGGTCGTCGCCACTGAGCACTGTCGCCGGGGTATGGGCGGCCATCAATTCGACACTGGCCGCGTCGATTCCGCCCACGGCGTGCTTGAAGCCGGCGATGTTCGGGGTATTCGCGAGACGAATCAACGTACTGCCGCTGAGCGGGCGTCCGGTGCGGTGCGGCACGTCATAGACGAGCAGAGGGGCCGGACTGATCGCTGCCAACTGCGTGAAGTGCGCGATCACGCCTTCTTCGCTCGGTCGCACGTAGTAGGGCACCACCGCCAGCACGGCCGCGACGGGCCGCGCGAGTTCGGCGATCGCTCGCACCGATTCCGCGGTGGCGTTGCCGCCCGCGCAGGCGATCAGCGGTGCGCCGCGGTCGGCGCAGACGCTCGCGCAGATATCCAGGACTCGCGCACGCTCGGCGGCAGTGAGCGCGGACGGCTCCGCCGTGGTGCCGAGCGCGACGAGTCCGGTCGCACCCGCGTCGAGGACAGCGTGCGCGTGTCGTTCCAGCGCCGCGGGCTCGACGGCCCCGTCGGCGGTGAACGGCGTGATCAAAGGGACGAAGAGTCCGTGTAGCGATGTCATGACTCTATCGTCGAGCCAGATCCACCATCAGGTCCAGTTCACATTCATGATGACGACCGTAAGCTGAACTGATGCTCGATGTCCGCAAACTTCGCCTGCTCCGCGAACTCGCCCATCGCGGCACCATCGCCGCGGTCGCCGAGGCGCTCAGCTATACGCCCTCGGCGGTATCCCAGCAGCTCACCGCGCTCGAACGCGAAGCGGGCGTCCCGCTGCTGGAACGCTCGGGCCGCCGCGTCGCTCTCACCCCCGCCGCGCAGCTCCTCGTCGGGCACACCGAAACGATCCTGGCCGCCCTCGAACACGCCGACGCCGAATTGTCCTGTACCAGGGACGAGCTGGCCGGCACCCTGCGCATCGGCACCTTTCCGACCGCGGCGCGCACCCTGCTGTCGCCCGCCCTCGTCACCTTGAGCACCGACCACCCGCGCCTGGAACTCACCGTCACCGAAATCGACCCCGCCGACATCCCGAACGCCCTGCGCGCGGGGACCCTGGATATCGCGCTCACCCACGACTACGACCTGGTCCCCGCCGACACGGACCCCTCCTTGCAAACCGAGCCCCTCCACACCGAAACCGTCTACCTGGCCACGCTGGGCCCCGTGCCCACCGAGGACTCGCTGGCCGCACACCGCCGATCCCCCTGGATCGCGGGCACCCCCGGCACGCTGTGCCATACCCTGACGATCCGAGCCTGTCAGGCAACAGGATTCACCCCCCACATCCGCCACCACGCCGACGACTTCGACACCGTCCTGACCCTCGTCGCCGCAGGCGCGGGCACCGCCATAGTCCCCGCCCTCGCCCTCTACGCACCCCCCGAACACATCACCCTCACTCCCCTGCCGATCCGCCGCCACACCCAGCTCGTATACCGCAACGGCACCGGCCTGCATCCGGCGATCCACGCCGCCCGGCTCGCCCTGCACGCCGCGGGCTAGGCACATCCGGCCTACCGCCGATCGGTGGGATAATCGAGCCGGTCGACAGGGAGACCGCAGTGATGACATCGAGTAGTGGGAGTAGCCCATGGCACGAGTCAGGACCGGAATAGTCGATCCGGGTCTTCATTCCCGCGGTGCGCCGGATCTCACCCACCGCACGGCGAAGTTCGTTGCCGCGACGACCGGTGCCGACTCCCTGTGGGTCGTCGACCACTTGATCGGGTTGTTTCCCTCGTCGGTGTGGAAGCCGAGCCATGCGGGCGGCGCACGGGTCGTTCCCGTCGCGGACGCGTACTACGAACCGTGGACCCTGCTCGGGCGCGCGGCGGCGCGGAATCGGTGGAGTCGGCTTCGGCTCGGGGTGGGAGTCACCGACGCCGGTCGCAGGCATCCGGCGGTGACCGCACAGGCCGCCGCGACCTTGCATCTGCTCAGCGGCGGGCGAGCGATTCTCGGGATCGGTCCGGGAGAACGCGAGAACAACGAGCCCTACGGTGTCGATTGGCAACGCCCGGTCGCGCGCTTCGAGGAGGCTGTCGCGACGATTCGGGCATTGTGGGAGTCCCACGGTGAGCCGATCTCCCGGGATTCCGAATTCTTCCCTCTCCGCGACGCGGTCTTCGCGCTGCCGCCGCACCGCGGTACCCGACCGGAGCTCTGGATGGGAGCGCACGGACCGCGCATGCTCAGGGTGGCCGGTCGATTCGCCGACGCGTGGCTGCCCGCCTTTCCGGGCAGCCCGGCCGAATACCGCGACAAGCTCGACACGATCAGGACCGCGGCCTCGGATGCCGGACGCGACCCGTCTGCGGTCCAAGCGGCCGGGTGGCAATGGATCATCACCGCGAAGTCGCAGACGATTGTCGAGGAGATCCTCGATTCGGCGGTGATCCGCGCCTACATGCTCGCCGCGTCCGCGCAGGCCTGGGCACGCCATGGCGTCGAGCATCCGTTGGGCCCCACGTTCTCCGGCGCCCAGGACATCCTGCCGCAGACCATCGACGAGGCCACCGCGCTGGAATACGGTCGACGCGCACCGCTGTCGTTGATCCGAGATGTCTTCCAGGTCGGCACACCGGCAGAGGTGCTCGACCAGATCGCCGAACGGCGCGACCACGGATTGACCTACGCCGTGTTGGTCGACCTCGGCGCGTGTCACCCGAAACTGCGGACGGGACTCCTGACCGGGTCGTCGTTCGCCAAGGTCGCACGCGGAATCCGCCGACTGTGACGAACCGCCGTGGCGGTAGGCGATTTCGGTGGCCGCGTCGGGGTGCGTCGGCGGCGATGGCGGCGGCATAAGGGCTTGCCTGATCTACTCGACGGTCAACCCGTCGCGGCCGCGAGACGCGCGGAGCGCTGCAGGCGAGCGCCGAGCAGAGTCAGGCACAGGGCAAGGACCAGGAGCAGAGCCAGGGTCCATGCCAGGGTCGAAAAGCCGTGTGGCGCAGTCGCTGCCGCGACGATCGGGCCCAGGGTCGCGCCGACGTAGAAGCTGAACATGGCGACCGAAGAGGCTGCCGCGCGGGCATCGCCGCCGAGTTCACCCGCGCTCTGCAACACCGCGGGGGCGATGACGCCGAGGCCACCGACCAGGACCGCCAGCAGCACAGTGAGGACCGCCAGGTGCGAGCCTTCGAAGGTCGCGGCGACCATCGCGGTGGCCGCGATCAGCACGCCGAGGACCATCTGGGTGGGCTTGGACAGGCGCGCCAGCGGAATGGCGAGCAGTGGCAGCGCCATCATCACCGGCAGGGCGCCCGCCCGCAGGGTCAGCAGTTCGCCGGAACCGGTGACCAGGCCGGTGAGCTCGATCCCGGTGTAGATGCCGACCATGACGGCCATGCTCAGGGCGCCCGCCACGAGCATCGGGAGCAGCGGCGTGATGCGCAGCACCGCGGGAATGGCGGCGTAGCTGTGGCGCAGCGGGAGGTCACGGCCGGTGGGGGCGTCATCGAGCATGACGGCCCGCAGCGCGAAGGCCAAGGCCGCGAAAACGACCGCGGAGCCGAGGAATACGGCGCGCCACGGGAACGACGCGACAACGGCCTGCGAGACGATCTGGGCGATGACGGTGGCGGCCAGGAAGGAGGTGGCCACCGACATGGTGACCACGGCCCGGTGCCCCGGCGCGATGCGCGTGCCGACGTAGGCCATGATCGCGGGCGGAATGGAGCCGACGACGAGGCCCTGCACGATCCGGAGCGCGATGGCCACGGGCGCACTGAACGCCAGACCGGTCAACAGGGTGACCACCGCGGCCACGAGCATGCCGGTGACCAGGACCCGGCGATGGCCGTATCGATCCGACAGCGGGCCGAACAGCACGAAGCCGCCCGCGTAGCCGAAGGCGAAGGCGCTGATGACCCACGTCATCGCCCCCGAACCCACACTCCACTCTGCTTTCATGGCTTCGAACAGGGGAATCGGCGTGTACATCTGACCGGTGGCCAACAAGGCCGACAGCACGAAAACGGGGAGGGTGCGCCCGGTGTGCGTACGGGGCGACGTGTCGCGAACGCGGGCAGGGGCCGGACTTCCGACCGGAAGCTGGACTGTCGGTGATGCCATGTCGACGACAGTAGGCTCGCACAGAGACAGAGTCAACCAAATAGTTGGTTTAAAGACCTGGTAAAGTCGGCCCCATGACGGCGAGCACCATCAAACGCAGCGACGCGACCAGACAGGCCCTACTGCGTGCGGCGCGAGCCGAATTCGCGCAGTACGGCCTGGCCGGAGCCCGGGTCGATCGCATCGCCGAGGCCGCCGGCGTCAACAAGGAACGCATCTACGGCCTGTTCGGCAGCAAGGACAGGCTGTTCGACGTCATCATCGTCGACACCATGCGCGAATTCATGGAGGTCGTCCAGCCACTCGCCGAGACCGAGCCGGGCGACTACGTCGGCAAGCTCTTCGACTACCACCGCGACCATCCGCAGCTGCTGCGCCTGCTGCTCTGGGAGGGCTTGCACCGCGGCGCCGACGCCCACGATGTCGACGGTTGGCGCGCTGACCACTACGGACAGAAATTCGACCGTGCCCAAGAACAATTCGGTGTCGACGAGAAGCAGGCAGGCCGCCTCCTACTCGCCCTCTGCGGCCTCGCCAACTGGACCCACGCCGTCCCCCAGACCACGCGCCTGCTACTCGGCGACGCCGCCTCCGACACCGACGCCACCCGCGAGTTCGTGAAGGAATTCGCCCGGGCCGCACTGCGAAACCTCGCGACCACACCCCAACCCGTCGCGCCGCAGCCGGACGCCACCCTCCCGGAACCGGTCAATGCATTGACCACCCCGGTGGACGACGCCGCCCGCCGCCTTCGCGAAGCCCAAGCCGCTGCCGATGTCGCCCGCGCGGAACTCGCAACCGCCCTGCGCACCGCCCACGCCGCCGGGGCGGGGGCGAATCAGCTCGCCCGCCGAGTCGCCGGAACCATGTCCCGCCCCCTCGTCCTCAAGCTCCTGACCGACTAGACCCGAAACGCCGCGGTCTACGCGGTCTTCTCGCGGTGGGAGCCGCGTTGGCGGGTGCGGGTGGCCGAGACGGGGTCGATGTCGGGCATGGACCATTGGGCGGACAGGGCCAGGCTGGGCTCACGGCCGGAAGCTACGTGGCGGTAGGCGATTTCGGCGGCCGCGTCGCAGTCGTGCGCGGCGATCGCGGCGTAGAGGGCTTCGTGTTCGTCGCATTGGGTGCCCGGGTCACGTTCCTTGGTCAGGTGGAACAGCCAGCGGACTCGGGATTCCAAGGGGCGCAACAACGACTGCAACAGCGGGTTGCCGGACACTTCGACAATGACGGCGTGAAACCCCGCGTTCGCGGCGGCGATCGCGGCTTGGTCGCCACGGGCAGTGGCCTGGCGAGCCGCGGTGAGCTGCGCGCGCAGGGCGGTGAGGTCGGCCGGCTCGGCGCGTTCGGCGGCCAGGCGCGCCGCGAGAACTTCGAGGCTTTCGCGAACATCGAACAGGTCACGCACGTCGGTCACCGTGAACGGGGCGACGATCGCGCCCTGCCTCGGCACGATCACGACCAGGCCCTCGCGTTCGAGCATCTGCAGCGCCTCGCGCAGCGGGATCCGCGAGATGGCCAGCTCGGTGGCGAGGTCGCGTTCCACGAGCCGCTGACCAGGGCTCAAGCGCAGATCGATGATCCGGTCACGTAACTCCTCGTAGGCCTGATCCCGCAGCGACTTCTTCGCCGGTTCGTCTGCCACCGCACCATCCTTCTGCTCCTGCACGCCACCACGGTAGTCCGCTCGCGGCATGCGACCGTTTCTTACTTTTCGGTAATCCGCCCGTCATCTCCGAGCCCCAGGCTGACACTTAACGGTATACCGCTAAGTGAGCGGTTCGTTCGATCAAGGAGTACCCCGTGCACAAGTCCACTCGGCGCGCGATCGCCTTCGGCTCGGCCGCGCTCGCCGCCGCTGCCCTCCTGTCGGCCTGTGGCTCCGCCGATTCCACGGCGTCGGGCGGCAAGCTGAAGGTCGGCGTGTTCTTCCCCGGCTCACTGTCGGACACCGGCTTCATGCAGTCCGGATATCTCGGCTACCAACGCGTCGCCGACGCGCTCGGCGACAAGGTGGAACTCAGCAAGGTCGAACAGGTCGCCGCCAGCGACTACCAGCAGGCCCTGGTCCGCTTCGCCTCGGCCAACGACCTGGTGATCTCCCTCGGCGGCCAGACCGACGCCGACGTGCGCAAGGTGGCGCCACAGTTCCCGAACGTCAAGTTCGTCGAGATCGGCGGACCGGCCGACGCCAAACCACTCGCCAACCTCGCCTACTACGACCCGCAGCAGGCCGAGGCCGAATTCCTCAGCGGCGCGGTATCGGCGGCGGGGTCCAAGTCGGGCACAGTGGCCTTCGTCGGCGGCGTCGAACTGCCCGCGATCGTCAACGCCGCCAACGCCTTCGGCAACGGTGCGCGGTTCGCGAAGCCCGACGCGAAGGTACTCACCCCGCAGTACGTCGGCGACTTCAACGACCCCGCCAAGGCCAAGCAGGCCGCACTGGCCGACTACGGCGCAGGCGCGGGCACGCTCGGCCAGATCGTGAACCTGGGCAAGGCGGGCATGGAGCAGGCCGCCACCCAGTCCAACGCCACGATGGTCGGCGGCCCGATCCCCGGCGACTGCACCGACCCCGCGTACCTGGGCTACGTACACACCGATATCGGCGCCGAGGTCGAGTTCGCGGTGAAGGCCGTTCTGGACGACTCGTGGAAGGCCGAGAACGTGCGCTTCGGGCTGACCTCGCCCAACGACGGCACCGATTTCGTGCTGTGCAGCAAGGACTCCGGGGTCGCCGACGCACTCGCGAAGGCGAAAACGGCCCTGTCCACCGGCGCGGTCAAGCCGTACTGATCCACGATGAGCACTCCCGCATTGACCCTGCACGGGGTCGGTAAGCGCTTCGGTGACGTGCAGGCGCTGCACGATGTGGACGTCACCGTCGAATCCGGCACTGTCCATTGCGTTCTCGGCGAGAACGGCGCGGGCAAGTCCACGCTGTGCAATCTCGTCTTCGGCGGCTACCACCCGGACACCGGACGTATGCAGCTGGGCGGCAAGGACTTCCGGCCCGACTCCCCCGCCGCCGCGATGGCTTCCGGTGTCGCCATGGTG
Source organism: Nocardia sp. NPDC055165 (assembly GCF_053606985.1). Classification (NCBI taxonomy): domain Bacteria; kingdom Bacillati; phylum Actinomycetota; class Actinomycetes; order Mycobacteriales; family Nocardiaceae; genus Nocardia; species Nocardia sp. NPDC055165. The sequence continues at coordinate 142,221 of NZ_JBSGSS010000001.1, forward strand.
CACCAGCACTTCAGTCTGGTCACCACCATGACCGTCGCGGAGAACCTGCTGCTCACCCAGCACGGACTCCGGTCGCGCCGCAAGGAGCTGACCGACCGGCTCGACGAGATCGCACAGCGTTACCGCCTGCGCGTCGACCTCGACCAGCAGGTCGCGACCATGCCGGTCGGCGCGAGGCAGAAGGTCGAGATCGTCAAGGCGTTGCTGCGTGATCCGGCGCTGATCCTGCTCGACGAACCGACGGGAGTGCTCGATCCGGCCGAGATCGACGCGCTGATCGACACCTGCCGCGCCATCGCCGCCGACGGCAAAGCGGTAGTCCTGGTGACGCACAAACTCGGCGAGGTGGCCAGGGTCGCCGATGCCGCGACCGTGCTGCGCCGCGGCACGGTCGCCGGTGGCGGGCGGATGTCGAACACCACCATCGCCCAGTTGCTCACCGCGATGGTGGGGCGTACCGCCGCCGACCTCGACCCGACCGTCGCCGCGACCATCGGCCTGGATCCCGCCGATTCGGCGACGACAGCAGATTCACCCGCAACGGCTCTCCCGGTCGGCCCTGCCACCGAATCGACCCCGTCTAGCGCCGGTCTCGAGTCGTCTGCCGAATCCGATTCCCCCGCACCGGTTCTCACCATCGATCGAGTGACCGTGCATCGCGCCGACGGCAGCGCGGCGCTCGACGATGCGTGTCTGGTCGTGCGGCCCGGCGAGATCGTCGGAATCGCGGGCGTCGAGGGCAACGGGCAGAGCGAGCTCGTCGCGGTCCTCGCCGGGGCTACCCCGGTGAGCGCCGGCACGGTCACGCTCGCCGACACCGATATCACGACCGCCAACCCCGCCACCCGGACCGGGCTCGGACTCGGCGTCGTGCCCGAGGACCGCCACCGCGACGCGATGGTCGCCGAGATGACCCTGGCGGAGAACCTCTTCCTCGGCCGACTCGGCCGCTTCCGGCGCTTCGGACTGCTCGACAAGCAGGCCATGGGACGCGCCGCCCAGGCCGAACTCGACCGCTTCGATGTGCGCGCTGCCGGGCCGTGGGTGCCGATGGGTTCGCTCTCGGGTGGCAATCAGCAGAAGGTGGTGCTGGCCCGCGAACTGTCCGCCGCGAACCTGCGCTGCCTGGTCGCCGCCCAGCCGACGCGCGGATTGGACATCGGCGCAGTCGATTTCGTGCTGACCCAGCTGCGCTATGCGGCCGCCGACGGCTGTGGGGTGCTGGTGGTGTCGAGCGAGGTACCCGAGCTGCTCGCGCTGTGCGACCGGGTGTTCGTCGCGTATCGCGGCACACTCGCCGGACCGATCGAGACCGCCGATCCCGCAGCGGCACAACAGATCAGCGAATTGATGATGGGAGTCGCGGCATGAGCGCACCGAGTCGGACCACGACCGCGGCCACCGCGCCCCCACCTCGGCGAACGTCGCTGGGCGGGCTGCGCGGGCTCGGCAAGCCTTCCTCGAAGCAGCACCCGGCAGGCTTGCGCCAGTGGGCACACCACCCGATCGTCGTCGCCGTCGCGGCGATGCTCGCGGCAGGGGTGATCGGGCTGGTCCTGGCCGCCGTCGCCGGCGCGGCACCAGGCGCCACGATGACAGCACTGTGGGAGGGCATGTTCGGCAGCGACTACGCGATCGGCGCCTCGCTCAATGTCGCGGCCACGCTGATGCTGGTGGCCGTCGGCTTCACCATCGCCCACCGCGCCGGACTGGTCAATGTCGGTGGCGAGGGCCAGATCTGCGCCGGTGGCATCGCCGCCACCGCGATCGGCACCACGCTCACCGGTGCGCCCGCGGTGATCACCCTGCCCGCGGTGCTGATCGGGGCGGCAGCCGCGGGCTGGCTGTGGGCCGCCATCGCCGCGTACCTGCGGGTCGCGCGCGGCACCAGCGAGATCATCACCACGCTGCTGCTCAACTTCGTCGGGTTGGCGCTGGTGCTGCTCGTCGTGCACGAGCCCGCGCTGCTGCGCCAGCCGGTGACGTCCTCGGAGACGCTGCCGCAGTCCGAACAGCTCACCGCGGCCGCGCATCTGCCGCTGCTGGGCATCGAACGCTCGCCCGCGACCATTGCCCTGTGGATCGCCGTGGTGGCCGCGTTCGGCACCGCGATCCTGGTGCGTCGCACCGCACTCGGTACCCGATTGCGGGCGGTCGGGCTCAATCCCGACGCGGCCGCGCGGCTCGGGCTGCCGGTGCGTCGGCTGCGTTTCCTGAGCCTCTCGGCGGCGGGCGCGTTCTCCGGCGTCGCGGGCGGGCTGCTGGTGGCGACGGCGCCGTTCGTCCTCGCCGAAGGGTTCTCCTCCGGATACGGATTCTCCGGTCTGGTCGTCGGCCTGCTGGCACGTGGCTCACTGGCCGCCGTGGTCGCGGTGTCGCTGCTGCTCGGGTTCCTCGTCTCCGGCGGGATCAACCTGCAGCTGGCCGCGAATGTGCCCGCGTCGACCATCGCGGTCGTGGAGTCGCTGATGATCGTGTTCATCGCGGGCGCCGCCATCTGGACCTCTCGCAGACGCAAGACCGAACCCGCACCACAACCGGTGCCGTCCGTGGACACCGCCGATCTGGCAGGAGCGCCGCGATGAGCCTCGATACCGTCACCGATATCGCGACCAGCGGAATCGGTTTCACCCTGCCCATCCTCGTCGCCGCGAGCGGTGAGCTGGTCAGCGAACGCGCGGGTGTGCTCAATCTGAGCCTCGAGGCGATGATGCTGACCGGCGCGTTCGCCGGCGTGCTCGGCGCCGTCACCACCGGTTCGCCGGTACTCGGCGCGGCCACCGCCGTGCTCGCTGCCCTGATCTTCGGTGCGCTGCAAGCGATCTGGAGTATCGGCTTGCGCGCCGATCAGATCGTCGTCGGCATCGCCGGCAACGCGTTGGCACTCGGCGCCACCACCTACGGTGCGCGCCTGCTGCTCGACGACGGCAAGGGCCACAGCGTTCCCGGTTTCGACGCGCTGCCGATACCGGTGCTGCACCATATCCCGGTTATCGGTCCCGCCCTGTTCGGGCAGACCGCGCTCGGCTATCTGTGCATCGCGGTCGTCGCCGTCCTGGCGGTCGTGTTCTCCCGCCGCACCAAGCTGGGTCTGGTGATCGACGCGATCGGTGAAGACGCCGTCGCCGCCGACCGCACAGGTCTGCCGGTGAAGGCCGCCCGGTACGGCTGTGTGCTGCTCGCCGCGTTCGCTGCCGGCCTCGGCGGCGCGCAATTGGCGCTGTCGGAGGTGCATTCGTTCAGCGACAACATGACCGGCGGCATCGGCTATCTCGCCGTGGTCGCGGTGATCGCAGGCCGCTGGCGTGCGCTCGGGGTGATCTGGGCATCGGTGTTCTTCGGTCTCGCCCAGGCCCTGCAGTTCGCACTGCCCGCCCTCGGCGTCGATGTGCCGTTCGCGTTGCTGGTGATGCTGCCCTATCTGATCGCGATCGTGGCCGTCAGCGGCTTGGTCGGCAACAGCCGCTCGCCGCGCGACCTCACCGTCGCCTTCGCCCGAACTTCCTGACCCGCCCCTACTTTCGCAGGAGCCACCGTTGACTCTGATCCTGTCGCACTCCGATGTGACCGCCGTCCTCGACCGCGGTGAGGTGCTCGCCGCCGTCGAGCGCGCGCACGCCGATCTGGCGCTGGGCACCGCGTTCGTCCCCGCTCCACCGGCGATGACACTGGGCGGCGCGGCCTTCGTGCCCATGGTCGCCGCCGCCGAATCCGCCGGTGCCGCCGCGGTCAAACTGCTCGCCGACCTGCCCGCCAATCGCGGGCGCGGGTTGCCGGTGCAACGGTCGGTGATCGTGGTGACCTCGGCGGCCGACGGTTCGTGCGAGGCACTGATCGACGGACGCCTCGTCACCGCTGTGCGGACCGCCGCCGCCAGCGCGGTGGCGACGAAATATCTTTCCCGACCATCGAGTTCGGTACTCGGTGTGATCGGTGCGGGCAATCTGGCCGTGGAGCACACGCGCGCGATTGCGACCGTGCGCGAGCTCGAGACCGTGCTGGTCTGGTCGCGCACCGCAGCTACGGTCGACCGATTCCGCAGTGCGATAGCCGATCTCGGTCTCGACGTGCGTGCCCTCGACAGCCCGGAGTCGGTCACCCGCGCCGCCGACGTGTTGTGCACCCTCACGCCGTCCCGCGAGCCGATCGTCCACGGCGCCTGGTTCGGCGACGGTCTGCACGTCAACGCGGTGGGCGCACCGCCGAGGGCGGATCACCGGGAGGTGGACGGCGAGGCCATGCGCCGGTCCAGGGTCGTCGTAGACTCGATCGGCACCACGCTCACCAAATCCGGCGACACGCTGATGGCCATCGCCGAAGGCGCGATCACGCAGGACGCGGTGGGCACCGAGCTGGGCGAGGTGATCGCGGGCCGGGCAGCCGGCCGTCACGACGACCGCGACATCACCCTGTTCAATTCGGTGGGCATCGGCCTGCAGGATCTGGCCGCCGCCCGCCTGCTCATCGACAAGGCCCGCGCCAACGGCATCGGAACGGAAGTGGATCTCACCTCATGAGCGAGCTGACCGATATCGACATCACCCATCTGCGTCGCGCCATCGACCTCGCCGGGCACGCCACCGCGCTCGGCGATCGCCCCTTCGGCGCGGTCGCTCTCGGCCACGACGGCGCGGTCCTGGCCGAGGGTGTGAACGCGGTGAACACCACCGGCGACGTCACCACCCACGCCGAACTGGTCGCGATCACCCTCGCGACCGCCGCGGGCCACGCGGCGAAACTGCGGGGCGCCACCGTCTACGCCAGCGGCGAACCGTGCCCGATGTGCGCCGCCGCGATGGTGTGGGCCGGAGTCGGCCGCATCGTCTTCGCCGCGGCCGCAGCCGAATTCGGGCCGATCATGCCCCCGGGTACCAGTTTCGGACTCACCTGCGCCGAGGTCGTCGCGAGCTCGAACGTGCCGGTCGAGGTCAGCGGACCGCACCTGGGCGAGGAAGCTCTCGCCGTGTTCCGCGCGGCCGCGCAGAACTAGCCCGAAGACACCGAGGGCGCGGCGCCGCATCGACGCCGCGCCCTCGGTGCACGATCTATTTCACCGCGACGACCTCGGCGGGCTCGCCCAGTTCACGCTGTTCCTCGATCGCCTCGGGCGTACCCGGCACCTGTGTGCCGCGCAGCGAGACACCCTTGGTCTCGATGAGGAAGAAGGACGCGATCAGGCCGACCGCGCACGCAGCGAGCATGTAGTAGGCCGGAACCATGTTGTTGCCGGTCGCGCTGATGATCGACTCGTTGATCACCGGGGCGGTGCCACCGAAAATCGACGTGGCCACGTTGTAGCCGATCGCCACACCGGCGAACCGCACGATGGTGGGGAACATCGCGGGGAACGTGGCCGAGATCGTCGCCAGCTGCGGCGCGTAGAGCATGCCCAGGATCGCGAAGCCGACAATCGCGCCGGTGAGCGAAGAACCGATCAGATGGTAGACCGGGATCACCGCGACCATCATCGCCGCACACGAGAACATCCACATGGGTTTGCGCCCGATCCGGTCGGAGAGGGCACCCAGGAACGGCAGGGTGCACAGCATCGCGATCTGGCCGATCAGCGGCACGAGCAACGCATCGGATTTGTCCATACCCAGCGCGGAGCCGAGGTAGGTCGGGGTGTAGCTGATCAACGAGTAGTTCACGACATTCAGCGCGATCACCAGGCCGAACAGGGTCAGCACCGGGCGCAGGTACTTCGTCACCAGATCGCGGTAGACGCCGGAGACTTCCTCGGTCTCGTCCTTGCTGTCGACCTCGCGGAACACCGGGGTGTCCTCCACCCGGCTGCGCAGGTACATGCCGATCAGGCCCAGCGGACCGGCGATCATGAACGGGATGCGCCAGCCCCACGAATTCATCGACGCGTCGTCGAGGACATTCACCAGCAGCAGGGCGACCAGGTTGCCGAGCGTGAAGCCGGCGAGCGTGCCCACCTCGAGGAAACTGCCATAGAATCCGCGCTTGCGATCGGGTGCGTATTCGGCCATGAATGTCGCGGCGCCACCATATTCACCACCGGCGGAAAGTCCCTGGATCATGCGCAGCGCGTACAGCAGAATCGGGGCACCGATGCCGATCATGTCGAAGCTCGGGATAAGGCCGACGGCGAGGGTCGATCCGGCCATCAGAATAATCGTGGTGGCGAGCACGCGCTTGCGCCCGATGCGGTCGCCGAGCGGACCCCAGATCATGCCGCCGACCGGCCGGATCAGGAACGATACGGCGAAACCGAGCAGCGTGTAGACCATCCCGGACTCACCGTCACCGGGGAACAACGACCTCGCGATATACGTCGCCAGATAGGCGTAGACACCATAGTCGAACCATTCGACCGCATTACCGATCGCCGACGCACCGATTGCCCGGTGCAGCACCGTTTTCGATTCCCTTGACATCCACAACACCCTCTCGTCGTCGCCTTTCACGAATACCCGACCTCTTTGCGAGCAAACGTTACGAGCGCGCGAAGACCGGCCTTTATGGCCTCTATACTGCGAATATGGTCCTGCGACCCGGTGTATTTCTGCCGCCGTTCGGCGACCTGGCCGACCCGCGAGTGCAGGCCGAGCCCCGCTGCGGCGGGCGGCGCCGGCGCTCGACGATCAGGCGAGTCCGGCGAGCTTTTTTGCGAGGACGTTCTTCTCACGTTCGTTGCCACACCGGCGGATGGCTTCGGCGAGCTCCGCACGAGCTTCGGTGGTGCGGCCGAGCCGGGTGAGCAGTTCACCGCGCACGCTGGGCAGCAGGTGCGAGGTGGACAGGGCGCCGGATGCGGTGATCTCGTCGACGATCGGCAGGGCCGCGGCGGGCCCGTCGGCCATCGATACCGCGACCGCCCGGTTCAGGTCCACCACCGGCGACGGTGCGAGTCGGCCCAGTGCTTCGTACAGCACGACCACCCGTTCCCAGTCGGTCCGCTCGACCGACGGTGCGACGGCGTGACATTCGGCGATCGCGGCCTGAAGCCCGTAGGCGCCCAGTCCACGCCCGACCGCACCGGCTTTCACCAGCGCCGCACGACCGCGCCGGATCGCCGAGCGATCCCAGCGGCGGCGGTCCTGCTGTTCGAGCAGGACCGGCTCACCGTCGGGACCGGTGCGGGCAGGAAATCGCGCCGCGGTCAGTTCGAGCAGCGCCAGCAGTCCGTAGACCTCGGGTTCGTGGGGCATCAGCCGCGACAGCACGCGGGCCAGCCGCTGCGCTTCCCCCGCGAGGTCGAAGCGGATGAGGTCGTCGCCGGTGCTGGCAGACGACCCTTCGGTGAAGATCAGATAGATGACCCCGAGCACCGAACCCAGCCGGGCCCGGCGCTCGGCGACCGGCGGCACCTCGAAGGGGACTTCGGCGGCGCCGAGAGTCTTCTTCGCCCTGGTGATCCTGGCCTGCACTGTCGCGGTCGGGACCAGGCACGCCTTGGCGATCTCGTCGCTGGTCAGACCGCCGACGACACGCAGCGTCAAGGCCAACCGCGCCTCCCGCGAGAGCACCGGGTGACACGAGATGAACATCAGCGCGAGCACATCGTCGCCGATTTGATCGGGATCCCACAGCACGTCCTGCCCGGCACGCACAGGGTCCCCGCCGGTGAGCGCGTCGCCCTCGCCGAGGTCGGCGGCGAGGGCGACGTAGCGGTCGTCGAGGGCGGCTCGGCGCCGGAACGCGTCGATGGCCCGGCGTCTGCCGACGGTGAGCAACCACCCGGCCGGCTGACGTGGCACGCCTTCGCGCGGCCAGGTCACCAGTGCCTCCGCGAACGCCTCCTGGGCGAGATCCTCGGCCATCGCGAAGTCGCGGGTGTAGCGCGCGAGGGCGCCGACGATCCGGGCCGATTCGATCCGCCAGACGGCGGCCACGGCCTCGCGGCCGGTGTGGTCGCTCATCGTGATTCAGAGCTGGCCGCTGGCCTCACGCCACGCGCGCTCCCTCGCGACCCAGACATTGTCCTGCGGGAATTCATCGATGCTCGGGACTCGTCGGATCTCGGTCTTGGTGCCCGGCACGACGACCGGCATGCGCTTGGCCCACTCGATCGCCTCCTCTTTGGAGGCCACATTGAGAATGTAGAACCCGCCGAACAGTTCCTTCGTCTCCCCGTAGGGCCCGTCGGTGACCACCGGGGTCTCCGACGAGTAATCGACGACCACGCCCTGCGCCGCGTCGTCGAGCCCCTCGGCGGCGACCAGCACTCCGGCGCTGATCAACTCGTCGTTGAACTTGCCCATGGTCTCGAGCATCTCGTTGAAGTCGATATCGGCCGCCGCGGCCCAGGCTTCGTCGGTGGCGCGCATGATCAGCATGAACTTCATAGTTTCGTCTCCTCGGATCGGTGTGGACCCGCCTGCCGGGCCCTGCGTTCATCCCTAGGTCGAACGGGCACCGCTGCGGATCGACACCCGGCCGAACATTCTTTTCGCGAGTGTTCGGCAGCCTACGACGAGTGCCGGGTGCGCGCGACGACGACGGACACGAATCCCCGATTCGGGTATTCAAGATCGTCCGGCGTGATACAGATCGAAGAGGTTTGTCATGCTGACAGCCACCTAGCGAAGGAGTCACTCGTGAGCGCAGTTCTCGTCGAGCAACGCGAGCATGTGCTCGTCATCGTGCTGAATCGGCCCGAGGCCATGAACTCGGTCAACGCCGAAGTGAGCACGGGGGTCGGCGAGGCGCTCGAGCGAGCCGAGGCCGACCCGCAGATCCGCGCGGTGGTCCTCACCGGCGCGGGCGAGCGGGCGTTCTGTGCGGGCGCGGACCTGAAGGCGCTGAGCCGCGGTGAGTCGATTCTCGCCCCGGGACATGAGGATTGGAACCTGGCCGGGTATGTCCGGCATCCGATCAGCAAGCCGACCATCGCCGCGGTGAACGGTTTCGCACTCGGCGGCGGCACCGAGCTCGTCCTGGCCAGCGATCTCGCGGTCGCCGCCGAGACCGCCACCTTCGGCCTGCCCGAGGTCGCCCGCGGCCTGTTCGCCGCGGCAGGCGGCGCGTTCCGCCTGCCCGAGCAGCTCCCCCGCAAGGTCGCGATGGAGATGATCCTCACCGGTGAACCGATCACCGCCGCCCGTGCGCTGGAATTGGGCCTGATCAACCGTGTCGTGCCCGCCGCCGAGGTTCTCGACGCGGCGCTCGCGCTGGCCGGTCGGATCGCCGAGAACGCCCCGTTGGCCGTGCAGGCGAGCAAGCGGGTGGCGCTGGGCATGATCGACGGCAAGCTCGCCGACGACGACGCCTGGGACCAGTCCAACCGCGAGATCATGACAGTCGCGGTCACCGAGGACATGCGTGAAGGCGCCATCGCATTCGCGCAGAAGCGCAAGCCGAACTGGCAGGCGCGCTGACACGGTGCGGATCCTGATCCTCGGCGCCTCCGGTTTCGTCGGCAGCGCGCTGCACGCGCAGTTCGCCGCGAACCACGAGGTCGTCGGGACCAGCCGGGGCGGGCACGGGCTCGCCCCGGTGGATCTCGCCGACACCGGCGCGGTGCGCGCACTCGTCGCACAAGGTTTCGACGTGGTCGTCCACACCGCCGGTGTCGTGGATCTCGGTGCCGCGCAGCGTGATCCCGCCGCGGCCCGTGCCGCGAACGTGGCGCCGATGGTCCCGCTGCTCGACGCCATCGGCGACACGCGCGCGAAGCTCGTCTACCTGTCGACCGACAATGTCTTCGACGGCGCCGCCGAGCACTACGACGAAAGCGCCACGCGCGCACCGATCAACGTCTACGGCGAGACCAAGGTGGCCGCCGAGGATCTGGTCCTCGAACGCGACCGGCACTTGGTCGTGCGCCTGCCCCTCGTCTACGGGCGCAGCCCACTGTCGAACAAGTTCCTGGCCCGCTTCGCCGCACCCGAGATCGCCGCGCGCACCGATATCGTCTGCAATCCGCTGTACTTACCCAGCCTGGCGCCCGCACTCGAGCAGCTCGCCGACCAGGCGGGCGCTGTGCACCTCGCGGGCGCGGAAACCCTGAGCCGCTACGACCTCATGACCCGGGTCCGCGACCGTCTCGGCGCACCGGCGCGTGTCGTGGCCACCGATCGCTTCTCCGCCGTCCAGGACTGCCCACGACCGTTGCGGCTGGTCATGCGCAGTATTCGGCACAGCCTGACCGGCCCGGACGTGGACACCGCCCTCGCCGATCTGCACTGAATCTCCGGTCACCCGTTGACGCCCGCGAAAGAGTGAGTGTACAGTCACTCACATGACCAAGCGCGGCGCCACCCTCTCCACCTCGGACGTCCGGCGTGACGCGGTCGTCGACGCGGCGATCATCGAGTTCGCCAAGACCGGCTACCACGGCACGCCGATCAACACCGTCGCCGCGCGCGCCGACATCTCCCCCGCCTACGTCTTCAAACTCTTCCCCGGCAAGGTCGCCCTGTTCGTCGCCGCGCTCGATCACTGCTTCGACCTCGTCGAACGCGCGATGTCCACGGGCGCGGCCAATTCCACCGCGACGGACCCGGCCGCCATCCTGCACGACATGGGCGGCGCCTACGCCGAACTCATCGCCGACAAGAGCCTGCTCATGTTGCAGGTGCACGCCCAGTCCGCCACCGACATCCCCGAAATCGCCGACGCGTTGCGCCGGGGCCTGGCCAAGGTGACCACCTTCGTGCAGCGCCGCTCCGGCGGCACCCCCGAGCAGATCCAGTACTTCATCGCCTACGGCCAGCTCTGCCACCTCGTCACCACCCTCGGGCTCGACGGCAACGACAGCGCCTGGGCCACCGCCCTGACAACGGGAATGCGCCACCCGAAAGCCCACTGACCCCCTCGCTCCAGCCTTTTCAGGGTGGAGCTTTCTTTTGCAGCAAGAGTGATTGACCAGTCACACACCACGGAAGGTAGCTCCTGATGAACACCACCACCGCCACCGAAATCGTCCTGCCCGGTCGCGTCGACCCAAGCGGCCTGCTCGTCACCCGACGTGAACTCCCCGCACCCGCACCGGGTCGCGCACTGGTTCGAGTCGATGCCTCCGGGGTGTCCTTCGCCGAGCAGCAGATGCGCCGCGGTAAGTACTACGACCAGCCACCGTTTCCTTTCGTGCCCGGCTACGACCTGGTCGGCACGGTGGTCGAGGCCGACGACGCGACACTGGCGGGCAAGCGAGTGGCCGCGTTGACCAAGACCGGCGGCTGGAGCAGCCACGTCGACCTCGACACCGCCGATCTGATCCCCGTGCCGGACACCCTGGACTCCGCCGACGCGGAAACCTTTGTCGTGAACGGCATCACCGCCTGGCAGATGCTGCACCGCGTCGCCGCTGTTCAGCCGGGCGCGACGATACTGGTCCACGGCGCCAACGGTGGCGTCGGCTCGACCCTGGTCCAATTGGCCCGCGCCGCGGGCATTCACGTGATCGGCACCGCGTCCGCTCGCCATGCCGACGCGGTCACCGCGCTGGGTGCCACCTGGATCGACTACCGCGCCGATGTGCCACACCAGGTTCGGGCCATCGCACCGCACGGTGTCGACGCGGTGTTCGATCACGTCGGCGGGCCCGGCATCAGCGATTCGTTCGGCCTGCTCGCCGACGGCGGCACCCTCGTTTCCTACGGAACGGCGGCCACCAAGAACGACGAGGGCGACTCCCGGTTGCCGGTGCTGAAACTGTTCGCCCGCCTGCTGTGGTGGAACATGCTGCCCAACAAGCGACGTGCGCACTTCTACAACCTGTGGGCAGGCAAGCGCAACATCACCCGCTTCCGTGCTCGAATCGCCGAAGATCTGTCCCAGGTCTTCTCCCTCGCCGCCGCGGGCACCGTCACCGCCCAGGTCGCGGCCCGTATCACTCTCACCGATGCCGCCCGAGCTCTGGAGCTGGCCGAATCCGGCACCGTCACCGGCAAAGTCGTCCTCGTCAGCGCCTGACCCGCTCACACCCTGGAGATCAGTCATGTACGTTTCCCAGCCCGTTCGCACCGTCCTCGACAACCGCCCCATCTACCTGAGCTTCGGCCTCGCCTGGTTGGTCGGCCACGGCACCTTCGCCCTCAGCCATGGCCCGAATCCCCTGCTCGACCTCCCCGGATTCGTGCCGACCGCGCTGCTGGGCGTCGGCCTGCTGGCGGCCATGATCGTGACCACCGTCGTCTCCCTGCGAGCCCAGCGCGGCGCGACGGGACAGGAAGCGGTCGTGGGCAATCTGCTCGGCGCATCGTGGCTGATCGGTTTCGCCGCGCTGTTCTTCCTGATCACGGCGCTCGGTTCGACGCTGAGCCCCGACACCGCAGCGACTCTGTGGCCGACCGGGTCCGGGCTGATCGTCGGACTGCTCTACCTCGCCGGCGGTGTCGCGTACCGCGACGTCCTGCAATACACGCTCGGCGCCTGGCTGGCCGTGAGCTCTACGGCCGCACTGTTTCTCGACGGCGCGTACCTGTACTGGGCGCTGGCACTGGCCGGCGGCGGCAGCTATCTGCTCGCCGCCGCGCTCGAGCCGCGCAGGATCGCCGCCGCGAGCTGAGCATGCGTTTCGTGCCCGTCCGGAATTCCGGACGGGCACGTTCGGCGTTCAGCCCTTCTGCTGCGCGCCGATCGCCGATCCCATCCATCGCCGCAGGTACCGGCGCAGTTCGTCGTCGGAGCGTGCCGGGTTGCCCGGTGACAGGAAGAACGACTGCATGGTGCGCAGCACGAATTCGACGAGTTCGCGCAGCGCCGGCTCGTCGTAGCCGTGAGCGGCCCAGTCGACGTCGAAGCGGCGGATCATGGTCATACCGAACGCCTGGGCCTCATCGGAGGTCATGCCTTCCGGGTGGGCGTTGGAATACGAGCTCGACAGCAGAATCCCCAGGTGGGGGGTCCGGCGAACATCGGTGAGGGTGAAGACGACGGCCTCTGTCATCGCTTCGACAGGGTCGCCCAGGCCGCTGACCTGCCGGGTGAGTCGATCGAGGAAATCGTCGACCGAGGCGATGGCCGAGGCGGTCATGAGCGCGTCGGCGCTGGGGAAATACCGGTACACCGTCTGCCGGATGACACCGAGGGACTCCGCCACGTCGGCGATGCTGATCTCCGCACCGGTCCGGCCGATGAGTTCGACTGCGGCAGCGATGATCCGGCGCGTCGCCTCCACATCGTCACCCGGCGGACTGCCGCCCCACCCACGTCTACGCGCCACCAGGTGGACGCTAGCACAACCCCAGGTCAGGGCGAATTCCGTAAAAGTGATCATACACATGAAGCCTCGTGCGTATGATTGCTCTATCAACCGTGGCCGAACAACGAGGTAACTCACCGTGACCGACCTTCACGTCCGCAAAATGGATTTCGCGTTCTCCGACTACGACGTGCCGTTTCTGTGGAATCCGCAGAACCCGGCGTTCTCGTCGATGGCCAATGCCGTTTCGTTCCTGGCCATCGGCTTCGAGAAAATGATCGTGCAGCTGATCACGCAGGCGAAACCGCAGATCACCGACCCCGAGGTGGCGTCGGAGGCCGACGCCTTCATGCGCCAGGAAGGGCAGCATTCGACGGCGCATCGCCAGCATGTCAAGGCGCTGATCCGCCGCTATCCCGGCTTGCAGCAGACCCTCGACGCGGTGATCGGCGAGTTCGACAAGCTCACCGCCGAGACCTCGGTGAAGTACCGCCTCGCCTACACCGCCGACCTCGAGGCGACGTTCACGCCGGTGTTCAAGCTGATGCTCGACAACGACAAGAATCTGTTCGCCCCCGGCGACGACCGCGTCGCCTCACTGTTCATCTGGCATTTCGTCGAGGAAGTCGAGCACCGCAGTTCGGCGCTGATCATCTTCAATTCGGTGGTCGACAGCGAGCTGTACCGGATGCGGGTGGCGGCCTCGATCTTCCGGCACGTGTTGCAGGTGATCCGGGTGGCGTGCGAGGGCTTCAACGAGCATGTGCCGCTGGAAGATCGCCAGGTCGACGCGCTGTCGATGTTCGCCAACTACCGCCGGGGGCAGACCCTGCGCCGGTGGCTGCCGTTCCTCCAGCCGGCCGACAACGGCACGATGCCGCGCGCGTTCGACGATCTCGGTCTGCGCGAACAGCTCGTCGCGCTGGGCGGCATCATCCGCAGTCAGACGCCCGGGCACAATCCCGCGCACGAGAAGCTGCCCACACTCGCCGACGAGTGGTTCCGCCGCTATGACGAAGGTTACGACGTAACCCGTTGGTACACAGCCGATTCCGTCAGCTCGTAGAAGGTAGCCCGATGGCCGAACACTGCTCCCCCACCTTCGCCGAACTCGCTCACGAACTCGGCTTCTCCTGCGAGGAGGCGGGCGGACTCGTCGAGTTCCGCAACCCGTTCGCCCTCGAGAACTGGACCCTGCCGGTCCTCGAGCTCACCATCGTCGTCGGCGCGATTCTCGCGCTCTGGTACGCGATCGTGCGCCTGCGCCGCCACGGTGACCCGACCAATCTCGTGCTGTGGTTCGGTGCCACCGCCTACCTGTTCGTCATCGAACCGCCGCTGTACTTCCCGGCGGCGTTCGGCATCGAAGAACACGTCGACACGATGTTCGCGCACAACGTCTTCACCGTGGACTTCCTCTGGGGCCGACTGCCCATCTACATCATCGCGATCTACCCGCTGATGGCGACGATGGCGTTCGGCATCGTCCGGATGCTCGGCATCTTCGGCCGCTACGGCACCCTGATCGGCGCCACCTGCGTCGGCTTCGTCCACCACGCCTTCTACGAGATCTTCGACCATCTCGGGCCCCAATTGCGCTGGTGGGAATGGTCGATCGACAACCCGATCAACCAGCCGATGTTCGATTCGGTCCCGATGGGCAGCGTCGTCGTGTTCGCGGCCCTGTGGCCGATGTCGCTGGCCTTCTGCGTGCAGTATTTCGTCGGCCGCCACGTCGACGACGGCCGCCACTTCTCCGGCGTCGAATTGACCTGGCGCACCATCGTCATCGGCCTGCTGGCCTCGGTCGGCACGTTCCTGCTCCCGCTGCCCGCCACCGTCATCGGCATGAGCGGCACCACCGTGCGCGGCATCGTCTACGCACTGGAACTCGCCGTCCTCGCGGTGGTCGCCGGGATCGTCATGGTCCGCCAGTGGACCGAACTACGCCGAGGAACCGCCACACCCCCGCAGTACGAAGACCCCTTCGTCCAACGGTTCGCCACCCTCTACCTGGTCGTCTTCGCCGCTCTCTGGATCGCGTCGCTCCCCGACTTCTTCGCCGCCGTCAACGGCGAAACAACCAACGGCGACCCCATCGGAAACCTCTGGTACACAGCAGCCTGCTTCGCCGTCGCGATCGCTTCGGTCCTGGCGACCTTCACCGTGCCGCGCGCACGGCCCACCCCGGACGCACCCGTGGCGGCAGCATCGCAAGCGCCCGGCTGATCCGCCGGCCGCGCTCGAGGCGGTCAGCAGAACGTTCCCCTCCGCTCGGCGTATCGCCTGCGGCAAGCCATCAAGCCGTGGCGTCGCCGATGCGGTGGCGGTAGCTGTCGGCCAATGCGCGCAGCGCGGCGCCGCCGTCGCCGGTGAACGACGAACCGTGCATCAGCGCCAGCGTTTTCGGTGCGAGCTCAGCGAGTCGGTCGACGATCATCGGGGTGGCCGGTGCGAGCGACGAGTAGGCGAACAGATCTTCGGTGTGAACGGCGGGGCCGACGATGTCGCCGGTAGTGAGGGCCGCGCCCGAGCCGAGGTGGGTGAACAGGTCCCCGCACAGCAGAGTCTGTGTGGTTTCCTCGAACAACACACGCGCTTCCCAGCCGTGCGGGGTGTGTGGGGTGTCGATGTGGCGCACTCGCATCCGGCCGAGTTCGATGGTTTCGCCATCGGCAAGCGGTCTCGGTGGCCGGTCGGCCATGTGGTCCAGCGACACCATGCAGCCGACGGCACCGTGGGCGACCTGCGATTCGGGGGCCGCGGCGAGGAACTGGTTCATCGATCCGCATTCGTCGGATTCGACGTGCCCGAAGGTGATCCACCGCAGCCGGTTCACCGGTGTGACCTGTGCTATCGCCGCCGCGACGTCGGTGAACATCGCGCGATGCCCGGTGTGGAACAGCAGCGGCTGATCATCGGCGAGCAGGAACTGGTTGAACGTCAGCCCCTGTTCGCCGATGTCGGGCACGAACGTCGAGATGCGGTAGATGTCGGCGGCGATTTCCTCGATGGTGGTGGTCATGGTCGGCTCGATTCGGTGCAGTGTCAGAACGGCACTTGGGTGGTCAGTAGTCCAGCGCCTTCGGCGCGGCCGGAGAGGATCCGGCAGAATTCGACCGCGTCGAGGTCGAGGCGTTCATCCGTTGTGCCGCAATGCCATCGGCCTCCAGCGGCACCTGTCAGGCACAGGTCGTAGGGTTTGTTGTGGCGGGCGGCCCATTCCTGCACCACGTCGGCCACGATCGCCCCGTCGTGCTCATCGGTCAGCACGAGAACGTGCCCGGTGGCCCGGGCCAAGTCGATCCGATGCATCCACGGGTCACGGGTCAGGATCGTGTCGATGGCGTACCCGATGGTCCACCGTTCGGCGGTGCCGCTGACCAGCTGCTGCTCGGGAATTGTTCGATTGCGCAGCAACCCCGGGGTACGTCTGCGCGCTGCCGCGGCCTTGGGCGCGATGGCCGCCATCGACCGGACCAGCTGATCCGTCGTCTGCTGTCCGAATCGTTCGACCTGATACGCGGTCACGGCGTCGACGAGCTGCCGGCCGGGCCGCAACCGCTTACGGGCAGCCCAGGTCTGGCGGACATTCTCCAGCGGGGACGATGCCATCGTGGACATACCGACCACGTGGGCGACGAGGTCGTGCACGGTCCACCCGGCACACTCGGTCGGTGCGGTCCAGTCGTCACCGTCGAGCGCGGCGACCGCGTCGGCGAAGCGCAAGTACTCGTCGCGGGCGAGGCGCATCGCGTCGGTATGGGTGAGCATCGCGCGCTGCGCAGTCACCGCCGTCTGCTCGACAGCCGTCATTTCTGCGGCTCCTTCGTCGGCGGAAGGCCGACACTGTCGGCCCACATGTCCACGGCGCGGTCCAACAGCTTGCGCCGACTGTGCCCGCCCGGATCGTTGGCGAGCTGCTGATCGACCAGGCCGGACAGGATTGCAATCCAGATCTCCACGTCATCGCGGTCGGTCACGCCGATCGTGGCGAGCACCGCGATGACCTCGTCGAGCGCGCGGACCGCCGACACGTACGCCTCGGGTGAGGGTTCGAATCCCGGGATCGTGCGCTGGTTCATCAGCTGATAGCGGGCGAGATCGGCAACCGCGAAATCGAAGTACGCCAGTGCCAAGACGCGCACGAGGCCGCGGGGATCCGCGGGGGCCGAGCGCAGCGCGTCGATCGAGACGCGCTCGCACTCACTCCAAGCCTGCTCGAACATCGCATCGTAGATCGCGTTCTTCGATCCGTAGTGCGAGTACAGCGACGGCGCCCGCATTCCGATCCGCTCGCCGACCTCGCGCAGTGTCAGCTGCGCCAGTCCCCGCTCCCGTGCGATCTCCCACGCGGCCTCGACAATTTCCTGCCGCGTCGCCTCACGCCGTTCCGCTTTCCGATCACGCCTCGGCATAGCGTCCATAGTTAGTTATTATGAACGCCGTTAGGCAAACGGTCAACGGTGGGCTGGATGCCTACCCGGCGGCCTGCGCGGTGATCGGGGTGAACAGGTTGATCAGGTTGCCGTCGGGGTCTCGGAGCAGGAGCGACCGGTTGCCCCACGGCATCGTCGTCGGCTCGTTGACGAAGTCCTCGACGGAGTCGCGCAACCTGCGGTAGTCGGCGTCGACGTCGGAGACCATGAACTCGATGATCGCGGTGCGATTGTCGGCAGGGCGCGCGCTGCCGGCCCCGAACAACGCGACCGTACGCACGCTTCCGATCGCGAGTGTGCCGGCCGGAGTGACGATCTCGGCGAAATCCGGTGTAGCCCAACGGGCTTCGACACCGGTCACCCGCTGATAGAAGCCGACCAGCTGTTCGATGTCGGCGGTGATCAGGCGGATCGAGACGAGGTTCATTGCGTACTCCTGCTGTCGGGAAGGGCGGAAGTTCCACCACCGAATCCCAAGGTAGAGGCGATACCGGACATTTTCCGCCCGGTATCGATGGGAGAATTGCCGGATGACGCGCCCCACGGCCCGGGTACTGGCCCTGCTCGAGCTGTTGCAGACGGGCGGCACCCATACCGTCGGCGAACTCGCTGGGCGGCTGGGCGTGGACGAACGCACCGTCAGGCGTTACGTCACCCATCTCACCGACCTGGATATCCCCGTCCGCTCGGTCCGCGGCCGCTACGGCGGGTACCGGCTCGCTCCCGGCTACCGGATGCCTCCACTCATGCTGACCGATGACGAGGCGGTAGCCGTGCTGCTCGGACTCCTCACCAGCCATTCGACGACATCGGTCCACGCCGCCGACAGCGCGACCGCCAAACTCCGCCGCGTCCTGCCCACACGCCTGGGCGCTCGTCTCGACGCGCTGATGAACACCGCCGAATTCACCACCGACGCCCGCCCCGAAGTCCCGGTCGAAACCGCCGTCCTCCTCGACATCGCCGCGGCCACCCGCGAACACCGACTGGTCGCCATCGGTTACACCGACCGGAACGGACAACACTCTCAGCGGACCGTGCACCCCTACGGACTTGTCGCCCACTCTGGCCGCTGGTACCTGACGGCGATGGACAACAACAGCGACGACCTACGCCAGTTCCGACTGGACCGCATCACCGAGACAACCACCCTCCCCGAAACCTTCACTCCACCCGCCGAATTCGACCCGACCACCCACCTCGTGTCCGCCCTCGCCACTGCCCCCTACCGGCACGAGGTATCGATCCGCGTCCAAGGCACACCCACCCAAATCCGCCCACTACTCCCCGCGACCATCGCAACGCTGCACGAAATAGACTCCCCACCCACCGATCCCACCCCCTGGGTCCGAGTCCTCATCCGCGCCGAACACCTCGACTGGATTCCCCCCGTCCTCGCCGCCCTGAACCGCCCTTTTGTCATCGAGCACCCCGACGCCCTCAACGACGCCGTGCGCGCCCTGGGCCAGCGCCTCACCGCCGCCACCGCATCCGACCAGAATTCCACCGTCCGGTAATGCCGATGACTGAGCAACGTCGAGATCAGTAGGCAATCGCCCGCCAGGCCGAACCCGAACTTGGAGCAGGATCAGCAGCGCTCAGCTCTGAGACTTGATGTGAGGGAAGCTGATCGGATTGAAGTCCGCCCCGCGGTCGTCGACAGCACCGGAGAACTCGGCATGCTGGAATATCACCCAGTCGAACTTCGCGCCAGAGAAATCGCCCTTGAACTCTGCAAGCATGAAACTGGTTGTCTCGTGAAACTCGAAGTTTGTGCGTAGACCAGTCGTGCTCGGAGCATGACCGCAGGCGCGTGGAGATTGCCCGGGCAATGTATGGCGCCTCGGTTGAGCACCATCGCTCAGTACCTCTGCGCCAGAAGCCACTCGCGCGAAACGATTTTGTCCTCGGCGGTGATCGCATGGCCGACCGATAGCACCTGATGGGTTACCCGGGCTCCCGCACGGCGCAGCTGTTCAGCCAGCTGAAGGCCGTCCCCGTGTGACCGGCGGTTGTCGTGAGCGCCGTCGACTATCAGAACTGGAGTGTTGTCGACGCGGTCGGCTAGATCATGGGCGAACGGGGCCAGGGGACGGAAGAGGATCGCTCCCGCCAGCAATCCCGGATAGGTCATGAGTAGAGCCGCGCCCATAATGGCGCCGTTGGAGAAACCGATTGCGACGGGGCGTCTGGTGAGGTTGTAGTCAGCGCAGGCGGTTGCGATGAAACCTGCCAGCACCCGCGTCCTGGTGACGATGTCGCGCGGGTCTACGCGACGGTCCGGCAAGCGATGGAAGAAGGCATAGCCCTCATCCATGCTGACTGTGCCACGGACACTCAGTTTTGATGCCTCTGGGGCAATTTCGTCGGCTACCGGAATGAGGTCGGATTCGCTGCCGTGTGAGCCATGGAGCAGAACGAGCGGTGATTCGCCGTCAGCGCCAGCGTGGAAGCAGTGAGCGTGTGTCGATGCCGTCATCGACACAGACCCTACGGGGCTCAAGCCACCGCGGAACACGCGCTCGCACCCTCAGTGTGACCGGCATATGTCCTGTTCCGGGGTGGCGTGCGCACACAGGGGCCGGCAGCCGTTCACGCACAGAGGCTCATCTGGTCGAGGATTGCTCAGCAATCAGCAGAGCTGACCACGTATGCGGTCCCTGGGTTCTCGTCAACCTGACCGGGGACCTGCTTGTTCGTGTCGAGGTCTTTGGTGAGAATGGTCCGATGTCGGGTGTGAGGTTCGTGCGGCGCGTGGATGGGTTGACATATGAGTTCGTCCGCGATGGGGACGCGCACGGGTTCCCGTCGTATAGGCGGACCGACCTCGATATCTGGTGTCGCCGACTCCCCGACTTCGGTTGGGTGGTGTGCAACGCGGCCGATGAGGTATCGAGTCGCCCATTCGACGAACCTGGGCAAGGCGAGGTTCCTCCTGAGGGCGTGTGGGTGAGCCGCAAGGGCGAACGGTCCTATGTCTACGACCTTGTGCGCACCGATCCGTGAAACTCGATGGGTGGCCACCTGCTGAAGTCCGTACTCCTCCGCGACGTGACGTAATGTTTCGGTGGCGGACCTGCTGTGTCCGGGCCGCCGGGGTGAAGAGGTTGATCAGGTTGCCGTCGGGATCTCGAAACAGCACGATTTCGGCGAAATCTGGTGTAGCCCAGTTGGCTTCGACGCCGGTCACGTGCTGATAGAAGCTGACCAGTCGTTGGATGTCGTCAGTAATCACACGGATCGAGACGAGCTTCACTGTGTGCTCCTGCTGACGGATGCCACTAACCGACGACGAGGCGGTGGCCGTGTTACTCGGGCTCTTCCCCAGCCGCGGCGCCGACCGGCCGCCCGCGCAGCCGACAGCGCGACGGCCAAACTCCGCCGCGTCCTACCCCCGTACCTGACGGCCCGGCTGGACGCACTGATCAACACCTTCGGCAAGGTGACGTCGGGCAACAGTCCTCATCCGGAAATGGTTGCAGACAGCTAAATTTCGGCGCGATCGCCTCAAAGGAGGGGGCAGCGGTCTCCAGCCTGGGCATCCTGACACCCTGGACTCCACACCTGATTTCCGCACAATTCCTTGCAGGACGCAGACTAGTGACCAGACATTGGAAGGGGCAGAGTTGCGCATCGGGGTTTCCGGACCGCATGGAACCGGCAAGACAAGTTTGGTCGAAGAGCTCTGTGCGCGACTGGAGCGCGGGCACACAGCAATCCAGGAACCGTACGTACTACTCGAAGAGGAAGGATACGAATTCGCGTATCCGCCCGTGGCCGCCGACTATTGGGCACAGTTGCGCTACGCGATGCGCCTACTCGGTGATCCCGCACCCGCTGCGGTATACGACAGGACACCCCTCGACTTCCTCGCATATCTGGCAGCCATCGGCGTCGACGCGGAAGCCGGGATCGACGAAACCGCCCTACGCACCGCACTGGCCTCCCTCGATCTGCTGGTGATCGTTCCCATCACTGCTGAGACCGAACGTGTACTACCCACACCGGAACTGACCGGGCTCCGGCGCAGCGTGAATGATGCTCTGCTGGAACTGGTTTACGTCGACGACATGCAGTTACTCGAAGACGTGCCCATCCTCGAGCTGGCCTGCCCACTCGACCAGCGCGGCCGTGCGGTTCTGAACGCACTGACATACTGATCTGCCGATTCCCGTGCGATCGGTGGTGTGAGTTTCAGCTCGTACGCGAAGGCGCATCTTCCTCGCGATCCTCTCGAAAACGACCTCTCGACTGCATCAGTTCGAGTGCCGCAGCCGCGAGCGGTTTGATACGCCTAGGCCACCCCGAAGCGATGAACTCCTCATCGGACGAAATCCGAGGCGTCGCAGCACAGGCATCAAGGAGTGCTCGCTGCACGTCGTCGAGCGCGGTCACCTCTGCCGGTGTGAACGTCGACCATTCGCGCCATAGCCACGCGCTTTCGTCGTCGATCGTGTCGAAGAACTCGTTGATGTAGTCCCCGTACCCCCATGTACGAACACCCTCGTCTCCCTCGACGAGTGTCTCCAGTGCCTCTATCGCGCGGTTTCGCAGTCGCTGCTCGACAACCCGCCCGCTCGGCCGGTCCTGGTCGCCCACGCTCGTGATGCTAGCGGCCAGAAGCACGCTCATGCCACGACCCGCGCGACCCCGACGTCCGCGGTCCCAGCCGATTAACGCACTCACCTACCGATGAGCGTCCGGCTGGGCGGCGTCGCAGAGGGCCTCCACCTTTGCAGGATGGGCGAGCGCTGGATACATTGACGCCGTGATTCTTTCAACTGGGAAGGGCGTCGTGCGCCTCAGTCGGTGATCCCCCGCAGGGCCCAGGCCCCCGACGCGCGCCGCCGTGCGGGTGCTGGGTCGATCACCCGAGATCGGAAGCGCTTGCAGCGCAACCGATTGACAGCTATCAGTGAGATCGGGTTCGACTATCGGCCAGGACCCCCCGGACCCACCGACGTCCCCCAGATCATGCCCCGCATCGATACCATCCCTCTGACCGATCTCATCGACACCTTCGAAATCAGCGCCGACATGGAGCCTGTGGGCGGCCGTTACGGTGGCCTCGTCCCCCTGTTCGTCCGGTTCGAGTCAGCGGAGGAGCATTTTCACGGTTCCTCTCCCCTCACCATGGGACAGAAGACTCCTGTACTTGCTTGCAGTTGCGGGGATTTCGGCTGCTGGCCGCTGCTGACGCGCATAACCTCGACCGGCGACCTTGTCGTGTGGGACCACTTCGAACAGCCGTATCGCACCACTCGTGACTGCGCCGCATTCGGCCCATTTCTGTTCGACCGCAATCAGTACGACAAAGCTGTCCAGAACCTCGACGCCGCAATCGCCGCCCCTGTTCCAACGTCTCGATGACCTCGGAATGAGTCATCGCAGGAGCAACTCCCGAAACGCCGACCAGGAGAGTGCACTTCGTCAATCCTCGCAACCATCAGACGGTGAATTCTGAGAGCGTGATGGCCGGACGGCTGTGTTCGGGTTTGCCAGGCGGGTGCTCATCCCGCTTGCCTGGCGGTCCCACCACCTCCGCGCCGCCGAGCTCTATCAGGGTCGATGTAGAGCCGAATGCCCTTGTACATCACGATATTCGGCGAATCATCGTCGTTGTCTGGGTCGCCGGAGTCCGCGGGATCCGGCAGTTCCGCGATCTCCTCGATGACGATCTGCGCTCGCGCCGCACCGGGATCGAACATCTCCTGAAATGGCCCGACGAACGACCCTCCCAGACCGCGGTGCTTCGCCCGAACAGCCGCCCACCCCAACAGTGCCACCGGACCGATGGTGGCGATCAGCAGTAGCAAGTCCCCACCCATGCTTACGAGCGTACCGATGAGATCGTTCACTCCACTCAGGACGCAATTCGGTGCCCGCGGTTGCCCTGCCGGCCCGTGGTGGTGAAACCTCTCGGGAAGGGACGAAGCGATCTGACAGCGCACCTCGCCGCCACGGAGGCTGACTTCCAGGGCGCTGGATCCGCAACGAGTCATGAGGTCAGGTACGGAATCAGCGACGACCTCCTCGATGCCGCGCTGGCTGTACGCGCACACGTCGGGCACCTCAACGACGTCATTCACGGGACCGTCATCGCGCGCGTGCTACCCGCCATCTCGGAAGACGGAGAGGTAGTCGTCCAGCGGCCCTCGCTGGGATCGGGAAATGACCCGTCGCGACCGTTCGATCTGGAGACAGATCTTCGATTGCCGACCTCGCAACACTTGTCCCGGCGTTAGCACTTCCGCCCGAGCTGATCTGACGACAGGAGCGGCTGAGCGAACACAGAAGTCTGCTCGTCCAGCAGGCGGCGGATCTCATCGTCCGGGTACGGGGTGCTCCGGCTCGTCTGCTGGAACGCAAGCATGAACGCGGACATCGCCGCAGCGACCGGCGCCTGCCGGGTGAGAACCGCGGCGGCAACCTCGGGGATGCCCTCCGGCGGCGCGCCCGCCGCGATGGCGCGCACCATCTCGATGCGTTCGGCCCGGTCGTCCCGCCGGAGCCCGTACAGAGCGGTGAGCAGCCAGTTCACCAAATAGGTTGCGGTGAAGCCGCGGTCATAGCTCTGGTTCCGGTCGAAGAACGCGGCTTCCTGCGGTGAGAGGTCGAACCCGGAGGAGAGCGCGAGGCCGTAATCTGCGAAGTAGAGGCGTCGACCGTCGGTCAGGATGTTCTGGAAGTGCGCGTCGAGATGCAGGAGCCCCCGACCGTTCATGAAGGCGGTGGCGGCGGCCAACTCCCGCTCCACCATGGCGCAGGCCCGGTCAGTGGCCTCATCGCCCGCCTCGATCTGGGCATTCAGCCACTCGTGCAGGGTCTGCGGAATGTACTCCAGGAACAGCGCGATACTCGCCGAAGAGTCCCGAACGGCCTCGATCCGATGGCGTATCCGGGGTCGGTCATCCCAGTAGGCGACGGCGCGATCGATGTCGGCGAGCTCGTCCGACAGTGGCGTCGTGTCCGGCAGCACCCGCCAGTGGTACATCAGCGGGAACCCCTCGCGTTCGGCAGCGAGCACCCAGTTCGTCGTCATGGTGTGCACGGCGAGCTCGCGCCAAGCTCCGAAGCCCGCCCCACCGATGAGGCCGACACCGTAGTGGTAGAACTGCGGCACATCGAACAGGTTCGCCGTCGACCGGACGTGCGCCGGCTGCCGTTCCAGATCGGTGAGGGGCACTCGCTTCACGAAAACCGGAGCTCCGGCGATCTCCAGCAGCGCTGACTTTCCGCCGATACCGGAACCGATCGGCACGGCCGCATCCACGAGCTCGCCCAACGCATGATCGCTGTGCAGTGCCAGCGCAGTAGAGACGGCGCCGTGGACGCGCAGGCGCTCCGTGCGCGACATGTCAAGGGGCGCCGCAGCATCGCGGGACTCTCGGCCACGTATCACCACGTCCGCCCCTCCCCCAGCCGCACTTGCGATTCCGCGGCAATCAACAGTCAGCCTATCGCGGTCTCAACCTGTCGAACTCTGAGCAGGGTGGTATCGCTGTTTCCCGCCGCGGTCCTGGGTGCGGCCTCTCGGCGTCGGAAAGCCGGCGCTTCTCATGTCACCTTGATGACGACCTTGCCCGAGGTGTGGCCGTTCTCGACGGCGGCGAGGGCGGCCGGGGCGTCGGCGAGCGGATGGACCGCGGTGATCACGGGTGCGAGGACTCCGTCGAGGGCCAGCTGGGCGGAGCGCTCAAGATTCTCTCGGTCCAGGCGACGCTCGATGAAACGCCCACCGAGGTCGGGCACAGACATATCACCCACCGCGATGACGTTGCGAGGATCGCGGGCCAGTGGCGCGACCGTCCGTAGCGAGGTACCTCCGACCAGATCGACGACCCCGTCGAAGCCGTGCGGAACCAGCTCGCGCGCCGCCGCGACGACGTTCTCGACGGCGTAGTCGATGAACCGCACTCCGATGGCTTCAGCGTGCTCGCGCTTGGCAGTACTGCCGATGCCGATCACACGCAGCTCGCGCCCGATGGCCAGCCGGGCGGCGGCGAGGCCGACCCCACCGCCGACGCCGTTGACCAGGACCGTGGCACCGGCCGGAAGGTCGAGCTGGTCGAGCGCATCCACCGCGGTCGTCCCGGCCACCGGCAGCGTTGCCGCCACGGTCGCGGACAGGCCCGCCGGGATGCGCGCGGTGTTCGGCGCGGACAGCACCGTCGTCTCGGCGTAGGTACCACCACCGGTGAGTGCGAAGCCGAAGACCGCGTCACCCACCTCGAGCCCTTCGACATCCTCGCCGCGGGCGAGAACGATTCCGGATGCCTCCATGCCCAGCACGCGGGGAAATGGACGCCCGCCGTCGAGCCCAGGGACCAGACCCGAGCGCACAAGGTGGTCAAGGGGATTCACGCCGGCGACGTCGACCCGGATCAGCACCTCGCCGCGACCGGGAACGGGAACGAGACGATCGAAGAACTCCTGCACCTCGGGCCCGCCAAACCTGCCGAAACCCCACGCCTGCCCCATTTTCCGCCGCCTCTCGAATGACCGGCCCAGGTGATTCCGGGCTCTGTAGCCATCCTCACCCCTCACACCGATGTAAGAGGCAACCGATCGAGGTGCAGGTCACAGCATCAGGCCGACCGCGCCACCGGTTCGGCGGCCACCGACAGCTCCGCCCGGTGCCGGCTGTTGACCCTGATCAGCGCGTCGAGCGCATCTCGGTTCTCGGTCAGGTGCGCGATCTCGGCGTCGATCCGGTCGCGCTCGCGCGTCATCGTCGCGAACGTCTCCTCGGCGACACCCAAGTCACCGGGAATGTCCACACACGGCAGCACGGTCGCGATCACCCGGCTGGACATACCCGCGTCGAACAGCTGCCGGATGAGCGACACACGCTGGACCTCCGCATCGGAATAGTGGCGCTGCCCGGCGCCGGAGCGTGAGCTGGTCAGCAGACCCTGCGCTTCGTAGTACCGCAATGAGCGCGGACTCACGCCCGTGCGCTTGGACAGCTCGCCGATCCGCATCCTGCGAGGCTACGCCGATGTGCTCCCAGCCCGGAGGGCCTCCGATGTGGTCAGCTGGGGCCGCGCCCAAGCGACGATTCGAGAAGGAAGTTCAGCAGTCGGCCCGTTTCGGCATGTCGGCGAGCAGCCTGCGTGTGCGAGGACAGCGGTTCAGTCTGTCACCGCAGGAATCCGGGCGGTGGTGAGCCCGACGCGCATCGCGACTATCTCGGCAGTGGCGTCGGCGTGGTCGGTGTGCGCTTCGACGCGACGTTCATGGTCTGCGAGTAGCGCGAACCCGGCGTGACCAACCACTACGTCCAGGACCTGAACCCGCAGCCGGTATCGCACAAGGACTTGCCGCGCCATACGCTGGGTTCTCGAAAACCTCGGCATGGCCACATGACGTTCACAACGCACGCACCGATGAGTCTGTGCAGATCGCGGCGTCTGCACTACAGAACGACGAAGCGGCTCCGCGCGCCCGTTTCGCCGCACACCGTGAGGTGCGCATCGCACCCGTAGGCGACTGAGTGTTGGAGGTACCTCGTGTCGGATGCCCTGGCCCGTGACACCCTGTGGGCGATGGCCCACGCCGAGCGTGCCGCCCTGGCCGACGATCTCGCCGGCTTGGACGACCAGCAGTGGAGACGGCCCTCGCTGTGCGGAGACTGGGTGGTCGAAGAGGTCGTCGCGCACCTCACCGCAGCGGCGAGCATCGGACGGCTGCGCTGGCTGTCCAGCGTCCTGGGTGCCCGGTTCGACTTCGACAAGCACAACAACCGGCGTCTCGCCGAGCACCGTGGCAGTACTCCCGCCGAAACCCTCGAACGGTTCCGGGCGGTCGTCACCAGCACCCTTGCGGCTCCCGGACCCACGGCGGCCTGGCTCGGTGAAGTCGTTGTCCACGCACAAGACATCCGGCGTCCCCTCGGACTACCGCGCACACCGTCGACGGAAGCCGCTACCGAAGTCGCGCGTTTCTACGCCGGACGTGACTTCACGGTCACCAGCCGCAGCAATACCGACGGCCTGCGATTGGAGGCGACCGACGGACCTTTTGCTGCCGGGTCCGGCCCTGTCGTCAGCGGGACCACGATCGCGCTGACCATGGCGATGGCCGGCAGATCTACGTACTGCGATGACCTCGCCGGACCCGGCGTGCCGATACTGCGCGACCGGGTGACCGCTCGATCCGGCACCCGCAGCGGATGATCCCATCCACCTCCGCCGAGGCCGCACCTGCCAAGACCGTGCGGTGAACAGTGATCCGGGGAAGGGCCCGGACCGCCCGGACGCACCGTGGGCCTGTCACCAAGGCACTGTTCCGGCATCGTCGAAGAATCCGCCGGTCGGTCCGTCGTCGGGCAAAGTCGCGAGGTGAATCGCGATCGCCGCCCCCTGTGCTGGAGTGCGGACGCCTCGCAAACCGTTGAGATCGGTGGCGGTGAAACCTGGGCAGCCGGAGTTGATCAGGATGTTGGTGTCGCCCAGTTCCTTGGCGTATTGGATGGTGACGGCGTTGAGGAAGGTCTTCGACGCCGAGTAGGCAGTGGGAACCGGGCCCATGTCGAGGCCGGGAGCGGTCTGCAGGGCGAGCGAGCCCACGCTGCTGGACATGTTGACGATTCGCGGTGCTGCCGAGCGGCGCAGCATGGGCAGCATCGCGTTGGTTACCCGGATGACGCCGATCACGTTGGTTTCCACGACAGCGCGCACGGTCGCGGGATCGACCGTGGTGGGCGTCTGTGGCACGCTGCCGGTGATCGCGGCATTGTTGACCAGGACGTCGAGCCCTCCCGCATGGTCGGCGATCAGCTCGGCCGCGGCGGCGACACTCGCGTCGTCGTCCACATCGAGCGGCACGCCGAACGCCTCGATTCCGGCCGCGCGCAGTTTCTCCACCGCGGTGTCGCGCCGTTGTCGATCCCTCGCGCCCACACCGATTCGCCAGTCGAGGGCGCCCAGGCCCGCCGCGATCTCGAATCCGATTCCTTTGTTCGCGCCGGTCACCAGCGCGATTGTCCGTTCACTCATGCCGTTGACAATGCTGCGGACACGGGTGGGACGTCCAAGACCGATCGGGTGTGCGTCGATACCGCGCGGGTATTGGTCGTGGTGAGTGCCGGATACGATGGCCCGGTGGAGACGCGGGAGTTGCGATACTTCGTCGCCGTCGCCGAGGAGTTGCACTTCGGGCGGGCGGCGCAACGGCTCGTGATGGCGCAACCACCGCTGTCGCGGGCGATCCAGCAACTGGAACGCCGGCTCGGAGTCGTTCTGCTGCATCGCACTACGCGCGCGATCACGTTGACCCCAGCCGGGGCGGTGCTGCTACGGGAGGCCCGGCTGGCGATCGGAGCGGTCGAAGCCGCCGAGCGCCGCACTCGCCGCGCCGCTGCCGACCGGCCCGGTGTGGTGCTGGCGACCAAGGCAGGAGCGTCCAGCGAACTGTTGTCGAAGCTGCTGGACGCCTACACCGCCGACCCCTGCGCTGTCGCAGTCGAGGTGGTGCTGTGCGGGCCCGGCGAACCGGAAAGCCTGCTACGCAACGGGAGTGCCGACGTCGCTCTGCTCCTCCGGCCCTACGACACGACGGCCGGATTCGATACCGAGGACCTGCACACCGAACAGCAGATCGTGGTCCTGCCCGCGGGACACCCCCTCGCCGACCGAACTCACCTGTCGATGGCTGAGGTCAACGCCCTGACGGACCTGCCCCTACCGCGATGGCCTCGACCCGACGGAAGCTATCCGGACGGCCCCGGCCCGCAGGTTCGCGACCATACCCAGTTGACCCAGCTGATCACGCTCGGCCGGGCCTGCGCGGTCATGCCCGAGTCGCTCCGAACCCAGCTACGCCACGAGCACGCCATCGTGTCGGTGCCGGACGCACCGGCCGTCACCACCGTCATCGCCTGGCCACCACACAGCAGATCACAAGCCATCGCCGACCTCGTCCGCACGGCGACAAGCCTCTGACATTCGCATGCCGCCTACCGCGCGGTCACGAACGTCCGAATCTGCCGAGTATCGCGCACTCTCCAGTCCAACTGCGGACCGATACGCTGTTGCAGTGCACGAGAGGCTGGGAAACGGTGATGGCTGTGAACTGCCTGCCACCGCTGTCCATTGGCTCAGTGACGATCCGCAACCGGGCATTGTGTTGGTCGAGTTGGTCGATGTACACGACCGACCTCACCAATTGGTCGCTAAGACCGCCTACTTCGGCGGGGAACTGCTTCCCACATCGGCCTATCCCTGCCCCACCACTATCCAGTGCACGATCGAGGACATCGACGACGATATAGCTACCGTCAGCACATGGTGGTTATCCGGCGGCCCCGACAACGTGCCGTTCGTCTTCGACGTACGACTGGACACCCTCGGCCCAACCAACCGCCGACCGCCGCCCACGCGTCCGGTCTAGGCGAACCGGCGTCTGCTCGAACCGCGACCCGAGGATTTCGAACCGGTCGGTGCAGGCACGTGGAAGATCAACGAGCCGAGCACCCCGACGTGCGGGATGCCGTCGGCTAGTCGTCGGGGGACGCGCGGCGGTTGCGTTTGGTGACACCGCGCCGCTTCTTCGCGGAGATGCGTCGTTCCTTCGCTCCGCGCGAGGGCTTGGTGGCGCGGCGAACGGGTGGCGGGGCGGCAGCGGCATCGCGGAGTAGCGAGGCCAGGCGTTCGCGGGCGGCCGCGCGGTTCTGCAGTTGTGCGCGCTGCTCCGATGCGGCGATCGTGAGGACACCGTTGACCAGGCGGGTGGCCAGGCGGTCGAGCATCCGGGTGCGCAGCCACTCCGGCACCGAGGGTGAGTTGGCGAGGTCGAAGGACAGCTCTACCCGGCTGTCGGTGGTGTTGACGTGTTGCCCTCCCGGGCCGGACGACCGTGAGAACCGCTCGCGCAACTCGGACGCGGGTATCACCAGCCCCCGAGTCACGGTCAGGTCCTCTGCCATGATCCGACGCCACTCTCTCCGATCGAACAGCCACCTCGGCCGGGTCGGCCCAGGTCCGACTGGACAGTGACCTTGTCGTTCACGATAGCGATGACCTTGTCGGCGGGAAACAACCAGGCCGTCCCTTCGCACGCCAGGACAGTAGCGTGCAAGGGCGGCGCAAGGGTCCGCTGTCAGAGTCGATGACATGACGTGGCACAGCGGCCGACGAGCCGAGGGAAAGAACATTCTGGTGACCGGTGCCAACGCGGGCATCGGATACTTCACCGCCGAGCAGCTCGCGGCCAACGGTGCCACGGTGGTGCTGGGCTGCCGCGACACCACCAAGGGCGACCTCGCGGTACGCGCGATCCGGGCACGGGTTCCCGATGCTCGACTGCGGTGCGTGCGTCTGGATCTCTCGGATCTGTCCGCACTGTCGGTGACGGTGGGCGCCCTCGATGTCGACAGTCTGGACGCGATCGTGCTCAATGCGGGAATCCTGCTGTCCGGTCCCGATCGTCGCATGAGTGCTCACGGACACGAATTGATGTTCGCGACAAACCATCTCGGGCACTTCGCACTGGTCGCACATCTGGCACCACTATTGGCCGCGACAGCGAACAGCCGGGTGATCACGGTGGGCAGCTTCGCCGCACGGTCGGAGCGAATCGATCTCGGTGATCTGCAATCCGAGCACGACTATCGACCCAAGCGCACCTACGGGCGATCGAAGCTGGCCCAAATGCTGTTCGGTTTCGAACTGGATCGTCGTCTGCGCGCGAATGCTGCCGACATCGCCAGCATTGTCGTCCACCCCGGCGGCGCCTTGGACTCACTGACGCCGTCTCGGCCACCGCTGTTCGTTCGCACCACCGCCCAGCGCCTGCGCGGACTACCCGCGGGTGTTGCGCTACACGGTAAACACGCGGCGGCCGCCACCATTGTCCGAGCCGTTCTCGACAGCGAGATAGACGGCGGGCAACTCTGGGGGCCAAGGGTGTTCGGTCTTCGAGGGCAACCGCATCGTGAAACGCCCCACGCGCACATGACCGACCACGACACTGCTGCCGAACTGTGGGCCGCCAGTGCGGCACTCACTGACGTCGATCCATTCGTGCGTCCTTCCACACCGACTCGGCAGTGACCCATTTCGGTTCGGCACCGCGTTCCGCCACACGGAGTGGCGGCGTGCGATCGGGATGACCGCAGGGCAGACTTGGCCGGTCCAGAAGCTTCATCGCCCCCGACACCGAGGCAACGATGACACCGATTCCGGCTGGTATCTCGCTCGACACACTCTCCGCACTTCCCCGATTTCCAGCAGGAACATCGTTCGGCCCCGATATCGACGCCGCCAACGAGATTCTGCTGTCCGCCGCCGATGAGCAGACCAAACGCGCGGCGTTTCTGGACTGGGCGGCCCGGCACCAGCCGTGTGTTTTCGGACGGATGGCCACCAAGTCCGGCACACCAGCGCGGGGATTGGCGATGGATCTGTGCTGGGTCGGCGAACAGACGCTCGCCGCCGGGCCGCACGCGATCTCAGCCCGCATCGCCGCAGACCGACGCACCTGGAAGGAGCGAGCCGCGCGCGGAATGAGCAGTGCCTTTCTGGTGATCTTCAACAGCCGGTGTCTGGCTCACGCCCGGCCAGGCCCCGAATTCGCCCGTCTGTGCACCGACCTGGCATCGCTGTACCTCACCGAACTGGCACCCGTGCGGCCCGACGTGATCTATACCGAGGCGATCCCGCTGCGCGGTAGCGACGGGGTGCTGCGCCTGTTCAAAGGCAGTGTGCAGCTGTTCCATACCGGTGCCCATCTGCGCCGTCATCACGACCGCCGGATCCCCGGTGGGGTGATGATCTCGGTGAACGGACCGGGACACTACGCCAATTCCCTTGTCACTCAGGGTATATGCGTGGACCTGACCGAATCTGCGCCCATGGTCCGACGTTTGGCCGCACGCTCGATAGGCGCGGGTGGTCTCGGTGACGAGCGCGCGCTGAGCACCACTTGGCACCGCGACCCCGACCCCGCCGCACGCGACACCGCACGCTGGTTCTCCGCCGCCTACCACCTCGACGTTCTCGTCCAATCCGACGTAGTCAGCGATCCCGGGGCGCGAACCGGCCCCTGCCCCGCGCACGAACAATGGTCCTGGCTGCATTTGGACTACATCGACGCCGGCGAAACCTCCCCCACCGACCCCACCCACGGCTGGTTCCACGGCGTCCGCATCCCCGAGCGCGACTTACACCACAACCCTTGGCCCCCAGTCGTTCCCATCGACGCACCTGACTTCAACTACTGACTGCCTCGCCCGAGCCCGAGCGGGCGCAGTCGGTGGACCGCACTCGCTCACCGCACGAACCGACTCGGCCGCCCACTGCCTGTGGTCGGCACAGCCCTACCTCCGATCATCCGCGTTTCTGCCAGGCTCGCGTCGGGGCATCGGGGGCATCAATCGTGGCACCGGCGGTAGCGGTACAGACCCCGGCGAGGCCCGGAACGCCTCGATCATGAGGGCAGCGAAGCGGCGCGAGGCCGCGATTCGTGCTGCCGATGTGCCCGCATGGATGCCGTTGTTGGCCATGATCATGAGGATGAGGTCGTCCGCCACGATGTCGGGGCGCAGGTGGCCGGTGTTCTTGGCGCGGCGGACCAGTTCGGCGGCGCCGGTGAGCGAGGAGTTGCGGATCGCGGCGAAGTCCAGCGCGTGCGGGTAGGCGGACATGAAGGCTGCGGCGAATCCATGGTCGCGGGCTTGCAGCTCGCAGAGCTTCTCGACGGTGCGGCAGAAACCGTGCCAGGGATCAGGGTCGGCGAGCCCTTCGTCCACGAGAGTCCGGCAGGCGAGCATCTGATCGGTGAACGCCTCGGCGACCAGCATCTCCTTGGTCGGGAAATGGCGATAGAGGGTGGCGGGGCCGACCTGGGCGCGCCGGGCGATCTCCCGCATCGGCACATCCAGGCCGTCGATGACGAACACCGCGCGGGCCGCATCGAGAATGCGTTCGCGGTTGTCCCTGGCATCCGAACGCAGGGTGTGAGGCAAACGAGTGGTCACCGCTCTCACTTTAGCTAAACGGACGGGGGCGTCCGTTACGGTCCCACTGGTCAGTTCCCCTCGAACAGAACACGGAGACGCCGATGAAGGCAATAGTGGTCCAGGCATTCGGAGGTCCAGAGGTCCTCGCGGTGGTCGAACTCCCGCACCCGAATCCGGCCGCCGGAGAGGTGTTGATCACGACCGAGGCGATCGGTGTCGGCGGTGTCGACGCTCTTGTCCGAAGTGGCGCGCTGGCCGCCTTCGGGATCACGCCAGGTCACATCTTGGGCCAAGAGGTCGTCGGCACTGTGACCACGGTCGGCGAGGGCGTCGACACAGGGTGGATCGGTCAGCGCGTGTGGGCGTTCACCGGTGAGGGTGGCGGCTATGCCGAGCGCGCCATCGCTTCCGCCGAGACGCTCGTTCCCGTTCCGGAGGCCCTGTCGGCTGTCGACGCGGTGACCCTCGGCAGCTCGGCCATGGTGGCCCACTTCGCTTTGCGCCATGCGCAGTTCACGCGCGGAGAGTCGGTACTGGTGCGTGGCGCGGCGGGCGGTATCGGCGTGGTGGCAGTCCAGCTCGCGGCTCGCGGCGGTGCGGGTGCGGTCGCGGTCACGACTTCCTCGCCTGCGCGCGGCGATCGCCTGCGGGATCTCGGCGCGACACATGTGCTGGACCGCGCCGGCCGGGGTGCGGAGAACGCTCCCGCGGGCTACGACGTCATCATCGATATCGCCGCGGGTGCGGATCTACCGTCGTTCCTCACCAAGCTCGAGCCCAACGGCCGGATGGTGGTCGTCGGTGTTATGGCAGGCATGCCGCCCGCGGATTTCGGCGTGGAGATGATCAAGGCTTTCCGGCGATCGACGTCGTTCGCGACCTTCAGTGCCGATACCGTGCCTATATCCGACCGGCGAGCAGCAACCGCCGAACTATTCGCGGCCGCGGTTCGCGGCGAGCTGAAAGCAGTTGTGCACGAGATACTTTCCCTTGAGCAAGCTGTGCTGGCTCACCGGAGAATGGACGCCGGCGAGGTGTTCGGCAGAATCGTGCTCATTCCATCGGTCACCAAGCGTCGGTGAGATCGCTTGCTGCTCCGGACATCCTGCGATGACCAATTATGTTGTTGGCTGCCTAAATCGGAAACGCTGCTATAGCAGCCGAACAGCAAGTATCCGCCCGAGACTGCTGAAGAATTCCCCACCCCGATGTACGCGGCTAGGCGAACCTCGTAGTGAGCTCGGTCGCGATCTCATAGTGGCGCACAAGGAACGAGCGTTCGTCGAGCTTCTTGCGGCGCAGCCAGCCGGTCACCTCGGCGTTGCACTTGCTGGCGTTGCACGACCCACACGCGGGCACGACGTTGCCGAGCGTGTAGCGGCCACCGCGCGAGAGGGCCTGCACGCAGTCCTTCTGCAGCGAGGTGACAGGAGATTTGCAGTAGGCGCACCCACCCCAGGACGTTTTGAGCGCGTCCCACTGCGCGTCCGTGAGGTCGTGCGCGACGGCCGCCATCCGCTTCTTGCGCTTACGTGCGGCGCGGACCTGTTTGCTACCCCCAGTCGGCACGACGGTCAGGATACGCGTTGCGATGATCAATTGGCCGGAGGCCGGGCCACTGTTTCCGGCACAGTCCGCACCGTGGATACCGGGCCTGGGCCTGTTCCCCTATCCCCTGGGCCGTCGAGGGCTGATATAGCTCAGCACGTGCTTGCCGCCGGCTTCGCGGCGAATCGGTCGGCCAGATAGGTCAGGGCCGTCGGCATTCCCAGCATGGCTTCGGTACCGTGCTCGCCGACGGAATTCTCCACCAGCTGCACCGGAATCCCAGCGGCGCAGTATTTTCCGGCCAGCGCCCGGGCCGCACCGATCGGCGCGAACTCGTCAGCGACAGCGTGATGGAGCAGCACCGGCACGGCAGGTTCGCCCGGACGGAACAAGGGGCTGGCTTTCCGCACCACCGTGCTCAGTTCGGCGTTGTTCGTGATCGACCCAGGCCAAGCTTCCAGCGCCGCCGCATCGAGAAACGGATACGCCAGAGCGGCGTCGGGCACGCAATCGGCCCGGCTCGCGGCCAGCATCCTGCGGCCGGATTCGTTGAGGTACTGAGCCACATCAGCTTCGGGATAGGACCGGTCCAACCCCACCAGGCCGACCACAACCGCGCCACCGGCGATTCCACCGCTGAAGCCGGACATGGTGGCTTCCAGGTCCGCGACGACCCCGCCCAGCACCACACCGGACAGTCGCAGTTCCGGGGCGTAGGTGGCGTGCGCTTGCGCAGCGATAGCGGTGGCCTGTGCACCGCCGGAGTATCCCCACATGCCGATCGGCGCCGCGGGGTCGACAGCCGCGGGCGCGAACGCTCTAGCCGCGCGGATACCGTCCAGCACGCCATGGACATATCCGTCGGCACCGAACAGATCGGAGTCGGGACCCTGATAGTCCGGTACGACCAGAGCCCATCCCTGTTGCAGTGCAAACCGAAT
Source organism: Nocardia sp. NPDC055165 (assembly GCF_053606985.1). Classification (NCBI taxonomy): domain Bacteria; kingdom Bacillati; phylum Actinomycetota; class Actinomycetes; order Mycobacteriales; family Nocardiaceae; genus Nocardia; species Nocardia sp. NPDC055165. The sequence continues at coordinate 178,227 of NZ_JBSGSS010000001.1, forward strand.
CATGCCGGTCTCGGCGTATGCGCCGCTGGGGACGCCGTCGATCCCACCACGCAGAGCATACGAAGGTGCGCATTTCGAGCCGACGCCGTCTTCGGCTACCTGGTACGACAGCAGCGGACGCGGGCCCTCGCCAGTCCATTCTTGATGCGGTACAAGGACTGTTGCGATGTAGGCCCGGGGTGCCCCATGATTGTCGATCGTCTTGTACTGCACCTGCCAGGCATCCGCCGGCAGCGGCTGCGAGAACGACTCCGTTTCGATCACCCGCGACGCGAGCACTGTCCCATCGGCCAGGTCGGCGAGACCCGCAGGCTGGGCGTAGAACGAATCCTGTTCCGGCAGCGGCACTGCCGTAGCCCAACCCGCGCACGCCGCTACCAGCACGAAGACCACACCGCCAACCGCTGCCCGCAATGTCGCGATCTGAACTGCCCGCATCGAACACCCCACCCCCGAGAACCTGTTCTAGTTTTGCGCTCCCGCGAGCGTAATGCACTCGATAGAACCTGACACCCGAACCAGCGATCTGGCGACCGGGCAGTCGACGGGGGTGCCGCATAGCAAATATCCGACAAAAGCCACCTACTCGAACAGCGGCACGACATCTGGTGTTCAGGCTGGATAGCGTTGTACCCCATCGGAGCTGGGCTAGCCGAAGACATTCGAGGCTGCCGGACAAGCGAATGGGGGGCGGGAGCCCTGTTTGTCGACGAGCGCGACCGAGTGTTGCTGGTCGAGCCGTCGTACAAGCCCCCTGGATACGACCCGCCCCTGCGGCAGCTGCCGCCTAGCTCAGGTGAGCCGGGTGTCGGCGAAGACCACCATTGCGTCGCGGTAGTACGTTGCAAGCCCTACAGCGATCCGGTCGAAATTCTCGGCATAGCCCGGATCATCATAGGTACGAGCCAGCGCCTTGAACGCGCGAGCGCCCGGGTCCCAAGTCGCGCGGATGAGCTGGTATGCCGTCTCGATTTCCGCCTGTACGGACGGGTCGCTCACCGCCGTCTCGGATGACATGAATTCGGCCATCCGAATCATCGCTGCGGTCGTATCTCGCTGCATCCGTTCGATGTCCTCGGTACTGAGCGAGTCGATGAACTGTTGCGACCGCTGCCGGGTCTGCTCCCGATCCGGCCAATCGTCGCCTCGTACCGCTTCGTACCGGTTCGGGTCGAAACCTTCGAAAAGGTTTTCCGGCCTGTTGATTTCGGTCACAACAACTGTTCCGTTCTGTGTCTCGAGTTCCTCGATGGTGCGGGCAAGCGTGTGTGCTACCCGGGCGAGACGATCACGCTTGTGGGTCACCTTCGCGTGGTGCTCGCGCAGCGCCTGCACGTGATCCGTCTGCCCGTCGAGAATCGCCGCGATGGCATCGAGCGGCATATCCAACTCCCGCAACACGAGAATCTGCTGCAACCGCAGCAGTTGCTCCTGCTCGTAGACGCGGTAGCCATTGCTGCGAATACCAGCGGGCGGCAGCAGCCCTATCTCGTCGTAGTACCGCAGCGTGCGCGGCGTCACGCCAGACATGCGGGCAATTTCGGCAACAGACCAGAACACACCCATCCTCCAACTTGGAACTCGACCGGCCGATCCGGCACCTCGACGCTAAACATGCACGCAACGTGAACCTCAATACCCGCGGCCGAGATCGCCACCAGCGCCGCAGTGACGGCTGCTGCCATGGTCGCCGCGCAGAATACGCTGTGGGCCCTTTCACCCTGACCGCCGCGGAAGCCATCAGACGGTGCGAAAGCCCGCTGCCACCGATAGGTGGCCCAGCTAGGCCTACCTGGACCTTGGCCGAATGGTTTGGAACTCGGGTTGAATTCGGTCGGTGGACCGAGTGGCCTTCAGGCGGGTTGGTCGGCGGCGAGGAAGGGGGTCATGAGGCTGAGCAGTTCCTGTGGGCGGTCCAGCGGGATGATGTGACCGCAATCCGGAATGACGTGTCCGGTGAGGTCGGCGGCGATGGGGCGTAGCTGACGCTCCAGCGCGTCGCCGACCGGGTGGGCACCGATCGCCAGGGTGGGTGCGGTGAGCCGGTCGGTCGCCACGGCGTGATCGATCTGGTGAGCGCTGGTCGGCAGTGCGCGGTAGTAGGAGAAGGCGCAGCGCAGGGCGTCATCTCCGGTGTAGGCATCGACGAACGCGTCGCGGATATCTTCCCGCACGCCCCGGCCTCGGGTGCCGGTGGTGAGGAACCACTGGATATACCGCGCCTCGTGGCCGAGCAGGACCGTTTCGGCGAGACCGGGGACGGCATGGAATCCGAACCACCACGGCGGACCCGCGACGAGGAAGTCCTCGGCGCCGGGGAGCCTGCCCAGCAGTGCTTCCATGACCACCAGCCGCCGAACCCGGTCGGGGTATCGCAGGGCGAGCAGGACTGCGACCGGGGTGCCGGCATCGATCGCGACCACGGCCGCGGTGGGTTCGCCGAGGGCATCGAGGATCCCGGCGACATCGGCGGCCAGCGTGCCTGCGTCGTAGCCGTCCGACGCACGGCTGGTGGCGCCGAACCCGCGTAGGTCCGGGGCAATCACCCGGTACTGCGCGGACAACGGGCCGATGATCTCGCTCCACAATCGCCAGGTGTGCGGAAAGCCGTGCAGCAGAACGACTGCGGGCCCGGAGCCTGCGGTGGCGACATTGGCGCGGATGCCGTTGGTCTCGATCTGGCGCAGCTCGGTAGGCGCGGCATGGAGCGGCGGAGTGCGGGACATAGGACCCCCGGTTAGTAACTATTGGTTATCAGGGAACGATAGGTAATCTCGGGTAGGCTGCCAAGACGGCACGTCTACTACAGGTGGTGAGGTCCAGGTGACTACTCGATCAGCGCAGGTGAAGGCACCGGATCGCGGCGATCTGTTCGATGCGCAATGCCCGACACGTCAGTTGCTGGACCGCATCGGCACAAAATGGACGTCGATGGCGGTCAAGGTCCTCGCGCAGGCCGCCCCGGATGAAGTGCGGTTCGCCGAACTGCGGCGGCGAATGCCCGGTGTATCCCAGAAGATGCTGTCGGTGACCCTGCACAACCTGACCCGGGACGGTCTCGTTACCCGCCGAGTGGAACCGACGGTGCCACCACGCGTGCACTATGGGCTCACCGAACTGGGCTTGTCCCTGGAGGTCCCCTTGGCGGCACTGCGCACTTGGGCAGAGGATCATATGGCCGAGATCGACCGCGCCGGCGCCGTCTATGACGCACACGCCGACCCGACCACCGAATAGCTTCCCCAGCGGGCGCCTTCGCAGATCGGTCGGGCAACACACCCTCGGGCTCGGCATATATCGCTTGCGGCGAGCGCTGGAGGTACCGCACAATGGGCGGCCGAGGCCAGGACCTGCGGAAATCCGGGATCAGCGCGCTGCCTGCATGCGCGGTGGCAGGGATGCGGCGACGGGATCGGCGAGAATTCGGGCGAATGGGTGGTTCATGTTCGATGTGATCATTGCCGGCTGTGGGCCGACCGGTGCGATGCTGGCCGCTGAGCTGCGGTTGCACGATGTGCGGGTTCTCGTGCTGGAGAAGGAACCCGAGTCCGTGTCGTCGTTCGTCCGGGTGGTCAGTCTGCATGTGCGCAGCCTGGAGCTGATGGCGATGCGCGGGCTGCTGGATCGTCTTCTCGAACGCGGACGGCAGCGTCCGGTCGGCGGGGTTTTCGCCGCCATCGCCACACCGACGCCCGAGGGGCTGGATTCCGCGTACGCCTATCAGCTGGGCATTCCGCAGCCGATCATCGATCACCTGCTCGAAGACCATGCGATCGAACTGGGTGCGCAGGTCCGAAGTGGTTGCGCGGTGGCCGGTTTCGAGCAGGACGACGAGGGCGTAACTGTCGAGCTGGCCGACGGTGAGCAGGTGCGGTCGCGGTATCTCGTGGGCTGTGACGGTGCGCGCAGTACGGTGCGCAAACTGCTCGGTGTCGATTTCCCCGGTGAGCCCGCGCGGACCGAGACGTTGATGGGCGAGATGGAAGTGGGTGCCTCGCACGAAGAGATCGTCGCCAAGGTGACCGAAATCCGCGCGACCCATGCGGTATTCAGTCTCAGGCCCTTCGGGGAGGGCATCTACAGCGTCGTTGTTCCCGCCGCGGGGGTGCGCGAGGATCGCACGGAACCGCCCACGCTCGCGGATTTCCAACAGCAGTTGCGCGCGATCGCCGGAACCGATTTCGGCGTGCACTCCCCGCGCTGGCTGTCTCGTTTCGGCGATGCCACCCGGTTGGTCGAGCGCTATCGGGTCGGTCGGGTGCTGTTGGCGGGCGATGCGGCGCACATCCACCCACCCGCCGGCGGTCAGGGGCTGAATCTGGGCGTTCAGGACGCCGTCAACCTCGGCTGGAAATTGGCCGGGCAGATCCACGGCTGGGCGCCGGAAACCCTGCTGGACACCTATCAGTCCGAACGTCATCCGGTCGCCGCGGACGTGCTGGACAACACCCGCGCCCAGGTCGAACTGGCGTCCACCGAGCCGGGCCCACAGGCCGTCCGCAGGCTGCTGACCGAACTGATGGGCTTCGACGAGGTGAACCGCTACCTGATCGAGAAGATCACCGCGACCGCCATCCGGTACGACTTCGGCCCAGGCCCCGATCTACTCGGCCGCCGCCTGCCCGACCTCGACCTGAAACAGGGCCACCTCTACGACCGACTACGTCAGGGCCGCGGTCTGGTCTTGGACCGCACCGAACGCCTGACCGTCGACGGCTGGTCCGACCGGGTCGACATCATCGCGGATCCCACTGCGGCACTGGATGTTCCAGCGCTGCTGCTACGCCCCGACGGCCACGTCGCCTGGATCGGAGAGCACCAGCAGGACCTGAACACCTGCCTCTCCCACTGGTTCGGCAAGCCCGCACATGCGTCTCGATGATGTCCGCGCCATCCACACCAGTGGAGCCGGCTACTGCTTCGGACCGGGCTGATCCCGTACGGCACCGTTCGGCCACACCACATCGATCGGAATGCCCCGCGCACGCGCCAGCGCGACCACGGTCCCGGTACCGGCACGCTCGCCGGCCTTCCCGTCCCACACCGCGATCATCCGGTCGGCCTCGCTGACCAGGACCTCGTTGGCGGCTTCATACGCTTCGCGGCCCGCGTTGCCGAAGTCCATGACCCGAACCGTCGTGGCCCGCTCGATGAGCCCGTCGAACTGCGCCAGGTGGTCCGGCTTCACTTTCGACTCCCGGTAGTCGCGCGACGGCACCACCACCTCGAGCTGCCCGCCCGCGTCGAGAACCACTTCCGCGAATACGCTGTCCGCGCCGCGGGCAAGGCACGAGATGCCGACCAGACCCGGTGTGTCGGCGATCAGGTCGGCGATTGCCGCACGAACGAGCGGGATCGTTTCGGCCGAGATGTTCGTGTGCCCGGTGACGCTGATTCGCATCACACCATGATGCCGGGGCCGCGATGAACGGGTGGAGCAGGTGGCGCCGAAACGACTCAGCGGCCAGGTTCGTCCGGGCGCGACGGACCGGCGTCACCGCCATCGCTGCGGGTAGGGCCGATCCTGCGTGGCCGCACCATCCGCCGACCGCCGCCGGGGCGGTTTTCCCCGCCGACACGTTTACGGCGCGACGCGTCGAAATCGATGAGATTCGCATCGCGCTCGGCATTCGCGCCCGACTCGGCGCCGGCCTGCGTCACATCGTTGACCGGCAACGATCCTGATTCGCGCTGCAACTCCGCGCGAGTCACCGGGCGGGTGGCCGCCGGATCGTAGGCGCCATCGGGAACCGGAGACCAGCGCGGAGCCGCACCGATATCCTCTTGACGTCGGCGCGGCGGCTTGGGCAGACGCACGACGTTCGACGGCGCGTCGTCGCCCTGGCGCGGACCCGTCTCGGCAGCCCTCGTCTCTGCCAACTTCTGACGCAGCCGCTCCACCGCATCGAATCGACTGTTGCCGGGTCCGCGCGCGAACCCCGGCCCTGTTTCCTGGTCCGACATCGAACTAACCGCAGACAGGCGCCGCGACACCCGCCCCGAACTTCGGCTTACTTCTAACGCTCACGTCCACATTCTGCCTCACGACCCGCTATCAGTCAGCAGCCCGCTGTGCCCACCACCTGTGGCGACCAGCCCGTGTGCCGGCCGCCGCACGCAAGATCTACGTATTCGGACACACGCAGACGACGCCGCGACCGCCAAAAATCTGCACGACCTCGCCCGTACTGACGTCGCTACTCGTGCGGCTGCGCATCCGAGAGGACCGCATCGATGGCGGATCGCAGGTCGAACACCACCTTGTATCGGCGAACCGACTCCGCTCCGGTCAGCTCGATGTCGCGGCCGGTCGCGCGCCACACGTCACGGATGGAGCCATCATCGCGCACCTCGTAGCCTTCGGATTCCGCCCAGCGATCGACGTCCTGCGCACGACTGGCGAGCGCGTTCGCGACTTCACCTCGACCACGGAACGCCTGGACGTCCTTCCAGGAAACGCTCATCCGTCCTCCTTCGAGTTCAGCTCGGACAACGCGGTCGCGGACCAGTTGTCAAGCGTTGCTGAGGATCTCAGAAATAGAGACCACCCACTACTGCTCTTGTCTGCAACCTACTCGGATACAGGCGTATGGCCAGCCAGGTCGGGGACCTTCCGCAGGCGCCATCCCGTCAGTGCTCACCGGTCGGGACGGGCAATACTCTCGACGTATTCCGCACCCCAGCGGTTCAGCTCGGACACGAAACCGCGCAGTGCCTGCCCGGTCGGGGTGAGCGAATATTCCACGCGTGGTGGGACTTCGGCAAAAGAATGTCTGTTGACGATGCCGTCTTGTTCCAGCTCGCGGAGCTGACGGGTGAGGACGCGGGGGGTTACCTCGCCGACCTTGCGGCGTAATTCGCCGTAGCGCAGGGGCTCGTCGAGCAGGTGCTTGACGATGGTCATCTTCCAGGCGCCGCCGAGGACGGCGATGCTCACCTCGACGGGGCAGCTCCGCATCGCTCGGACGATCGGCGCCCGGACTTCCTCCGTGGTTGCCATACGCTCGATGATATCCATTTCGTCCATATGGACAAGATTGTGCATACTGTCGATCCTGACCGTTGGTTGCTAGAAACGAGAGTAAGGACGTCGAGCCAACGCGAAGGATTCCGGTGGGTATATCCGCAGTCGATATCGAGCAGCGCGCGATCCGGCGGGCGCCCCGTTTTCATCCCGCGTGGACGATCGTGGCCGTGGCGGCCCTCGCGCTCGTCGCGGCGGGGAGTTTCGCCACGATCGCGGGGCTGATCACCGAACCGCTGGTCGAGACGAAGGGGTGGAGTCGCACCGGAATCGGCGCCGCGGTGGCGGTGAACATGGTGCTCTACGGGGTGGTCGGGCCGTTCGCCGCGGCCATGATGGACCGCTACGGCATCCGCCGGGTGACGTCGTACGCACTGCTCGCGCTGATCGCGAGTTCGGTCCTCACCGCGATCTGGACTCCGTCGGTCTTCTGGTTCGTGCTGTGGTTCGGTTTCGCCATCGGGGTCGGGACCGGGTCGATCACGACGGTGTTCGCCGCGACCGTGGCGAATCGCTGGTTCTACCGCAAGATCGGTCTTGCTACCGGATTACTTACCGCGGCAAGCGTATTCGGTCAGTTTGCGATGCTGCCCCTGCTGTCTGTGTTGCTCGAGCGAGCCGACTGGCGCGCGCCTGTTCTCGCCTGCGGAGCTGTCGCGACGGCGGCCCTGCTCGGCGTCCTGCTCTTCCTGCGCGAGAGCCCCGCCGCGATCGGCGCGGTCCGCTACGGGGCGAACCCCGACACCGAGCCTGCCGACACCGATCGCCGCGTCAACCCGTTCGCCCGCACGATCACCGCCCTGCTCCGCGCCTCGCGCGACACCCGGTTCTGGGTGCTGGCCTCGATGTTCGCACTGTGCGGTGCGACCACGAACGGCCTGATGTGGAGTCACTTCACCCCTGCCGCGCACGATCACGGCATGGCCGCCACGGCCGCGTCGGGCCTGCTGGCGATCATCGGCGTCGCCAACATCCTCGGCACCGTCTCCGCGGGCTGGCTCACCGACCGGATCGAACCGCGACTGCTTCTCGCCGTATTCTTTCTCGGTCGTGGTGTGTCCCTCGCTCTCCTCCCCATCCTGTTCACCAGCGGGTGGTCCCCCGACCTCGTCGTCTTCGCTGTGGTGTTCGGCGTCCTCGACGTCGCGACGGTGCCACCGACACTGACCCTGTGCCGGCACTACTTCGGCGCCGACAGCGCCCTGACGTTCGGCTGGATCAGCGTCTTCCACCAACTCGGCGCCGGCGCGATGGCCCTCACGGGCGGCCTGATCCGCGACCTCAACGGCTCCTACACTCCCCTGTGGATCACCGCCGCCCTCGCCTGTCTCACCGCAGCAGCCCTCGGCACCACCGGCTCCCGAATCAGATGAGCCCGCACCTTTCGCGCTTCCGTTCGGTCAGATGAGCGACTTCTGCCGTTTGATGCGGCTGCGCACGTCGCGCATCATCGCATTGGTGCCGGCGAACCTGATGAACTTCGGGATGAAGCGGTTGACGAAGCCGACGAACTGGAACAGGTGCTCGAATCTGCGCTGATCCGCGGCGCTCCACTCGATCGCCATCTGCTCGCGGAAATGCGGCGGCAGAAAGCCCGCGGTCAGGAATTGCAGGAGGCTGCCGAACATCACCCGGATGGACCAGTGAATCATCCGCAGGTGCAGCAGATCGTCGATGTAGGCGCGGAATTCGTCATCGCACACCACCTGCTTGCACGCCTCGAGCCAGTACTCGTCGAACTCGGCCCGCGTCTTGGGCCACATGTCGGGGTGTACCTGGAGCGTGGTGCCGAAGGTGTCGGAGCCCTGGTAGAACGCCTCGAGTTCGTCGTCGGTCATCTTGCCGCACAGCAGTTGGTGCGTGTCCTCGAAGCCGATGTAGATCGCCGCGGCCACATACATCTGCAGGTTCCGGTCGAAGGCGTTGTACTTCACCTTCGAATCCGGCCGCGATCTGACCTGGCGGTGCGCGACATTGACCGCTTCGCGCATGGCCGACTTGTCCTCGTCGGTGCCGAGAACGGCCACCGCGAGGTAGGCGGAGGTGGTCCGCAGCCGTTTCCACGGATGCACCATGAGCGCACCGGATTCGACCGGACTCTCCATCACACCCGCCGCGACCCCCTGGTGTGCGAACTGCATCGCCACGTTCGCGGCCGCGCCCGCGAACATCCAGAAGTCCAAGGCATCGGCCAGGTGGGCGGGCCGTTTGCGTGGGGACCGGTGGGTGTCGGGAATATGGAGGCGAACCCGGTCGAGAGTCAGCGCATGCTCCGTCGCGGCGGGTTCCACCGCTGGGGTGGCCGACCGACGCCACGCGGGTCCGGCCCCTTCGTCAACGTAGGAATCACTGTGCGGGTCGACGTAATCGGGGTCGCCAGGCCTGGTTGCCGTGCTCATCGTCATCCTTTCCCAGAGATGTGCCGCGCGACCGAGTAGCCGAGGCGATGCACAGCAGCCCGACGCACCTCGCGAACGCGGTTCGGCGCCAAGGATACCTCGGCACACCCATTATGTTACTGACTATTCCTCGATTGAACAGAGAGGAAAGTGGACCCAAAATAGGGCCTACAAAGGATTGACACCGCAGCTTTGTATAACTAAGTTGATGCGCATTCACCAGCGCTACGGAGCGGGCATGCACTGCGGCGCCAGGTGGACACGACTGCCGCCGATAGGTGGCATTCCGGGAGTTCGCTCCCGGAGCGCAAGGCTCGCGGCGTGGGACGTCCAGGCCCTTTGCCCCCACTGCCGCGAGTCTTGCGCCCCATCCTTCGCACGACGCCGTCGACCGACTGCTCGCCCGTCATCGAGTCGCGGAACCTCGCGAACCGCGGCGGTACCGGCAATCAGTTCGACGCCTCCGCCGACCGCACATCGCGTCCAGCGGGGGCGTTCACCGCGCAGACTCAGAGGCGTTCGATGATCGTAGCGTTGGCCAATCCGCCTGCCTCGCACATGGTCTGGAGACCGTAGCGACCGCCGGTCTGTTCGAGATGGTTGACCATCGTCGCGAGCAAGCGGGTCCCGGAAGCGCCGAGCGGGTGCCCGAGCGCGATCGCGCCGCCACGCGGATTGACCCTGGCCGGGTCGGCGCCGAGCTCGTGTTGCCACACGAGCGGGACCGGTGCGAACGCTTCGTTCACCTCGAAGGCATCGATGTCGTCCACGGTGAGTGAGACCCGGTCGAGCGCCTTGCGCGTCGCGGGAACCACGGCGGTGAGCATGAGCGTCGGATCGTCGCCGACAACGGCGAAGGAGTGGAAGCGGGCGCGGGGGGTCAACCCCAGCTTCGCCGCCATCGCCTCGCTCATGATGAGCGCCGCGGACGCACCGTCGGTGAGCGGCGAGGAGTTGCCAGCGGTCACCGACCAGTTGATCTCCGGAAACCGGTCCAGGAGAGCGGGATCGGTGAAGGCTGGGCGCAGACCCGCCAACCCTTCGACAGTCGTCCCGGTGCGTATCGTCTCGTCGGCGACGAGTTCTCCAGCGGCAACGAGCTCGGCATCGAACCCGCCGGATGCCGCGGTGGCGGCGGCCAGCCGATGCGAGCGGGCCGCGAACTCGTCGAGGACCGCGCGGTCCAGTTTCCAACGGGCCGCGATGATCTCGGCCGCGATCCCCTGCCCGATCAGACCGGCCGGATAGCGAGCAGCGAGCGGGCCACGCAGCGAGTCCTTGCCCTGAGTGTTGGAGAACATCGGCGTGCGGCTCATCGACTCGACGCCACAGGCGATCGCCACGTCGTACGCGCCGGCGAGCACACCCTGGGCGGCGAAATGCACGGCTTGCTGACTCGAACCGCACTGTCGGTCAACCGTGGTGGCAGGCACCGATTCCGGGAAGCCCGCCGCCAGCACCGCGGTCCTGCTGATGTTGTTGGCCTGTTCACCGCTCTGGGTGACACAGCCGCCGATCACGTCGTCGACGAGGGCCGGATCGATCCCGGTGCGCGCGACCAACTCTGCCAGCACACCGGCCAGCAGGGTGGCCGGATGCACCGACGACAGTCCTCCGCCGGACTTACCTCGACCCGACGGCGTACGAACCACATCGACGATGACAGCTGACATCTTGAACCTCCTGCACGGTCGCCGAGCACACGACGACATCAATCAAGTAAGTTAACTATCATTCTTACCATGGGCCATCGAATACTAGCCATATAGCCAGTGATTTAGCCTTTGTGTAGCACATCTATGTTACTCTCCATTCCGCAGCATCACGAGTTGGGGGCATGATGCGCGGGTCGCATCGGCACCGGAACGCACCCCTCAGCGGCGTCCGATGCCGATGCGATGCCCCCTCCGCTCGCAAGGGCCCGCGCCAACCCGCCAGTAGACGACCGGCGAGCAGGATGCCGCGGGCGCAACCTGCGACAGCACTCGATTCGGTGCCCTATAGGCAATCCCGAATCTATGAGATATGTTACCGGTAATTCTCATCACAGCGATGAGAATGGGTAGTAACTTGATCTTCGGTGATCGACCTCCCGAGCTCTGGAAGCCTCCACAACTTCTTGCATGACTCAGGGGACGGCGATCACCCTTCGGGTCCACCCCCAAAGAACGCTCGACAACAACATCGCACCGCCAACGACGGCGGCCGGCAGGCCTGACGTCGTCCAAGGTCCCGAGGAAGGACACCGGTACCACCATGTTGCGACGGCTGGACAGGTTTCTCAGCTATGAGATGAAGGTGTCCGAATTTCTCGGCACGCTCATCATCATCGGCATCCCGTACGGACTGGTCGGGGTCATCTGGACGCTCACCCACACCAGTCATCTGCGTGACCTCCATGGGGCCGACCTGATCGTCTCGTTCCTCGGATCGATCGTGTGCTGGCCCGTACTCGTCTTCGCGAATGTGACGATGACCTGATGATGGCGCTGGTATGGGTCATCGACATCATCGTGATCATCGTCAAGATCCTCGGCGGGCGGACACAGGTCAATCCTGTTCTCCGAGTCGGCATGTGGATCGCGCTGCTCTGCGTCATCGCCTTGTGTCTGGCGGCCGTCGGCGCACTCGTCGTCCTCCTCGAACACTGGCTGAGCTCGCTCTGAGCAGCCGGGAACACAATCCCCCGCAGCAAGAAAGGATCGGTGCAGCGTGACGCCGCAACCGGCCACCGAACCGTCCGAGATCGGACGGCTCATCGACAGCGCCACCGGGCTCTGGCGACGGCATCCTCAGCAGTCGCTCGAGACTCTCGGCAGGCAGGTCCTCCTCGGTCGGGCAACGATCGCGCAGTTGTTTCTCTCTCTCGTGCAACGGCGCTTTCCGTTCCAGGAGTTCATCAAACAGTGCGCCTTCATGGCCAACGTCTCGGCGTTGCCGACCGTGTTCGTCGCGATTCCGGTCGCGGTGGTCGTCTCGATCCAGGTCGGCGCGCTGGTCAACCAAGTCGGCGCCACCACCTTCATCGGTGCGGTCGCCGGACTCGGCATCATCCGCCAGGGCGCACCGCTGGTCACCTCCCTGATGATCGCGGGCGCGGTCGGCTCGGCCATCTGCGCCGATCTGGGCTCCCGCACGATCAGGGAGGAGATCGACGCGATGAAGGTGATGGGCGTCGACCCGGTGCGCCGGCTGGTCGCCCCGCGACTGGCCGCCGCGGTACTGGTGAGCATGCTGCTGTGCGGGTTCATCGTGTTCGTCGGCTTCGCCACCGCCTACTTGTTCAATGTCTATGCCCAGCAGGGCACGCCGGGATCGTTCATCAGCTCGTTCGCCTCGTTCGCGGTGGCGAACGACCTGATGGTCGCGCTGTTCAAGGCGGCGATCTTCGGTGCGCTCACCGCGATCATCGCCTGCGACATCGGACTACACACCAAGGGCGGTCCCGGTGGTGTCGCGAACTCGGTGAACTCGGCGGTGGTCACCTCCGCCCTGATGCTGTTCGCCACCAACATCATCGTTACCCAGCTGTACAACAGCTTCTTCCCCGCGAAGGTGGTGTGAGATGGCCGCCGAGTACGTCCCGCCCGCACTGCGGCCGGTCCGCGCGATCAGCGCGACAGCCAAGATCCCTGTCCAAGCCAATCAGCGCCTCGGCCACCAGGCCATCGTGTTCTTCCAGGCCCTGATCGCCATCCCGTTCACCCTGCGTCACTACCGCAAGGAAGTAGCCCGCTTGGTAGCCGACGTCGGCTGGGGCAACGGCTCGCTCATCGTCGGCGGTGGCACCGTCGGCGTGGTCATCGTGCTGTGCGCGTTCGGCGGCATCACCGTCGGAGTCGAGTCCTACACCGCGTTGAACCTGCTCACCATGGGACCGCTGACCGGGGCCATCTCCGGCTTCGCCACCACCCGTGAGATCGCGCCGATCCTGGGCACGCTGGCCTTCGCCATCCAGTCCGGCTGCCGATTCACCGCGCAGCTCGGCTCGATGCGGATCTCCGAGGAGATCGACGCCCTGGAATCCATCGCGATCCGGCCACTGCCCTATCTGGTGACCACCCGGATGATCGCGGCGACGATCACCATCATTCCCCTCTACACACTCGGCCTCGCAGTCGCCTACATCGCGACAAAACTGTCGGTGCTCTTCCTGGGCGGTACCACCGCGGGCACCTACGACCACTACTTCTTCCAGTTCCTGCTGGGCGGGGACGTGTTCTATTCGATCTTCAAAGTAGTGGTGTTCGTCCTCATCGCGGCGTTCATCCAGTGCTACTACGGCTTTGTCGCCTCCGGGGGCCCCGAAGGCGTCGGGGTCGCGGCGGGCCGGGCCATCAAGATGGTCATCGTCGTCATGGTCTTCACCAATCTGTTTCTCACCCTTGCGATCTGGGGCATCGACCCCGGATTCCGGATCTCGGGATAGGTCGATCGAATGATTCTCGATCTCAGCGGCCGCGGCCCCAAACCCCTGCAGCTCACGCTCGCGGGACTGGCGGTGATCACCGCGTTCGCGGTCGCTCTGTATCTGCTCGCACTGCGCTACAACGGCGAGTTCGAGGACACGGTGGTGGTCGGCGCCGACCTCACCAGCACCGGCGACGGGCTACCCCAGCGTGCCGACGTGAAGTACCGCGGCATGCTGGTCGGCGCGGTCGGCTCGGTGGAGATGGTCGCCAAGGGCGAACGCCAGCACGCCACGCTGGAGCTGAAACCGGGCCTCGCGCAGACGATTCCGAACACGGTCACCGTGCGCGTCGTACCCGACAACATCTTCGGCGTCTCCTCGCTCCAGCTCGTGGACAACGGGGGGACCGCCGAGGGGCTGCGCGAGGGCGCGACCATCCGCGAGGACACCAGCGCCGCCACGATTGCGCTGCAGTCCACACTCAACACATTGCGCGATGTGCTCGCCACCATCCAGCCCGAGAAGCTCGGCCGGGTGCTGGCCACCCTGTCCGCCGCGCTCGACCCGAGCAGCCGCGTGCCGGGTTCCACGGTGGAGCGCCTGGATACCTGGCTCACCACAGTCCACCAGATCCCCGAAATCGGCCACCTGCTCGGCAATTTCGGTCAGGCGGCAACGGCACTGAGCCAGTCGGCACCGGAGCTGGTCGGCGTGCTGGCCGATTCGGTGACCTCTGCGCGCACGCTCAACGAGCACCGCACCCAGTTGGTGGAGCTGCTCACCCAGGGCAATTCCACCATCGAATCGGTCAACGCCCTGTTCGCCGCGAATCCCGATTCGGGCAAGGAATTGGTCTCCGGCCTGGACCAGCTGCTCGGTGGCATCGCCAAGGATCCCAGCGCGCTCCAGTCGACGGCGGCCAACCTCAACACGTCGTTCCGCAGGTTGCAGCAGGTGTTCAACTTCGGCCCGCGCAAACAGATGACCTGGCGCATGGACGTGACGTTCACACCCTTCCAGCAATACACCGCGAAGGACTGCCCGCACTACGGTGCAATGGCCGGGCCCCGATGCGGCGGACCGTCCGTGCCCGAAGTCGCACCGCCGCAGGAGTATCCGGCACAGATGCTGCCGAAGCGGCTCGAGTCCGCCGGACCGGCACCGGTACTGCCGATTCCCGGTCTGCCCGCGCTGCCGAGCATCACCGTGCCGACGGTGCCCGGCCTGCCGACGATTCCGGGTCTGCCCGCCATTCCGGGACTGCCCGCCATCCCGGGGATCACCGCGCCCGCCGCATCCCACGATCCCGCGCCCGCCGCCACCCCGGCGGCGCAGCCTCGGCTGAGCGGCATCGCCGCGGTGTCGGCGCTGGTCGGCGGTACACCGACGTTCAGCCAGCTGCTGCTGCTCGGGTCGATCCTGGGCAACATTCCCATCGTCCCCGACACCGAAGGTGGTGTCCAACAGTGAAATCCACCAAAGCGCTCCTCGGGTTCAGCTTCTTCGCCGTACTGGCGACGTTGCTCACCTACACGATCTGGTCGACCCTGCAACGCAGTGTCCCCGGCAATACGACGAGCTACTCGGCGGTCTTCACCGATGTCCTCGGATTGCGCATCGGCGACGACGTCCGGATGGCGGGTGTACGGGTCGGCCGGATCGACAAGATCGACTTCACCGATAACTACATCGCCGAGGTCGACTTCCAGATCGAGTCGCGCCAGCACCTGACCGACACCACCAAAGCCCTGGTGCGATACCAGAATCTGATCGGTCAGCGCTACCTGGCGCTGGCGCCGGGCACCGGCGAGGGCACCGTTGTCCCCGCCGGTTCACAGATCCCGCTCGAGCGGACCGAGCCGTCGTTCGATGTCTCGGCGCTGCTGTCCGGATTCGAGCCGCTGTTCAGTGTGCTGCAACCCGACCAGATCAATTCGCTGTCGGAAACCCTCATTCAGGCACTGCAAGGCAACGAGGTGTCGCTGGCCGCGCTGATCACCCAGGCCGCCCAGTTGGCCAGCACCTTCGGTGAACGCGATCAGATCATCGGCGATGTGCTGAGCAATCTCAGCTCGGTGATGGCCGGTCTGGCCAACCGCAGCGATGAGCTGGAGACCCTGATCACCCAGACTCGCAGTTTGATGGAAGGGCTCTACACCGAGGGCGAATCGTTGAAGAGTTCGGTCGAACGGGTGGCGGGAGCGACGAACGGGTTGGTCTCGCTCATCGAACAGGTCAAGCCCGGCTTGGCCGACGCGCAACGCAACGCGACCACAGGCGTGATGATGCTGCTCTACAACGGCGCCGCGCTCGATCGCGCTGCGGTCGAATTCCCGGACTTCCTCAACGGCGTCGCCAGGTTCACCCAATACGGGACCTACGGCAATGCCTACATCTGCCGCCTCGACGTCTCCCTGTGGGGCGTTCTCCTGCCCGAGGGCTTGTTCTCCCAGGTCGGCGGCACCTCACAATCGGAAGTGTGCCGATGATCAAACCAGGCGTTCCAGCATTTCTGCGGCACAACCGGCACCTGCGGCTCGGCCTGATCGCGGCCCTCGCGGTGCTGGTGTTGCTCGGCGGTTCGAATCTGCTCAACCAGGTCCAGCTCGGCGACAAGACCGTGCACGCCGAGTTCGCCCAGGCCGCGGGCCTTCGGCCCGGCGCGACGGTCGATGTCTCCGGCATCGAGGTCGGTGAGGTCCAGGCGGTGAAACTGGTCAACGATCGGGTGGAGGTGGCACTGCGGATCCGCAAGGACATCCGCCTCGGCGCCAACGCCCACGCGGCGATCAAGATGTCGACCATCCTCGGCAGGCTGCACATCGTGCTGCGGCCCGGTGACGGAAAAGAGCTCCCCGACAACCGGATCCGGCTCGACAGCACCGAGGTGCCGTACAACCTGAGCAAGGTTATCCAGGACCCGAAGTACACCTCCTCGTTCGAGCGGATCGAACGGATCGACCCGAACAAACTGCGCACCGCACTCGATGTGTTCAGCGCCCAGCTGGGCGATTCACCCGCCATGGCGGTGCAGGCCCTCGACAGCATCGGCTCACTCGCCCAGGTGATCAACAGCAGGCGCGACGAGGTCGACACACTGCTGAAGAGCATGGATCAGGTCTCGCAACTGGTCTCGGACAACCGCAACAGTGTGTTGGTGCTGCTCACCAGGGGCGAAGCGATCGGGGCGGCGGTGCAGAAGCGCCAGACCCTGCTCACCCAGCTGCTCGACAACGTCGCCGACATGTCGAGGCTGCTGCAGGACATGGGCATCGAGAACAACGGTGAACTCGGACCGCTGATCGCCAACCTCAACACGATGGCCGACGGCCTGACCAAGAACAAGGAGAACCTGGACCGGATCTACGAGTACGCCCCGGTCACGTTGCGCCAGTTCAACAATCTGCTCGGCAACGGTCCCTACGGCGAGATCTGGGCACCGTGGATCCTTCCGGACAACTGGCTGTGCTTCGCACAGGCCGTACAGGGGTGCAACTGATGAGGACCGAACGCACGAGCAAGCTGGCGGCGCTCTGCTTGGCCGCGACCCTCGCCTCGGGCTGCGCCCTGCTGCCCGACAGCCTGACCGGACTGGGTAACCAGGTGCTCGGCGAGCAGAAACGCATCAGCGCCGACTTCGAGAACGTGGCCGGACTGTATGCGGGCAACGAGGTCTCGGTACTCGGGGTGCCGGTCGGAGTCGTCGATTCGGTGACACCGCGCGGCAGCTACGTCGAGGTGGTGATGTCGGTCGACCGCGACGTGCGCATTCCCGCCGAAGCGATGGCGGCGCTGGTGTCGCCGCAGCTGATCACCAACCGCCATGTCGAGCTCGCTCCGGCCTATACCGGCGCAGGACCCGAGCTGGCCGACGGCGCGCATCTTCCGCTGGAGCGCACCAGGACACCGGTCGAGCTGGACCGGATCCTGGCCAACTTCGATCAGCTGGGCGAGGCGCTCAAGGGCGACAGCCAGAGCGGGCCCATGGCGAGCCGGGTGCTCTTCCCACTGCTCGACGGCAACGGCGACCGGCTGCGCGAAACGCTCGACGAACTGTCGGCGGCCTTCGAGCTGACTTTCGCCAACAAGGATCAGATCGCCAACACCATCATCGAACTCGGTGAGATCACCCAGATCGTCGCCGACAACGATCAGACCGTCCGCGATTTCAGCGGTCGCATCACCGAATTGGTCGCGTTGTTCGGGCAGCAGTCCCCCGGTCTGCAGGCGGTGCTGACCCAGCTCGACGACTTCATCACCAATACCTCCTCGGTGGTCGGCCAGAATCAGGATCAGCTCGCGGGCGCGCTTACCAAGTTCGTCGCGATCGCCGCCCAGATGCGGGCCAATGCCCGCAATCTGACCGAGATCATCGACGTCGGTCCGCTGATGTTTCAGAACTTCGACAATGCGATCAGCCGGGAACACCAGGCGCTGCGCCTGCACGGTCTGCTCGACAAGATCGTGCTCGACAGCGAGGTGGTCTCACTGTTCTGCGAGCGCGTGCAGATGCGGCTGGACGGCTGCCGCACCGGCAAGATTTCCGATATGGGCCCGGACTTCGGGCTGACCGCCGCGCTGTTGGGACTGACGAAATGACTCTGCGCACCACGTTGGCCGCGGCCTTCTGCGCCGCCGCCGTGGCCGCATCGAGCAGCGGCTGCTCGATGACCGTGGCCGAACTGCCGATGCCCGAACCGGGCATCGGCGGGCCCGGCTATACCCTGCACGCCACATTCCGCGACGCGCTCAATCTGCCCGATCGCGCCCACGTCAAGATCGGCGGCACCGATATCGGTGTCGTCACCGGAATTTCGACGACCGCGTTCCTCGCCGATGTCGAGATGCTGATCCGCACCGACATCCAGCTGCCGCAGGGCACCACCGTGGAGCTGCGCCAGGCGACACCCCTCGGTGACATCTTCGTCGCCATGACCCTGCCCAGCGCCGAGGCAGCCGGGCCACCGCTGCGTGCGGGCGCGACCATCGGAGCCGAGCACACCGCATCGGCCGCCTCGGTCGAGCAGTTGATGATGTCGGTGTCGATGCTGATCAACGGCGGCGGACTCAATCAGGCAGCCAAGGTCACCTCCGAGCTCAATTCCATCTTCGCGGGCAGAGCGCCCCAATTGCAGCACCTGATCGGGGAGATGACCTCGGTCATCAGCGCGCTCAACGCACGCACCGGCGACCTCGACGCAACGCTCGCCGGGTTGTCGGTACTGACCGGCGAATTGGCGCGGCGCAAAGCCGAACTCGGCGCCGCGGCCGACAGCTTCCCGCAATTGATCGGGCTGTTCGCCGAGAACAACCAGGCCATCGTCGAGCTGATCAACAAGGTGGCCGTGACGATGGACGCCCTCGGCGACTTCAGCGCCACGAACGGGCCGCAGTTCGTCAGCCTGTTCCAGAGCATCCAGAATCTGATGTCCGGGTTCGCGCAGATGGGCGATGACCTCACCGGCACGCTCGAGGGCTTCCACAGCGTCTATCCCTCGGTGATGGACAGCATGCAGGGGCCGACCCTGGCCGTCGGAGCAATCCTGTCCTACCTCGATATCGGTGCGATCACCGATCCGGCCGGCAGCCGCTGGCCCGACGGCACCGATGTGCCGGCGTTCCTCGGCAGCATCACCGACGTGATCGCCAAGGTGACCGGCCGCCTCACCAGCACACCGCAGCAGCCGACCCACGAGGGGCCCCGATGAATTCACCGTTGTGGGAGTGGCTGGTTCGCCGTCGCATCGCGGTAGCCAATGCCGGCCTGGTCGTCGTCCTGGTGCTGGGCAGCCTCTACCTGGGCGGCGCCGTGCTACGGATCGACCCGACGAGTTCGCGCTACGTTGTCACCGTCGAACTGGCCATCTCGGGTGGGCTCACCGCGGGCAGCGACGTGACATTCCGTGGCGTTCGGGTCGGCCGGGTCGATGACGTGCGGGTCGCCGGCGACGGCGTCGCGGCGGTAGCCGAGATCGAGGAGGGCACCCGGATTCCGGTCGGCGGCACAGTCGCCGTCGCCCGATTGTCGGCCGCGGGCGAGCAGTACCTGGATTTCCGCCCCGATACCGACACCGGACCCTTTCTGCGCGACGGCTCCGTCATCGCCCGGGCGGACACCGCCGTGCCTGTGCAGGTGCAGTCGGTTCTGGCGAATATGACGGGCCTGGTCGGCGGATTGAACCCCGACCGCCTCAATGTCATCGTCAACGAACTCGACAAAGCGCTCGCGGGCGGACCGGACGGCTTGCGCAACATGATCTCCGGGATCAGTCGTGCGATGGCGGGGCTCACCGATCTGCTTCCGCAGACCGAGCAGCTGCTGCGCAATCTGGAAGTCATCGCCGCGACGACCGCGCACGCGCAACCCGACCTCGGCACCCTCACCAACGCGGGTAGCGCCCTGTTCCAGCAGTTCTCCGCCGCCGACGCCGAATTGCGGCATCTGCTCCAAGAGGGGCCGGGTCAGCTGGCGACGCTCGGGGGCTTCATCTCCCGCACCCACGACCCGATCACGGACCTGGTGACGAACTTCGTGGCGATCACCCGGGCGGCCAAATTGCGTCAACCCGCGATCGAGCTGCTGTTTCCCACCTTGAGCCGCTTCTCCGAGGCGGTCGGGATCCCCGCCCACGACAACGCCTTCTTCACCCTCGTGGATCCGTGGCCGCGACCGACCTGCGACTACGACACTGTTCCGATCCTGCCGACACAGGCCACCGCCGATACCAGGGTGCGCCTCTACAACTACTGCGTCACCGACAACCCAGCGCTGCAGGTCCGTGGGTCGGCGAACGCACCACGACCCGCCGGCCCCGACAACGGTGCGGGACCGCCGCCCGGTGTGACCGGTGACGAACTGTCCCAGCCCTCGGTGCCCGCACCAAGATAAGGAGCACGAAAAGCAATGACCAGCGACGAAACATCCACCAGCACAGCACCATCGGAAGGGCTCGCGGACACAGTCGATGCGAAGACGGCCACCGAGGCCAAGTGGTGGGCGATGGACCGCAGAACTCTCGGCCTGCGCGGTGCCACCGCGATCGTCCTCGGCGCCTCGGTGGCGACCTCGGTGTTCCTGTTCGTGGAGAACAAGAACAGCACCGATCTCCTCGCGGCCCAACAGCAGGCCCGCGAGGCCGCGTGCCACTACGCGCCGGCCTTGGCCGACTACGACAGCAAGAGCCTCGACACCTACTTCAAGGCTGTCCTCACGGGCGCGACGGGTGACTGGAAGAAACAGTTCGAATCCACCAGCACCGAGCTGCGCGACGCCCTCACCCAGGGTGAGGTCATCTCGAAGGTGACCGATACCCAGTGTGCGCTGCGCTCCGGCGACGAGAACTCCGCTGAGGCGATCGTGGTGATCGGAACGACCATCTCGAGCCTGGGTACCGAGCACAAGCCCAAGCCGAGTCAGCTGTCGATGGTGTTCAACCTGCACAATGACGACGGCCGCTGGCTCGTCGAGAAGGTGAACTCCCCGTTGACCTCGCCTCCCGCCCCATGACGCGGTCCGGCGGATCGACCTCACGCCGCCAGGCGATAGCATGACAGGCAAGATCATCGGGAACTCACTGTCCCCGCGCGGAACAAAGGGTAAGACGACGAGCAGCCAGGCAGACGAATCCCCCGCGGATGCGCCGACTCGCCAAGTCAGGCGCAGGCCGAAGAATCGTCGTGCCCAGATCGCGGCAGAATCGGCCGCCGCCTTCGGCGCGCACGGATACCACGGTGTCAGCATGGACGACATCGCACGGCGCCTCGACATCAGTTCCACCGCGCTGTATCGGCACTTTCCGAGCAAATACGCACTGTTCCGGGAGGAACTTCTGCGATTGTCCGGGATCGCTGTCGGCGCGGTCGAGCTGCCCGCCGAGGCCGTCGACTGGGAGCCGCGCCGGCGCGTCGACCATGTGCTCGACGCCATCATCGGCTTGACCATCGCCAATCGGCCGACCGTGGCGCTGGCTCGCTGGGAGCGCCGCTATCTCGAGCCGGCCGATCTTCAGGAGTTCACCGATCAATTCGCCGCGGCGATCGCCACGCTGCGCAAGCTGATCGGCGAGGTACGACCCGAGTTAGACGGTCGAGACCGGGCGGTTCGGGCAGTCTCGATCTTTGCCGTGGCGAGCAGCATCGGCGACCACCACGCCACCATTCCGGTGAAGGCCCTCGCCCGGCTGCTCCATGCGACCAGCTGGACGTTGATCGACGCTGATCTCAGCGGACACGACAGCACCAAGACTGCCGGTTCGAGGGGCGAGCAACCGCAGCCGTTCAAACATGATCTGCTGCTGGGCAAGGCTGTCGAGCTGTTCCACGAGCGCGGCTATCCGAATGTCAGCATGGAAGACATCGCCGCCGCCGCGGATCTGTCGGCCGCATCGGCGGTGTACCGCTACTACCGCAGCAAGAGCGACCTGTTGGTAGCCGCGTTCCGGCGCGCCGCCGACCGGGTATCGGGAGCGATCGCACCCGCGACAGCCGCCGCGGACACTCCGGCCGAAGCACTCGGCACACTGATCGAGCTCTATGTCTCCGGCTCGTTCGCCGAGCGCGCGCTGACCTTCGTCTACTACGCCGAGTTCAGCCATGTAGACCAACCCGATCAGGTGACCCTGCGCCATCTCCAGCAGCTGATCATCACCGAATGGGCGAAGTTGGTGGTGGAAGCGAGGCCGGACCTGTCCATCGGCGAGGCCCGGATCCTCGTGCACGCGGCCTTCAGCCTCGTGGTCGACCTCGGGCGCACCTTCGGTGACCATGGAATCAGTCCGCAGGAGACGGTGATCCGTTTGCTGGAGACCATTCTGCTCGGTCAGCCCCTGCCACGGTAGGCAGCGAGCGACTCGCGCCGCAATCGACAGGGGCGTCCGACCGTGACCGGTCGGACGCCCCTTTTCCCCTCCGTGTCAGAGACCGAACGTCTTACCGATGATGTCGCGCTGGATCTCGCTCGTACCGCCGAAGATCGTGGAGACCAAGGCGCCACGGACATGCTTTTCCATGTCGAACTCCCGGGCGTAGCCGTAGCCGCCCATCATCTGCATCCCGGCCAGCGCGACCTGCTTGGACGTCTCGGTGGCCTTGAGCTTGGCCATCGATGCTTCGCGCGCGAAGGTCTTGGTCGGGTTGGCGTCGACTGCGGCAGCCACGCTGTAGACCAGCAGCTTGGTGCATTCGATCTCGGTCGCGAGGTCGGCCACGCGGTGCCGCAGCGCCTGGAAGGAACCGATCGGCCTGCCGAACTGCTTGCGCTCACTGATGAACTGCAGCGTGTCCTCGAAGGCACGCTCGGCGGCACCGAGGCTCATCGCGGCCAGAATGAGCCGTTCGAAGTTCAGCCCGGTCATCAGCTGACGCCAGCCGTTGCCCACCTCGCCGACCACCGCGTCCTCGGGAAGCAGGCAATCGGTGAAGTACAGGTCGTTGGTCTCCTTCTGGTTGCCCATCAGCTCGATCGGGCTGATCTTGAGCCCCGGCGTGTTGGCGGGCACATGGAACATGGTGAGTCCCTCGTGCTTGCCGCCACTGCGATCGGTGCGCACCACCAGCAGGATGTTCTCCGAGATGTGCGCGTTGGAGCACCAGGTCTTCTGACCGTTGATCAGCCAGCCGTCGTTGGTCTTCTCCGCTTTGGCGGTGATGTTGCCGACGTCGGAGCCCGCCTCCGGTTCCGACATCGAAATCGACTGCGACGCACCACGAACGATGCCGCGCAGGACCACGTCCTTCTGTGCCTCGGTGCCGAACTTCGCGTAGGCACCACCGGTGATGAGGGTCGGCCCGATCGCACCGATCGGCAGCATGCCGCGCAGGCTCTCCTCGAGCAGGATGCACATGTCGACCATCGTGGCGTCGGAGCCGCCGTACTCCTCGGGCACCGTCAGACCGAGCCAGCCCAGTTCGGCCATCTTGCCGTAGACATCGGCGTTGTGCTGCTCGGCATCATGGTCGGTGAGCGCGTCACGCTTTTCCCGGGTGCCCGCCTCACGCTTGGCGAACGCGGCGACCGCTGCCGCGAAATCCTGCTGTTCCGGGCTGAATTCGACGCCCATAGTGATTGTTCTCCCTTGTTTCGTTGGATTGAGGATCAGTTACCGGCGCGTTGACGCCACGTGGTCGGCCATCATCAGGCCGCAGAACACGCGCTGGGGTGCCTCGCCCGCGTTGCGCGGGATTCGTCGATGTTGACGATCAGATGTTTCGCCCATCGCCGCACAGCGGCCTTTTCCGCCCTCGGCGCCGATTCCCACCCAGCCCGGTGCGGCCACAGCGGCCACAGCGGCATCGCCGACCGGCCGACGGCCGCGAACCGCACTGGCAACGGGACGGTGGGTCTCGAGAAACTGCTTGTCAACAGCCTCTGCGACAAGGGATTCAGCCATCGGCGACTTCTTTCGAAGGAATCGGATCGCCCCGTCAACGCACCCCCGACCACCGGATCGGCCAGGGTGGGCCCAGCGATTCTCGCGCTTGGGCCGAGTTCGTTGACAGGAACACTCCAGCTCGGATAAGTTAACACCCATTCTCAATAAGTTAATCATGATTCTCGCCGGATGCAAAGAGGCCATGGGTTCCCCGCAACCGGCGCAGAACTCCCGAGCGGAGAGAGGCTCAATGCTGCGCACCCGATTCACCGAGGCATTCGGTGTCGAGCACCCCATCGTGCAGGGCGGGATGATGTGGGTCGGCCGTGCCGAACTCGCGGCCGCGGTCTCAGAGGCCGGTGGACTCGGCATCATCACCGGCCTGACCCAGCCGACCCCGCAGGCACTGCGCGAGGAAATCGCTCGGACCAGGGATCTCACCGACAAACCGTTCGGTGTGAATCTGACGATCCTGCCTTCGATCACGCCGCCGCCCTACGCGGAGTACCGCCAGGCGATCATCGACGGGGGCGTCTCGATCGTCGAGATCGCCGGCGGCAACCCGGCGACCCACCTGCCCTACCTCAAAGACGCGGGCATCAAGGTGCTGCACAAGTGCACCAGCGTCAAGCACGCGCTCAAGGCCCAGCAGGTCGGCGTCGACGCGGTGAGTATCGACGGCTTCGAATGCGCCGGTCATCCCGGCGAGAACGACACACCGGGCTTGGTCCTGATTCCCGCCGCCGCGCGCGAGATCGAGATCCCGATGATCGCCTCCGGCGGCATCGCCGATGCTCGCGGGTTGGTCGCCGCGATGGCGCTCGGCGCCGACGGCGTCAATATGGGTACCAGGTTTCTGTGCACGGTCGAATCGCCCATCGCGCACGTGGTCAAGGAACAGATCGTCGCCAACACCGAGCTCGACACCAAGCTGATCTTCCGGACCTTGAGCAACACCGCCCGGGTCGCCGACAACGCCGTCAGCCGCCAGGTCGTCGAGATCGAGCGCGGCGGTGGCACGTTCGACGATGTCCGCGAACTCGTCGCGGGCGCGCGCGGCCGCAAGGTCTACGAGGACGGTGACCTCGACGCGGGCATCTGGAGCGTCGGCCAGTGCCAGGGCTTGATCCACGACATCCCCACCTGCGCGGATCTGGTGGCGCGGATCGTGCGCGAGGCCGAGACCCTCATCGCGGGACGTCTGGCACAGTCGATCGTCGAAACGGTGGCCCGATGAGCGAGAGCATTCTGGTCGAGGAAGAAGGCGGCGTCCTGCGCCTGACGATCGACCGCCAAGCACGGCTGAACGCGATCGATCTCGAGGCGATGACCGAACTGGGCGATCTCGTCAGCGCTGCCCCGGCTCGGCCTTCGGTTCGGGTGATCGTGCTGACCGGCGCGGGCAAGGCGTTCTGCACCGGCGCCGACCTGGCCGCAGCCGCGGCCGCAGGCGGCAACGAGGCCTCACCGCAGGTCGTGATGGACACCGCCAACGCGCTGATCCGCGCGATCATCGCCTCGCCGCTTCCCGTCATCGCGCGGGTCAACGGGCCGGCCGCCGGCGTCGGCGCGTCGATCGCACTGGCCGCCGATCTCGTGTACGCAGCCGACAGCGCCTACCTGCTGCTGCCGTTCACCTCGATCGGGCTGATGCCCGACGGCGGAGCAACCGCGGTCGTCGCCGCGGCCATGGGTCGTGCCAGGGCCGCGGAAATGGCGCTGCTCGGCGCCCGATTGCCCGCCGCCGACGCCGCTGCGGCGGGCTTGATCACCCGGTGTGTACCCGCCGCCGAACTCGACGCTCAGATCGACGCCGTCGCCGCCCAACTCGTGGCGGGTCCTCGCCGCGCGCTGCAACTGACGAAAGCTGCCATCAACGCATCGACGCTGACCGAACTCGACGCCGCGCTCACGCGGGAGAAGGACGGACAGATCGAGCTGCTGACCTCCGCGGACTTCCTCGAAGGAATGACCGCGATGCTGACCCGTCGCGCGCCGAACTTCACCGGCGCCGTGCATCCGATCGCCGAACCGGCCTAACCCTTCCCGCGCCTTCGAGGAGACGACGATGTCCACAGAACCCCTGCGCTCGCGCCGCAATCACTGGATGAACCAGATCGCGATCCATGCCACCACCATCCCGGACGCTCCCGCCTTGCGCTACCTCGGCAAGACCACCAGCTGGGGTGAACTGCACTGGCGGGTGGAACGGTTGTCCGACGCGCTCGATCGCCGTGGCGTCAAGGCCGGCGACCGCGTGATGATCTTGATGCTCAACAACATCGAGTACCTCGAATCGGTATTCGCGATCAACACTCTGGGCGCTATCGCGGTGCCGGTGAATTTCCGGCTCACTCCGCCCGAGATCGCCTTCCTGGTCGCCGACAGCGGCGCCGCGGTGATCATCACCGACGCGGTGCTCGCCCCGCTGGCCACGGCGGTGAGCGCCCAGTCCCCCGATCTGCGTACTCACATCGTGGTCGGCGCACCGACCGGCGACGGTGTCCTCGGCTACGAGGACCTCATCGCCGAGACCGGCGAACCGCACGAGCCGCGCGACATCGCCGAGGACACCGCAGCTCTCATCATGTACACCTCCGGCACCACCGGAAACCCCAAGGGCGCGGTCCTGACCCACCTGAACATGAGCTCGCAGGCGCTCACCTGTATCCGCGCCATGCGCTACAGCTCCGACGACATCGCCTTCTGCGCGTCGCCGCTGTTCCACATCGCCGGCTTGGGCAGCATCGCATCGTGTTTCGTACTCGGTGCGTTGACGGTGATCCATCCGCTCAAGGCGTTCGATGCGGCCGAGGTGCTCGATGCCTGGGAGAGCGAGCGCGCGACCTCGGTGTTCCTGGTGCCCGCCCAGTGGCAGGTAGTGTGCGCCGATCCGACTGTCGCACAGCGTGATCTGCGGCTGCGAGTGATCAGCTGGGGCGCGGCTCCGGCCTCCGACACCGTGCTGCAGGCCATGGCGCAGACCTTCCCGAACGCGCTCAACGTGGCGGTCTTCGGGCAGACCGAGATGTCGCCGATCACCTGCGTCCTCGACGGCGAGGACGCGATCCGCAAGCTCGGCTCTGTCGGCAAGCCGATTCCCACCATCGCCACCCGAGTCGTCGACGACGAGATGAACGATGTCGCCCAGGGTGAGATCGGCGAAATCGTCTATCGCGGACCGACTTTGATGCGCGAGTACTGGAACAACCCGCGCGCGACCGCCGACGCGTTCGCGGGCGGCTGGTTCCACTCCGGTGATCTCGTGCGCCTCGACGAGGAAGGCTTCGTCTACGTCGTCGACCGCAAGAAGGACATGATCATCTCCGGCGGCGAGAACATCTACTGCGCCGAGGTGGAGAACGTGCTGTTCGCGCACCCACGGATCAGAGAGGCGGCGGTGATCGGCCGCGTCGACGACAAATGGGGCGAGGTCCCGGTCGCGATCGTGGCGGTGGAGGACGACGGCGGCATCAGTCTCGCCGACCTGGAACCGCATCTCAACACCCATCTCGCCCGCTACAAGCACCCGAAGGACCTCGTGGTGGTCGACGCCCTGCCGCGCAACGCGGGCGGCAAGGTCGTCAAGCACGAGCTGCGCAAACTGCACGGTTCGACAGGCTTGACACCCGTGGTCACCAGCTGAGGTAGCTACGACTCCGTTGCGGGTTGCGGCGGTGGTCTCCTCCGAGGAGACCACCGCCGATCTCGATGAGCCCCCGGACGGTCGCCGACTCGACCACAATGAATTTCCAATTATTTGCGTGAATTAGTGTCGGATTTCCACTGTGTATTCACACAATAGAGCCATCGCGTTGAATGATGTTACTGTTCATTCCGCATCGCTTGTTCGGAACATGATGCACCCGCACGAGCGACCGCCGACGTAGCCGGTTCGCTCGTGCGGACCCGCCTGCCTGATACGGCCCGACTATTTGCTCACCGCTACATCTATTGCCCCGCTCTATCCAGCCGACTTCGTGCCCGGCATCAGTATCGTGCCGCAGCACTACTCACCACTGAGCCGAACGGCGATGCGACGAGCAGAGCGGTTCCCATCCCGGCGCCTGGTCGGCGTGGAAAGGGATACCAACGATGACAATCCCATCCGACAGTGCCGAACGGCGGCCATCGCTGCACGATGTGGCATCGCTGACCGATCAACTCGTCTCCCATTTCATCGACAATGTGGCGCAGTGCGATATTTCGCCCGGCACGCCGATGGCATCGACAATCGGAGCAATCACCCGGATAGCCCTCGAGATCGCGCAAGGAATGCTGGAGGGATGCGACATCACGCACGAACTCGGAGAACTCGCGACAATCGCCGCCGGATTGGCGTGCGACAGCGTACCCATCGACCTTGTGCTGCGCGGTTTCCATGAAGGCATACGGATAGTTGCCGGCCAGTTGTTCGCCCGATATCAGGATTGCACTCGCGAAACTGTGATCGATGGATTCCAGATCGCCATGACGATCAGCGATCAACTCTGCCTGACAGTCACCCACGCGTACCTCGGCGAGCACGGCGCAGCGACGTTCGGCCAGGACGCCGAGCGGACTCTCACGTCCGCCCTGCTGGCCGGACAGTGGACACCCGTCACCGCCCGCAGATGCGGCATCCCTATCGCTGACACGTACTCGGTGCTCGCCATCGCGATGCGCGCGAACCCGAACACGGGAATTGCCTTGCACTACCTGCACAGGGTGCGGAAAGCCCTGGCCCAGCACAGCGACGGGCAGGGTTTGGCCCGGCTGTCGATCGACGGTGGGACCGTTCTCATCCCGACCGACGCGGTGGCCGAGGACGAACTCGATTCACTGGTCGAGGCGCTCGCAGGGGCGGCGCAGGTCGAACTCGTCGCAGCTGTGGTCGCCGCGCCCGCCGCCGACGTCGCGTCTGCGGCGAAAACGGCACACGAGATGCTCGATGTCGTCGAGCGACTCGAATGCGCACCCGGCCTCTATCGATTCGGCCAACTCGCACTGGAGTACCAGCTTTCGCGGCAAGGACTCGGTCTTTCCCTGCTCGGTGAATTATTGGCGCCGTTGGAAAGATATCCCGAATTGCGGAAGACACTGCGGGTACACATCGCCAACAACTTGAATCGGGCGCAGACCGCGCGGATCATGGATATCCACACCAATACCGTTGACTATCGACTTCGCCGAATCGCCCGGCTCACCGGACTCAACCCGGCGCGGGCATCGGATCTGTGGCAGTTGCGGTCGGCGATGGTCGCCCAGGACTGCCGCGACGACAACCCGAGAGAGTGACGGAGCCTCCGTAGATGTTCAGCAACATCGGGTGGAGCGAGACGATCATTCTGGTCATCGCCGCCCTCGTCATCATCGGCGTACCGAAGTGAACAGTCGCCCACTTCGGTAGCGACACAATGCTCAGAGCGTTTTCGGCGGCTGAGCCACTGGTTCGGCGAAGGCGTCGCCGGCGCCTGCTCCGGTGCCGCCAGCCCAACGTTCTCTCGGGCCGACCGCTCTTTCGCCGAATCCGCTTCCTCGGACTGCATTCGACTCACCTCGCTCTTGAAGATCCGTAGCGACCGCCCCAGCCCGCGGGCGGCATCCGGCATACGCTTCGCACCGAAGAACAGCACGAACACAGCCGCGACTATCAACCAATGCCAGACGCTGAACTGACCCATCTTTACCTCCTGTATCGACATGGTGGACTCGGAACCGATGCGACAACGCCGACTACCCCGATCGCTCGCAGGCGCCGTGCCCACGATGGCGTGGTCCCGAAAGTGTTGTCCACACCCGGCGAAGCCACGTACACGCTCGGCCATTGTTCCGAGATCTATCAGCCGGCACGCCATGGCCGCCGCGTCGATACATCCCCTGGCAGCATTCCCACCGGCGACAATGATCGGCGATGCCGGGGCCGGCAACGCCTGCACGGATCCAGTGCGCAGGCGGCTGATCAACTCCGCGCACATGGCACCGCCGCGTGGCGACCCGTGCCCGAGTACCACGACCCTCCGAAATGTCCGCCCCACGGATGGCGCTGCGGCCGACTCTATTTATCCTGATAGTTCGCTTTACGCACGACCAGCGCCGACTGCAGATACCAGAGCCCATCGGCCGACGAAGGATCGAAGCCCGTCAGTTTGCGGATACTTTTCAGCCGGTAATCGATGGTGTTCATATGAACACTGAGCTGTCGCGAGGTTCGGCGACGATTCAGATTGTTGTCGAGGTGCCTGCACAAGGTTTCCATCAGAATCGGATGGTCGTCGAGCGGGTTCAGTATCGCATCGAGATGCCGTCGTACAGCAGACGGTCTGGTGAGCTGGAATTCGACTGCCAGATCAGCGAAACGAAACAGACCGGGTGGGCGCTGCATTCTTTGTGCGAGATCCAGGAGCTCGCACAGCTGATCAACGGTTTCCGGAATTCTCGCCGGCGATGCCTCCGCGCAGGTTGCGGTCATATCGACGCCGGCCGCCGCAGAGAGCACGGTCAACAGCGTGTCGAGGTCCCTGACCTCGGCTGACGGAACAAGAATGATGCCACCGCGCACATCGAGCCGCGACAGCGCGCGCACCGACCCATGACGATCAAGGGCCGCCCGGATATTTCGAATCATTCGCCGGACATCCATCTGTGTAACGAATGTGTCGGGCCTGTCGTCGCTACCGGACGGAAAATGCACCGCCAGCACGGAATAGCTCTCGGCGACCTCGAAACCACTGCACCGCGTCACCGTCGACGTATCCTGCCCGGCGAGCAACGCAACCGCCAAGGAGTTCCTGGCCCGTTGATCCTCGACGACCTCGACCTCGAGCTGGTCGGTGTACGCGAGTGATATCGCGGCCGTCACGCTGTCCAGCATTTCGGTCGCCAATTGGCGGACGACCGAGAGCTTCTGCTCGTCGGTGCCGACCACACTCGAGGCGATCAGCTCCAAACTCGTTGTGAAACCCTGACCGATCGCCTGATCGATCACTTCGCCGGGCACCTCGGTACGCGCTCGCGGCGGCCCGGCGGTGCGGTGTCGAACGGTATCGCCGCGTCTACGGGCCGGCAGTGTGGCCAGGGCAGTGCCCGGTAGCACATCAATGGCGGCCGGGGCACCGCCGTCGACGCCGCCGAGGCGCGCAGCCATGCTCTCCCGCATTCGGGAGACCAACTCGTCGGCGAGCGCCCGCACTCTGATGGAGGACTCGGCCGTGGCCGCACGGGGCCGCGCGGAATCGATTCTGGGTGAATAGTCGGTAGTCATCTTTGACTTCCTCACTGCGTTCAACGTCGCCTCACGGCAGCGATGGCTGGCAAGTAGTCTCCCACGCCGAAGACTCCAACACAAGATTATGTTAATGCCTATTCCAGCTCGATCCAGGGCCGAATTCGTCGAGTGACGGCGCCTCGACCGCATCAGCCCGAGCGCCGACGTGCTGGTAGCGGCGCCAACTCGGTTATCTGAACTGCATGTAGACCGGACGCCGCCGGACAGACCGCTGCACGGGACTTCACGAACGGACTGCGCCAAATCCGAGACATCCCACCCCCAAAGAGCTAAGTTACCGACAATTCATGCAAGACGAACACCTCAGGCACTGTCACCGGCCACCCCATCGGTGATGTTCGCGAAACGAGGACTCCCACCATGGACGAACCGGATCGACGCAGTACCCCTGCGCCGGACAACGATCCCGATGCATCGCACAACAACGTGCCGCTCTACGAGCGGATCGGCGGTCGCGGCGCCCTGGAGACGGTCGTCGACGATCTCTACCGACGCATCCTCGCCGATGAGCGGTTGTCGCCGTTCTTCGCCGGCACCAACCTCACTCGAACGAAGGGCCGGCAGGTCGAATTCTTCGCCGCACTACTCGGCGGACCGGTGCCCTACGTCGGCGTTTCCATGCGAGCCGTGCATCGTGGTCGCGGCATCACCGTAGACCATTTCAACCTGGTCGCAGGCCATCTCACCGATGCGCTCAGCGCAGCCGGGCTCGATCGCGATCTCACGGACCACGTGATCGGCGCGGTCGCACCGTTGGCGGGTGACATCGCCACGTCTCGGGAGTCACCCACCTCGCCGTGACCAGACCGGACGCACAGAAGAAGCCGCGACCCGGATCTCATTGTGGATCGGCGCTCTCGAGCTTGCGACGAAGCAGTTTGCCGGTGGCATTGCGTGGCAACTCGTCTACGAACACCACATCCCGAGGGACTTTGTGTCGCGCGAGGTTCGCTTTGACGTAATCCTTCACCTGTTGCGCGTCGCACGACGCACCCGGCGCGGGCACGACGAACGCGCGCAGACGTTTTCCGAAGTCGCGATCGTCCACCCCCACGACCGCAGCCTCGAGAATGTCGGGTCGTTCTACGAGCAGGTTTTCGACCTCGAGCGGAAAGACGTTCTCTCCGCCGGAGACGATCATGTCGTCGTCTCGACCATCGATGAACAGTCTTCCCGCCGCATCGAAATGACCGACATCGCCACTGGACTGCATTCCGTCGACGATCTCCTTGCCCGTGCCGTCGGTATAGCCGCCGAAACTCAGTGCGCTGGCGACGAATATGGTGCCGACCACGCCCGGTTCGGTGATCCGGCGGCGGTCGTCATCGTAGATCGCGACCCGGCAGCCCACAGGTGGACGACCCACGGTGCCGGGCGCTTCCCGCATATCGCCGGGTGTGGCGACGGCTGCCACCGCGACCTCCGTCGAGGCATACAGGTTGTAGAGCACCTCACCGAACGCCAGCGCCGTGCGCCTGCTCAGGTCGGGCGAGATGGCGGATCCGGCCGCGAAGATCACCTTGAGCGAGGAGGTGTCGTATTCGGCCAGCACGGACTCGCCCAGATCGACGATGCGCTGCAACATCGTTGGTACCAGCACCAACGTTCCCGCCCTATGGTGTTCGATATCGGCCAGCGTGCGTCGCGGGTCGAATCTGCGCTGCTGCAAGACGATCGCGCTTCCCAGCGCCCAACCGAGAATCAGCTGCGAGAGACCGGTGCCGTGGAACGCCGGCGCCGCGAGCACGGTCGTACTCGCCGTCGGCAAGGGGATCCGGTCGAGGAACTGCGCCGATTGCAAGGGCGACACCTTGCCTCGCGGCGCACCTTTCGGTGTTCCGGTCGTGCCGCTGGTCAGTACCACGATCCCGCCGGGCTGCTTGGGGCTCACCGGCGGTCTGGTGTGCTGGCCCGCTCGGACATCGTCCAGCGTGGGCTGCCCGTGGTCCACCCAACCGTCGTCCAAGGTCAGAATAGTCGGTAACTTCTTCGGAAGATCTTCGAAGCGGTGAAGGAACTCGGCGTCGAGCAGGATCGCACCCACGTTTTCGCGTTCGGTCACCGACACCAACTGCGGGCCCGCCATTCCCGTATTGAGCAACACGATGCGCGCGCCCAGCTTGCCCGCGGCGAGCAGCGACAAGACCATCCCCCGATGATCCCGGCACAGCGCGGCCAGCACAGTGCCACTCGCGATCCCCCGCGCGGCAAGGCCGTTGGCCACCGCATTCGACCTACGATCGAGCTCCGCGAACGTCAGCGGCCCCAGCTCGTCGACGATGGCCGTCGCGGCGCCGTTGCGGCGAGCCGCGTGCGCGAACGCGGTGACGACCGGACCGAGCACTGTCGCATCCCTGGCGGTACGCAGCAGCTCCAGCGGGTGCTGAAGTTCGATCGCGCCGCTTCTGCGCAGCACTCCGACGGCAGCCAAGCCGTCGGCCATCGTTGCGACCAGGGCCGCTGACATGCTCGGGATCACCGACATGGACACCTCCGAAGTGTTCGGGTACTGGGGGGCCAGCGATCGGAATCTGCGCACCGACAGCCGATGGCGATCGTAGACCTCGCCGGAATCATTAGTAACTTAATCGCCGAAAAGCATTGTGGAGGCCCCGGGCTCGGTGAGAACATGAGCGCATGAATCTCTCATCCTTTCGATTCGGAGGCCGGCCATGACCCGTTCAGCAAAAGCTGGTCGGCCGCAGGATGTCTCGGGCGACATCGCGCGCAGACACCGCTACCTCAACGGTGCCGGCGCGCTGCTGGGCGGCCCGGCGAACGTGATCATGCAGCTGAGCCTGCCCCCGGTGGGACGCGGCGTGGTGGAAAGTGTTGTCGAATCAGGCAGTTACGCGACACGACCAGCCAAGCGCGGTCGTACCACGCTCACCTACCTCGCGGTGGCGATGATCGGCACAGACGAAGATCAGGCGGCATACCGTGCCGCGGTGGGCTCCGCGCACCGGCAGGTGCGCTCGGGACCACACAGCCCTGTTCGGTACAACGCCTTCGACCCTCAACTGCAACTGTGGGTAGCCGCCTGCCTGTACCGAGGAGTCCTGGATACGGTGAACCTGCTCTTCGGCGGGATGAACGAGCAGGATGCCGACGAGATGTATCGCGATGCCGCCAGATTCGGAACAACCTTGCAGATGCCGGCCGAACTGTGGCCGGCCGACCGCGCGGCCTTCGATCGGTACTGGGACTCGATGCTCGGCGATCTGTCCTTCGACGACGAAGTCCGCACCTACCTGCTCAACTACGTTGTCGAGTTGGCGGCATGGCGTCGAAGCGTGCGCGTCGCGTTCGGTCGGGCGAATCGCTTCTTCACCACCGGGTTTCTGCCACAGCAGTTCCGCGACGAGTTGGGCCTGCCATGGAGCCCGCGCAAGCAACGAGTGTTCGAAATCGCGATGCGGACGCTCGGCCGACTGCTCGAGGTGCTGCCGGACACTTGGCGAGCTCAGCCCTTCGAGCGCTACCTGGACGACATGCGTGAGCGTAGATCTCAGGGCAAGAATCTGATCTGAGCAGACACACACGGTGCATCGGGGCCAGATCCTCGGACGCTTCCCGGATCGCCGCGGCGACTTCGTCGACCCCACCGGTATTCGCACTACCCTGTTCCGGACAGTCCTGTCCAGAACAGCGCAACGGTGGTGTCGACCGCGTCGATCTTGGGAATCGGGCGACCGGCGTCGAACCAGTAGCGGGCCGCCAGGTGGCTGGCGCCGACGAGACCGAATGCGCAAGCCCGGGCACGGTAGGGATCCATCCCCACCGCGGCGAGTTCGACACCGACCAGCGCCGCACATTCGGCCATCGCCATCCGTACCCGACCCTCGACGCTCGGCTCACTCGGAACCGGAGTGTCGAAAACGAGCGTGTATCCCGCACCGTTGTCCTCGTCGACGAAGTCGAAATAGGCCGAGACCGTGCGCCGCACCTTGTTCTCGTACCCGGCGGTCGTCCGGAGCGCATCACGCAGCCCACCGACCATGTGGTCCAGATAGCGTTGCAGCACAGTGGAATACAGGTCAACCTTGCCCGTGAAGTGGTTGTAGAGCACCGGTTTGCTCACCTGGGCCCTGACGCTGATCTCTTCCATGCTGGCGCCGTGGAAACCATGATCGACGAAGACGTCACGTGCGGCGCGGATGACGACCTCTCGGCGACGGGCACGGGCCGCGCCGCGATCCGCGCGGGTGAGGATGTGCGCATTCCTCACTTCGCCGCGTATCGCGGTCATCGAGCCGTACTCGTTCCCACCGGCTCAGCAGGCGATGCGCGGTCGATCATGCTCGCCACAGCTG
The DNA here is from genome assembly GCF_053606985.1 of Nocardia sp. NPDC055165. Lineage (NCBI taxonomy): Bacteria > Bacillati > Actinomycetota > Actinomycetes > Mycobacteriales > Nocardiaceae > Nocardia > Nocardia sp. NPDC055165. The sequence continues at coordinate 214,011 of NZ_JBSGSS010000001.1, forward strand.
GCTCCCCGACCGGGAGACAACGATATTGGGAACGACGGCGTTGGCGGACAGACGAGTGATGGCCAGCACCAGTTCAGCGATGTCCCCGGTCGTCAGCATCGCCGCGCGGTCGAGTTCGTCGCGTTTCCACGCGGTCATATCGGTATCGACATAGCCAGGTGAGATAGCTGTCGCACTGACACCGTTCGCGGATTCCTCCAGCGAAATGGTTTCGCAGAGCGACACCAGAGCGGCTTTCGACGCCCCATAGGCGGCCAAGCCCGGCTCCCCCGCGACACCGGTGATCGAGGCCAGCGCAACGATTTTCGCACCTGCGCCGGGGTTGCCCTTCGCCGTCTCGCGCAGCAATGGCAGGCAATGCTGAACAAGAGTCAGGGGACCGCGAACGTTGATGTCGAACATGCGGTGGTAGCCGGCGGCGCTCATCGTCGCTACCGGACCGGCGGTACCGGTGCCGGCGCAGTGCACCAAGACGTCCAGGCGACCGAACCGGTCGGCGTGCGTGTCGGCGAGGCGCAGCAACTGTTCGGGATCGTTCATGTTCGCAATCACCGTCACTACGTCCACACCGTGGTCGGTGCGCAGCTCTTCAGCAGTGCTGTCCAGGACCGCTCCATCGCGGGCGGCGAGCGTGAGGTCGTAGCCGAGTTCGGCCAGACGCCGCGCGACCTCCGCGCCGATCCCTCGCGAACCGCCGGTGATCAGGGCACAACGCCGGTAGCTCATCGCTGCGCCGATCCCGCGTCAGCCGACGCCACGATCATCGAGCGGCAAAGATCGGCCGGCTCGCCGAACACATCGACGAGCAGGGCCGCGGAGCCCACCGGTGACGGTCCCCCACCGCGAGTTCTCCAGCCAGACGGTGGTCGAAGTACGTCGACGACGAGAGCGGACATCTTTGACTCCTCACGCGCTGTCGCCACCGGTCGGCGACAGGTCCAATAAGTTAGCCATGATTCTCGCACAGGCGGTTGGCCGGCTCAAGATCCGGGATGCGCGGCGAAGCATCGGATCTTTGACGCTATGTTACTGCGAATTCCTGATAGTTTCCGCCGCTATCTCACGCGCTCAATCGACGCCCTCCGACAGATCGGCCGTACAGGGAAGCAGCTCAGGACTCGACCATCCACACGTACACGCCCCTATACAGTGCTGACCGCTTCTACATCAGCCAGCGAGCAACTGAAGCGGGGGCCCAACAACCGGAGCCGACGATCTCGATCCCGAGTGCGCTGTCCAGCTAAGTTACTCACCATCCCGCAACTCTGAGTCCATCAGTCGGTGACCACACTCGAGCTGCGGACACGCCCTACCGAATGAAAAAGTGTGCAGGTCACAGCCTTCTATTGAGGGTTCAACCCCACCTCCCCCTCTCTACGACCGAACCGCCATCCGGCGTCAATCCGCATAACGTGGACACAGCGGTCACTGCCTGTTAAGTTACTCACTATTCTAGGCTGATTCAGTGAAGAGGATCGAGTACTCGCGCTGCGGCCTGGGAGTCTGAACGTGCTCAATGAGGAGTAATGTCATGGATAGACTCAATAGGCGCAATGCGCTGAAGGCCGGCGGAATGCTCGGCGTTGTCGGCACCATCGGATTGGGTGCGATCGCACGGGCAGATCCGTGGACGTGGTCGCCGGAAGGATCGGTGGCCGGATCCGGTTCCGGCGTCGACCCGTTGACGGTCTGGGATCCCGAAGCCGACGAACTCGTCGCCGGACTCGTCGACCGAGGCGAAGTTCCCAAGATCAACGAACTGTTGCGGACCTGGACCAAGAACGGTCAGGCGCTGCCTGCCGGCTTGCCCTCGGAGTTGCGCGACTTCATGGAGTACGCCCGCCGACTGCCGCAGTGGACCGACACCGGCAAGTTGGATACCGCGATCGCGTTCAACAAGAAACGCGGACTGTATCTCGGTGTCCTCTACGGGTTCGCCAGCGGCATGATGAGCACCGTCATCCCGAAAGAGGCGCGCGCGGTCTATTACTCCAAGGGCGGCCACGATCTCAAAGACCGCATCACCAAAACCGCGAAACTCGGTTACGACATCGGTAGCGCGAATGCTTATGCCCCCGACGGGGAAATGATCGTCACCTGCGTCAAAACCCGACTGGTGCACGCGGCGGTGCGTCACCTGTTGCCGCAGTCCCCGCACTGGGTGCACTCCGCGGAAGAGGACAAACCGATCAGCCAGAACGACATCATGGTCACCTGGCACAGCCTGCCGACAACCGTGATGAAGCACCTCAATTCCTGGAAAGTGCCGATCCCGGCACACGAATCGGACGCGTTCCTGCACTCCTGGCAGGTCGCCGGGCACCTGCTGGGCGTACGCGACGAATACATCCCCAAGTCATGGCCCGACGCCAATGCCCAAGCGGCACAAATCCTCGACCCCATCATCGCGCCGACGCCGGAGGGCGCCAAGCTGGCCGATCGGCTCCTCAGCCTGGGCGCCAACATCGATCTGTCGATTCTGAGCAAGCCGGTGCTCGGCGCGTTCACTCGTTTCCTGCTCGGCGACAAGACCGCCGACGGGCTCTCGATTCCGCGGGAACCGGTCTGGGATCCCCTGCTCCAGGTTGCATGGGGTCCGTTCATCGCCGTGCGCGAGGGCGCGCTCAGCGTGGTCCCGCCGCTCGAGGATCCCTACTGGCTCCTCGACGAGTTCTTGCGCAAGGCCGCCCTGATCTATCTGTCCGAACTGCGCATGCCGATCAGCATCGAACTCCCGACGATGAACCGCGATATGAGCAAGCCGCCGCGCTGATCTGTCGCCGTAATTCTGCACCGACCCACTTCCAGGGAGTTCCCACTCCCCAGCAAGGAGCACACAATGCGCAACACTCTTCGTATCGCCGCGGCCTCGGTCGCGGTAGCCGGTCTCGTCGGAGCCGCGGCGGGCACCGCGGTAGCCGAAACAGGCTCATCGGCAGCCGACTCGGGTTCGGCAGCGGCCAACTCGGCCGCAGTGCTGGCCGGGCAAGGTGACATCATCGGGTTGATCGCCCTGCTCGGCGTCACTCCGTTTCAGATCCTGACCGGCGGAGTCTGCGATGTGGCGACATTGACGGGTTCGGCGAGCCCGTGCACGCCCGGAGCCCAGCACTACTGAAAGGCTCTTGTCTCGAATCGACGCGACGACGGACCCATCGTCATCGCGACGATGGAGCGAACCGACGATGCGAGACAGTTCAGTCGAACGCGCGGAAGCACCGCCATGGACGCCGAAACCGGTGTCGGCGTCCGGGATTCGCGAGGTGCTCGATTACTTCGGGAAGTGCCCGTCGTGCGGCTATCCGGCGCGGGCCAGCACGCACACCGTCTATTACAGCGACGGATCGACCACCGCGATCGTGACCGGAATGTGCGACTCACCCTGTGGTTGGACCGGGCCGGTCGCGCTGACCACGATGACCGACCGCCGCCGTTTCGATCGGCCGGACTGACGACACCACCATGATGGCGCAGACACAGGTTCGGCGCACCGGGCGCGAGCACCGCGCCCGGTGCGCCGAACCCGCAACCGCTCACCCCTTCCGGCCTCCCTCGCCACGGCCACCCCGCCGCTGACGCCGACCGAGGCGCGGACAATGTTGCCCGATGTCGTGGCACCGCAATGTAGTCGGACTACGCTGACCGCCATTGCCGCCCATCGATGCATTGAGGGGATCAAGCGTGACCAGCAGTGAATTCGCGTACACCGGGTGTGACAACCTGGAGGCGATGACCGAAGCGGTCAATTACAACAAATTTCTGATCGACTGCGTAGATAAACATGTCACGTCGCCGGACCTGCGCATACTGGACTTCGGTGCCGGTCGGGGCACCTACGCCGATATGCTGGCCGAGCGGCAGATCATCCCGGATTGTCTCGAACCCGACGCCGAGCTGCAGAAGCTGCTGCTGTCGAAAGGCTACAAGGTCGTCGATTGCGAGGCCGAGCCGTCCGAAGCCGAAATGTACGGTCTGATCTATTCTTTCAACGTTTTCGAGCACATCAAGAACGACCAGGAAGCGTCCGAACACCTGACCTCGCTGTTGCGGCCCGGGGGGACGCTGGTGATCTATGTGCCCGCGCTCGAGGTGCTGTTCACCTCGATGGACACCAAAGTCGGGCACTACCGGCGTTATCGCCGAACTCAGCTCAACCGCATTCTCCGTAACGCGGGTCTGGAGATCGTGGAGTCGCGCTACTGCGACCCGATCGGCTTCTTCGCCACCCTGGCCTACAAGTTCGCCGGCAGCGACGACGGCACGATCAACACACGAGCGCTGAAGCTCTACGACCGCGTGGTGTTCCCGCTCAGCAAGCTCCTGCAGGCCGTCACCGGCAAGCTGTTCGGCAAGAACGTGCTGGTAGTCGCCACGAAGGCCTGATACCCCGTCGCCGTGACGAAGGTGGTCCCGATGACCCTGGAACAGGTCATCGGGATCCGTTGCCGCGCTGGGCTATCGATGGTTCGCGATGCTCGGTGACGCCGTGCGCTCAGTTCGTCCGGCTGCCCACCGACTGCGCCAGGAAGGGCCACGACGAGCGGAGGTCGTCCTCCCAGTATCCCCAGGAGTGTGTGCCGACAGGGCGTTCGTCCAGCGTGACCGGAATGTTCAACTCGCGCAGCCGGTTGGCGAGGTTGACGGTGCAGAAGTGCACTGCCGCCTCGATGGGGCCGCCGAAGGCGAGCTGGACCGGGAGCGGGATCCTGCCGTCCTGGACACGCGCGTCCGCCGGCGTGTCGTGGGGTGCGCCGGGGATCCCGGTGCCGGTGCTCAGATAGACCTGGGTGCCGCGCAGCCCTTCGGCGTTGACGAGCGGATCATTGGCACGCCACAGGGGACCGTTGCGTGGGCCCCACATGTTCTCGATGCTCTGCCCGCCACCCCAGTTCTCGACCGTGATCCGGACGAATTCCTGGCCGATGGGGTCCGAGGTCTGCGCGCAACCGCTGAAGGACGCCACGCTGTTCCAGAAGCCGGGCTTGGCGATCGCGAGGTTCAGCACCGAGGTGCCGCTCATCGACACACCGACCACGGCGCGATTGCCGTCGGCCCGGAGGAACCCCTCGATCACCGACGGCAACTCCTCGTTGAGGAACGTCTGCCATTTGTTGCGGCCGAGCACCGCGTCGTCGCGCACCCAGTCGGTGTAGTAGGAGCTGGCGCCGCCGACCGGGGTCACGACGTTGACGTCTTTGTCACGCAGGAAACTCACGGCGTCGGTCTGCGCGTCCCAGCCGCTCTGATTCGGGCCGCCCTGGGAACCGTTGAGCAGATACATCGTCGGCCGCGGGTTCTCGGTATCGGCGGCACGGATCACCTGCACCGGAATCGGCTTGTCCATCGCGGGCGAGAAGACGGTCACCAGCTGGCGTCTGCTGTCGATATCGACTGCCGAGACCACCCCGGCCGTCCCGGGTTGGGCGACAGCGACGCTCGCAGGCAGCGTCAGCCCGGCCGAGGCCAGCGCGCTCACCAGCGCGGCGCTCACCGCAGCCGTACGGATCGATCGACGTGTTCTTCTCACCAGCGCGAACCTCTCGTCTACCGGATGCACTGCTCGAATCAGTGCGGGTCACCCCACGGCGGACGTGAGGCATGAAGAGAGGTTCGGACTGCACCGGCCCGCGGTTTGGTGGAGCGGCCGAAATTCCGCGGGCACAGACGTCGGCGCGGGTCAGCGGCCGAGGAACTCCTCGATCGCGGGCCAGGTGGTGTCGGCGGCGGAAACCAGTCCGAGGTGTCCGCCGCTGACCTCCACGAACTCCACCTCGGCGGCGTTGGGCAGAACATCGAGGCCGCGGCGCACCGAGGCGGCGGGCACCACCACGTCGCTGGGGCTGCCCGCCAGCAACACCCGGCAGGTGACCTTCGACAGTTCGATCACCAGATCCGAGCGCAGTCGGATCGACCCGCCGGCGAGTTCGTTGCGCAGCACCAGGCTGCGATAGATCTGCCAGTACGAGCGGCCCGGGTAGCCGGGCATGGTGGCCATGAACCGGTCGGTGGCCTCCATCCTGGCCAGCGCTTCGGTGTCGAAGGCGTTGCGGGCCAGGAACATCGGTTTGGCGAGCTCGCGGTCGAAGGCCTGGATCCGGAAGCCGAGCCGCACGAATTCCTGCGGGATGCCGCCCATCACCTTGGTCGCCACGGCCATCTCGCGACCACCGGTGACCTTGGCGATCAAACGCAGCGGGATCAGGAACGCGGTGCGGGCCTGGTCGATCGGCGCGGCCAGGCAGGTGATGGAGGCGATCGGCAGGTCGGCGTGGGCGGCCGCGGTCAGCAGCGCGAGCACACCACCCAGCGACCAGCCGATGATGTCGACGCCACGGCCGTCGTGTTCCGCACTGACCCGCGCGATCGCCTCGGGCAGGATGTCCTCGGTCCAGTCCTCGAGGCCGAGATCGCGGTCGGCGTAACCGAATTCGCCGTAGTCGATGACGTAGGGCTGCCTGCCCTGGTCGAGCAGGAAGCGCACCAGACTCTGCCCGGGCCGCAGGTCGAAGCAGGCCGTGGTCACCGCGAGCGGCGGCACCAGCAGCACCGGATTGCCCTTCGCCCGCGTGGTGCGGTCGTAGCGCTTCAAGTGCCGGTGTGCGCCGTCGTACACCGTCGTCGACGGTGCGGGGCGGTAGGACTCGAGTCCACCACCGAACGACACCGACCACACATTGCGCACCGCGCGCGGCAGATCGGCAACGATCCCCATCGGTAAACCCCTTACCTCACCAGTTACTGCCTGCCGGCAGACCCACTATTTCCTATCTTACCAGCGAGTAAGTTGTTGCTTCAGGCTGCGTGACGAGCCTTGCTCCCCGTGCGCTCCCTGCCGTGACCGGCCGACGAGGCCGTGATGGGCCGCCCGAAGAGGACCCGGAGCACGACCCGCGCGAGGGCGCCGAACCCCCGACGGCCCGCGGGCAGCGCGAGCACGCTGCGCACCGTCCGGGTCTGCGACGGTGTCACCGCGACGCCGGTGAATCGGTCGTCGAGCCAGTTCAAGCTCAGCGGCGTCGACAGCGGCAGCAGCGAGATGTGCTCGCTCGCCCGATCGCGCAGGTAGGTCACGTGCGCGCCCTGCTCGCGGTAGCGCTGCACCAGCGCGTCGATATCGTCCACCGCGATGATCTGGTCGTGCACGGCTTGCACCACCAGCAGCGGCACCGAGGGCGCCCGGTCCCCCAGCGTGAGATCGGCGAAGACGGCCAACATCGCCTCCATGGCGAGCAACTCGGCGATCGGGGTGCCGCTGTGCCGGTCGACGTTGTAGCGGGCCAACCGCAGCACCGCGGCGGCGGTCGTCGACTCGGCGGCCTTGTCGAGTACCGCGCGACCCTCGTCGCTGAAATGGGTGGCGACGAGGTCCTCGAACGCCGGATACACCCGGCGCAGCGCGGCGACGACGAGGGTCGGCAAGCCCGCGTGCAGCCCGCCGTTGAGGCGATGGAAGGTCGAGACCAGATCGCCCACCGGGGAGCCGAGCACAGCGCCTGCGATGTCGAGCTCCGGCGCGTAGGTCGGCGCCATCTCCGCGGCCCACGCCGTGGCCAGCCCGCCGCCCGAGTACCCCCACAGCCCGACCTGCGCCTGCGGGTCGAGACCGCCGGGCTCGAAGGCCAGGGCCGCGCGGATGCCGTCGAGTGCGCGGTAGCCCGGTTCACGCGGCGCTCCCCATGCGCCGAGCATGCCTTCGTGATCCGGAATCGAGATCGCCCAACCCCTGGCCAGCGCATCGGCGAAACACAGCTGTTCGACGTGCACGAAGGTACCGACGGCGCGAGAGCCGCGCCGCAACGCGTAGGACGGAAACGACCGCGGCGAGATGGCGTCGATCGCGCACTGGAACGACAGCAGTGGGGCACCGGGCGCGACACCGCCCCTCGGCGCCACCACGGTGGTGACGGACGCCTCGGGCATGCCGTGGAGATCGGTCGTGCGATACAGCAGCTGCCAGGCCCGCACCTTCATGCCGATTACACCGAACGCGGCGAGCTCGACCGGCCGCGAACGCAGGATCGTGCCCTCGGCAAGGGTCTCGAACCCGGGCCTCGGCGCGAAGAAAGGATCCTTGTCCGGGAGCACGGCGGCCGTGGGCGCGGACCAGCTTTCGGCCCTCATGCGGTCCTGCGCGCGGGCTCGCTGCGGTAGCGCGACACCGGTCCGTCGATACCGAGCAGCTGCCAGACGCGCTTGGCGACAGGATTCATCAGGCCGATGTCGGTCGCGAGCGCGCGGACATCGGTGAACACATCCCGCTTGATATGGCGCGAGTGCTCGTTGCGCCAGTACGCGTCTCGCATCACCTCGCCCGGAATCCCGAACTTCTCGGCGAACTCCTTCGGTGGTGTCGCGATCATCGCCAGCATTACCCGCATGATGATCGGGAAGGCCACGGACAGGACGGTTTTCGACACGACGTTCATCGTGGGCACGTTGATCCGAAGATATTCGTGCGCGAACGAGATGTGCCGGGCCTCCTCGGCCACGTGGATCTCCATCACCCGGTGCACCATCGGATGTGGGTCGGTGCCGCTGCGCAGCAACGCCTTCTGCAGGTGATCGATCGGCTCCTCGCCACCGAGCACCAGGGCGAAGAAGAATCCGGGGAAGAACTTCACCGCCGGCCAGATGATCAACGTGAGCTTACGATCGACCGAGCCCATGCCGATCACATCGCGATAGCCGATGCGATTGATCATCTCCTGGAACATCATCGTGTGGTTGCACTCTTCGGCAGCCTCGTGGGTGATGTAGCGGAATTCCGGATCACCGTTGGGCACCGACGGCAGGTACTGCATGAGCCCACGGATGAGCAGCTGTTCGAAGTCGATGCCGACCTTCGCGATGCAGGCTTGGCGCCACAGTCCCATCGCGATCCGCTTCTCGACAGGCTGGGCTTTGTACCAGGGGTGACGGCCGAGCGGGTCCACCTCGGGCAGGATCCAGCGCGGGTCGTCGGAATGCACGGCGAACTCGGGCGAGTCCCAGTCGATGTCGACGTAGGGATCGAAGTGTTTGGTCACCGAGCCTTCGGACAGGCTCTGCAGGACCTCGTGGTAGCTGGACAGCGTCATCGGTGTCTCCTCGGTGCGGTTCCACTACCCAGTTTAGTGGTACCAGCGGTACCACACAAGGGTTGACGCTACTGCGTGTTACATCTAATTTTGCGCCGTCAGTTCGGCGATCGACGTGCGCGGATCGAGCGTGACGCCGACCTCACGCAGACTGGCGTCGATGATCGCCCAGATGGCGATCTGCAGGTAGGACGACAGTTCCGCCGCGTCCATCGGCTGCATCGACCGGCTCAACCACCGGTTCACACTGCCGTCGACGAAGCTCACCAGGCCGAACGACATCGGTTCGGCCACCGCCACCGGTGCGGACTGTGCCCGCAGCGCGCTTTCGAACACCTCGCGCACGGTACCCGCGATGGCGATCTTGGTCCCGGATACGATCGGCGAGTTGTGATCCTTACTGGCACCGGATCCGGCGCCGAGGAAGTAATGCAGGCGCGGATTGGTCGCGATCCAGCCCACGTAGGCGTCGACGGAACGCGCGATCGCCTCGGTGACGGTGCCCTCGGGGTTCAGGGTGGGGGCGAGTACCGCCATCAGGTCGTCGATGATGCGGGTGCGCAGCTGCTCATCGAGGTCTTGGCGGTCTTTGAACAGGCGGTACAGCACCGAGCGTGGGACGCCGGCCAGATCGGCGATCTCCTGGACGCCGACCGAGGCGCCTTGGGCCTGCACGGCCGCGAGGGCGGCGGCGAGGATGAGTTCGCGACGGTCGGCGCGGTGACGGTCCCAGCGGCTGGCTCTGCCGTCGGTGCGTTGTGCGGTCACGTCATCTCCTTCACCGGGTCCGTGCGGTGCAGATGCCGGTTCGGCGCTCTGCTGAATACCACGCTGTGCTGAATACAACGACGAACTGTAGTCCAGCGATTCCACCGATCCGGCCGCGCACGGGCACCGGCGATCGCCCGGGCGCCGGGCGCTTGCCCGACGCCCGGGGCACTCACCCCTGCGCCGCGGCGTCGCGTGGCAGGCCGAGCATCCGTTCACCGATGACATTGAGCTGGACCTCGGTGGTGCCACCGTAGATGGTGGTGGCACGGCCCGCGATCAGCTGTTCCATCGCGTGGTCGCTGCGCTCACCGGGCACCGACACCACACCGGCGACACCGAGTTCGGCGACGATGTACTCCGAAATCGCTTGTCCCAGCGCCATTCCCAACAGCTTTCCGACACTGGACGTGGTGGATACGTCGATGCCGGACAGCTGCTTGAGCACCACCCGTGAACTGATCACGTCCACCGCTCGGCTCTCGGCCATGAGTTCGCCGAGCCGGTAGCGCGCGACCGGCGAGAGATCGCGGCCGATCGCGAAGCGCAGCAGGTCGGTATCGGTGGCGTAGGCCTCCATCTTCTGGCTCAGCGCCACCCGCTCACCGGCCAGTGTCGTCCTGGCCACATGCCAGCCGTCGTCGACCGCCCCGACCACGTTCTCGTCGGGAATGAACACCTCATCGAGGAACACCTCGTTGAACAGCGCCGATCCCGTCATCTCCCGCAGCGGGCGCACCGTGATCCCGGGGCTCGACATGTCGAGCACGAAGTAGGTGATGCCTTCGTGCTTGGGCTTGTCGGGGCTGGTGCGCGCGATCAGCATCGCCCAGTCCGAGAACTGCGCGACCGTGGTCCAGATCTTCTGTCCGCTCACCCGCCAGCCACCGTCGACCTTGATGGCCTTGGTGGTCAGGCTCGCCAGATCCGAACCCGCGCCCGGCTCGCTGAACAGCTGACACCACACCAGCTCGCCGCGCAGTGTCGGCACGACCAGTTCCTGTTTCTGCCGTTCGTCACCGTGTGGAACCAACGCGCCGACCGCCCAGGTGCCCATCAGCAACTGCGGCATCTGGATACCGGAGGTCTTGATCTCCTGCGCGATCACCACCTGTTCGAGCGGCGAGGCCGAGCGGCCGTAGGGCCGCGGCAGGTGCGGGAGATTCCAGCCACCGTCGCCGAGCGCGACGAGCTGGTCGTCCTCGTCATCGATCGCCGCGATCTCGGCCAGCTCGGCCCGGACCGCCGCCCGGATCCGCTCGGCTTCGGCAGGCAATTCCAGCTCGCTCGACAGCGTCAGCCCCGACAGCGCGTAGCCGGCCACCGCCTCGGCTCGTTCGTCACGCGCGCCGAGCTGCCCGCGCAGCGCGAGAGCGCGCCGGTAGTACAGGTGCGCGTCGTGCTCCCAGGTGAAGCCGATCCCGCCGTGCACCTGGATGCACTCCTGGGCGACCTGCACCGCGGCGTCCGGGATGATCAGCGCCGCGACAGCTGCGGCATACTCCGCGGTGTCGTCGTCGCGATCGAGAGCGTAGGCGGCGTCCCACAGCACGGCACGCGCCTTCTCCAGCGCGATGCCCATCTGGGCGCACTTGTGTTTGACGCCCTGGAACTGACCGATCGGCCGACCGAACTGCACCCGGGTCTTGGCGTATTCCGACGCGGTCGACACACACCACGACATCACGCCGACCGCTTCGGCGCCGAGCACCACCGCGGCCACCGACCGCACGCGCGCCGAACTCACCTCGAGCACCCGGTCGAAGGAGAGCTCGAGCGCATCCGCTTGCAGCCGTGCCGAACCGCGCAGCACATCGATGCCGTCCTGCGCGCTGACGGTCAGTTCGATGTTCTCGAAGACGACCCACCGCTGTTCCCCGGCCACCGCGACGGGCGCGATGACGACATCGGCCGACACCGCCCCCAGCACACCGTCGGCCGTTCCGCTGACGGTCAACGTGCCGTCGGTGAGCGTGCCGGTCAGGTTCGAGGTCAGGGCCACCGCGCCGGTGCGCGACCCGTCCGCCAGCCCGGCGATCCGAGCCAGGCTCGGATTGCCCTCGGCGCGAATGTCATCCGCGGCGGCCAGCACCGCGGCGGCGAGCACGGTCGGCACGAACGGCCCGGTGTGCAGGCCACGCCCGAGCGGTTCGAGCGCGACGGCCAGCGTCAGCAGACCGGCGCCCTGACCACCGAGATCCTCGGCGATGTGCAGGCTGAGCAGATCCTGGGCGACGAGGCCGTCCCAGAACGGCAGGACTTTGCCCGCGTCGGTCGACTCGACCGCGGCCCGGACGACCTCGGCGGTGATGGTCCGCTCGACGAAACCGGCGACCGCGTCGGCGAGGGCCAGATGGTCCTCGCTGACACCGACCCCGAGCTCATAACTGTTGCGCGCCATGGCTAGTTGGTCTCTTTCAGCTGGGCGGCCACCTCGTCGATGGTCCACGGTCCGTCGGTCTCGACGGTGCGCACGTCGTGCCAGCCGGCCAGCTCGACGATCGCCCCGCCCTGCACGGCGAACACCTTGCCGGTGATCGCGCAGTCGGCCTCGGCGAGATGGGCGACCAGCGGGGAGATGTTGGCCGGGGAGAACGCGTCGAACTCACCCTCGGGCACCTCGGCCGCGAACAACGCGCCCATGCCAGGAGTGGCCAGAGTCAGGCGGGTACGCGCGATCGGGGCGATCGCGTTCACGCGTACGCCGTAGCGTTCGAGTTCGTCGGCGGCGACCAGCGTGAGCGCGGCGATGCCGGCCTTGGCCGCACCGTAGTTGCCCTGACCGGCGTTGGGCATGAACGTGCCCGAGGCCGAGGCGGTGTTGATCACCGACGCCGACACCGGGGTACCGGCCTTGGACTGTGCCTTCCAATACGCGGCGGCGTGATGCAGGGTGGCGGCGTGGCCCTTGAGGTGCACCGCGATGACCGAATCCCACTGCGACTCGTCCATGCCCGCGATGAACGCGTCACGCAGGATGCCCGCGTTGTTCACCACGATGTCCAGCGTTCCGTACTCGCTGACCGCCTGGTCGACCAGCGCTTTCGCGCCGTCCCAGGTGGCGATGTTGTCGGTGTTGGCGACCGCGGCACCGCCGGCGGCGACGATCTCGTCGACCACCTGCTGGGCCGGGCCCGCGTCGGTACCGGTGCCGTCGTTGGCGCCGCCGAGGTCATTGACCACGACCTTGGCGCCTTCGCGGGCGAACAGCAGCGCGTGTTCGCGGCCGATGCCACGACCGGCGCCGGTGATGACCGCGACACGACCGTCGAGTTTTCCCATGAGTCTTGTCTCCTAGTTGATTTCGACGCGACCGTCGGTGATCGCGATCTGGCCCGCGGCTTCGGTTTCGAAGGCGTAGGCCCGCACCCCGGGATCAGCGGATTCGGTGGGCCAGAAGGTGGTGGTGATGTCCTGGCCGGGCAGCACCGGCTTGGCGAATCGCACGGCCAGCCTGCGCAGGCGCGCGGTGTCGCCGCCTGCGAGTTCGGTCAGCGCGGCCCACGAGGTGAACGCCATGGTGCACAGACCGTGGTTGATGATGCCGGGAAGCCCGGCCATCCGGGCGATCTCGTCGTCGAGGTGGATCGGCATCGGGTCGCCCGAGGCCGGCGAGTAGCGGAAGGTCTGGTCGTCGTCGATGTGGGCGGTGACCGACGCGGCCGGATCGCCTGCCCGATCCTCGTCGGTGATCCGGTGGGTGGGCGCGAGCTCCCCTTCACCGGGACCGGCGTCGACCTTGCGGAAGAACGCGGTCATCCACTGTTCGTTGACGAGCTCACCCGCCGCGTCGCGGGTTTCGGCGTAGATGACGACCGTGGAGCCGTTCGGGCGGCCCACGTAGCCGATCGGCTTGGCCCGCACCACCAGTTCGTCACCGGCCCGGATCGGACGGTGGAACAGGAAGTCCTGCTCACCGTGGACCAGCTTCATCAGCAGCTCCACCGGCGCGACCGACAGCGCGGCGGGCGCCATCGAGGTGAACACCGGCACCACCGCGAACACCGGCGGCGCGATCTCGCCCGACCGGTGCGCGGGGACCGGATCATTGGTCGCCGCGGCGTATTGCGCGATTCGTTCAGCAGTGACCGAGAACCGCTCTTCGTCGGTCCACTCCCCCAGGGCGGAGCCGTCGAAGACGACTCCGGCCGATTCCGAGGTGGTCATGCGGCCGAACCGACGAGCTCGGTGAACTTGGCCATCGACTCCTTCAGGTCGGCTTCGGCGTGCTTGGCGACGGCCTTGCCGATCGGGCCGACGATCATCGCGCCCTTGAAGCTCGCGTCGAACGCGGCCGAGGAGCCGGTGTCGGTGGCGTCGACCTTCAACGCGAATTCGATGGTGACACCGGCCATGCCGGCGCCGGTGATGCGCAGGAACGAGTTCGGCACCACTTCGGCGACGGTCCACTCGATCTTGTTGGCCATGTTCATCACCGACACGACCTCGGTGAAGCGTGCGCCCGCGGCGAGCTCGGCGGGCAGATCGCCGCGCCAGCCCTGGTGGATGGTCAGCCATTCCTCCCAGTTGGCGAGATCGCTGAGCCGGGCCCAGGCCAGCTCGGGTGCGACGGGAAGTGCGGTGGAAACGGACACAGATGCCATGGGGTTACTCCTGGTGTGATTCGGTAGGGGAAAAGTCAGCGGTTGGCGGGGCGGTAGGCGGTCACCACGACCGCGCCACCGAGACCGATGTTGTGTTGCAGGGCGATTCGCGCGTCGGCGACCTGGCGGGCGTCAGCGGTGCCCCGCAGCTGCCAGGTGAGTTCGCTGCACTGGGCCAGACCGGTCGCGCCGAGGGGGTGGCCCTTGGAGATCAGACCGCCCGACGGGTTGACGACCCACTGGCCGCCGTAGGTGGTGGCGTTGTCGTCGACGAGCCGGCCGCCCTCCCCCGGCGCGCACAGGCCCAGAGCCTCATAGGTCAGCAGTTCGTTGGTGGAGAAGCAGTCGTGCAGCTCGATGACATCGACATCCTCGGGCCCGAAACCGGCCTCGGCGTACACCGCTTCGGCGGCAGTGCGCGACATCGAGGAGCCGACCAGATCGATTGCGGTCGGGCGGGTGAACGTCGAGGCGAGGTCGGTGACCATCGACTGCCCGACGATCTCGACCGCGCGGTCGGCCAGGTTGTGCCGGTCCACGAAGTCCTCGCTCGCCAGGATCACCGCGCCGGAACCGTCGGAGGTCGGCGAACACTGCAGCTTGGTCAGCGGGCCGTAGATCTGCTTCGCCGCGAGGACCTCCTCGAGGCTGTATTCCTTCTGGAACTGCGCGTACGGATTGTTCACCGAGTGCTGGTGGTTCTTCACGCCGATCTTGGCGAACTGCTCGGCCGTGGTGCCGTAGAGCTCCATGTGCTCCTTGCCCGCGGCACCGAACATGTACGGCGCGGGCGGCATCGCGAACTCCTGCAGCTCGGCCAGCGCCAGCAGGTGCTTCATCATCGGCTGCTCACGGTCGTCGTAGGTCGAACCGAGCGAGCCGGGCTGCATCTTCTCGAAACCCAAGGCGAGGGTGCACTCGGCGAGCCCACCGCGCACCGCTTGCGCCGCCAGGTAGAGCGCGGTCGAACCGGTCGAGCAGTTGTTGTTCACGTTGACCACCGGAATACCGGTCAGCCCCAGCTCGTAGACCGCGCGCTGACCCGAGGTCGACTCGCCGTACACATAACCGACATAGGCCTGCTGCACCCGGTCGTAGTCGATTCCGGCGTCGGCGAGCGCCTTGGTCCCCGCCTCACGGGCCATGTCCGGATAGTCCCACTCCCGCGAACCCGGCTTCTCGAACTTCGTCATGCCGACGCCGACGACGAACACCTTCTGTGTCATGAACGCACTCCCGTGTGCCGTGTGTCCCGAATACCTGAGACACGGTGTCCATGTAATTTAGGTTGGACACCGCGTCCAGGTCAATACCCCGGCGAACACAGCCCGCACACGACAAGGGCCGCACCGAGAACGGTGCGGCCCTGGGGTCGTGCTGCCGAGGTCAGGTCTGTTGACCGAACCGGCGTGGTTTCTTCGCGCCCATGATGTCGGTCCACCACGATTGCAGCGGGCTCGGTTCGGGCCAATGAACGGTCGGGTCCTCTTCCTCGGGGTCGGCGGGTGGCACGTCGGACGGGTCGTCGTCGAGATCGCTGGTCATGCAGGTTCTTCCTCGAATCGATCGACGGCGCCGCAGCGGGGAGACGAGAGAAGGATGAGCCAGGACTCGAGGCCGGGTGCGGCGACGACGCGTTGGTCGCCGCTGGTCCACGGCTGACCTGTATGCGTTCAACCGTACACGCCGAGGATCAACCGTCGGTATCAATTCACGGCTCTCCACGACAATGCGAGTCACGTTCTGCAGCAACCCGTTTCGTGCACTCGGCGATTCGCACTGCTAACGTGTCCGCATCGCCGAAACGCCGGGCAGCGAGTCCGGTTTCGACCGAACTCACGTGCGCGGTGCCCAATTGTGGTGCGGCGCACTCGGTGTGAGGGCTGGTCGCGGCGAGAAGTCTCGTCGGAGAGACCGGCGAGGACCCGGCCACCACGGCTCTTCGGTCGGTACAGACGACAAAGGAACCGATGACTCCGACGCTCGCGGTCTTCTTGTTCTCCATCGCAACACTGGTCCTGCTCGGCGCGGTCGCTGTCGCGCTGCAGGCCCTGCGCAACGAACGTCAGATCCGCGCCCGCCTGGCGGCGGCCGAGCGCGATCTCCACGCCAAGAACACAGCGATGGAGCAGATGTCGCTGGCCCACGCGGAGGAACTCCGGGCGTGCGAACACGACGCGGCACTCGCCGACCGCGCGGCCGAACAGCGCACCGTGGCACAGGTCGAGGCGGCACACGAGGCGACGCGCGCCCAGGTCTCCGCCGACGCCCGCGCCGCCACCAGCAACGCCGTGCGCGCGTTCGGCACCACCGTGGTGAGTCTCGGCGCCGACGTGGGCCAGGTCGTGAGCAACGCGCTGCGGGAGAACCGCAACGACGAGGTCTACGCGACACTCACCCGGATCGACCACACCGTCCAGCAGATGATCCGTCAGGCCCAGGCCTACGTCATCGTCTCGGGCGGGCTGCCGGGCAGACGCTGGCCGCAACAGACCGTCGGCGACGTGGTGGGCGGCGCCACCGGCCGGGTGCGCGACTATTTGCGCGTGCGCACGGGCCACTGCGAACTGGTGGTCATGAGCCGGGCGGTGGAGCCGCTGGTGCACACGGTCGCGACCCTGCTCGACAACGCGCTGCGCTACTCGCCGCCGTCGTCGTTCGTCGACATCTCCTACCAGCAGGGCCATCACGGGGTCACCGTGATCATCGATGACGCGGGCGTGCGGATGAGCCACGAGCAGATGGAGGAGGCGCGCCAGGTGCTCTCGGGCGAGCGCGTTGTCGACATCAACGCCCTCGGCCCGTCACCGCGGGTCGGGTTCCCCGGTGTCGCCGCGCTCGCACGCCGTTACGGCTTCGCCGCCTATGTCGACGGACCCAATATCTACGGCGGCACCAGGGCGATGGTGTTCGTTCCCGCGGCGCTGCTCGTCACGGCCACCGAGGTGCACCGGCCCAAGCATGCCGAGGCGCCGGAACCGGTCGCGCCACCACCACCTGTCTCCGAGATCAGCGCGTCGGCGCCCGAGCTGGACGTGGCCGAGCTCGACCGCACCACCGGCGGGCTGCCCAAACGCACGCGCCGCACCGTGGCCCCGGCCGACGAGCGCGCCGACACCGGCGAGGTGCTCGCGCGCCCCGAGCTCGCGGCGGCCTGGCACAGCGGCTCCAGACACGGCCGCGCCGCGGCCGCACGCTCGACGAAAGGGCACGACAGCTGATGAGTACTCCGATCTCCAACAGCACCAACCGCCTCGCGTGGCTGCTGGACGACCTGGCGCTCGACGGCGTCCGCTTCGCGGTGTTGTTATCCGAGGACGGCCTACGCGTGGCGCACTCGGGCGCCATCTCCATCGACGACGCGGAGCGTTTCGCGGCCGCCGCGTGCGGGCTGCGCTCGCTGGGCAAGGTGCTCGGTGAGTTCTGTGGCGGACTGGCGAACACCGTGCGCCAGAACATGACCGAATACGACGAGGGCATGGTGCTGATCACCGCCGCGGGCGCGGGCACCCTGCTCGGCGTCGCCACCACCGGCGATGTGGACCTCGCGCTCATCGCCCATCGCATGAACGAGCTGGCCGCCAGGGTCGGCCACGAACTCGGCGCGTCGCCGAGGCACCGATCCTCGACTCAGGAGTACTCGCTGTGACACTGGATGTTTCGCCGGACTCGCGCAGCGGCCAGGACCGGGTGCCGCTGTACTCGCCGGAATTCGCCGCCGACCCGCAGAGCACCTACCGCGAGATGCGGCACCGCTTCGGTTCGCTGGTACCGGTCGATCTGGTGCCCGGGGTCCCCGCCACCCTCGTGATCGGCTACCGCACCGCGGTACAGATTCTCAACGATCCCGACCATTTTCCGGCCGACCCGAAGATGTGGCAGCGCGACATCCCCGCCGACTGCCCTGTCCTGCCGATGATGCGCTACCGCCCCAACGCGATCCGCACTGCCGGCGCCGAGCACACGCGCCACCGGCAGGTCACCGTCGCGGGCCTGGCGGGTGTCGACCTGTACCAGCTGCATCGCACCGTCGAGCAGATCGCGATGCCGGTGATCAACTCCTTCTGCGCGGACGGCCGCGCGGATCTGTTGAGCCAGTATGCCTTTCCTGTCATCTTCGCCACCATCAACGCGATGCTCGGTGTGCCCGCCGATATCGGCGGGCACATCGCGACCGGCATGGCGCAGATGTTCGAGGGCGGCGACACCGCGGCCAGCGGTACGCAGATGATGGAGGACGCGCTCTACGACCTGGTGCGGCTCAAGCAGAGCGAACCCGGCGACGACGTGACGACCCGGTTGGTACAGCATCCGCAGCGGCTCACCGACGAGGAGCTGATGAACCAGGTACTCACGATGTACGGCGCGGGGATCGAGCCGATGCTCAATCTGATTCTCAATACGGTGCGGCTGATGCTCACCGATCAGCGATTCGCGGGCAGCTTGCTCGGCGGTAGCCTGTCCACCCGCGACGCACTCGACGAGGTGCTCTACACCGACCCGCCGATGGCCAACTTCTGCACCACGTATCCGCGACAGCCGATCCTGGTCGACGATGTGTGGCTGCCCGCGCATCAGCCGGTCGTCATCAGCATGGCCGCGTGCAACAACGATCCCGCGATCGGGACCGGCGATTTCCTCGACAACCGCGCGCACCTGGCGTGGAGCACCGGCCCGCACGGCTGCCCGGCGAAGTCGCCCGCCTACCTGATCGCCCAGGAAGCCATCGACCAGCTCCTCGACGCGCTGCCCGAACTCGAGCTCGCGGTGCCGCCGGAGGAATTGGTCTGGCGGCCAGGGCCTTTCCACCGGGCGCTGGCGGGCCTGCCGGTGATGTTCCCGAGCACCGCACCGCTGGTGGTGCCCGGCAACTGAATCCCCTCGCTCGGCCGACCCGCGCGGGTCGGCCGAGCGAGTTCGGCGCTACGCGCCGTGGATGTAAGCCGGCAGGTGGCGGTGGCCGTTGGAGATGAAGCTGGGCACAGTGCCCAGTTCGGTCACGGGAGCGGCGAGCTTCAGCTCGGTGAACCGCTCGAACAGCGCCGGCAGCGAGACCAGTGCCTCGAGGCGGGCCAGCGGCGCACCGAGGCAGTGGTGCGCGCCGTAGCCGAATGCCATGTGCGACTGCTTCTCGCGCGTGGGATCGAACTCGTCCGCGGTGTCGCCGTGCAGCTTCGGGTCACGCGCGGCCGCGGCGTAGCTGGCCAGAATCGGGTCACCCTTGGCGAACTGGATACCGTCGATGTCGATGTCCTCCACCGCGAAACGCAACGGCAGATGCGCGACCGGTGATTCGAATCGCAGCGTCTCCTCGACCAGATCGGGCCAGGTGATCGTGCCCTCGCGCACGCCCGCGAGCACATCGGGCCGGGTGAGCAGAGCGGTGATGGCCTGATCGAGCAGATTCACGGTGGTCTCGTGACCCGCCGAGATCACCAGCAGCAGCGTGCCGACCAGCTCTTCCTCGGTGAGCTGGCCCTCGTCCTCGTCGCGCTGGACGATCAGCAGACTGGTGATGTCGTCGCCGGGCTGTTCGCGCCGCAACGCCACCAGTTCACCGAGGATCCGGTACATCTCCATGTAGTTGGCCTGCGACTGCTCCGGGGTGAGCGAGGTGTCGAAGATGCCGTCGATGCAGGTGCGCAGGCCGGGGTTCAGCGATTCCGGCACGCCCATCAGCTCCGAGATCACCTGGATCGGCAGCGGGTAGGCGAACTGCTCGCGCAGGTCCACGGTCTGACCGGCCGGGGTGGCTGCCAGCTCGTCGAGCAGTTCGGTGGTGATGCGCTCGACCTGTGCGCGCATGGCCTCGGTGCGCCGCGCGGTGAAGGCCGGCGCCACCAGCTTGCGCAGCCTGCGGTGATCGCTGCCGTAGGCGGTGAACATGTTCGGCGCCGAAACCCACAGGTACAGCGGCCAATCCGGGGGGATCTCACCGGCGACGAAGGCGGGCCAGTGCTGGCTCGCGTCCTTGGAGACCCGGGGATCGACGAGCAGTTTCTCCAGCAGCGCGGCGTCGGTGATCGACCATGCCTGCACCCCGCCCGGCAGCTCGACCCTGGTGGCGGGACCATGCGACCTGATCTCGAGGTTCTCACCCTGAATGTCTTGCCCAGTCGGGTCCATTACGACCCGATTCGTCACCGTTTCCATTGTGAAACCTCTCGATCACCCGGCGCCTCGCAGACCCCGTCTTCCGAGGTCGCAGCGAAACATCTTGCTGGACTAGCCCTTACGGGCCGTTAGCGATGCTACCGGCCGAACGTCTCTGTCGCAGTGAACACTTGGAATGGGGATCACACAGTGAGATCGAACTATCGGCGCTGCCGGAACGGATACCCACGGACCGGGCTTCCGGTGTCACTTGGGCACGAGAACACCCGTCAGATCGGCTTCCCGGATGGGGGTGTCCGGATCGGCCTGCGCGCCACACATCAGATCGATGGCGGCGACGGACACGGTGGCTACAGCATTCCTGCGCAGTGTCGTCATGGAGCGGCTTTACCCGATTCCGGCCGTCGCACGCAGCGGTGAACGTTCACGGATTGACCCGACCGTTTCAGTGCCAATCTTGTACTGTCGCAGCCAGATCAGATGCTATGTCGCTGGTGGTTCTCCCCTGGGTGGGCGCGCCACTGTCAAAGTTGCAGAGGAGCAAGGCTCATGGCCGACGTGCAGACCCCGATGATCAGGACCGATATCCCCCATTCAGCACGGATCTGGAACTACTGGATGGGCGGTAAAGACCACTACGAGATCGACAAGATCGCCGGCGACGCCGGGCTGGCGGTCGACCCCGACATCTCGACCATGGCCGTGCAGTCGCGCCAGTTCCTGATCAGGGCCGTCCGCTTCCTGGCGAAGGAACGCGGCATCAAGCAGTTCCTCGACATCGGCACCGGCCTGCCCACGATGCAGAACACGCACGAGGTCGCCCAGGGCGTCGCCCCGGACGCCAAGGTGGTCTACGTGGACAACGACCCTCTGGTGCTCACCCACGCGCGCGCACTGCTCACCAGCACCACCGACGAAGGCGTCACCACCTACATCGACGCCGACTTCCACGACCCCGAACAGATCGTCGCCGACGCGCGCAATGTGCTGAACTTCAACGAGCCGATCGCGGTGATGTTCATGGGTGTTCTCGGTCACGCCAAAACCTACGACGACCTGCTGCGCATCGTGGGCACCGTGGTCGGCGCAGTGCCCTCGGGCAGCTACCTGATCTATTGGGACGGCACCGACGACAGCCAGGCCTACGTCACCCTGTGCGAGAACTACACCGGCACCGGCGGCACACCGTATGTCCCGCGCCCGCAGGCCCAGATCCGCGGTGTTTTCGACGGGCTGGAAGTAGTCGAACCGGGCGTCGTCTCGATCACCCAGTGGCGTCCGGAAACTGCCGAGGTGGGCCAGGTCCTCCCGATCTCGGCGTACGGCGCGGTCGCCCGCAAACCCTGACCCGCGCCGCCGTCCGCCACCCGCGACACGCCCCATCCGAGCC
The DNA here is from genome assembly GCF_053606985.1 of Nocardia sp. NPDC055165. NCBI lineage: Bacteria > Bacillati > Actinomycetota > Actinomycetes > Mycobacteriales > Nocardiaceae > Nocardia > Nocardia sp. NPDC055165. The sequence goes on from NZ_JBSGSS010000001.1 coordinate 235,964, forward strand.
CTGCTCGCATGGGGCGCGGCCGCGTGGATCGCCCGCGGATTCGGAGGAAGCCTCAGGGACAAGATATGGTGATACAGGGAGTTACAGTTAGTTTTCTCCCACCGTCTCGACGTTCCGGAGAATTACATGGGCCCCCTGTCGGTTGCACTGCGCAACGTGGTCGCGCTCTTCAACGACGGCGTCGAGCCGTACGCGCCGACGCCGTCGGACATCGTCTACGACGAACCGCACCGCAGGCTGCTGCGCTACCGGCGCTCCACCCCCGCCACCGGCGATCCCGTGCTGCTCGTGCCGCCGTTGGCGGTGACGATCTCCTGCTACGACATGCGACCCAGCCAGAGCCTGGTGCGATTCCTGCTCGAGCTGGGACGTGAGGTCTATGTGCTCGACTACGGCGAGATCACCTACGCGGACCGCGATCTCGGCTTCGAGGAATGGGTCGACGACATCGTGCCCACCGCGATCGAGGCGGTCAGCGCGGACAACAGCCACTCCCCCGTCGACCTGATCGGCTGGTCCTTCGGCGGCACCATCAGCGTGCTCACCGCCGCCGGGCACGCCGACCTGCCGATCGGTTCGGTCACCGCGGTGGGAACCCCGTTCGATCAGCGCCGCAACGGTCAGATCTCGCTGGCCCGCAAATTCGGGCAGCTCACCGGCGGCCGCGAGGTCACCGTGCCGGTCCGCGTGGCAGGCGGCGTGCCGAAGTACGGGGTGCGGGCGGGTTTCCGTATCCAGTCGATCGACCGCGAACTCACCAAGCCCTGGTACATCGCCCGCAATATCGCCGACACCGAGGCACTGGCCCGCATGCAATCGGTGGACCGGTTCATGGACACCATGCCGGGCTACCCGGGCCGGTTCTATCGTCAGGCCTACCGGCAATTGATCATCCGCAACGAAATGTTCAAGGGCACAGTGCATCTGGGCCCGCATCGCGCGATCGATCTGACCGGACTCACCGCGCCGACGCAGCTGATCGGCGGCACCAAGGACGCGCTGGCCTCGTCGGCGTCGGTCGCGGCAGGCATCGGGGTCCTCACCGGCGCGGCGCGGGTTCGGTTCACCGAGGTCCCGGGAAGCCATCTCGGCATCATCGCGGGCCCCACCGCCCGCGACACCACCTGGGCGACGATCGCGGACTTCCTCGACAGTGTGCGGTTGTCCACCCGCACACCTTCACCCACGCACTGACCCGACGGCCCCGGGGTCGATCGATCGCACCCCCGCGCGCCGCTTACGCCGCAGGCGTCACGCGCTGCGCATGGCGCGGTAGACCGCCGAGCCGACGAAGGCGCCGAGGTCATCGGGATTCCACTCGTCGCGGTGGGCGAACAGGGTGCGGACCGCGCTTTCGGCGGCCGAGACCCATAACTCCACCAGCGCGGGCAATTTGCGTTCGGCGTCGTCGACTCCCCAGGCCAGCAGGGTGGGCCGGAGCAACGCCGTGCAGCGCTCGACTGCCAGCTGACGACCACGTCCGAAGGAACCGGCGACGGCGGGATCGGGGTTGCCGTAGATCAGGCGCCAGGCATCGGGGCGCTCGGCCGCCTTGTTGAGCAGGGTGCGGAAACCTTCGACGAACACCGTCTCGTCGGCGTTGGTCGCGCGCGGCGGCAACACGTCGAGCACACCCGAGATCAGAAAACTCTCCTCGCGCTGGATCAGCGCGTCGATCAGCTCGACCCGGTCGGGGAAGCAGGCGTAGATCACCGGGCGGGTGACCTTCATGTAGTCGGCGACCGCGCCCATCGTGACCGCGGCGATGCCGTCGTCGGCGGCGATGGCGAGCGCCGCGTCGAGCACCTGCGGTCTGCGCCGCTCGGGGCCGAGGTGCGCGGCCCGCCCTCGCCGCTGCAGTGCCGTCTCGCTACCCATGCGCCCACCATAGCAACCACCTCGGCATTCCTACACCGATGTACGAAAATGCTACAGTGGCGAATGAACCGTCCGACCGTGCTGGACGCCCGCAAGAGGAGCGACGATGCCCCAGGATTTCTTCAACCCGAACACCGCCGACTTCGCGCAGTTCGACCCGCAGACGCGCCGGCTGTTGCGCGCGACGGTCGACTGGTTCGAGAGCCGCGGCAAGACCCAGCTGCTCGACGACGACCGGTCCCGCGTCTGGCCGTCGGACTTCCTCGACTTCGCCAAGAAGGAGCGGCTGTTCGCCACCTTCCTCACCCCGGCGGCCGAGGCCGCCGGTGACCCGGACAAGCGCTGGGACACCGCGCGCAATGCCATGCTGAGCCAGATCTTCGGCTTCTACGGCATGACCTACTGGTACGTCTGGCAGGTCACCATCCTGGGCCTCGGCCCGATCTGGCAGAGCGACAACGCCGTGGCCAAGAAGAAGGCCGCTGCCCAGCTCGACTCCGGGGAGATCTTCGCGTTCGGCCTGTCGGAGAAGGAACACGGCGCCGACGTGTACTCCACCGACATGATCGTCGACCCGCAGCCCGACGGTGGTTACACCGCGACCGGCGGCAAGCACTACATCGGCAACGGCAACCTGGCCTCGATGGTCTCGGTGTTCGGGCGCCGTTCGGACAAGCCGATCATCGACAGCGCCGCGGCACTGCGGGGCAAGCCGACGCAGCAGGATTACGAGGGGTATCTCTTCTTCGTCGCCGATTCCCAGCACGACGCGTACAAGCTGAGGAAGAATGTCGTCAACAGCCAGATCTATGTCGCGGCGTTCGATCTCGAGAACTACCCCGTCGCCGAGGAGGACATCCTCCACCGTGGCGAGGACGCGTTCCACGCGGCGATGAACACGGTCAACGTGGGCAAGTTCAACCTCGGCTTCGGTGCGGTCGGCGCCTGTGAGCACTCCTTCTACGAGGCGATCAACCACGCCGAGAACCGGATCCTGTTCGGGCACAGGGTCACCGAGTTCCCCCAGGTGCGGGCGCTGATCACCGATTCCTACGCGCGCATCGCCGCGATGAAGCTCTACAGCGCACGCGCGGTGGACTACATGCGCTCGGCCTCGCCCGATGACCGCCGCTACCTGCTGTTCAACGCCATCGAGAAGATGTCGGTAACCCGGCAGGGCCAGCGCGTGATCGAAGATCTCGCCGACGTGATCGCCGCGCGTGGGTTCGAGAACGACATGTACTTCCCGGTCGCGATGACGGCCATGTTCGGCCTGCCGCGACTGGAGGGCACCGTCCACGTGAACATGGCGTTGTCGCTGAAGTTCATGGCCAACTACATGTTCCACCCCGCCGACGCCGGTCTGGCCGCGATGCAGTCGCTGCCGGGTGCCTCGGTGGCACCCAAGGGAGCCACTCGTGCGGTCGCCGGCGCCCTGACGTGGTCGAGCCGCAAGATCACCCCGCGTCTGGGCGCGGTCGTGAAGCCGTTGCGTGCCGAATTCGCCAGCGCCGCTTACGCTCCGGTGCCCTCCCGGCACGACACCGCCGACGACGAGTTCCTGTTCCGGCAGGGCCCGAGCAGTGGCCTGGGCCGCATTCGCTTCGCGGACTGGCGCCCGGTGTTCGAGAGCTTCCGCGACGTTGCGAATGTGGCGGTGTTCCTCGAGCAGGTTCTCGCGCTGCAGGCGCTGCTCGCGGTCGCCGCCCCGACCTCGTCGCAGCAGAAGGACGTGGACTTCCTGTTCGCGTTCGGTGAGCTGTTCACCGCGGTGCCCTACGCGCAGCTGGTGCTGGAGCAGGCGCGCATCGACGACACCGACCGGGCAGTGATCGACCAGATCTTCGACGGCTTCGTGCGGACCTTCTCCGCGAACGCGCTCAACCTGCACAACAAGCCGACCGCCACCCCCACCCAGCAGCGCCGGGCCCTCGACCTGGTTCGCCGGCCTGCCTTCGACGAATCCCGTTTCGAACGGGTACTCGGCAGGGCGCGCGCGCTGGCCGGGACCTACGAGATGAAGGCCTGATCCAGCAACGGCGGTTGCCTCCGTGCATCGCGCGGAGGCAACCGGGGTCAGTCGGGCGGCGGCGCGTTCTCGGTGATGGTGGCCAGAGTCGCCGCCACCGACATATCGGGCTTGATGACGACGCCCTTCTCGCGGAGAAAGCCGTCGAACAACTGCACGACCGCATTGGTCGTCCGATCGACGAACAGTGCGGTCGGGTCCGGCAGCGGGACGGGATCGGTGTCGAGCCATAGGTCGGTGACGGCCATGACGAATCCGACGATGCCGCGCAGCAGATGATCGATACCGTCGGTATCGAGCGCGACCGAGGACAGCACACTGCGGCTGCGCTCGGCCAGATCGTGCGACAGGCGCCGACCGATGTCCAACGGGCGAGCGTCCGGGTCGGCGCCCGAGACGCTCTGGGTGAGGACGAGGAACCGGAACACGTCGGGATGTTCGGCGATGACCCCGGCGTAGGCGGTGAGGAACCGATGGATCGTGACCCTGGGCGGCTGCATGATGAGCGAGAGATCCGGCGCGACGGCCGCGTAGATCTGCGCGACGAGCCAGTCCGAGACCGCGCCGTCGAGCTCGGATTTGTCGGCGAACATGCGGTACAGACGCGGTTTGGCGACGCCCATCTCGCGAGCCAGCGCCTCCATGCTCAGCTGGGGTCCGTCGCGGTCGATGCACCGCACCGCGCCCGCGATGACCTGTTCGCGGGTGAGCAACCGTACGGGCGACCGGCGAGCCGGCCTAGACGATGTAGTCACTGTTCTCCCTGATCCGCCCTTCGCGTACGGCCAGGATAGCGGCGCCCGGCGAGGCACAGGCCGCCGTATCGCGGGCGGACTCCGAGGGGGTGTTGACAGCGGCCCTTTCGATCCTCAAGATATTCCCGGTACTACGCGTACCAGAAAATGGTACCGGCGGTACTATTGATTGCGCACGGAGCAACGAAGCCCCGTGCCGGAAGGAGTCTCGTATGACGCGCGAAACCGGAAACCACACTCCCGGGGCAGCGTCATCCAGAACGCATCTGGTGCGCAACGGCGACATTTCACTCGCTGTCTACGAATTCGGCCCACAAGACGGCATTCCGGTGGTTCTCGTCCACGGTTGGCCCGATACCCATCACCTCTGGGACGGCGTCGTTCCGCTGCTGTCGGACAAATACCGCGTGATCTCCTACGACACCCGCGGGTACGGCCAATCCAGCGCGCCGACCCAGGTGTCGGCCTACGAGCTGAACCAGCTCGCGACCGACTTCTTCGCCGTGGTGGAGGCCGTCAGCCCCACCGAACCCGTGCACGTCGTGGCCCATGACTGGGGCTCGGTCCAGGTCTGGGAAGCGGTGTGCGAACCGGGCGCGGACCAGTACGTCGCGTCGTTCACCTCGATCTCGGGCCCCAACCTCGACCACCTGGCCACCTGGATGCGCCGTGGTGTGCTGTCGGGAACCCCGCGTGGGATCTGGGGCGCGCTCAGCCAGTGCCTGTCCTCGGCCTACACCACCTTCTTCATGCTGCCGATCCTGCCGGACCTGTTCTTCCGGCTCGTGGGCACCGAGAAGATCTGGAAGTTGTTCCTTCGCGCGGTCGAGGGCACCTCCGCGGAGCAGATCTCGCTGGCGCCGACCCTGAAACAGGACATGATCTCGGGGCTGCGCTTCTACCGGGCCAACATCCTGGCCCGCATGTTCGGGCCACGGGAACGACGCACCACCGTGCCGGTGCAGTTGCTGGTCAACACCCGTGACATCGCCGTGCGCCCCGCGGGCTACGACGACACCGCGAAGTGGGCCGATCAGGTCGTGCGCCACGACCTGTCGCGCGGGCACTGGCTGCCCTACTCCGACCCCGCCGCGATCGCCGGCTACGCCGACGCGTTCATCCAGGCTCAGCCCAAGTAACGACGAATGAGAGAAAAGCACATGCTCGACTTCGACATCGTCATTACCGACGGTCTCTGGTTCGACGGCACCGGCGCCCCCGCCGCCCGGCGCAATATCGGCATCCGTGACGGCATCGTCGAGGCCGTCTCCGCGACCGCGCTACCGATCGGCACCGACACCGAGGTGATCGAGGCCGCGGGTAAGTGGGTGCTGCCCGGCTTCGTCGACGTGCACACCCACTACGACGCCGAGATGCTGCTCAAGCCCGAACTGTCGGAGTCGCTGCGCCACGGCGTCACCACGGTCGTCGTCGGCAACTGCTCGCTCTCGACCGTCCTGGCCTCCAACGCCGACTGCGCCGACCTGTTCAGCCGCGTCGAAGCCGTGCCGCGCGACGCTGTTCAGGGCGCCCTCGACAAGCACCGCACCTGGTCGGACCCGGCCGAGTACGCGAAGGCACTCGATTCGCTGCCCCTCGGCCCCAATGTGGCGGCGTTCCTCGGTCACTCCGATCTGCGCACGCACGTGCTCGGGCTCGGGCGAGCGGTCACCCGCGACACCAAGCCCACCGCCGCCGAAATCGAGCAGATGACCAGCCTGCTCGACGCGGCGGTCGACGCCGGCTTCCTCGGTTTGTCGTCGATGACGAACAAGCTCGACAAGATCGATGGCGAGGAATACCGGTCGCGGTCGCTGCCGTCTACCTACACCCGCGGCAAAGAGGTGCGCGCGCTCAACAAGGTGCTGCGTCGGCGCGATCGGGTGCTGCAGAGCGCCCCCACGGTCGGCTTCAACCCCAACATCGCCAAGTTCTTCGTCGGCAGCGCCGGCATCGGCCGGCCCAAGCTGCGCACCTCGCTGCTCTCGGCCGCCGATTCCAAGGCCTACCCGCCGCTGGTGTGGTTCATGCTCTACGCCGCGCCGCTGCTGAATCGCTTCGCGCGCACCGACTTCCGCTGGCAGCACCTGCCCGTGCCGTTCACCGTCTACGCCGACGGCATCGACCTGGTGGTGTTCGAGGAGTTCGGCGCCGGTGCCGCGGCCCTGCATCTGAAAGACCAGGTCGAACGCAACGAGCTGCTCCAGAGCGAGCCCTACCGTCGCTGGTTCCGCAAGCAGTACGACAACAAGTTCACCCCGCGCATCTGGCACCGCAACTTCTTCGATGCCGAGATCATCGCCTGCCCTGACGAATCGGTGGTCGGCAAGTCGATCGGGCAGGTCGGCAAGGACCGCGGGCTGCACCCCGTCGACGCCTACCTCGACATGGTGGTCGAGTACGGTCCGGCGCTGCGCTGGCGCACCACGATCGCCAACGATCGCCCCGAGTACCTGAACAAGCTCGCCGCCAGCCCCGGCGTGCAGATGGGCTTCGGCGACGCCGGGGCGCACCTGCGCAACATGTCGTTCTACAACTTCCCGCTGCGGTTGCTCGAAAGGGTGCTGCGGGCACAGGAAGCCGGCAAGCCGTTCCTGAGCGTGGAACGTGCCGTCCACCGCCTCACCGGCGAGCTCGCCGACTGGTATCAGATCGACGCCGGTCACCTGCGCGAAGGCGGTCGAGCCGACCTGGTGGTCATCGATCCGGCCGGGCTCGACGAGCAGGTACATCAGCTCCACGAAGCTCCGCTGCCCGAATTCGGCCTCGACCGGATGGTCAACCGCAACGACCGCGCCGTCGTGGCCACCGTCGTCAACGGCCGCCGGGTTTTCGGCGCGGGCGAAGTAGCGCCCGGCATCGGCGCGGACTGGGGAACCGGGCGGTTCCTGCGCGCTGGCCACGACAACTCCGCTCCCCTCGCACAGGAGACCCGATGAAACTCCCGTTCCGTCGCACGGCCAGGACCGTGCGCGCACCTGATGTGGCGCTGCAGGCACGCAATGTGAAGTTCGACTGGACCTCGGCGCCCCTGCACTGGATGCCGTCCGAGCCCATCGCCTCGCACGTGGTGAACTCGCTGAACCTGCTGCTGCCCGAGGGCGAGCGGATGTTCTGCGCCACCTACCGCGACGCGCTGCCCTACGTGCGCGATGCCAAGGTGCGCGAGGCCATGCTCGGATTCATCGGTCAGGAGTCGATGCACGCCGAAACCCATGCCAAGGTCCTCGACCAGGTGTTCACGGCCCACCACATCGACACCGCGCCCTACACCCGCCAGATGGAGTACGTGTTCCGTAACTCCCTCGGCGCGCGCGAGGGCAGCCCGCAACAGGCGCAGACCCGGCTGGTCGAGCGGTTGGCGTTCATTGCCAGCCTCGAGCATTTCTTCGCCTGGCTCGGCGACTGGATTCTCAACGCCGACCTGGAAAAACACGGCGCCGAACCGCGTGTGCTCGACCTGTTCCGCTGGCACGGCGCCGAGGAGGTCGAACACCGCAGTGTCGCCCACGATGTCGCGATCTACTTCGGCGCGGGCTACCTGCGCCGTGCGGCGATGATGCTGATCGTCATCCCGATCCTGCTCAGTCTGCTCGTGCGCGGCACCAAGTTCCTGGTCAATCAGGATCCCGAACTACCGAAGATGGGCTACCCCACGCTGATCTGGAAGATCCTCGGGGCGATGTGGCGCGGTGCGCTGCCGGGTATTCCGGCGCTGCTGATCAGCGCCGGGTCCACCTTCGATCCGCGCTACGACCCGGCGAATGTCGGCTCCACCGAACAGGCGATCGCCTACCTCGCCAAGTCCCCGGCGGCCAGGGCGGCGGCGCAGTGACCGTGTATCCCGCGCCCGAGGCGATCCCGCCGGACCTGTACGGCAAGCACGATCACGATCCGACCACCAAGGTGATCGACACCGTGGCCAACCTGCGAGTTCGCTGGTCGACGTTGATCAATCGCCGACCGATCCTCACCAGGGCCGACGACGCCCGCTTCCCGGTGGTCGTCACCGACCGGGTGCTGGTGGCGCAGGACCAGGCCGTCGTCGATCTGGGCCTGCGCGCCCCCGACGGTGCTGCGCTGCCCCGGTGGGCACCGGGCGCGCACATCGACATCGAACTCCCGTCCGGGCGTCTGCGGCAGTACTCGCTGTGCGGCGACCCGGCCGAAACCGGCGAGTACCGCATCGCGGTGCGCCGCATTCCGCAGGGCGGTGGCGGGTCGATCGAGGTCCACGACGAGCTGCCGGTCGGTACCGAGGTCGTGGTCCGCGGACCGCGCAACGCGTTCCCGTTCGCGCCGCCCGGGCGTGGTTCCTCGGCGAAACGCCTGCACTTCGTGGCGGGCGGTATCGGCATCACCCCGATCCTGGCGATGGCGCGCGCCGCCGACCGGCTCGGCATCGACTGGACGCTGGTCTATTGCGGGCGAAGCCGCGACACCCTGCCGTTCCTCGACCAGCTCGCCGAACTCTCCGGACACGTCGTGGTGCGAACCGACGACGAGCACGGAACACCCGGTGCCACAGACCTTCTCGACGGTGTCGATCACGACACCGCGATCTACTGCTGTGGACCCACCCCGATGACGGCCGCCCTCGTCGCCGCGGTGCGCACGATGGCGGGCATCGAGTTCCACTCCGAAAGGTTCTCTCCCGCACCGGTCGTCGACGGCACCGCGTTCGAAGTGGAGTTGGCGAGCACCGGTGAGGTCGTGCCCGTCGCCGCCGACCAGACCATGCTCGACGCACTGCTCGCGGTCCGCCCCGACCAGCCCTACTCGTGTCGCCAGGGCTTCTGCCGCACCTGCGTCGTCCACGTCACCGACGGCTCCCCCGACCACCGCGACGGCGCGCTGACCCCCGAGGAACACGCCGCGGGCGTCACCCTGGCCTGCGTCTCGCGCTGCGCGGGAAAACGCCTGGTCCTCGACCTCTGAGCCCGAGTGGCCCGGCGCGCCGGACTCCGCCTGTGTCCGTGAATCGGCATCAAAGAACATCACTGTACGCGTAGTGTGCGACGTGCAATTCTGTTCGCACACAAGGAGTTTCCGTGGCGTCCTCTCCGACGAAACGCCTGGCCGCGCTCTTCGGCGCGTCCTGCGCAGCCCTACTACTCGCGGTGGCGGCGGCCGCGCCCGGTTCCGCCGACAACGCGGTTCTCGAAAGCCCGGCCACCGGATGTTCGACGACGCCGGTCCCCGACAATGTCCCGTTCGACGGCCGGTATTACCGCGTCCACGTACCCGCGGGGGTATCCGCCGGTGCGCCGCTGGTTGTCGCCATCCACGGTGGCTACGACCGACCCGAAGGAATCGAGGCGGTGTCGGGCTGGAACGCCCTGGCCGATCAGCACAAGTTCATCGTCGTCTACCCGCGTGGTATCAAGACCGAGAACAAGCCGGACGGCACACCCGGTTGGGGCTGGAACGCCGACGCGGCCGACGTGACCCATATCAAGAAGGTCGTGACCGAGGTCAGCACGAAATACTGTGTGGCGCCGAACCGCATCCATCTGACCGGTCATTCCAACGGTGGTCAGATGGCCTCGCGCGCGGCCTGCACCGCGCCCGAGGTCTTCGCGTCCGGCGCGGTGTACGCACCGGCGCCACCACCGACCGGATGCGATCCCGCGCGCGCGGTCTCGTGGGGCGTGTTCGCCTCGGCGAACGACACCACCGTCATCGAACCCATCGCCTACAGCCACGTCATGTACTGGAGCTGGGAAAACCGTCCGTGCCAGAACGAGCAGCCCGACGGCGGCACCGACGTCAAGGACTCGCGGCACTGGGATTGCGAATCCGGCACCGAAGTGCTGTGGCGGGTCTACAACGGCGGCAGCCATTCCTGGCCGACAGGCACGCGGCGCACCGAGATGCTGAACCGGATGTGGCAGTTGTTCCAGGCCAACCCACGCCCGTAGCGACCGCGACGGAGGGGCAGGCCGTGGCGGCTCAGCCGGCCAGCCCCTCCGGATCGACCAGCAAGCGCTTGAGCACCTTGCCGGTCTCACCGCGTGGCAGCGCGTTGAGGAAGGTGACGTCGCGCGGAACAGAGAAGCGGCTGAGGCGGTTTCGGACGTAGGTGCGCACCATGTCCGGGTCGAGCCCGGAGCCTTCGTGCTTGACGAGGAACGCGGCCAGACGCTGCCCGAATTCGCGATCCGGCACGCCGACCACCGCGACATCGGTGACCTGCGGCAGGTGCGCCAGCGCCTCCTCCACCGGGCGCGGAAAGACGTTCTCACCGCCCGAGATGATCATCTCGTCGTCGCGGCCCGCCACGAACAGCCTGCCCTCGGCATCGAGGTAGCCGAGGTCGCCGGTGTCCATCATGCCGTCGGATTCCTCGGGCGGGGAATCGCTGACGTAACCGTCGAACAGCATGTGATTGCCGACGAAGATCCGCCCCACCACGCCGACCGGCACCGCCTTGTGCTCGGCATCGAGGATGGCGATCTTGGTGCCCAGCGGCGGACGTCCGGCCGTCGTCGGTGCGGCGCGCAGGTCGTCGGGCCCGGCCACGCTGGCCCAGGAGACCTCCGTGGACCCGTAGAGGTTGTAGAGGACGTCGCCGTAGTCGTCGAGGAACCGGTCGACGGTGACCGCCGCGAGCGGCGCGCCACAGCTGATCACATGCCGCAGGCTGCTCAGGTCGTACCGCTGTCGCACCTGCTCGGGCAGATCGACGAGGCGTTGCACCATCGTGGGCACCGCGATGAGCGTGTGCACCCCGTGTTCGGCGACGCGGCGCAGGCATTCCTCGGCGTCGAAGCCCTGGGTCAGCACCACTGTGGCTCGCACCGCGGTGCTCAATTGCAGCGCGGAGAGCCCCCAGGTATGGAACAGCGGCGCCGGGATCATCATGGTGCTGCCGGCGTGGATCGGAATCAGCGACAGCAGCGCGACCAACGTGTCGAAACCCTTCGGGTGCGGGCGCCGCGCTCCCTTCGGGGTGCCGCTGGTGCCCGAGGTGAGCACGATCTGACGTCCGGGCACCGTCGGGACGGGGAACTTCGTGTGGCGGACCGCGATGAGGTCTTCGATCGTGATCCGGGTCGGGTCGGCGGGCGCGTCGTCGGTGAAGAAGCGCGGCAGATCGGTGTGCAGGTACTGCACCAGATGCGCCAGATCGGTGTCGACGAACAACGCCGACAGCCGGTGCCGCTGCACGATGTCCTCGATCCGCCGCCCCGACAGTCCCGAGTTCAGCAGCGCGACGTCGACCCCGAGCTTGCCCGCCGCGACCATCGATTCGACCATGCCGCAATGATTTCCGGCCAGTAGCCCCACCGCGTCGCCCGCACGCAGCCCGACCTCGTACATCGCACCCGCCAACGCGGTGGTCCGCTTGTCGGTTTCGGCGAAGGTGGCGGTGCTGGTGTCGTCGACGAGCGCGACCTGGTCCGGGCTGTGCGCGGCGCCTGCGGCGTAGCCGCCCGCCAGATTGAATCCCCACCGGTACAGCGAGCGCAGCTGCCTGGCCGACGTCAGCGGCGGCGACACCTGGCCCGACTGCACCCACCAGCGCACGATTTCGGACTTGCGCCGGATCGGTGCCCGGTTGCCATTGGCCACCACCGAGGTCCGTGCGCCACCCACGACGTCGGCCGCCCGGCGCAGCCCGTCCTTGACCCACCCGATGATCACCGAGTTCGTCACCCCCGCGAGCGTCGGGTGCAGCCGCGGCGCCGCGAAGACGGTCACGCTCACCCGGGTGCGCTGCTCGTCGCCGGTGAGCCGGACCAGGGCGAAACTGCCCGATTCGGGGTTGTGCAGTTCGAAACTCTCGTACCAGCGACCGATGGTCAGTGCCAGCCCCGTTCGCCGCACGCCCGCGGCCCGGTCCCCGATTCTGACCTCCCACACGGTGCTCCCGTCCGGCTGGAGCAGCCGATCGCACCCCCCGATCCCGGCCCACAGCCGCGGATAACTCTGCGGTTCGAGCAACACATCCCACAGAGCCCGGCGTGGGATGGAGAACTCCACGGACACATCGACGACATCACTGGGCATTGCTGCGCGCTTTCCTCAGCCCGGCCACATTGCCGGGTAGTGCCTGCTCGCCTCGGCCCCCGTGCCGTGACGGTGCCCGTCGTCAGGCACTGCACCAGAAGTCATCATCAGCCTGCCTGCCCGTGGGCAAACGAAATATCTACGGATTCTGGTCACCGAACGAACCGGATCACCCAGCAGCTGTGAGAGGTGCCAACGTGATGCCGCACGCACCAGTCGAGGTGTTCGCGGGAAGGACGGCACAATGGAGGACGATGAAACAGTGGCAGCGCGACCCCAGCTCCGATGACGGCCCGCTCGGCGACGGAGGCCACGTCGGCATCGATGACCTGCGGATCCTCAGGGAGCAGTTCGTCGACTTCATGCTCGGCTACAAGTTCGCGATCGACGAGGTGACGACCAAGATCAACATCTTGCGGGAGGACTTCAACAACACCCACGAGTACAACCCGATCGAACATGTGGGGTCGCGGCTCAAGTCGCCCGAGAGTGTTCTCGAGAAGGTCCGTCGCAAGAACTACGCGATGAATCTGGCGGCGATCCGCGAGAACGTGCTCGATATCGCCGGGGTCAGGGTGGTGTGCAGCTTCATCTCCGATATCGGCACGATCCGGGACATGCTGGCCGGTCAGGAAGACATCACGGTCCTCGAGGAGCGCGACTACATCACCCACCGCAAGCCGAACGGCTACCAGAGCATGCACCTGATCGTGTCGATCCCGGTGTTCCGCTCCGACCGCACCGAGCTGATTCCGGTCGAGATCCAGATCCGCACGATCGCGATGGACTTCTGGGCCAGCCTCGAGCACAAGATCTACTACAAGTACCGCGGCGAGGTCCCGCCGAACCTGCGCACCGACCTGGCCCAGGCCGCCGAGGTCGCCACCCAGCTCGACGAGAAGATGGAAGCGCTCCACCGCCAGGTCGACCGCAGCGCACCCCCGAAGACGAAGCCGACCACGGACTCCCTCGACCTCAGCGTGCTGTACAACAGCCTCACCGGTGGCCACCCCGTCTACCTGCGCCCCACCGATCCGCCGACCTGACGCCACCGGCTTCGATATCGACCTCACAACCACTGCGACCGCGCCGCATTTCTGGCGTCCACCCCCTGGCGATTCCGCTACTGTCCGAGCAGATCCTCGAACACGGCGCGAAAGGAACCCGGTGGCGCTCTCCCGTCGACAGTTGATCGCCGCGGCCGCGGCCGGTGGCACAGCGGCCGCGCTGGGTGTGCCCGTGAGCCGCGCCGAGGAGCCGGTGCTCGGCACGAGCGAGTTCCAGTCGCTGGCCGCGCGCGGCTACAACCGACGCTTCGTGGCTCGACCCGCGAAGATCTTCGTGCCTTCCAGCGCCGAGGAGGTTCGTCGCGCGGTGGCCGGGGCGGTGGCCGAGGGCTCGCCGATCGCGGCGCGCTCAGGCGGACATTGCTTCGATGATTTCGTCGACAACGACCGGACCCGTTCGATCATCGACCTCGGCCGGCTGAACGCGGTGTTCTGGGACGAGCGGCACCGCGCGTTCTCCGTCGACGCCGGCGCCGACATCGGCACCGTCTACAACGCCCTGCACCGCTGGGGCGTCACCGTGCCGGGTGGGATCTGTCTCGGCGTCGGGATGGGCGGTCACGTCTGCGGTGGTGGCTATGGCCCGCTGTCGCGACGCTTCGGACTCGTGGCCGATCACCTGGCCGGGGTGGAAGTCGTCACCGTCGATGCCGACGGCACGGCGGACATCGTGGTCGCGACCGGCGATGGCCCAGACCGCGATCTGTGGTGGGCGCATACCGGTGGCGGCGGCGGCAATTTCGGTGTGGTGACCCGGTATCTGCTCCGGTCGCCCGAATCAGACGGCGCGGACCCGGCACACGCGCTACCGAAGCCGCCGGGCAGCATGCTCAACGCGCGACTGATCCTGCCGATCACGACCGAGGATTCGTTCGTCCGGTTACTCACCAACTATCTCGGGTTCTTCGAACGCCACAGCGCCCCCGGCAATGACTTCGCCGGTCTCTACGCGCCGCTGATGATCCGGACGACCGGCACCGGCGCGGCCGAGATGCTGATCCTGCTCGATGCCGGAACACCGCACGCGCGAACCCGTTTCGACGAATTCGTCGCCACGGTGAGCGACGGCGTGTTCCCGCCGCCCATTCTCACCCCGCTCGCCCAGTTGTCCTACGCCGACACTGTGAACCAGGTGTATTACGCGAAGGGCGTGAACACCACGCGCGTCAAGGTCAAAGCCGCCTATCTGCGCACGGCGTACTCCCCCGATCAACTCCGAATCTTCTACCGCTCCATCACCGATCTCCGTTTCCTCGGTGAGTCCCAGCTCGAATTCCTGCCGTTCGGCGGCGCGATCAATGCCGTCGCCGGCGACACGACGGCGATGCCGGCCCGGGATTCGTTCATGAAGATGCTGATCCACGCATCGTGGCGACTGCCGTCGGATGACGACCGGTATGTGCGCTGGGCGCGCGAGATGTATCGCGACGTCCACGCCGAAACCGGTGGTGTTCCGGTGCCGAACAAGGCCTACGGCGGCAGTTACATCAACTACCCGGACCCGGATCTGGCCGATGCCGAATGGAACACCTCCGGTCTGCCGTGGCACGCCTTCTATTACGGCGACAACTATCGGCGACTGCTCCGAGTCAAGGCGGCCGCGGATCCGGGAAACATTTTCCGGCACCGACTGTCGATCGGTCGACCGGACTGGTGACGGTGGTCAGGTGAGGGCGAGCACCCGGCACGGTCCGCCTGTGCCGCCCGCGTGGTTCGGTGCGCCGACGACAATCGTCGCGCCCGTCGCCGGGACCGTGGCGAGATTGGCGAGCATCTCCACCCCGTAGCGCCCCGCGCCGAGAAAGGCTGTGTGCGCACCGTATTCGGGATCGGCACCGCAATCCAGGCTGAGCGTGTCGACTCCGGCGCCGACGATTCCGCAGTGCGCGACGAGGTATCGCGCGGCCTCGGCGGAGAATCCCGGCGCGTGTGGTGTGCCGCGCTCGTCGAGATTGAGGAAGGCCGACGGTCGGTCGAGGCGATGTTCCCAGCCGGAATACATCGCGACGAAGGCCCGCTCGGGGATGTCACCGTGCCGTGATCGCCAGCTGTCGATATCGGCGATGGTCACCACCGCGTCGACGTCGACGGCGGCTTTGGCACTGATATCGAGGACGACGAGCGGCGCGACGAGGTCGTCGACAGCGAGGACATCGGTGGTCGTGGCGCCGGGGATCCGATGCGCGGGCGCGTCGAGATGGGTTCCCGTGTGCTCCCAGTACCTGAGCGCGAACTGCCCGAACCCACCCGCCGCGTGCCAGGCCACCGGGACCATGGCCATCGGCGGATTACCCGGCCACACCGGCAGTTGCGGCGTGAGCGTGTGGGTGAGGTCGACGACGCCGGAGCGCGGCGCGGCGACCGCAGGGGCGGGCGCCACCGCGGCCAATGCGGTGAGGCCCGCGAGACCGAACACCGCCCGCCGACTCGGCTGCGGCGCACTCTCGTGGGCGAGACGAACGATCTCCGGCGAGCACATCGGACTCAAGATAGCCGAGCGAGCCCGGTACGGCCTCTGATCGGCGTCGATGGCAAGGCCGGGATTTCCGGTCGACCAGGTGGACCGCGTTCGCCGGGCTACCGGACGGCGCTGCGGTCGCCGTCGTGTCGTGGACTGTCCGTCGGCACGAGGGCTCGGTGCAGGCCGGTGGGACCGAGACCCCGCGACAGGCCGAGAATCATCGCGGCGCAACCGAGTCCGGAGAGGATGAGACCGGTGGCGAAGAGTGTGGGATATCCGGCCAGGTCGCCGATGAGACCCGCGGCCATCCCGGCTGTGCCTTGGACGACGACGATCGCGCAGGCGAGCAGGGTGTAGTCACTGCCCGCGTGCTCGGATTCGGACGCGTCCATCATGAGCGCGAAGACGGCGACGGTGGCGGCACCGCCGAAGATGTGTTCGGCCAGGCTTGCCGCGACCAGAAGTTCGAAGCCACCGAGGCCGAGGGACGCGACCAGATACAGCGCAATGCTCGCGGTCTGGGTGACACCGCCGATCAGCAGCGCCTGCCGACGGCCGTAGCGGTAGGCGAGCCAGCCGCCCATGGCCGCGCCCGCCAGCGCACCCGCCGAGGACAGGACGCCTTTGATCAGCGCGATCTCGCTGAGGCCGAGTCCGGCGTCGGACAGGAAGGGACCGGTGAGCGCAGCGGCCATCGAGTCACCGAATTTGAAGGCGCCGATCAACGCGATGAAGGCCAGCATGCCGGGGCGGCGCAATCGGGTCCACCAGGCGCCGAGCAACCGCGCGGGTTTCGGTGCCGGCAGCCGGTCCGCGACCCGCTCGCGCATCAGCCATACCGGCACCGTGGTGAGCACGATCAACGCCGCCATGGCCAGGAACAGTGCCCGCCATCCGGCCAGTGCGAACAACCACAGCAGGGCGCCACCGCCGACGATCATCCCGATGCGATAGGCACCGACCTGGATCCCGTTGCCCAGCCCACGCTCACGCGGCCCGAGTAATCGCACGGCCACACCGTCGGTCGCCACATCCTGGGTCGCCGACAGCAGATTCACCACCACGATGCCCGCGAACAACCATCGCAGCGAGGACGACAGATCCAGGCAGGCCAGCACCAGCGCGACCGCGGCCGACAGCAGTTGCAACACCAGCAGCCAGGTGCGCCGGGTGCCGTAGCGATCGACGTAGGGCGCCCAGAGAAACTTCAGCGCCCACGGCAGGAACAGCACCCCCGAGGCACTGATCGCCACCAGCGAATAGCCCGATTCGCGCAACACCACCGGCAGCGCCTGGGTGAAGAAGCCGAACGGCAGCCCCTGCGCGAAGTACAGCGACGACAACAGAACCAGCGTGCCTGCCGTGATCACACCCGGTCGGGTGGTGGTGCTCATGGGCACATCGTCGCAGAGAGTCCACGCGGGCACAGTGCACAGGCTCGGCGTGATCCGATCTCAGCGGGTGGGCGGTGGGCTGCGAATGTGTTCGAAGACCAAGCTCGTCTCGGTCGAGGCGAATTCACGGGTCGCGCTGAGCTCCTGGGTGACGAACTCGCGCAACGCGTCCGGTGAGGCCGCCGACACCTGGATCAAGAAGTCGACCGTCCCGGCGAGGAAGTACACGTTCACCACACCCGGCAGCGCGGCGAGCTTGGCGCTGAGTTCACCGATTCGCGCCCGCGCCGCCGGCTGGACCTGAACCGAGATCATCGCCTGCAGGGGCAGCCCCAGCGCCTCCGGGGCGATGTCGGTGTAGAAGCCGCGGATCGCACCGAGTTCGCGGAGCCTGCGCAGCCGCAGCGAACAGGTCGACGCGGCGATGCCCACCCGGGCCGCCAGGACGTTGTTGGGTACGCGCGCGTCCTCGGCGAGTTCGGCGAGCAGCTGACGGTCGATGTCGTCCAGGCTCGACGGCGACCCCCGGAACGGCTGCACGGGGTGCGGTCGGGGTTGCTGTCGCGACGCCATCACCGCAGGATACTCAGCTCGGACGCCCAATTCCGCTGATCGTGCAGAGTTTATCGCTGATTGCTGTGGTTATCGCTGATGCTCGTGTCAGAACCCGAACATCCTCGAGGAGGAGCTTCCATGCGCATCGGTGTCCCCAAGGAAGTCAAGAACAACGAGTTTCGTGTGGCGATCACACCGATCGGCGTGCACGAACTGGTGTCGAACGGTCACCACGTGATCATCGAAGCCGGGGCCGGGGTGGGATCGTCGATTCCCGACTCCGAATACCTCGCGGCCGGAGCACAGATCCTCGCCGCGGCCGACGACGTCTGGGCCGGGTCGGACCTGGTGTTGAAGGTCAAAGAGCCAGTCGCCCAGGAATATCACCGCTTGCGCGCAGGACTCGCCCTGTTCACCTACCTGCATCTGGCCGCGGATCGGCCGTTGACCGAACAGCTACTGGCGCACCGGGTTACGGCCATCGCCTACGAGACCGTACAACTGCCGTCCGGGGCGCTGCCGTTGCTGTATCCGATGTCGGAGGTCGCGGGCTGTCTGGCGCCGCAGGTCGGCGCGCACGCGTTGATGAAGCCCTACGGTGGTCGCGGAGTGCTGCTCGGCGGTGTCGGCGGTGTCGACCAGGCCAAGGTGGTCATCATCGGGGCGGGCGTCGCGGGCCAGAACGCGGCCAACATCGCCTTGGGTATGGGCGCGGACGTGACCCTGCTCGACACCGATCTCGACAAGTTGCGGATGTCGTTCTGGCGCTACAACAACCGTGTGCGCGGCCTGGCGTCGTCGAAGCTGGCGATCGCCGAGCAGGTCCGCGCGGCGGACATGGTGATCGGCGCTGTGCTGATCCCCGGCGCCGCCGCCCCGAAGCTGGTGAGCAACGACCTCGTCGCGCAGATGAAGCCGGGTTCGGTGCTGGTCGATATCGCGGTCGATCAGGGCGGCTGCTTCGAAGACACCCACCCCACCACCCACGCGGAGCCGACCTATCCGGTCCACGAAACGACGTTCTATTGCGTGGCGAACATGCCGGGCTCGGTACCGCACACCTCGACCTACGCACTCACCAACGCCACCCTGCCCTACGTGGTGCCCTTGGCCGACAAGGGCTGGGAACGCGCCTGCGCCGAAGATCCCGGTCTCGCGCTGGGCCTGAACACCCATGCGGGCAACCTCACCAACGCCGCGGTCGCCGCGGCCCACGACCTGGGGGTCCACGCAGTAGTGTGAATCGTTCACCTGCGGGGACGGGTGGCCGGACGGACGAAAGAACTGACTACCCATGCGCGACGAGCAACCGATCCTTTCTCCCGGCGAAACCTGCTGGCAGATCGCCGAGGCGGACCGGCTGGCATGCATCGTCGACGCGGCGGACTACTTCCGCCATGCCAAGTCGGCGATGTTGCAAGCCCGCAAGCGCATCGTGCTGATCGGCTGGGATTTCGACACCCGGATCAAATTCGAACCACACGGCAAGACCCTCGAAGGACCAGAGCGGCTGGGCAAATTCCTGTCCTGGCTGCCACGGCATCGCCCGGACCTCGAGATCTATCTGCTGAAATGGAACATCGGCGCGTTCACCGCGATGAGCCGCGGGATGACACCGATCTTCGTCGTCAACTGGCTGACCGACCGTCGGCTGCACTTCGAAATGGACGCCGCGCACCCGATCGGGTCGGCACATCATCAAAAGATCGTGGTGATCGATGACCGGCTCGCCTTCTGCGGCGGCATCGACATGACTGTCGATCGCTGGGACACCAGCGACCACCGCGACGACAACGGTTTCCGGACCGCGCCGAACGGCAACCGCTACGGTCCCTGGCACGACGCGACCACCGCCGTCGACGGGGACGCGGCGAAAGCCATCGGCGAGCTGGCTCGTGCCAGATGGAAAGCGGCCACCGGCCGGGAACTGGACCCGCTCGGCGAGATCGCCGGGGACACTCCGTGGCCGCAGGGCCTGGAACCGACGATGCGGTCGGTCGATGTCGGTATCGCGCGGACGCTGCCCGAACTCGCCGACCGCGCCGAAGTTCG
Organism: Nocardia sp. NPDC055165; assembly: GCF_053606985.1. Taxonomy (NCBI): domain Bacteria; kingdom Bacillati; phylum Actinomycetota; class Actinomycetes; order Mycobacteriales; family Nocardiaceae; genus Nocardia; species Nocardia sp. NPDC055165. The sequence continues at coordinate 256,168 of NZ_JBSGSS010000001.1, forward strand.
CGAGATCGAGGCGCTGTATCTGGCGGCGATCGCGGGCGCCACCAGGTCGCTCTACATCGAAAGCCAGTACCTCGCCTCGCGCACGCTCGCAGAGGCGATCGCGAGCCGCCTGCGCGAGCGCAACGGCCCGGAGGTCGTGCTGGTACTGCCCCGCAACGCCGACGGCTGGCTCGAGCAACAGGCCATGGATGGAGCCCGCCGCCGCCTGCTGCACCTGCTGTGGAAGGCCGACACCGAGAATCGGCTCGGCGTCTACTATCCCGTCACCGCCGCCGGTGCGCCCATCTATGTCCATGCCAAGGTGGTGGTGATGGACGACCGCCTGCTGCGGGTGGGATCGTCGAATCTCAACAACCGTTCGATGGGATTCGACACCGAATGCGATCTGGCCGTCGAGGTCACCCCTGCCACCGCGGACGGTGAGCAACTGCGCGAGACCATCCTCGGTATCCGGCGCACGCTGCTGTGCGAACATCTCGACGCCGAACCCGCGAAGTTCGACGCCACGCTCGCCGAGACATCCTCGCTGGTGCGCACCGTCGAGGCACTGCGCGGCGACGGCCGGACCCTGAAACGATTCGAGCCGGCGACCGTCGAGAACGAGGACAGTGCCCTGGCCGAGAACGACTTGATGGATCCCGAGCGAACCCCGACGCGACTGTGGGACAGCCTGTTTCCGGCCCGGGGTGTCCGCACCGACTGATCCTGGTTTCCTGATCGCTGCCTGCGCCCTCGACCGCCGTCAGCGGTCGAGGGGATTCAGCGCGATGGCGATCGGCATTCCCGCCCACCACAGTGTCGCCGCTGTCGAGCGTGGGCGGACGCGCGCTTCGTGGCGCATCGCGGCGGCGAACTCGCTACTGAATCCGTCGCGTCCGTGGCGGGCGTGGATTTCGGCGATCCGACCGGGATCGAGGTGGTGGGCGCGCAGCCCGACGACGTCCAGGTGGGCGGCGTCGTGCAGCAACCTCGCTTCGGCGCCGTCGTCGCGCGGAGTGCGCGGATCCATGTGCCGGGCGATGGCGGTATGGACGCACTGGCCCAGCTCGGGGGTAGCGCCCCGGTCGGTGACGAACGTGCGAGCCCGGTTGGCGCCGAGCAGGGCGAAACACCCCGTCGTCGCATCGCCGGGCGCACCCACTCCGACATCGTGCAGGACGCACGCGAGGTAGAGCGCCTCAGGATCGGGCGCGAGATCGTCCACTTGCGCCAAGGCCGTACCGAATTCCCAGCATCGCAGACTGTGCGCGAGCAGCGCCGGAGTGAGCACTTCCGTCGCCTCGTCCAGCGCGGAGCGACACAGCCGCGAATCCGGCGGTACCGGAACAGGCCACCCAGAAACGTCGCCGCCGCGACGCAGCCCGCGAACGAGATGGGGCAGGGCCATGGTCTGCGCGACCGATGCCGCACTCACAGTACGGATCTGCTGCCGTCGGCTGAGCTCGCCGTCACGCTTCATCGGGGCCGCCCACATGGGAAAGAAGATCGGCTCGGGCGATACCGAGCATGACATCCAGGGTCGATCGGTCGACCATCCGTCGCTGGAACAACGAGTAGGCACCGTTGCCCGCGGCCCACGAAACCAGCACCAGCGCACGGGCGTCGACATCGCATCCCCCGCGCCGCACTGCGGCGGCGAAGGATTCGACCAACCCGCCCAGCACACCGTCGATCTGCGTCTTGGCTTTCGCCGCCAGTTCGGATTCGCCGATATCGACGTCGGTCAGCGCCAGAATGCGCAGCGCGAGCGGGTTCTCCCGATGGAACGTGACGTAGCGGTCGAAGACGGCGGCCACTTCGTCGCGCGGGATCGGCTCGTCGCCGGTCGGTGCGGACATCGCCTCCGCATGGCGGGTCGCGATGCGCCACGCCAGCGCGGCGTACACATCGGCCTTGCCCGCACGGAAGTTGGCGTAGATCGAACTGACCGCGACGTCGGCCTCACCGGCGAGCATGTCGATGGTGGTGCCGCGGTAGCCCTCTCGCTGGAACAGGATCTGCGCGGCATCGAGAACGGCGGTGTGTGTCCGGCGTTTTCGTCTGTCTGTCGGGGGTTCCAACGTCATACGAAATACCGTAGTCTCATTCCGATATCGTAGTCAACTTCCGATAGGAGTCTCGATGATCACCTCCCCCCGCACCGGCAGCGAAGCAATGTCGCTGTTCCTGCCCCAATCCCCTTTCGTCCAGCACATGGGCATCGAGCTCATCGACATCGACGAAGGCCGGGCCCGCCTGCGCATGCCGTTCCGGGACGAACTCGTCACGGTCGGCGACATGGTTCACGGCGGCGCCCTCGCGAGCTGCATCGACATCGGCATCATGGCCGCGTCCTGGGCAGGCGCGCGCCTGCCCGAGCAGCTGCGCGGCGTCACCGTCTCGATGTCGATCGACTTCATCCAGCCCGCCCGCGCCGAAAGCATCGACATCATCGGCACCCGCCTGCGCGCGGGCCGCCAGCTCAGCACCTGCCGGGTCGACATCGTCGCCACCGATGACGGTCGGTTGATCGCGGCGGGCGGCGGCACTTACAAAGTGGGCTGAATCGCCGTCCAGTCGCGGATCGCGGCGACGAACTCCTCGGGTGCGTCGGATTCGACGTAGGTGCCCGCGCCCTCGACGATCACCGTCTTGTGGTCGGTGAACGTCGCTTCCAGACGCTCGCGCTCCTGCGCACGGAAGGCGATGTCGGCATCGCCCCACACGATCAGCGTCGGCAGCTGAGCGACGTCGCCGAGCCCGGCCTCGACCTCGGCGAAGAAGTCCCGGCTCGCGAGAACCCGGCCGGGAAGCACGGCGCAGGCTTGGCGCCGCTCAGGGGTGCCGAGCGCCTGACGGTAGTGCGTCATTTCGGCTGCGGTCGGCTTTCGCCGTCGATGGCCGGTGGGAATGAACCCGTTCACGAGGAGGTTGAGCCGCCGGACCAGGAAGCGGACCGCGGGGCCGCCGATGATGCGACCGAAGGCCTCGAAGTGGAGGACCCCGTTGACCGGCCAGGCCCAGGTGTTGGCGAGGACCAGCCGATCGAAGACGCCCGGCCGCCGCTGCGCGACCGCCAGGCCGATCATGCCGCCCCAATCCTGCCCGACCAAGGTGACTCCCTCGAGGCCGAGCGCGTCGACGAACCCGGTGACCACCGCTGCGTGCTCCTCGGGCAGGAAGCGGTAGCCGGGCCGCGGCGAGGACAGCCCGAATCCCGGGTAGTCGAGTGCGACGCAACGAAAGTCGCCGCGCAGTGCGCCGATCACGTCGCGCCACAGGAACGACCAGGTCGGATTGCCGTGCAGCAGTAGCAGAGTGGGGCCTGATCCCTCGTCGACGTAGTGCACGGTGTGCCCGTCGATCTCGACGAACCGACTCTCGAACGGGAACAGTTCGTCGTCGACCCAACCGGGCCGCACGCGCTTGGTGGTGTCGACCATGGTGGCCCCCTCAGGGCTCGGCATCAGGGTATACTTGAGGATCTCACGTGCACTTGAGAAGATCAAGCGATGGTAGGAAACGATGCGTAGCTACGGTCAGTACTGCGGGCTCGCCCGATCCCTCGAAGTCGTCGGTGACCGGTGGAACCTGCTCATCGTCCGCGAGCTTCTCCTTGCCCCCGCTCGCTACCGGGACCTGATCGAGGGCCTGCCCGGCATCGCGACCAACCTGCTCGCCGATCGGCTTCGCGACCTCGAGGCCTCGGGTGTGGTCGAGCGGCGACTGACCGGCGAGGGCAGCGTGGTCGAGTACGCCCTGACGCCGTGGGGTGCCGAGCTGCGCCGACCGATCGAGAGCCTGATTCGCTGGTCCACACCGTTGATGGTTCGTGGTCCCGCCGACGGTGACGCCTTCCGCCCCGGATGGCTCGCCCTCGCCGTCCCCGCCTTGCTCGACGCCCGTATCGAGGTTCGTCCGTCGGCGACAGTCGGTCTCGAGATCGGCGACTCACTCTTCCAGCTCCGCGCGTCGCGCTCGGGCTTCGAGGTCGGCGCGCATGACGGCCGCGCACTCGACGCCACTGTCCGCGCTGACCCCGGCTACATCCTCGGCCTCGCCGCCGGCGCGATCACTCTCAGCGATGCCCTCGCGCTCGGATTGGTCGCGATCGATGGCGACGAGTCCGTTGTGCGCGCTGTCTTCGCCTGATGCGGTCACCGGTTTCAGGCGCTCGCCACACCTGGTAGGCGATCGAACGGCGGGTTTAGTCTCGAAGACATGGAGTTCCGCACCAGAGCGTGTCTCGTGGCGTTCGGCTCGGCCATCGCTCTGCTGTGCGGCTGCGCCCCCAGCGAGCGGGCCGAGCAGGCAACCACCCGGACCGGCGCGTCCGGCCCCGACACCACCGTCACCGAGGAGCTCGACGCCCCGTGGTCGATCGCCTTCCACGGCTCGACCGCACTGGTGAGCGAACGTGACAGCGCCCGTATCCTCGAAATCGGTACCGACGGAGCACAATACGAGGTGGGGGTCATCGAGGACGTCGAGCCGTCCGGCGAGGGCGGTCTGCTCGGCATCGCGGTGCGCGAGGGGCACCTGTTCGCCTACTACACCACCGCCGATGACAATCGCATCGAACGATTCGACCTCACCGGGCAGCCCGGCAACCTCGGACTGGGCAGCGGCACAACGATTCTCACCGGCCTACCCGCCGCCACCAATCACAACGGCGGCCGGATCGCCTTCGGACCCGACGGAATGCTGTATGCCACCGTCGGCGACGCGGGTAATCGCCGAACGGCCCAGGATCGCGCGTCCCTCGGCGGAAAGATCCTGCGCATGACACCGGACGGGCGGGCACCCGCCGACAACCCTCTGCCGGAATCACTCGTCTACAGCTACGGCCACCGGAACCCGCAGGGCATCACCTGGGCGCCGGACGGGCGGATGCTCGCCAGCGAATTCGGCCAGAACACCTGGGACGAACTCAATCTCATCCAACCCGGCGGAAATTACGGGTGGCCCGAGGTCGAAGGCATCGCGGGGCGGGCGGGCTTCCTCGACCCTGTGCAGCAGTGGAAACCGTTTGAGGCCAGCCCGAGCGGGATGACGACTGTCGACGGGTTCGTCTACCTCGCGAATCTGCGCGGTGAGCGACTGCGCCGAATCCCGCTCGACGACCTCGCCCATTCGACCGAGCTCCTCGTCGGCGAGTACGGACGCCTTCGCGATGTCGCCGTCGCGCCGGACGGGTCCCTGTGGCTGCTGACGAACAACACCGACGGCCGCGGTGATCCTACCGACAGGGACGACCGCATCGTCCGGCTCGGACTCGGCACCTGAACGCGGCGAAACATCCTGTGCCGCAGGCGTTCACCGCTGGGGATGCAGCACCAGCACGGTGATCTCACTCGGTGCGAACACCCGCATCGGCGGACCCCAGTAGCCGGTGCCGCGGCTGGTGTAGAGCTGGGTGTTCGCGTGCCTGCTCAAGCCGGAAACGACCGGCTGATCGAGTCGGACCAGATAGTGAAACGGCCAGATCTGACCGCCGTGGGTGTGCCCGGAGATTTGCAGTTCCACCCCGGCCGCGGCACTGTCGGTGACCTGTTCGGGCTGGTGGGCCAGCAGGACGACCGGTGCGGCGGGGTCGGTGCCCGCGAGCGCGGCGGGCAGGTCGGGACCGTGTCCGGGCACATCGGCGGTGGGGTCGTCGATACCGGCGACAACCAACCGGTCACCGTCGCGGTCGATGGTCCGGTGCGCGTTGTGCAGCGGCTGCCAGCCGATGCCGGCCATGTAGTCGATCCAGCTCTGGGCGTCGTCGAGGTACTCGTGATTGCCGGTGATGTAGAACCGGCCGAGCGGCGCTTCGACGTCGGCGAGCGGGGCGACCTGATCGCGGCGCTGCTCCACCGAACCGTCGACGAGATCCCCGGCCAGCCCCACGATGTCGGGCCGCTGCGCATTCACCACGTCGACGACTTCTCGCGACCATCCCTCCCGGTCGATCGCGGCGAAGTGAGTATCGGTGAGCACCACGACCCGCAGCCCGTCGAGTCCCTCGGCCAAGCCCGGGATCGCGATGTCGACGGTCCGAACCTGCGGCACCCGCCGCGCCTCGTACACCCCGTACCCCGTGAGCACCGCCGACACCACCACCACACCCAGAGCCACCCCTTGGGTAACGCGCATCCCGGTGACCCCGGCAACACGCAGCGCGCCCCGGACAACCGACCCGATCACCGACCAGACGAACACCACCCACAACACCCCGAGCAGCACGTCACCGGCAATCGCCGCCGGGTCGAACTGCGGCGGACCGTGCCCGAAGAACATGGCGACAGGCAGACCGACGAAGCCGGCAACGCAGACCCCGGTCCCGACCCGATACCGCAACCCACTGCGCCCGGTCGGCGCGGCAACCAGCACCCACCACGGCACCGCGAACATCACCGCCGCAATCAACACGATCACTATCAGCACTACAGCGGAGCTCACGAAGTCCCGTTCCACCCAGGGCCACCCCGTCCGGGCAGCACGCCACCCCAGATCATTTCAGTTCAGGTCGTCGCATCAGCCGGCACGGTCATCCGAACTCGTGAGGCGGTCGAGGATGTTTGCTATCTCGTTGGGGTGCAGGCGAATCCCCATGTGGCTGGTGTCGACCGTGTGGACGTCGAAAGGATTGGTGGGCGTGAGGGCGTCGGCTTCGGCGATCATCTTGTCCTGCATTTCGGGTGGGATCGCCCGGTCCCTGGACAGCCGGATATAGGTGCGTGGGATCGTTCCCCAGGTGCTGGCGTGCACGCGCGAATCGGCGGTCAGTACAGAGGGGGAATCCGCCGGTTCCAGCAGGTTCAGGCAGGCGCGGAATTGCTCGTCCGTGGCGTCGGCCATCAGACCGTCCTTGAGCGCCATCAGCGTGTCCGGGTCAGCCGTACGCCAGTTGACCGGGACGGTGGCGACGTCGTGGTGGCCGAGGGTTGCCAGATAGGCGGCCACGCTGGGGAGTTCGACGCAGCACCAGGCGGAGATGTAGACGACGCGGGCGAGCGCCTCGGGAATCGCGTTGCCGACAGCGCTGATCGTGGCACCTCCACCGCTGGTCCCCACCAGCACGACCGGCCCGAACACCCCGGCTCTGCGAACGATGGCTTCGACGTGAGAAACGTTGTCCTGCAGTGTCACCGCAGCCGTCGGCGCCGGCAGTTCCGTGAATGCGGCGAGGTCCTGCGGGGCCTGGTAGGACATCGGGAAGTAGGCGTCGGCGCCGTGGCCCGGTAGGTCGACGGCGATCGCTCTGTGTCCACACAGTCCGAGTTCACGCAGGAGAGGTGTCCAGTATCCAGCGTTGCCGTGCGCGCCGTGCACGAACACGAATGTCGGTCGGCCATCCCACGGGCTCAGCAACTCGGCTCTCCTTCGGTGAACGCGGCAACCACCCACGGTAGAGGAATATCTGGCGGGTCGAGGGCAGCATTCGGCCGCGATCCACAGCATGATGGGGGGATGGCCGAGATGGTGAATGTATGCGTGCCCTGCTGATCCTGATCGTTGTGCTGGCGATCGGGCTGGTTGTGGGCGATCGGGTCGCAGTTGTGGTGGCGCAGAACGAGATCGGACGCCAGGTTGCCGCCGAGTACAACCTGGCGGAGCGACCGGATGTCGAGATCGCCGGGTTTCCGTTCCTGACCCAGGCCGTCGCCGGTACCTATTCCGACATCGACATCCGGATCGGCGACTGGAGTGGGCACAACATTTCCGTCCACGATCTCGACGTCGCGCTGACCGACGTCTCCGCACCGCTGGGCGACCTGATCAACAACCGCACGTCCGAACTTGTCGCGGCTACGGCGACCGCGACCGCGGTGGTCCCCTACGACGTCGTGCTGGGTTTCGCGCCGGAGGGCGTGGAGTCGATCTCCGACAGCCCGCAAGGGCTGCGCGCCACCGGGTCGTTCTCGGTGGCGGGGATCTCGGTGCCCGCGACGGTTTTCGTCACCGTCGCACCGACCGAGGCGGGCATCGAGGTCACCCCGGTGTCGGTCCAGGCCGCGGCAGGCGGACCGACGATCTCCCTGGCATTGCTGCGCCAATCGCTGACCTTCGTCGTGCCGCTGCAAGCACTGCCGCTCGGTGCCCGCCTGACCGCCATCCAACCGGGCGCCGACGGTCTACACGCGACCGCCGTAGCCCACGACGTGCGTTTCGACGATCTTCCGTAGCACTCCTTGCCCGGTAGCACGGTCCGCCAGAATTGCCCTGACCTCGCACTTCCCCCCATCGAAGGGATAGTCAATGATGCAGGTGTCGAGAGCGCGAGTTGCCGATACACCGCCCGTCGCGACCGGATTCGGTGGTCACCGTCGACGGCGGTCGATGATCCGCGACGGCGCGTCCGTGGCAGTGCTGGCGGCGCTGGGCGTGAGTTGGATCAAGGCACAGGCTTTCGGCACGGTGGCCTTGGCGACGACGGCGCTGATCGTTCCGGGAACCGGTACCAGCGACCCCGCGGTGGCGCACAACTTCGAAAGCAACGCGTACCAGAACTTCATCGATCCCGGCGCTCGCGGCTGCACCGACAACGAGTGCCCCGGCGTCGCCTTCGTTCCCGTCCCGTACGACGCGGCGCTGTGGCCGCTCATCTCGTCGAAAGGCCCGGACGCGTCGTCGGCGAAGTGGGACACCTCGGTGGCCGACGGTGTGGCGAACCTCGACGCGATCGCGACGCGAGTCATGGATTCGAATCCGGGCGACGCCGTTGTCATCTTCGGATACTCACAGGGCGCGACGGTGGCCAGCGCGGAGAAGGCTGCCTCGGCCGAGCTGTCGCAGACGGACAAGGACCGCCTGTCGTTCGTACTCATCGCGAATCCGAACCGGCCCAACGGGGGGATCATCGAACGGCCGGTGCGTTTCGGTCGGCTCCCGATCGCCGACATCAGCTTCGGCCCACCCACCCCCACCGATACCGGCATCCGGACAACGGATATCGCGATGCAGTACGACGGCATCTCGGACTTTCCGGCGTATCCACTCAATGTGCTCGCCGACGCGAATGCCGTGCTGGGCACTGTCCTGATCCATCCGTCGTATCTGCAACCCAAGGGCAACGGCGCGGGCAGCCAACCCAAGGCGGGCGCGGCCGTCTACGGATACCCGGACCGCTCCGACTACATCGCGCAACAGAACTGCGCCGCGCATCCCGGGAACTGCCAGCACCACGGCGATACGACCTACATTTCGCTGCCCAACCCGCAGGGAACGCTGCCGCTGCTGTATCCGCTGCGTGCACTCGGGAAACACACCGACCACTCGGCGGTGACAGAACCCGCGGCCGCCCTGATGGAGCCCGCACTGCGGGTACTGATCGAAACGGGATACGACCGCGCGGACTACTCGACGCCTACGCCACTGCGGTTCGACCAGCCGGTGAATCCGGAGAAGGCCACTCAGCTGCCGGCCGATCTTCGGCTCGCCATCGAGCAGGGCATCGCCGACGCCGACGCGGTGATGGAGAACCCGGCACACCACGCCGACCGAACGCTGCCGCTGGAATCGGTACTGGCCAATGCCGAGGATCTGCTACCTCCGAACCCAGCGACGCCTCTCGTCCACGCTCTCTTCACACCGACCGGCTAGCGCCACCGGTCTCAGGTCGACGCCGATCGGGTGTGCATCGAACTTTCAGAGTTCGAGAAGTTTGACGAGGTTGATCCCCGCGTCGTCGAGCGGCTGAAGAGATTTCTCGCTGCGACCTCGAATGATCGCGCCTTGGATCGTGCTGACGATGACGCTACCGACCGACGCTGCCGCGGCGGAGTCCATGCCCGTCGAGATCAGCAAATCGGCCAGTCGGCGGGTCCAGTCGGCGAAAACAGTGGCCGACGCCGCTTGCACGGCCGGCGAGTCGGCGCCGCTCTGCGCGGCGGCCACGATCGGGCAGCCTGCGGTGAACGACGACGTGTCGAGTACCCGCTTCCAGACGTCCACCAGTCCGAGAACGACCTGCGCCGGTGACGACGACGCAGCGACCAGCGCGTCGATCGTCGCACTGATCTGTTGCCCGGCATGCAGGGTCGCCTGCTCCATGAGTTCGTTCTTGCCGCCGGGGAAGTGCAGGTATATCGAGCCTCGGGCGGTCTTGCTGTGGGCGAGGAGCTCGGTCAGCCCGGTCGCGGCGACTCCGTGTTCCCGCATCATGATTATCGCGCTGCGGATGAGGCGTTCTCGTGGCCCCGCCACTGTGTTCATCGGCAACCCTTCCGCAATAGACCGATCAGTTCATCCTACGGTATCGTCGTCGACGATAGAACGATTGGTCTATCCACAGAGAGGGCACGATGACTACCGCAACGCACAACCCTGAAACTCCGGATTTCGCCACCATGAGCGGACTCGAACTGCTGCGCGCGGCGACCGCGATGCCCGATCGAGCCGGAATCGGCACGCTGCTCGGCATGACGGTCGAGGAACTCGAGTTCGGGCGGGTGTCGTTCAGCCTCGTCACGCGGCCCGATTTCGCCAACCCACTCGGCACCACCCACGGCGGTATCTGCGCGACCCTGCTGGACTCGGTGATGGGTTGCGCGGTTCATTCCGCACTGGATGCCGGGGTCGGATACGGCACGCTGGAGCTGAAGGTCAACTACATCCGATCTGTCCCGACCGACGGGCGCCGCCTCATCGGCACCGGCACGACGTTGCATGTCGGCCGCACCACGGCCACAGCCGAAGGCAAGGTGTTCGACGAGGCAGGCAAACTCGTCGCCCACGCCACCACCACCTGCATCATTCATCGCTGACCTCAGCCGGGGCGAACCCCGATCACCAGCGTGACCGGGGCCGGATTCAGCGATCGCGGCGGAGCACGTCGGCATCCGGGGGCTCGGCGGCACGAAGGGGCGCGCCGACGTGGTGCAGGTGGGTCAGCGCCTCGCGATACGAGGCGATCAGGCCGGTCTCGTGGTACGGCACGCCGATTTCGGCGCAGTAGTCGCGGACGATCACCTGGGCATGACGCAGGTTCGGCGTCGGCATGCTCGGGAACAGATGGTGTTCGATCTGATAGTTGAGTCCGCCGAGGGCGAGGTCGGTCACCACACCGCCGCGCACATTGCGGGAGGTCAGCACCTGGCGACGGAGGTAGTCGGGGCGGTCGTCACCGGTCAAGGTCGGCATGCCCTTGTGGTTGGGGGCGAAGATGCAGCCCATGTACAGGCCGAACAGGCCCTGGTGGACGGCGAGGAACACGAGAGCTTTGTCGGCGGGCAGGACCGCGAACAGTGCGGTCAGGTAGAGGGCGAAGTGACCCAACAGCAGCGCGCCCTCCCAGCCGCGATGTTTGACCGAACGATTCTTTAGCGCCCGCACACCGGCCAGGTGCAGGTTGAGGCCCTCCAGCAACAGCAGGGGGAAGAACAGGAACGCCTGCGCCCGTCCGATGAGACGCGGCAGACCGCGGCTGGAACGTGCCTGCTGTTGTGACCAGACCAGGATGTCGGGTGCGACATCGGGGTCGAGTTCCTCGTGGTTCGGATTGGCGTGATGGCGGGTGTGCTTGTCCTGCCACCAGCCGTAGCCGAGGCCGATGCCGGCGTTGCCCGCGATTCTTCCCACGAGCTCGGTGGGCTGACGCAGCCGGAACACTTGCCGGTGGGCGACATCGTGCATCACCAGCGCGACCTGCGCGAACGTCACGGCCATGAACGCCGCGACCAGCAGGGTCCACCACGAGTCGCCGACGAGGACGAACGCCGCCCAGCCGCCCACGAACGCGGTCCCGACGAGACTCAGCCGCATCGCGTAGTAGACAGGGCGGCGGCGCAGCAGCCCCGCGTCGGAGATTCTGCGCAACAGGCGGGCGTAATCGCCGTCGGCGCGGCGCCGCGGCGACCGTGGAGGTGACTCGGGAACCAGAGCAGGTGTCGTCATCTCCCGAAGCTATCGACCGAATTCTCGTCGGCCGTAATCCCTTGGTATGACATCGAATCGGACTGCGGGGTGATATTCCGGACGCGCCCACGGGCCGACGCGACCGAACGGTGACCCACGGACGCATCCGCGCCGCCCGAGCGGACGGCGCGGATTCGAGGGTTCAACCGTGACGCTTGCGGGTAAAGAAAGCTCGACACCGTTCGCGAATCCGGCGAACGGGGCGTCCTGGCGGACGTTCACAGGGTGGAGAACAGCTTGCTGAAATTGATCGAGCTCATACGGAAACCGGCACAGGCGACAGTCCCGACCGAGCCCCCGACCGCGGCCGGGTCGCTACGGGCGGGCGACATCGTGCTCACCGCCAAGCGCAGCTACCGGGTGGTCAGCACCAGCTTCGCCGACGACGCGCGTCGCGCGGGCCGAGTGGTCGCCGACACCGTCGATCTGGTCACCGGACGCCTGCGCGTGCTCGACTTCCCGAGCGCCGACACGATGGTCACCGTCAAAACGGCCTAGCCCGTCAAAACGGCCTAGCCCGTCAGACCGGCCGATGCCGGACATCGGCGGGGTACGGCTGTCGAGGCGCAGCGTAACCGCCGGTGGCGGGTCCCTCTTTCTCGATCACACGACGCTGCTCGACACTGCGCGCGCGTTCAGCGAACGCGATGTCTCTGGTGCTGAGCACCGATAGCCGGCCCAGCGAGCTCGCGGCGAAGAACAGGATCAGCGCGCCGAGTCCGTAGAAGAACGTCAGCTGCAGCAGCGCGCGCTTCAGATCCGAGGTGGCGACCGGTTCGCCGATGTCCCCGAGACGCAGCAGATCGGCCAGGAACGGCCCGATCACGAACCACGCGCCTGCCGCGACCGACAGCCAGCCACCGAAACTCGCGACCACCCGGTTCCTGCTCATCAGCATGAGCAGTCCACCGACGATCGCGACAACGCCCGGCAGGACCTGCAGCCAGCCGCGGGCCGAGGTCCAGACCCACGGCTCGTCGGGGGTGTACGCGAAATCGAAGTACGGCCCGACGAACGGGATGAGTGCGCCCCAGATGCCGAGGAGCAGCACCGCGAGCCCGCCCAGCGCGCCCCGGCTACGCGGAATACGCAATCGCCCGACGGTCCCGGTCGACACTTTCTCGTCGTGATCCACCATGACGCCTCCGATCATCGAGAACAGAAGTACGAAGCGCTTACCCCGACCGGGACCGAATACGCACCGGCGCCGAAATCACCGCATGGTCTGTGGCAACAACTCCCCGATCAGGGCTTGCACGCGGGACTTGATCTCGTCGCGAATCGGGCGGACCGCATCGACGCCCTTGCCCGCGGGGTCGTCCAGGACCCAATCCCGGTAGCTCACGCCGGGGTACCAAGGGCAGGTGTCGCCGCAGCCCATGGTGATCACGACGTCGGAGGTTTCCACCGCGTCGGAGGTCAGGATCTTCGGGGTCCGGTCGGCGATATCGATGCCGAGTTCGGCCATCGCGGCGACCGCGGACGGATTGATCGTGTCGGCGGGCGTGCTACCCGCCGACCGAACCTCGATCGCGTCACCGGCGAGATGGGCGAGGAATCCGGCGGCCATCTGGGAGCGACCCGCGTTGTGCACGCAGACGAACAACACGCTGGGCTTGGTAGTCATGGGTGGTGCCTTTCAGCCGGCCGAGGCCGGCGAAGTGTGGGTGGTGGGCTCGAACCGTTTGCGCAAGGCCAGGGAGACATAGACCAAGCCGACCAGGACAGGGACCTCGATCAGCGGACCGACGACCCCGGCGAGCGCCTGGCCGGAGGTGACGCCGTAGGTGGCGATCGCGACGGCGATGGCCAGTTCGAAGTTGTTGCCCGCGGCGGTGAAGGCGAGGGTGGTGGTGCGTTCATAGCCGAGGCCGAGGGCCGCGCCCATGGCATAGCCGCCGCCCCACATGATCGCGAAGTAGGCCAGCAGGGGGATCGCGATGCGGACGACGTCGAGTGGATGGGAGGTGATCTGGTCGCCCTGCAGAGCGAACAGGATCACGATGGTGAACAGCAGCCCGTAGAGCGCCCAGGGCCCGATCCTGGGCAGGAATGTCGACTCGTACCAGTCGCGGCCCTTGGCGCGTTCGCCGAAGCGGCGGGTGAGGAACCCGGCCAGTAGCGGGATGCCCAGGAAGATCAGCACCGATTTCGCGATCTGCCATGGGGAGACGTCGATGGTGGTTTGTTCCAGGCCGAGCCAGCCGGGTAGGACCGCGAGGTAGAACCAGCCGAGCACGGCGAACATGAAGACCTGGAAGACCGAGTTCAGCGCGACGAGGACGGCGGCGGCTTCGCGATCGCCGCAGGCGAGGTCGTTCCAGATGATGACCATGGCGATGCAGCGGGCCAGGCCGACGATGATCAAGCCGGTGCGGTATTCGGGCAAGTCGGGCAGGAACAGCCAGGCCAGGGCGAACATCAGCGCTGGGCCCAGGATCCAGTTCAGCACCAGCGAGCTGATCAGGAGTTTGCGGTCGCCGGTGACGGCGTCGAGGCGGTCGTAGCGGACCTTCGCCAGCACCGGATACATCATGATCAACAGCCCGATCGCGATCGGCAACGAGATACCGTCGATCTCCACGGCGCTCAGCGTGTCGCCCAGACCGGGAATCATGTGCCCGAACAGCAGTCCGGCAGCCATCGCGACGCCGATCCAGACCGGCAGGAACCGGTCCAGCGTCGAGAGTTTTCCCACGACGGCCGGGTGGTCGGTGGTGGTGCTCACGCGGTCACCGCTCCGGCCTCGGTCGCGAGCACGTCCGACAGCCGCGCCAGCGCGTGCGGGACGACCCGGTAGTACACCCAGGACGCACGGCGTTCGCTGGTGAGCAATCCGGCCTCGCGCAGCACCTTCAAGTGGTGGGAGATGGTCGGCTGGGTGACGTCGATACCGGTCGACAGGTCGCACACACAGGCCTCACCGCCTGCTCGGGACGCGATCGCCGAGAGCAGCCGCAGCCGGACCGGGTCGGCGAGTGCCTTGAACAGCACGGCCAGTTCGGCGGCGGTCTCGCCGCTCATCGGTGGGCGGGTGCGAGGTGTGGCCTCACACGAGGGTGAGGCCACACTCAGCGGCAAGTCTTGATTCGACATATGTCGATATTGATCGATATCGAATCAAGAAAGCAAGCGAACGTCGAGTGAACTCGCTCGCTCTCGGATCGGGTCAGCCGCAGCAGCTCGCCCCGGAGGCCACGGCCTTCGTTTTGGCCTCGGTTCCGCAGCAGGCACCGTCAGCTTCGGCTTCGGCGGCGGTTCCGCAGCAGACGTCGACCGCTTCGGCGTCGGTAAGGCCGAGTTCGGGCGCGGTGCCGAAGGTTTCGCTGTCGGCCAGCACCGTGTAGACCTCCCACCGCTCAGCGCCCGGCCCGGTCACCCACACCTTGTCCTGGGTGGCGAAGCAACAGGTGGTCGCGATCTGCTCCTCGGTGAACAGGCCCGCGGCGGAGAGCCGGGCGATCTCGCCGCGCACCTGCTCGGAGGTGTCAACCTCGACGCCGAGGTGGTTGATGGACCCGCCCTGACCCGCGTTCTCGATCAGTACGAGCTTGAGCGGGGGCTCGGCGATCGCGAAGTTGGCGTAGCCGGGCTTGCGCTTGGCAGGTTCGGTGCCGAACAGGGTCGAGTAGAACCGCACGGCGGTGTCGAGGTCGTCGACATTGAGGGCCAGCTGGATACGAGACATGATCGAACCTCCACTTGTGTGACATATATCGAAGAACTTGTGGTGCCGAGTCTGCTCACCTTTTCGACATATGTCAATACCGCGGGTAGGGTCGATTTCATGCCCAAGGCACTCCCCATGATCGACATGTCCACCCCCGTCTGCTGCGCCCCTGTCGCGGCGGGGCCCGTCGATGACGCCGCCGCACTGGAGGTGGCGTTGCGACTCAAGGCGATCGCCGACCCTGCCAGGGTCAAATTGCTGTCGCTGCTGCTGACCAGCCCGCTCGGCGAGGAGAACGGCGGCGACCTCGCCGCCGCGGTCGGCCTGAGCGAGTCCACGGTCTCGCATCATCTCGGCCAGTTACGCAAGGCCGGCCTGGTGGAGTCCGAGCGGCGCGGGATGAACACGATTCACCGCGCCCGCCGCGACGCACTGTCCGCGCTGTGCACGGTCCTGGATCCGAACTGCTGCACCTAGGCTCGCCGCCGGGCACACGTCCGCCACCGTCAAACGTCCAGCCGGATCCGAATTCCCACCATCCGTTCGGCGCCTCCACGCAGCCCGCTGCCCCACAGCCCGATCCGGGCGACCAGCCCGTACTTGCGTTTCATCAACGTGGCGAAGTACGCACTCGCTTCCGGCGCCAGCACCTCGGCACAGCCGGGAACCGAGGCGCCGAGTGGCTTGCCGCGCCAGTCGCAGGGGGCGACGCTCACTCGACCCCCGTTGCGGATCCGCTTCACCTTTCCGGCGTCCGCCACGCTCCACACCGCCAGCGCTCGGCCGTCTCGCATCACCCAGACCGGCGTAGGGACCGCCGTGCCGTCTCGGCGAAACGTGGTGAGAAGCAGATATTTGCCGGCCGCCAGCTCGCCGAGCACCGCATCGGTGGATTCCATGGCACGATACTAACTAGTTAGTTAATAAGCGGTCGCCGGAACCGCCCAACCACGCGCGCATGTCGCCGGTGAAAGGAATCCGCATGGGGCGATTCGTCGGGACGCTGCTCGCGGGCTTCGCGGTGGGCACCCCCGCGATCCCGGTCGGCCTCTCGCTTTCCCTACCCGGCCCGGTCGCGCTGTTGGCGGTGTTACTCGGTGCGGCGTGCTGCGTGACCTTCGCGGTCTTCGCCATGGAACGCGCCCGGCTGCTGTGGCGGTCCTGGCGGGTCCGTCGGAATCCGGTGGCCGCACCGGTGGATTCGGCGGCTCCGACCGACGGCACCTCCCCTGTCGACGCGACCGCCCCGACGACGCCGGCACAGAGAGCCCGGCTCTCCGGCGCCGCCGGTCGCCGGGCCAGACGAGTCCTCGACCGATACGGCGTGGCAGGATTCGGCATCGTCGGGCCTGCCCTGTTCGGCACGTGGGGCTCGGCCCTGCTCGGTGCGGCGCTGGGTATCCCCCGCCGGCCGCTGATCGGCTGGCTGATGACCGGGATCACCCTGTGGTGCACGGTGCTGCTCGTCGCATCGGACGCGGCCTTCGCCGTCTTACGATGACCCCATGTCCCGAGCCGACGCCACCAAGGCCCGTATTCTTCAGGCCGCCACCGACGAGTTCGCCACGTACGGCATCGCCGGAGCCAGGGTGGACCGGATCGCCAAGACCGCGGAAGCCAACAAGAACCTCATCTACGTCTATTTCGGCAACAAGGACCAACTCTTCGACGCGGTCTTCGACGCCCACGTCACCCACGGCCTGAATTCGGTCCCCTTCACCGCCGGCGACCTGCCCGAGTACGCGGGACGGATTTTCGACTATTGCCTGCGGCACCCCGAAGTCATCCGGCTGGCCACCTGGCACCGCCTCGAGCGTGGCGACCGGGATGACCCGGCCGTCGCAGCGCCTGCGCGCGACGCCAAACTGGACGCGCTTGCCGCGGCGCAGGACAAGGATGGCATCGGCGCCGAATTCTCACCCCCGACGCTGCTGACGCTGGTGCTGAGCATGGCTCTCGCGTGGAACCCGAACAACATCACCAGCCTGCCCGCCTGCTCGTCCGGCGCCGAGAGCGCCGACGACCGCCGCAGCGCGCTCGTCGAGGCCGTGCGCCGCCTCCTGTGAACAGCGCCGACGGTGATCGGCCACCCGCGTGGTACGGCCGCGCTGTTTAGGAACTGAATTCCGCGGTACGACCACCTTGGGCGGTCTGGACGACGGCCACCGCATCGACTATCCCGGCGCCGAAGGAGGACCCATGGGTACTCGCGACATCATCGCGCAACTGCGACAGGACATCACCACCGCCGGCGACGCCGGGGACGAACGCACCGCCCAACGGCTTCGCAACGAATTGTCGAAGGTCTTGGAAGAGTCCGGCGATCGATCCGACAGCAATGCGGAATGACACGGCGAACCAGCTTGCCGCTCTCGCCGAACGATATGGGTTGACGGTAGCCGTCGCCGAATCGTTGACAGCGGGCCAGGTAGCCGCTGCCCTCGGCGCCGCACCGGATTCGGCGGTGTGGTTTCGAGGTGCGGTCGTCGCCTACGCCACCGAGGTCAAACGGCACGTGCTCGGGATTCCCGATGTGCCGGTCGTGTCCGAGACCGCGGCGAAGGCGATGGCAACGGGCGTGCGTTCGCTGATGGACGCCGATATTGCCGTCGCCACCACCGGAGTCGGCGGACCCGAACCGCAAGACGGGGAGGACGCCGGTTCCGTGTGGTTCTGCGTGGTTACACGCGGCGACGCACAGGCCAGTCACCGGCAGTACGACGGAGATCCCGCCGCGGTTGTCGACCGGTCGGTGCAGTACGCACTCGAGTTGCTGCTGTCGACGGCGACAACGCTCACGCGATCAGCTCCGGTGTGGGTGGCCGATAACCGGGTATAGCCCGGTATCGCGCACCTCCGCCGGCAACGAGCTGACGCTTTCCGTTCGAGCGTGCAGGCAGGAGCAGGTACGCGTCGATGTGACCGAGCGAGAACAACGCGGCCGAGGAGGCGATCCACGACATGGTCCAGGTGACGCGCACGATCCATGCCCCGGTGGAAGAGGTGTTCGCGGTGCTCGCCGATGGATGGTCCTATGCGAGTTGGGTCGTCGGCGCCTCCCACATCCGCGACGTGGACGACACATGGCCGGAGGTGGGAGCTCGCATTCATCACAGTGTCGGACCGTGGCCGTGCACCGTCCAGGACACGACGTCGGTCCGCGCCATCGATTCGCCGCACAGCATCGAACTCGCCGCCAGGCTCTGGCCGATCGGCGCCGCGGTAGTCCGGGTGGAGCTACGCGCCATCGACCCCACGTCGTGTGAGGCCGTGATGACCGAACGCGCCGTTCGCGGACCGAGCCGGTTGTTGCCGCACGCGGTCCAGGCGCTGCCGCTCGTGCCACGTAATCGCGAATCGTTGTCGCGGCTCGCCGACCTCGCCGAGGGCGGATACCCGGATGCGAGAGCCGAGGGCCGGGACGGGTGACGGCCATGCCCACGAACGCAACCCCATTGATCCGAAGGAGTGCACGGTGCCTCAGCAACCACTGACCGGAAAGCACGTCGCCATCCTGGCCACCGACGGAGTCGAACAGGTCGAACTCGTCCAGCCACGCGACGCCGTCGAAAACGCGGGCGCCACCACCGCATTGCTCTCCTTGGCCAACGGCGCCATCCAGGCCATGAACCACGACGTCGAGAAGGGCGACACCTTCCCGGTGGACCGACGCGTCGCCGAAGCCGCCGTCGACGACTTCGACGCGCTCCTGCTCCCCGGGGGCACCACCAACCCTGACAAGCTCCGCCAGGACCCCGCGGCGGTCGCCTTCGTCAAGGAGTTCGCCGCCACCGGCAAACCGATCGGCGTCATCTGCCACGGACCGTGGATCCTCGTCGAGGCCGACGCCGTCCGCGGCCGTACCCTCACCTCCTACCCCAGCGTGCGCACCGACATCCGCAACGCCGGCGGCACCGTGGTCGACCAGGAAGTCGTCACCGACAACGGCTTGGTGTCGAGCCGAAATCCCGCCGACCTGCCCGCCTTCTGCGCCAAGATCGTCGAGGAATTCGCCGAGGGCAGACACTGAACTCGGCCCGGGTAAGCGGCACTTCCGCTTCGCGGCGGTCGCCTGGCGCCGGGTATCGCTGTCGAATTGCGTCGTTTCGTTCGGCGTATCGGGGTATGCGGCCCGCATGACATCGTTGTGGTTCGCAGGTACGCCGACGCCGGCCCGGCTTCCGCTCGCCGGTGACATCGAGGTCGACACCGTGGTGATCGGTGCCGGCATCGTCGGACTGACTACCGCCTTGCTCCTGGCCGAGCAGGGCCGCCAGGTCGCCGTCCTCGAGGCACGCCAGATCGGCGCCGTGACAACCGGCGCGTCCACCGCGAAGATCTCCCTGCTGCAGGGAACCCGCGCGCAGGCGATCGCCCGCCGGCACGGCACCGACGCTCTGTCGACGTATCTGGTCGCGAATCAGGCGGGCTTCGACTGGTTGCTCGACTTCTGTATCGACCACGAGATCGCGACTCAGCGCGTTCCCGCGGCCACCTACGCACAGAATGCCGGCGAGTTCGCGGCGGTCCGCGCCGAGTACGAGGCCACCCGAGCGGTAGGACTGCCCACCCAGCTGATCGACGAGTTCGACGTCCCTTTCCCCACGCACGGCGGTGTCCGGCTCAGGGAGCAAGCGCAGGTCGATCCGGTCGCGGTTCTCACCGCGCTCGCGGCCGAGCTCGAGGCGAGCGGCGGCTGGATCTTCGAATCGACGCGCGCACGGCGACTTCGCCGACGCGAAGGTCGCGTGGTGGTCGGCACCGACCAGGGCGAGGTCTCGGCGGCGAACGCGATCGTGGCGACCGGATCACCGGTGTTCGACCGGCTCGGCCTCGCGGCACAACTCACGGCCCAGCGGTCCTACCTGGCCGCGGTCCAGGTTCCCGGACCGATTCCGCAAGAGATGTTCATCAGCGCAGGCCGGCCGATCCGTTCGCTGCGCTGGTGCCCCACCGAGGCCGACGACGTCCTGCTGGTCGGTGGTAGCGGCCACGACGTCGGCCGCGTCGATTCCGAGGCCGATCATGTCCGGGATTTGCTGGACTGGACGAATCGCTGGTTCCCCGGCGCGCGGCTCCTCGATCGTTGGTCCGCGCAGGACTACCACCCGATCTCCGAACTGCCCTATGTCGGCGCGGTGCAGCTCGGTGCCGACGAGGTGCAGTGCGCGACCGGTTTCGCCAAGTGGGGCATGACCAACGGCGTCGCCGCCGCACTGATGTTGGCCGGCAGGCTGACCGAGCGGCAGCCCGCGTGGTCGCGAGCCTACGACGGCTGGCGTTCCGGTGCGGTGAAGTCACTGGTCGCGGGCGTGCAGGCCAATACCGCAGTGGCACGGCACCTGTCGACCGGATGGCTGCACCTGCTCGGCACCGACGCGGGAACGACGCCGCCCGAGGGAGAGGGCAGGGTGGAGCGTCGCGGCCTGCACCCGACCGCGCTGTGCACCGTCGCCGGTGCGACCCACACGGTGTCGGCGGTCTGCACACACCTGCGAGGCATCCTCAACTGGAACGACGCGGAGAAGACCTGGGACTGTCCGCTGCACGGGTCCCGTTTCGCACCGGACGGCGCGGTGCTGGAAGGCCCAGCGACCGCACCGCTTCCCCACTGATTGTCCAGCGCGTTGCCGACCGGCTACGCCGAGCCGATCAGGTCCGATCGTCGTCGGTGGTTCCGGTACGCCGACCGAACTCGTCGCTCTCGGGAGTCAGGGTCAGTGCGTCCTGCGGGTCGAGGCCTGCCGACACGGACCACTCGCCACGCAACCGCTGGATCGCGGCTTCCTCGCCACCGCTATCGGCGAGCTCGATGTCGCGACGCCACTGAGCGATGATGTCCAGGGGATCCATGAACTTCTCCTCCTCCGACGATGTGATGACCTGCTCGCGCGGCCTACGGCCGCATCGTCGTGTTACCTCGAAATCCGCGTCCCAAACAGCCGCGCGCCGATGTCGGGTCGTGGATGACGCGCTCACAGCCGGGCGATCACCAAGGCGGCACAACCGATCAGTGGTGGTACCAGCTGGATCAGGGCCGGACGCGCCTTGTCCGGCGAGGATGCGAGCAGCACCACGCCGGCAGCCACCATCGAACCGGCCCCGGCCAGCACGAGCGCGAGCCCGATTCCCTTGTCCCCGAACGCGGTGAACCCCATGCCGATCGCCGCTACGACGGCGAGGAAGAGGTTGTAGAACCCCTGGTTGAAGGCCATTTCCTTGGTGGCCTCGGCCTCCGCGGCGGATATTCCGAAGGTCGCTCGCGTCCGCGCCGACGTCCACTGCAGTGACTCCATCACGAAGATGTAGCCGTGCAGCAGCACAGCGACTCCGGTGAAGATCAACCCGATCGCGGTCATCGATCCGCCTCTCCCGGGCCTCCGGCTTTGCCTTTGCCTTTCCCCTTGCCCTTCCCTTTACCGCCGGCGTCGCTGTCGGGCTTACCGCCTTCGTCGCTGTCGCCGATGGCTTCGGCTGCGCGTTTGCCGATCTGGGCGCTCTCATCGTGGTGCAACTGCGTCGGAGGAAGTGATCGGGGCGCAGCGGCCGCTGTTCCGGCCGCCACGAAAGCGATGGTGACGCCGATCGCCAGGGCGGACGCGATTCTGTGAGTCGACAACGTGTATCCCCTTCTCGTCGTGGAAGTGGTACGCCGGAGATGAACCGATCCAGCCTATAGGCGGCAACACCCATCCGCGGGTCTGCGCGCAGCGAAGTCCGTCGCGATTGCGCACAACCATTGGAGGATCTGTGAAGACTGAACTCGACGAGATAGCCATCGCGAGCACCGTGAAGGCCGGACACCGTGCACTGCGTGTACAGGTCGGCGATCCTCGCCAAGACCATGCGACACAGGGATGGCGGTGCACGTACCGCGTTGTCGGCAGTCCCGTTCGCGAAGCTCGCGGACCGGACAGGTTGGCTGCCATCTATGCCGCGTTGATCGACATTTCGCACGCCGCGACGCTCGTCAGCTCGTCGGGCCGCCCTGACGACTCGGACCACTCGCGAGTACCCGTGCATCCTCCCCTGCCGGTAGTCGGCACCTCCGCATCCGCCGCGAAGGCCCGCGAGTTCGGTCCGCCGCTGGCGGCCAAGGCCGTGCACACCACCGGGGGTCCGGTGGTGATCACGCTCGGACGACCCCGCCAAGACCCCGATCGACCGCACACCTTTCTCTGCCCCTTCCGGATCGACGATCGCACCGAAGCCTTCGGACAGGGGATCGACGAGGTGCGCGCGGTGATCTCGGCGGTCCGCGGTGTGGGCTCCATCCTGGGGATCCCGCTGGACTGGCCCGCGCCGCGCACCGTCGCGCGGGGACAACAACGGCGCTGACCATGAAGGCAGCGGCGGTGCGTTATCGTCGGCTACCGGCGAAGAAGCAAGCTGCCCCGACCATCCATGCTGACCTGACAATCAGGGAGGAATCGTGGACATTACCCAGCTGATCCTTGATGACCACCACGAGCAGCGGCGGCTGTTCGCGATCGTGGAACAGATCGATCGCACCGACACCGGTGCGCTGTCATCGATCTGGGACAGACTCGCGGCTTTCCTCGAGCTACACGCGCAGGCCGAAGAGGAGATCTTCTACCCCGCGCTGCTCGAGACGGGGATCGCGGCCAGGCGCACGAGCGCGGTGGAGGACGAGACGCTCGATGCCATCCACGATCACAACGAGATCAGAGACGCGGTGGCCGACGTCGCGCGTCATCACGTGGGCACCGATGACTGGTATGCCGCCGTCGCGGCGGCCAACCTCGCCAACAGCGACCACATGGCAGAGGAAGAACGCGAAGGCCTCACCGAATTCCGCCGGTTGGCCCCGGTATTGCAACGCCACCGGCTGGCTGTCACGTTCGCCGCCTACGAGGCGCGCCACTACGCCGGTGTCCGGCCGGTCGACAAGGATCCCGGTAGCTATGTCCGCGCCGTGGAGGAGCAGGAGCCCCTGGCGAACGGATCGCTCGCCGTGGGCAGTCTGAAGCAGAACTGACTCGAGACGTCGGGGGAATCGGTGCCCTGTTTCGACCTGATGCGCTCGGGTATCGCGCGGTTGTAGATCGAACCACAGACCGCCGCCGGAAACAGGATGGCCGACCTCCTGACCGGCGGGCGGGCGGTTGCCGGGGTCAGCGCGTCCCGTTCGGGCGCTGTCCCACACGACGGCCCCGGCAACCGCCAACCACTCCGGCGCCGGAGGAGTCAGTGCTCGGGTGGGTCGGCCCGTTCGACACCGAGTTGCTGGTCGTCGAAGGCGCCCTGCGCTGATCGGCGATGTGCGAGCCAGGGTCGAACCAGCCAGGTCCCGATGAACAGTGCACCGAACACCACCCCCGCTACCGCCGCCGCGACAGGGCCCGCCACGACATCGAAGAGCAGCACCGCCACTCCGACAAGTACCACGCCGAGCAGTATCACCCCGGTGAGCGCGAGTTGATTCGACGCCGAGACCAGCCACGCGAGCTGATGCCGGCGAAACAGCAGCCGATGCGCGGCCACGGGGGCGACCAGCAGCGCGGTAGCGCAGATCGAGGCGGTGAGAACGACCAGGTACAGCACCCGCATCGACGTGCTCAACGATTCGAATCGAGGCTGGAACGGCAGCACCATCAGAAACCCGGTGAGCAGTTGAACGCCCGTCTGCACCACGCGCAATTCCTGCAGCAGTGATGCCCAGTTCCGGTCGAGCCGCTGGATCTCGGTCTCGCCACGAACGCGCCGATTCCAGGAAGAGTCATCCATCACCAGACCCTCCTGCCTCGGCGCTCCGAATACGGTCCATCGCCGAGCCTGGAACGCAGCTTGCGGTGGTGACTCCAGAACGCGCCGCCGTCCTCCACCGAAGTGATCACCCCAGTATTCACCTCCACGACAGAAAGTACTTCGGATACTCGGTCGAATCCGTACCCCATGGGCTATTACAACAGGACGGTCACAACGCCTGACAGACGAATACTCGCGTGCTCAAATGGGTACTACCAACCGCTCGTGAGAACACAGGAACAGCCGGGACACCGCGAATCCTGCCGGTGCCGAGGAATTCCGCTCGGGTGTAGTAGTCCTACCGGATCACCGGCCACAGTCCCCGCAGCGTCGGCGAAAGCACAGTTCCAGAAAGACCGAGGAAGTTGTCATGCGCTATTCCGACCATCTCGCACTCGACTTCGTTGATCCCGTGCCCGAATCGGAACCTGAAGCACCATTCGTCCACTGGCCCGAACCCAGTCCGTTGCAGTCATGGTGGACCGAGATCATGGGCGGGATCAGGAACAGAGCTATGCCGTGATCGTGCCGGCCCCGATAGCCAGGTAGGCCGTCATCAGAATGAACAGAAACCAGCCCGCGCCCTGCCATGTCCGCCACGAGTTGCCCGCCCGCCACCGCTGGTAGGTCTGGATGAACGCGCCGATACCGCCGAGCAGCACAACGGCCGAGGGGCCGATCACAATGGCCGATTCGGACAGGGTGTCACACAGGTGCGTCTGCGCGTCCGCGCACGCACCCCGGTTGGCCGCCCACACGTTCACGGCGGCGAAGACAAGAGCCGCGACACCCACCACGCAGACGACGTAGAGCACGGCACGCCGGTATTGCCCGTCGTCGGCCCCCGGCTTTTCGACGTCGTCGGCCATCAGCAGTGCCGCGAGACAGTCGACAACTCCGAACTCCTCGCCGACCCGGATTCGGTGGTCCTCGGCATCACGACACCCTCTCTGAGCGCGGTCTCCTACCGCGCTACCCGCGCTGGAACATCCGAAACAGAGATGGATTCGCGCGTGCATACGACGTACCCCGTTGCGCGAAAACCCGGCGATGTTCGTCGAAATCCCGGCCATACTGGCCGACGTGGAAGCAGTCGAAGTCGTTGTCGCCCATCACGAGCGCGCGACGGTGCGTGCGGGCGAGGTGTTCCTGAAGATCGACACCGACCAGGCACGCACCGACGTCGAAGTCGCAGCAATGGCAGCCGCACCGATTCCGACGCCGGAGATCCTGTGGCGCGAGCCGCCCGTCCTCGCACTCGCCGCGCTCGCGGGTCGCGCACTCGGCCGCCTCGGTGAACCGTCGACCGCATCCGCGGCGGCGTGGTCCGCGGCAGGCGCCACTGTCCGGATGTTGCACGATGCGCCACTGCCACCCCGACCGGGTCGCCGCCTCGACGAACTCACCTCGGAACTCGATGGTG
Organism: Nocardia sp. NPDC055165; assembly: GCF_053606985.1. Lineage (NCBI taxonomy): Bacteria > Bacillati > Actinomycetota > Actinomycetes > Mycobacteriales > Nocardiaceae > Nocardia > Nocardia sp. NPDC055165. The sequence goes on from NZ_JBSGSS010000001.1 coordinate 281,910, forward strand.
AATGCGAGTGGCTCGTCACCAACAGCGTGCTTCCCCCCGACCTGGTCACCCGTAATCGCCGGATCGCCGAGTCGGCATTGCGGCCGTGGACACCGGTGTTCATCCACGGCGATCTTCAAGTCGCCCACGTGTTCGTCGCCGGTGACGAGGTCACCGGGGTGATCGACTGGTCCGAGGCCGCCCGCGGCGATGCCATGTACGACCTCGCCACCCTGACGCTCGGGCACGAGGAACACCTCGACGAGGTGATCGCCGGGTACGGCACCGACGTCGACCTCGACGTGATCCGGGCGTGGTGGTCGTTGCGCAGCCTGCTGGGAGTCCGCTGGCTGGTCGAGCACGGCTTCGACCCGAACTCACCCGGCTGCGAGGTCGATGTGCTGAAAACCCAGGCGATGCGAGACCGACGAGGGAGTCAGCGCCGTCCGGCTTAGTTTTCGTCGAGGAATCTCGAGAGCTGTTCGATGACGGCGAGTGGCTGCTCCTGCTGGACCCAGTGCCCGGCATCGGGTACCAAATAGGTACCGGTGAACTGCGCGCACACGTCTTCCGACATGGTGCGCAGCGCGCCGGGCGATTGCCAAATACCCCAATCGCATCGGCCGGCAATGAATTGGGTGGGCACTTCGATACGTGGGACGGTCGGCGTTTCTGTGAGCGGCAGGGTGAGAGCTCTGTACCAGTTGAGTGGGCCCTGGAATTCCGTGCGACCGAATTCTCGAGCGTAGAAATTCAGTTCTTCGTCGGTTAGCCAGGCACAGTCGGCCCGCTCCTGCGGTGAGGGTAAGTGCGGCGCTACTGTTTCCGGCATGCCGACGCCCGCGTCCATGACGTAGTACCGCGGCAGGAGTGCCAAATCGGCCGCGGTCGGTCCCGGGAGTTCTCCGGCGTCCGCATTGCCCGGCCAGTCAGCGCTCTTCATATGGAAATACGCGCGCAGAAAGTCGGCGATCCCTTGCGGGGCATGGTAAATGTCTGCGGCGCTCGAGGTTCCCGCGAAATAATGCTGGTAGTGCCTGCGCGGTGGTGACAGCGCGCGCAGGGCGTCGTCGAGTTCGGTCGAGGACTTGGGGATTCCCGCACCGGCGAACGGCGCGCTCATCATCGTCAACGAGCTGATGACGTGTTCGCCGCCGAGCGTGGCCCATCCCGCGACAACAGAGCCGAAGTCGTGCCCGACCAGATGCGCCCGGTCATAGCCGAGTGCGCGAACCAGACTCAGCGCGTCGCGGGCCAGGTTGTCGGTGCGGAAGGACGCCAGGTCGGTGACATCGCTGCCTGTCGTTCGGCCGTAGCCGCGTTGATCAGGGGCGACCACATGAAATCCGGCGTCGGCCAGCGGCGCCAAGACCTTGCGCCACGAGTACGCCAGTTCGGGGAAACCGTGCAGCAGCACCACCAGCGGACGACCGGAACGGCTGTGGCCGGCTTCGAGAACGTGCACACGCAACCCGTTGACGTCGTCGACGAAACGAGACCTCACTCCCTCCGCCAGCCCCGGAAAGTCGACATCCTGACCCATAGCGCCCTCCTCCACCCGCGAATGTGGTTGCGCCGCATTCAAACACGGACGCGGACAATCCGGCCAGCGGTCGTTCTCCCTCGACCGAGTCGATGGTGTAGCTCGCTACACCATCGACTCGGTGGACAGCTCGATCGTATTTCCGGCCCGCGACGACAACCATGGAGTCATGACCGAGACACCAGCCGAGCAGACACTCGTGGTCGACATCGCCGGCGAACCCACCGTGGCGCTCGATGCCACGCAGGAGACACCGCAGCGCCGGACGGGCCCGCTGGGGGCGATCCTGCGCGCACCGTTCGAGGCCAGGACGTGGAAGGAGCTCGCCTATCTGGTCCTGTCGTTCGTTCTGGGCTGTGTGGCCGTGTGCTACCTGTTCTTCGGGTTCGGCGGCGGGCTGTACGCGTCGATCGTGCTCATCGGTATCCCGTTGCTGGCGGGGGTGCTGCTCGGCGGGCGGGTCTGGGGCCGGATCTACCGGTTCCTCGGGCGCGGGCTGCTCGGCGCCCACGTCGAATCACCACCGGATTTCACCAGGTCGAGCGGCTTGTTCGGTTTCCTGAAGAGCGCGTTCACCGATCGGCCGAGCTGGCGGGCGGTGTTGTTCCTGCTCGCGCAGTCGGTGCTCGGTGTCGCGGTGGGCTGGGTCGTCCTCGTGACGATCGCGATGGTCGGGTTCACGGCGATCTCCCCCGTGCCGTGGGCGCTGCTCGATCCGGTGCAGGTGGACGACAACGGCGTGGAGCACCACAGTCTCGCGCAGTTCGGAACGTTCTACATCGATACCTGGCCGCGGGCGCTCGCCATGGCCGGGATCGGCATTCTGCTGTGCTTCGCGCTGCCGTGGCTGATCCGGGCAATCTGCTGGGTGCATCGGATGCTGATCGTGCATCTGTTGGCGGCGACACCGCGCGACCGGCAACTGGCGCAATTGCGGGCCAGCAGACGCGCCGCGGTGGACGACGCGACCGCCACGTTGAGCCGGGTCGAGCGCGACCTGCACGATGGCACGCAGGCGCGGCTGGTCACCATCGCCATGGCGCTGGGCAGGGCCGAAGAACGACTGGCCGCGGGCGGCGACGCCCGTGACCTCATCGCCGAGGCGCGCGCCAACTCCAAGGAGGCGCTCACCGAACTGCGCGAACTGGTGCGCGGCATCCATCCACCCGCGCTCGAACTCGGTCTCGGCCCGGCGCTGGAGACGCTCACTGCCCGCTGCGCGGTGCCGGTCGACCTGCGTGTGCAGATCCTGCGGCGACCGAGCCCGGCCATCGAGGCGATCGCCTACTTCTCCGTCGCCGAGCTACTGACCAATGTGGTCAAACACGCGCACGCGAACCGGGTGGCGGTGTCGGTGCTGCCCGACAGTCTGCGGTCCATCGCGGTCACCGTGCGGGACAACGGAATCGGTGGTGCGCCCCGTCCCGGCACGCAGACCGTCACCGGCAGCGGGCTGGCCGGGCTCGCCGCCCGCGCTCTCGCTGTCGACGGCACGCTCACCGTCGACAGTCCCGCCGGTGGGCCTACCGTGGTGACCATGATCCTGCCGAACGAGGGCCCGCAGTGACCGCGGGCGGTGCGCACGGACCGTTGCGGGTGGTGATCGCCGAGGACAGCGCGATCCTGCGCGACGGGCTGGCCGGGCTGCTCACCGAACGCGGTCACGAGGTGGTGGCGATGGTCGGCGACGCGACGTCGCTGAGCGAGGTCGTCGGCACCCACCGGCCCGATGTCGCGGTGGTGGATGTGCGGATGCCGCCCAGCTTCACCGACGAGGGCCTGCTGGCCGCCATCGAACTGCGCAGGAAGTATCCGGATACCGGCGTGCTCGTGTTCTCGCAGTGGATCGAAACCCGGTACGCCACAGAGCTTCTCGCCGCCGGCGCCAGCGGCGTCGGCTACCTGCTCAAGGATCGCGTCGCCGACGTCGGTGACTTCGTCGACGCGCTGCACCGGGTCGCCACCGGCGGCACCGCACTCGATCCCGAAGTGGTGAGTCAGCTGATGGGCGCGTCCCGGCAACAGGATTCGCTCGCCCGGCTCACCCCGCGCGAGCGGGAGGTGCTCGAGCTGATGGCGCAGGGCCTCACCAACAACGCCATCGCCACCTCGCTGACCGTCACCGAGCGGGCCGTCGAGAAGCACATCGGCAATATCTTCACCAAACTCGATCTGCCACCGTCGGATACCCGCCATCGCAGGGTGCTGGCGGTGCTGCGGCTCAAAGGATGAACCGCAGACGACGCACCGTCAGACGGCAGGGCCGCTGTTCGGCGCTGTCGCGGCGACACTGCCCGCGATGCCCTTGGCGATGGAGCCGGTGATCCGCTCGGTCACCGCGCTCATCGAGCGCAGCAGCAGTTGCAGCGCGGGCTTGCCCTCCACGGCGAAGGTCCACGTCAGCCGGGTTCCCGCGGCGGTCGGCGTCAGCTCGATGTCCTCGGCGAAGCGGCGCAGGCCGGGGATCGAGGCGAAGTCGACGGTAAAGGTCATGCGCCGCTGGTCGTCCCAGCGGTAGAAGCGTTCGGTCAGCGCGGCGATGCGCCCGAGGGTGACGACGCGGCAGGTGCCGACGCCGAACGGGCGCGGCGTGGTCCACCGCATGCCGGTGACCAGCCCGGACCACGACACCAGCGCGTCATCGGCGACCAGGGCCGCCCACACCGCCGAGGGCGGCGCGGCAATGTCGATGACGTGGACGTAGCGGTTCGCCGCGCTCGCGAGGAACGCGTCGTCGGATTCGGTCAATGCGAAAGCCTGAGCCATGACTGTCCTTGTTCTTCCTGTTGTCGATCGACTGTCGATAATCCGTTCCAGCACAGGGCGGCCGCGGTGTCGACCGCGTCGCTTTTGGAGATCGGCCGCCCTGCCTCCAGCCAATGGCCGGCCGTGAGGCGGCTGATACCCACCAGCGCCCAGGCGTGGATCTCGGCCCTGGCCTCGTCCACCCCGCCCGCGCGCAGTTCCACGCTCACCAGGGCGGCGCAGTCGCGCATCGCGGTGCGCACCCGCCATTCGACCGACGGCTCGCTGGGCACCGGCGATTCGAACACCAGCACATACCCGCCGACGTCGTGTTCGACGAAGTCGAAGTAGGACATCACCGCCCGGCGCACCCGCTGCCGTGGGTCGGTGTCGCGGGCGACGGCGGCCCGGACGCCGTCGACCATCCGGTCCAGATTGTGCTGCAGCACAGCGAGATACAGGTCGAGTTTGCCCGCGAAGTGGTCGTAGAGCACCGGTTTGCTGATCCCGGACCGCGCGCTGATCTCCTCCATCCGGGCGCCGTGGTAGCCGTGCGCGACGAACACATCTTGCGCGGCGACCAACACCGCCTGTCTGCGGCGGGCCCGCGCGGCGGGCCCCCGCAGACCGAGCGGTGACGTGTCGGTTCGCACCTAGCTGTCTGCCTCGGTCACCGGTCGGCCTCCGCGGAACGGTCCCGGATGTCGGTGACGATGGCGGAGAAGTCGCGCCCGGCGTCGGTCTGGTTGAACCGCGCGTAGATCGCGGCGGCGAGTTCGCCGAGCCGGCCGTCGACCCCGTTGGCCTGCAACGCGTTCGCGGCCAGGGTGAGGTCTTTCGACATCAGCGCGGTAGCGAAGCCGGGCTGGTAGTCGTTGTTGGCCGGGCTGGTGGGGACCGGGCCGGGCACCGGGCAGTAGCTGGTCAGTGCCCAGCTCTGACCGGATGCGGTGGAGACCACGTCGAAGAACGACTGATGGCTCAGGCCGAGCCGCTCACCGAGAACCAGTGCCTCCGACAGGCCGATCATGGAGATCCCGAGCAGCATGTTGTTGCAGATCTTGGCGGCCTGACCGACGCCGGAGTCACCGCAGTGCACCACCTTGCCTCCCATTACCTCCAGCACATCGCCGGCGTCGGCGAAGTCGGCGGCCGTGCCGCCGACCATGAAGGTGAGGGTGCCCGCGGTGGCACCGGCCACCCCACCGGAGACCGGTGCGTCCAGCGGCCGATGTCCGGCCGTCACAGCCTGGGCCGCAGCGGCTTTCGCGTCGGCGACATCGATGGTGGAACAGTCGAGGAACAGGGTGCCCGGTGTGGCGGCGGGCAGCAGTTCGGCGTAGACGTCGAGGACGAGTTTGCCGTTGGGCAGCATGGTGATCACCACGTCACGGTTGACGGCGGCCTCGACGGCGGTGGCCACCACCGTCGCGCCGTCGGCGCGCGCCTGCTCCTGCGCGGCGGGCACGGGGTCGTAGGCGAGCACGTCGTAGCCCGCCCGCACCAGATTCGCCGCCATCGGGCCGCCCATGTGGCCGAGCCCGAGGAAACCGATCGTCTTCGTCATCGCTGTGCCTCCGCTGTCGTCGAACCCAGCTCCGCCGCACCCAGTCCGGCGAAGTACGCCGCCACCTGCTCGTCGGTCACCTCGGCGAGGGTCGCGGGCCGCCACTGGGGATTGCGGTCCTTGTCGATCACCTGGGCGCGGATGCCCTCGACCAGGTCGTGCGAGCCGAGTGAGGCGATCGAGACCCGATATTCCTGGTCCAGCACCGCCTCGAGGCTCGGCAGGTCCTGCGCGGCACGCAAGGCCCGCAGCGTGACCTTCAGCGCAACTGGGGATTTCGCGAGGAGAGCAGCGGCTGCCTCGACGGCCTCGGGCGCTTCGTCGGCCTGGAGCCGCGCCGCGATCTCCTCGACGGTGTCCGCGCTGTAGCAAGCGTCGATCCAGCGCTGCTGTGCGAGCAGGTCCGAGGCCGGCGCGGACTCGGCGAACTTCGCGATCGCCGCGTCGACACCGACGGTGCCCAGCGCGTCGAGCAGCTCGGGTAGTGCGTCGGAGGGCACGTAGTAGTCGGCGAATCCGGCCGCGATCGCGTCGCCCGCGGACATCCGCGCGGTGGTCAGCGCCACGTGCGTGCCGAGCTCACCCGGTGCCCGCGAGAGCAGGTAGGTGCCACCGACGTCGGGGACGAATCCGATGCCGACCTCGGGCATCCCGATCTTGGACCGTTCGGTGACGATGCGGTGGCTGCCGTGTCCGGCCAGGCCGACCCCGCCGCCCATCACGATGCCGTCCATGATCACCACATACGGCTTGGGATAGCTGCCGATCAGCGCGTTGAGGTGGTACTCGTCGCGCCAGAACCGCCCGGTGGGCGAATCGGCGCCCGCCGTGCCGCCTTTCGCGTCGGCGTGGATGGCGACGATGTCGCCGCCCGCGCAGAGCCCGCGCTCCCCCGCGCCGGTGACCACGACGGCGCGCACCGCGTCGTCGTGAGCCCAGGAGCGCAGCGCGTCGGTGATGGCCAGTGTCATCGCGTGATTGAGCGCGTTGATGGCCTTGGGCCGGTTCAGGGTGATCACGCCGAGACCGTCACGGACGGCGATCAGCACCTCGGGTTCGTCGGTCATGCTGCTCCGATCAGCGAGCGGGCGACAACCACCCGCATGATTTCGTTGGTGCCCTCGAGGATCTGATGCACCCGCAGGTCGCGCACGATCTTCTCCAGGCCGTATTCGTGCAGGTAGCCGTAGCCACCGTGCAATTGCAGTGCCTTGTTGGCCACGTCGAACCCGGTGTCGGTGGCGAATCGCTTCGCCATCGCGCACAGCGATACCTTGTCCGCCGCGTCCGCGTCGAGCGCGGCGGCAGCCCTCCACAGCAGCGTCCGCGCCGCCTCCAGTTCGGTGGCCATGTCGGCCAGCTCGAACTGTAATGCCTCGTTGCGCACCAAGGGTTTTCCGAAGGCGTGGCGTTCGGTGAGGTAGCGGACCGTCTTGTCGAGCGCGGCCTGCGCGCCGCCGATCGAGCAGGCGGCGATATTGAGGCGGCCACCGTTGAGGCCGTTCATCGCGATCGAGAAGCCGTCGCCCTCCTCACCGAGGCGGTTGGCGACCGGCACCCTGGCACCGTCGAGGATCACCTGCCGGGTCGGCTGCGCGTTCCAGCCCATCTTCCGTTCGTTCGGTCCCACCGTCAGACCCGGTGTGTCGGCCGGGACAATCAGCGCCGAGATGCCGCGCGGGCCGTCCCCGCCGGTTCGCACCATCATCACGTACACGTCGTTGGCGCCGGCGCCGGAGATGAATTGCTTGGCGCCGGACAGGATGTAGTCCTCGCCGTCGCGAACGGCCTTGGTACTCAAGGCCGCCGCGTCGGATCCGACGCCCGGTTCGGTGAGCGCGTAACTGCCGAGCAGCTCCAGCGCGGCCATTCCCGGCACCCACCGGTGGCGCTGCTGCTCGGTGCCGTAGGCATCGATCATCCAGGTCGCCATGTTGTGGATGGAGATGTACGCCGCGACCGAGGGGCACCCGGTCGAGAGCTGTTCGAAGATCCGCACCGCGTCGAGCCTGCGCAGTTCGGAGCCGCCGACATCGGCGCGCACCGAGATGCCGCCGAGGCCGAGCGGGCCCGCCTTGTGCAGCACGTCGACCGGGAAGTGTTTGCGCTCATCCCAATCCAGCGCGTTGGGCGCCAGGAACTCGTCGGCGAACTGGCGCGCGGTCTCGCCGATCGCGCGCTCGTCCGCATCGAGGGTGAACATCGCCGCCTCAGTCCATCGTCGGGATGACGAAAGCGTTGGACTCCTTGAGCCCGGCAGGCCAACGCTGGGTCACCGTCTTGGTCTTGGTGTAGAACCGGATCGAATCCGGGCCGTGCTGGTTGAGATCGCCGAAGCCCGAGCCCTTCCAGCCACCGAAGGTGAAGTAGGCGATCGGCACCGGAATCGGCACATTGACCCCGACCATGCCGACCTGCACCCGAGCGGAGAAATCGCGCGCGGTGTCACCGTCGCGGGTGAAGATCGCGACACCGTTGCCGTATTCGTGCTCGTCGACCAGCTTCAGCGCTTCTTCGTAGTCGCCCGCGCGGACCACGGTGAGCACCGGGCCGAAGATCTCCTCTTTGTAGATCCGCATATCGGCGGTGACATTGTCGAACAGGCTCGCGCCGACGAAGAAGCCGTTCTCGGCACCCTCGACGCTCAGGCCGCGGCCGTCGACCACCAGGTCGGCGCCCTCGTCGACCCCGATCTGGACGTAGTCGTTGACCCGGTTCACCCCGTCGAGCCCGACCAGCGGCCCGAAATCGGCGCCCGCGTCGTCGGAGCGCCCGACATTGAGCTTGTGCACCCGCTCGGTCAGCTTCGCGACCAACCGATCAGCGGTCTCCGCGCCCACCGGCACAGCCACCGACAGCGCCATGCAGCGCTCCCCCGCGGACCCGTACGCCGCACCGATCAGCTGATCGGCGACATCGTCGAGGTCGGCATCGGGCATCACGACGGCATGGTTCTTGGCACCACCGAAACACTGCGCGCGCTTGCCGTTGGCGGTCGCGGTCTCGTAGATGTACTGGGCGATCGGAGTCGAGCCGACGAAACCGACCGCCTTGATCCGCTTGTCGCCCAAGATCGTGTCGACGGCTTTCTTGCCGCCGTTGACCACGTTGAACACCCCCGGCGGCAGACCCGCCTCGAGGAACAGTTCGGCCAGGCGCAGAGGCACCGACGGATCGCGTTCGGAGGGCTTGAGCACGAAGGCGTTACCGCAGGCCAGCGCCGGACCCGCCTTCCACAGCGGGATCATCGCCGGGAAGTTGAACGGTGTGATACCGGCGACGACACCCAGCGGCTGACGCATCGAGTACACGTCGATACCGGTGCCCGCGCTGTCGCTGTACTCACCCTTGAGCAGGTGCGGGATGCCGATCGCGAACTCGATGACCTCGAGGCCGCGCTGGATGTCGCCCTTGGCGTCGGCGATGGTCTTGCCGTGCTCGGAGGAGAGCAGCGCGGCCAGGCTGTCCATCTCGTCGTTGACCAGGTTCACGAACTTCATCAGCACCCTGGCCCGCTTCTGCGGGTTGAACGCCGCCCACACCGGCTGAGCCGCGGCCGCGTTGTCGATCACCGCGCTCACCTCGGCGGCATTCGCCAGCGGAACCCTGGCCTGCACCTGCCCGAGATTCGGATCGAAGACGTCGCCGAAGGCGCCGGAAGTGCCGGTGACGTGCTTGCCGCCGATGAAGTGCGTGAGTTCGCGAACCATGCCAGTCCTACTCCGTTGATGTCGGTCGCGCGGTGTGCGCAGTTGGAGGGTTTCCAATAGTTGGATGTCCAAGTAATTGGTACCTTCGCAGTCCGGCCCGGTGTTTGTCAATGCAGGGGCCGACGCTATTGACATACCGCCAACAAAGTAGTGCAGAACTCGACACCAGCTACGTGGGGGCCGACCGGGTCACCGAGGACCCGACCACACCCTTCCCCCCCGATGCGGAGCCCGCGCTTACAACCCGGCTACCAGAATCGGAACCACGTACGTGCGGGCGAACGCCGCCAATGCTTGCTCCGAGCCGGTATCAATGGTGCCCACCGGCTGCAGGATCAGCGAGTGCACCACGCGGCAGACCACTTCGACCCGAGCGCTCAGGTCAGGAATGTCGGGAAATCGGCTGTCCTCGAGCACCTTTCGGAGGATCTCGGTGGACGCCGCGACCGAGAGCAGGAAGAACGACGCCCCGTCGACGGTGAGCTGGGGCAGCAGGCGGTCGGCCTCCAGCGTGAGCAGCCGCTCGACCAATGGGTGCGCCCGCCAGCGCGTGATCACGGTGGTGAACACGTCGACGACGATGTCGTCGAAGGTGTCGTGGCGCGCCGGGATCTCACCAAGATCGGCCAGCAGCCTGCGCACCTCCCGTTCGAAGGCCGCGCTCACCACATCGTCGCGCGAACCGATCCGCCGGTAGACGGTGGCGCGGTCGACGTCGGCGGCCTTCGCGATGTCCTCGATCGTCGTCTTGCGCACGCCCACCCGCTCGAACTGCACGAGGGCGGCATCGAGAATTCGTTCTTCGACGGAGTCGGCGGTGGGCGAATTTCCCGAGGTCGCGGCGGTGGAGAGCACGCTTCGACGGTATCAGGCGCGGCGGGTCCCGATCACAACCGCAGATCAGATCCGTCTGCAACATTGCGATAGTATTTGTTGCACTGTACGGTTCCGATATGGCTGATAACGGTGCAACGGCGCGCTCCTATCAGGAACAAGCGCACGCAATTCACGCGCGGGATGTGCACTTCGACTTCTCGTCGGTGCCCCTGCACTACATCCCGGGCGAAGTCCTCGCGACACATGTCACCAACGTGATGCATCTCGTCCTCCCCGAGGGCGAACGGGCGATGGCCACCTGCCTGACCGAAGCCCTGCCCTATATCGAGGACGAGCGGCTGCGGGAGGAGGTCACCGGGTTCATCGGCCAGGAATCGATGCACGCCAGCAGCCACGAAGGCGCGCGGCGGCATCTGCAGTCGATCGGACTCGATGTCGAGTCCTATGTCGCCAAGATCGCCTGGATGGTCGACCGGATCCTGGGCGACCAGGGACTCACCGGCCGCGCCAAAGAGGAATGGCTCAAGGAACGCCTCGGCCTGTTCGCCGGGATGGAACACTTCACCGCCGTCATCGGCGAATGGCTGCTGGAATCGGACGTACTCGCCGAGCTCGGGATGGACCCGACCATGCTCGACCTGGTGCGCTGGCACGGCGCCGAGGAAGTCGAGCACCGCAGCGTGGTGTTCGACGCCTACATGCACGTCGACGGCGGCTACGCGCGCCGACTGCGCACCGGGCTGCTCGCCAGCGGCACCCTGCTGCCGCTGTTCGTCATCTCGACCGCGTACCTGTATCGCCAGGATCCGAGCAAGGACAAAGGCCGCTCCTGGGCCAGGCAATTCGTCAGCGCCACCGTGCGCGGGGTGATTCCGAGCTTCACCACTTTCGTCACCGAGATGCCGCGCTACCTGCGACCGAGTTTCCATCCCTCCCAGCTAGGTTCGATGGACAATGCCCTGCGGTATCTGGCGCACTCGCCGGCGGCTCGCGCGTGAACCCTCCCGCGGGTGTCGCGACACCGAGCCTGCGGGCCCTCGGTGCCGCCGTCGACATCTACAAGAAAGTTTTCACCCAGCCCGCGCTGTCGCCACCACATCCGGTGCGGCACAACGGCTTCGATCTCGCCGTGCGGGTGGAGGCGGTGCGCGCCGAGGCCGCCGACGTGGTGAGTCTGACCTTGGCGGGCGCCGACGGCGGGTACCTGCCGTCGTGGCGGCCGGGGTGCCACATCGATGTCTTCCTCGCCTCGGGCCGCCAGCGCCAGTACTCCCTGTGCGGTGACCCGCGCGACCGCCATCACTACCGGATCGCGGTGCGCCGCATAGACAACGGCGGCGGCGGATCCCAGGAGATGCACACCCTGCGCGCCGGTGACGTGTTGCGCATCCGCGGTCCGCGCAACGCCTTCACCTTCGTCGAGACCGCGCCATCGTATCTGTTCATCGCCGCGGGCATCGGGATCACGCCGATCCTGCCGATGGCTCGTGCGGCCGGTTCCCGAGGACAACTGGTCTATTCGGGCCGTTCGCGCGCGACCATGCCGTTCCTGGCCGAGCTCCCGGCGGGCACCCAGGTGCGCCCCGACGACGAATTCGGCACACCCGATCTGCCCGCGCTGCTCGCCACCGCCGCCCCCGGTGCGGCGGTCTACGTATGCGGTCCTCCCCCGGTGCTCGACGCCGCCCAGCGCAGCCTGTTCGCGCTGAATCCCACTGCCTCGCTACACACCGAACTGTTCTCGGCGCGGCCGGTGACCGACGGCAAAGCCTTCGACATCACCCTCGCGCGCAGCGGGCGGACCGTGCGCGTCGAGAGCACCGAAACCGCGCTCGATGCGATCCGCCGGGTGCGCCCCGACGTCGTCTACTCCTGCCGACAGGGGTTCTGCGGCAGCTGCAAGACCAAAGTCCTCGCGGGCTCGATCGATCACCGCGACCGACTGCTCCCCCCGGGCGAGCGTACCGACCACCTCCTCACCTGCGTGTCCCGTTCCGCCGGTGGCGCACTCACGCTGGACCTCTGACCGCGAAAGGCACGCCTCCCGTGACCACCACCCTCAGCTTCGACGTCCACAGCCCCGCGACCGGTGCCCTGGTCGGTTCCTATCCCAGCCACGACGAGAGCGCCGTCGAGGCCGCCGTCGAACGGGCCCACGGTGCCGCGACCTGGTGGCGCACCGCGGGTTTCGACGAACGTGCGCGTCGTCTCGATCGCTGGCGCGCCGAGATCACCCGCGGCCGTGACGAACTCGCGCGCATCATGAGCCAGGAGATGGGCAAACCCCACTCCGATGCCGCGCTCGAGATCGTGATGGCGCTCGAACACCTGAAATGGGCTGCGCACAACGCGAAAGACGTGCTCGGCCCGCGATCGGTCGCGCCCAGCCTGTTGACCGTCAACCAGGCCTGCCGGGTCGAGTACCGCCCCTTCGGCGTGGTCGGGGTGATCGGCCCCTGGAACTACCCGGTGTTCACCCCGCTCGGCTCGATCTCGTTCGCCCTGGCCGCGGGCAACGCGGTGGTGTTCAAACCCAGCGAGTACACCCCGGGAGTCGGCGTCTGGCTCGCCGAGGCGTTCGCCCGCGTCGTCCCCGAACAGCCGGTGCTGCAGGTGATCACCGGCGGCGGTGAGACCGGCGCGGCGCTGTGCCGCAGCCGGGTCGGCAAGATCGGGTTCACCGGTTCCACCGAGACGGGCAAACGCGTGATGGCCGCCTGTGCGCAGCGGCTCACGCCGGTGCTCATGGAATGCGGCGGCAAGGACGCACTCGTCGTCGACGCCGACGCCGACCTCGACGCCGCCGCCGACGCCGCGCTGTGGGGTGGCATGGCCAATGCCGGGCAGACCTGCCTCGGAGTGGAGCGGGTGTACGTCCACACCGACGTCTACGACACTTTCCTCACCGAACTGCTCGATCGGGCCCGCGGCCTGCGAGCCGGGTCGGGAACAGCGAAGATCGGTCCGATCACCATGCCCAAACAGCTGGCCGTGATCCACCGCCACATCGAGGACGCCCTCGCGCGCGGCGGGCGGGCGTTGCTGGGCGGCCTCGACGCCATCGAGGGCCAGTTCGTGCAGCCGACCATCCTGGTCGACGTGCCGCACGACGCCGCGGCGGTCACCGAGGAGACCTTCGGCCCGACGCTGGTCGTCACCCGGGTCGCGTCCATGGACGAGGCGATCGAGCGGGTCAACGACTCGGAGTACGGGCTCGGCGCCACCGTCTTCGCCCGCCGCGACGGCGACGCCATCGCCGACCGCATCGACGCGGGCGCCACCTCGATCAACGCGTTCGTCGCGCACGCCACCATCCCGGCGCTGCCGCTGGGCGGGGTCGGCGCCTCCGGCTTCGGCCGGGTGCACGGTCCCGACGGTCTGCGCGAGTTCACCTACGCCAAAGCGACTACGCGGCAACGGTTCCCCTCACCGCTGGCGCTCACGACATTCACCCGCAGCGCCCGGATCGACACCGTCGTCGATCGCCTGGTCTCGGTGCTGCACGGAAGGATCGGCTGACCCATGCCCGCAGAACACACGCACATCGTCGTGCTCGGCGCCGGATTCGGCGGGATCGGGCTGACGATCAAACTCCGCGAAGCCGGCTTCGAAGACATCGTCGTGCTGGAACGCGCCGACGACCTCGGCGGCACCTGGCAGGCCAACACCTACCCCGGCTGCGCCTGCGATGTCCCCTCCCAGCTCTACAGCTACTCCTTCGCGCCCAACCCGGAGTGGTCGCGCACCTACGGCAAGCAGCCCGAGATCCTCGACTACCTGCGCACTGTCGCCGAGTCCAACGACGTGATCCGGCACGTGCGGCTCGGCACCGAACTCCTGGACGCGCGCTGGGACGACGAGCGGTCGCTGTGGCGGATCGCGACCTCACGAGGCGAACTCACCGCGGACTACTTCCTCTCCGCCGCAGGAATTTTCGCGGAGGCGAAGTACCCGTCGCTGCCCGGTCTCGACACCTTCGAGGGCACAGCCTTCCATTCCCTGCACTGGGACCACGACCACGATCTGACCGGCAAGCGCGTCGCGGTGATCGGCACGGGCGCCTCCGCGGTCCAGTTCGTACCGGAGATCCAGCCGAAGGTCGCCGCGCTGACGGTGTTCCAGCGGTCGGCGCCGTGGATCGTGCCGCGGATGGACCGCCCGACGATCGGGCTCGAACGTCGCCTGCTGCGCAAGATCCCGTTGGCGCAGAAGGCTGTTCGGGGGACCTGGTATTCGCTGATCGAGGGTTTCGGGCTGGTCGGGTTCGTCGACAACCGATTCCGGCATCCCTTCGAGCTGCTGGGCCGGATCCAGCTGCGCCGCCAGATCCGCGACCCGAAGCTGCGTGCGAAGGTGACGCCGGACTACATGATCGGCTGCAAGCGGGCCATCTTCTCCGACGCCTATCTCCCCGCCCTCGACAAGGACAACGTCGACGTCGTCACCGACGGTATCGCCGAGGTGCGCGCACGCTCCATCGTGACCCGCGCCGGGGTCGAGATCCCGGTGGACACCATCATCTACGGCACCGGTTTCACCTCGACGCCGAGTGTTTTCGATCGCATCGTCGGCCACGACGGGCGCTCGATCGCCGAGCTGTTCCGGCAGCGTCCGCAGACCTATCTCGGCGCCGCGGTGGCCGGGTTCCCGAATTTCTTCTGCACCCTCGGTCCGTTCGGTGCGGCGGGCAACCAGTCGGCGGTATTCATGATCGAGTCGCAGATCGCCTACATCGTCGACGCGCTGAGCACGCTGCGCGCCCGCGGCGAAACCCGCATCGAGGTGCGGTCGCAGGTCCAGCGCGACTTCGTCGAGGAGATGGGCAGGCGCAGCGCCGAGACCGTGTGGCTCACCGGCGGCTGCGAGAGCTACTACACCACCGCCGAGGGCGGCAATGCCGGGCTGTACCCGAACTGGAGCTTCGAATACCGCCGCCGCACCCGACGATTCGACATCGAGTCCTATGAGGTGTCGGCATGATGGGCCTGTCCGATCTCGCGCCGTCCGCCTGGTTCGCGCGCTCCTACGACGTGGCGGGCAAGGTCGTCCTGATCACCGGCGCGGGTCAGGGCATCGGCCGTGAGCTGGCCGCGATCCTGTCCCACCGTGGTGCGCGGGTCGTGGTGGTCGATATCGACGCGGTCGCGGCCCGCCGGGCCGCCGACGAGTTGGGGTTGGACGCCCACGGTATCGGCGCCGATGTCGCCGACCGGGCGCAGATGACAGCGGCGGTCGACGAGGTGGTGCGCCGATTCGGCACCCTCGACGTGGTGGTCGCCAACGCGGGCGTGACGCCCGAGCCCGCCACCGTGCGCACGATGGACCCGGCGGACTTCGACCGGGTGATCGGGATCAACCTCACCGGCGTGTTCAACACCGTGCACCCGGCCCTGGACCACATCGTGTCCGCGCGCGGGCACGTCGTGGCGGTGTCGTCGTGCGCGGCGTTCGCACCGGGGATGGGCGGCTCGCCGTACATGGTGAGCAAGGCCGCGGTCGAACAGCTGGGGCGGGCACTGCGGGTGGAACTCGCCGCGAGCGGGGCCAGTGCCGGCGTCGCGTACTTCGGCGTCGTCGACACCGCGATGACCCACGACATGCTCGACACCGACGACCTGGGCAAAGAGCTCGACGCGATGCTGCCGTGGCCGCTCAATGTGCGGATCACCGCCGAGTACGCGGCCAAGACGATCGCCGACGGCATCGCCCGGCGCGCACCGCGAACCATCGCGCCGAGCGGGTGGGAGCCCTACGCGTTGCTGCGCGGTGCGATCAACGTCGTGCTCGATCACCGGCTCGCCGCCGACTCCACGGTGCACGCGCTGATCCGGGCGATCGAGCAACGCCGGTGAGCGCCGAACGCGGGTCGCTGCGGGCGCGCACCGTCCGGCAGGTGTCGGCGCTCACGGTGGGTCAGCTGGCCGCGTTCGCGCCGGTGAACGCCTACACGCTGTCGCCGTCGCGGTTGCTGATCGAACAGGCACTGCGGGCGGGCGCGCCGCCGTTGCGCGCGACGGCGACCGAGCCGGTGGACGAGGACGGGATCCGCGGCGAGTGGGTGCGTGGGCCGCGCGCCGACCGTACCGACGCGGTCGTGCTCTACATCCACGGCGGCGGGTTCGTCGCCGGTTCGGCCCTCGGGTACCGCGGCGTCGCCTCCCGGCTGTCCACCGCGACCAAGCTCGCGGTGTTCACTCTCGACTACCGCCTCGCCCCTGAGCACCCGTTCCCGGCCGCACCCGCCGATGTGGCCGCCGCCTTCGAGTGGCTGTCGCGGCGCTGTCCGGCGGACCGGATCGTCGTCGCCGGTGATTCCGCCGGCGGCTTCCTGGCGGCTCATCTGACCATCGAGAACGCCCGCGCCGGGCAGCCCGAACCGGGTGCGCTGGTGTTGTTCTCCCCGATGGCCGACCTGAGTCTGGCCACCGCCATCGGCCACGAGAACCAGCACCGCGACGGTCTGCTGTCCACCCAGATCGCCAGGCAGGCGATCGCCGCGTTCACCGCCGAACCGTTCGACCTGCGACCTGTCCACGGAATGCGGCTGCCGCCCACCTTGATCCACGCCAGCGACACCGAGTATTTCGGCGCCGACGCGACCGAACTCGCGCGGCGCTGGCAGGCCACCGGGGCGCAGTGCGAACTGCAAGTGTGGCCGGATCAGATGCACGCCTTCCAGACCCTGCCGATCGTCGTCCCCGAGTCGAGGACCGCCTATCGCGCAGCGGCTCGCTTCGTCGCCACCCATCTCGACACCGCCCCCGCGGTCATGACCCAGAAAGTGCCTGCCTCGTGAGCATTTCCCGTTTCGACACCCTGCCCGCAGCGTTCCAGCACACCGCCTCGATCGCCCCCACCGCGATCGCCTTGCGCACCCCCGGCGACACCAAGACCCTCACCTGGGCCGAGTACGCGACCCAGGTTCGCGCCGTCGCCGCCGGACTGGCCGGTCTCGGTGTGCGTCGCGGCGACACCGTGGCACTGATGATGAGCAACCGGGTGGAGTTCTATCCCCTGGAAGTCGGTGCGCAGCATCTGGGCGCCACCTCGTTCTCGGTGTACAACACGCTCTCCCCCGAACAGCTCACCTACGTGCTCGGTAATGCCGGAGCGCGCGTGGTGATCTGCGAGCCGCAGTACGCGAAGCTGATCGCCTCGTCCGGGGTCGACGTCGACCACATCGTGTGCGTCGACGAGGCGCCCGAGGCAACCCTGTCGGTGAAGGATCTGCTCGCGGCGGGCCGTGACGATTTCGACTTCGACGCCGCCTGGCGCGCGGTCCGTGGCGAGGACGTCGCGACGCTCATCTACACCTCGGGCACCACCGGCGCGCCCAAGGGCGTCGAGACCACCCATGCCGCCCTGCTGTTCCAGGTGTACGGCATCGCCGACATCCTCGGCATCGAATTCGGTGACACCATCACCTCGTTCATGCCGACCGCGCACATCGCCGACCGGCTGACCGCGCTCTATGTCCAGGAGGTGCTCGGCACCCAGGTGACCAGTGTCGGCGATCCCAAGCAGATCGCCGCCGCCCTCGCCGACCTGCATCCGACCATCTGGGGCGCGGTGCCGCGGGTGTGGGAAAAGCTCAAGGCCGCCATCGAATTCAAGTTCGCGGCCGAACCGGACGAGACCCGCCGCCAGGGCATGGCGTGGGCGATGTCGGTGGCCGCGGCCCGCGCCGCCCATCAGCTCGCCGATGAACCGGTACCCGCCGAGCTCGCCGCCGAATGGGCGCGGGCCGACGAACTGGTGCTGAGCAAGCTGCGCGCCGCCCTCGGTCTGGACCGGGTGCGGTGGGCCATGTCCGGCGCGGCCCCGATCCCGCCGCAGACGCTGGCCTTCTTCGCCGGTCTCGGCATCCCGATCGCCGAGATCTGGGGCATGTCGGAACTGTCGTGCATCTGTAGCGTCAGCCATCCCCGTGACGCCAAGCTCGGGGCGGTCGGAAAGCTGTTGCCCGGCATGGAATCACGGCTGTCCGACGACGGTGAACTGCACGTGCGTGGGCCGCTGGTGATGAAGGGCTACCGAGGGATGCCCGAGCAGACCGCCGAGGCGATCGACGCCGACGGCTGGTTGCGCACCGGCGACATCGTCAGCATCGACGACCAGGGCTACCTTCGCGTCGTCGACCGCAAGAAGGAGATGATCATCAACGCGGCGGGCAAGAACATGTCCCCCACCAACATCGAGAACGCGATCAAGGCGGCCACGCCGCTGATCGGCGCGATGGCCGTGCTCGGCGACGGCCGGTCCTACAACACCGCGCTGATCGTGCTCGACGCCGAATCCGTCGAGCCCTACGCGCGCGAGCACGCGCTCCCCGACGCTTCCGCCGCCGCGCTGGCGGTCGATCCCACGGTGCGGGCCGCGATCGAAGCCGGTGTGGCACAGGGCAACAGCAAGCTCTCGCGGGTGGAGCAGATCAAGCGCTTCCGCATTCTGCCCACGTTCTGGGAGGCGGGCGGTGACGAGGTCACGCTCACGTTGAAGCTCAAGCGCAAGGTCATCGCCGAGAAGTACACCGCGCAGATCGACGAGCTCTACGCCGAGAACCCGCCCGCCGAGGTCGTCAACGCCGGATAGCGGTACCCGACTTGTCCGACCCCGCCTGGCGCGGTCGGACGAGTCGGGTTGTCTGCAAGGCGAAGTAGAACTCGGCGGCCGCGGTGGGATCGGTACAGCTGCGGCCGGTGAGGGCTTCGATTCGCCGCAGCCGTTGGTGCACGGTGTTGCGATGGAAGTGCAGTCGTTTCGCCGCATCGGCCACCACCCCGCCCGCGGCGAACCACGCCTCGAGCGTCTCCAACAGCGTGTCCCGCTCCATCGCGGGCAGCTCGAGGACCGAGCCGAGAATTCCGGTGGCGAGCTGACGACTCACCTCCGGCAGATGCGCGATCAGCAACGGGATCGGCTGGTCACCGAAGTTGTTGACCTCGATATCGCCGGGCCGGGCGCACCGGCACGCCAGTTTCGCCTCGTGGAGCGCGTCGTGGGCTCGGCGCGGATCGTCGAACGGGCGGCTCACCCCGACCCGGCCGGTGGCCAGGCCCGCGAGGACCGCGTCGGCTTCGGCCCGCGCCGTGCCCGGTTTCAGGCTGATCAAGCCGATGTGGGTGTCGAATTCGACCGTCCAGATCGAGTGCACGCCGATCGAGCGCAGACGTTCCTCGACGCCGCGCAGCGGGGCCGCGACCGGCTCGACGATTTCGGCGCTGACCACCAGGAACGTCCCGGTCTCCGGCAGGTTCAGCAGGCGCAGGGTTTCCCACAGTGGCGCGCCGTCGTCGACGGCGGCCGACAGCAGTGAGCGCAACGCGAGGCTGCGGGTCTGCGCGTCGCGATGGGCGCGTTCGAACGCCACCTCACCGTAGGCTTCCGCGGCCGCGCTCGAGTAGTCGTCGATGATGCTCCACAGCTCGGAGCCCTTGTGCGCCAACGATTCCGTGAGCTCGCCGCCCATCTCGCCGAGCAGCCGGTCCCATAGCAACCGGCCCGCCAGCCGGTACGCGTGCAGCAGCGCCGCCAGCGGAACCTGTTGCTCGGCCTTGAGCCGTCCGGCAGCGCGCGCGGCGTCCAGCCGCGGCCGGGAGCGACCCCCGAGTTGACCGAGCAGAGTCACCAGGTTGTCGTAGGTGGCCTGGCGCAGGTCCTGGTGGGTCAACCAGGTCGCCTCGGCATAGGCATGGTCGCCGGACAGGATTTGCGCCACCAGCACGTCGGTCAGCTCGTCCGCCCGCAGCAACAGCCTGTCGACAAGCTCCACCGATACGTCGGACGACACCTCGGGAACTGTCGTCATCCTCTTATTGTAGGCGCTGCGAAAAGCGTCCCTACCAGCTGCGTTGTGCACTTGCACACTGAGGTCACGGTAATCCGGAGCGCTGGACCATAGGCTGCCCGCCCACCGTCGGCCACGATCGAGACAAGTGATCCACCTCACTACATCGCATCGAGAGGCATTGCAATGTACGACTACGTCATCGTCGGCGCGGGTTCGGCAGGCGCCGTGTTGGCTGCCAGACTCTCCGAGGATCCGGCGGTATCGGTCGCCGTCATCGAAGCAGGGTCGGCCGACAGCGCCGACGAGATCCATATTCCGGCCGCGTTCGGCGCCTTGTTCAAGAGCGAGTGGGACTGGGATCTCGACACCGAACCCGAACCGCAGCTGGGCGGTCGGCGCGCGTACCTGCCCCGCGGCCGGATGCTGGGCGGATCGAGCTCGATGAACGCGATGATCTACATCCGGGGCAACCGTGCCGACTACGACGCCTGGGCCGCGGCCGGTGCCGAGGGTTGGTCCTACGACGATGTCCTGCCGTATTTCCAGCGAGCCGAGGACAACGAACGAGGCAAGGACGCCTATCACGGCGCCGGTGGACCACTGCGCGTCTCGGAGAGTCGTTCACAGCACGCCATTGCCGGAGCCTTCGTCGAAGCGGCCGAGCAGGCCGGGTACGCGCGCAACGAAGACTTCAACGGCGCAACACAATTGGGCGTGGGCCGCTATCAGGTGACCCAGCGTGACGGCATGCGGTGCAGCACAGCCGTCGCCTATCTGCATCCGGCGATGACGCGGCCGAACCTGACCGTCATCACCGATGCGCTCGCCCAGAAGGTGCTGTTCGAGGGCGATCGGGCGGTCGGCGTCGAGATCAGCCGTGGCGGCGAGGTCGACACGGTTCGTGCCGAACGCGAAGTCATCCTCTCCGGCGGCACCTACGGATCGGCGCATCTGTTGCTGCTGTCGGGCGTCGGTCCTGCCGATGAGCTTGCGCTGTTCCAGATCGAGGTGGTGCGCGACCTTCCGGTCGGCGAGAACCTGCAAGACCACTACATGACGCTGATCAACTACCGCACCGACACCGAGTCGCTGATGACCGCGTTGTCGCCGGAGAACCTCGCGTTGTTGCAGGAGCAGGGCCGTGGTCCGCTCACCTCGAACATCGGTGAGGCGGGCGGATTCTTCGAGACGACGTCCGGCCTGGAAGGTCCGGACGTACAGTTCCACCTGGCACCGGTGCTGTTCCACGAGGAGGGACTCGGCGCACCCGTCGCGCACGGATTCGCCGTGGGACCCTGTGTGCTCCATCCGACGAGCGTCGGCAAGGTGATGCTCCGTTCGGCTGCGCCGACCACCGCGCCGAGAATCGTGCACAACTACCTCGCCACCGACGAGGACCGGCGCAGCATTGTGGCGGGCCTGCGCATCGCCCTCGACATCGCGGGCCGAGCCGCCCTCGCCGAGCACATCACCGCGGACTTCGTTGCCCCCGAGTCGGATTCGGAGCAAGACCTGCTCGCCTTCGCCCGCAGGTACGGCCAGACGCTGTATCACCCGACATCGACGTGTGCCATCGGGTCGGTCGTCGACAGCCGGCTGCGGGTGCTCGGCCTGCAGGGCTTGCGCGTCGTCGACGCGTCGGTGATGCCCACGGTCGTGCGCGGCAATACGAACGCGCCGACCATCATGATCGCCGAGAAGGCCGCCGACCTCATTCGCGAAGATGCCGTCGCCACCACCGGAGGAACGAAATGACCAGCACAGCAACGACAATCGACGCCGCGATCGAGGCATTGACCGAGGGCGCGGCGCGGTGGGCGGCGACTCCGCTCGCCGACCGTCGCCTGCTGCTGCAGCAGGTGCACGACCTGACCGAGCAACACGCGCAGGACTGGGTAGACATCGCCATCGGCATCAAGGGCCTGCCGAAGGATTCACCCCTGGTCGGCGAGGAATGGATCAGCGGCCCCTATCCGGTGATCACCGGCACCGGCGCGTTGATCGAAAGCCTCGCCGCGCTCGACGCCGGTCATAGCCCGGTCGACGGCTTCGAGGTCACCGCGGCGCCCGGCAACAGGTCGGCCGTGCACGTGCTCCCGCACGGGATCTTCGATCGGCTGCTGCTCAACGGCTTCACCGCCGAGGTGTGGACCAAGCCCGGCGTCGACGCCGCCACCGTCCGGGCACGAGCAGGTTCGGGCGCACGCGCACCACGCACGGCAGGCGGGGTCGGCGTCGTGCTCGGCGCCGGGAACATCTTCTCCATTCCGCCGCTGGACCTGCTGTACCAATTGATCGCGGACAACCGGGTCGTGGCATTGAAGCTCAACCCCATCACCGATCCGCTGCTTCCGGTGTTCGAGCGCATTTTCGCCCCGCTGATCGATCGCGGGTTCTTGCGAATCCTCACCGGCGGTGCCGATGTCGGCACCGCGCTGGTCAACCATCCCGACGTGACCTCGGTGCACATGACCGGCAGCAGCAACACCCACGACGCCATCGTGTTCGGCCGGGGAGCCGAAGGCGCGCAACGCAAAGCAGCGAACACACCGCTGCTGACGAAACCGATCACCAGCGAACTCGGCGGCGTCTCACCCACCATCGTGATCCCCGGGCAGTGGTCGGAGGCGGATCTGAAGTTCCAGGCCGAACACCTTGCGACGCAGCGACTGCACAACAACGGGTACAACTGTGTCGCGTCCCAGGTCGCCATCGTGAGCGCGGACTGGCCACAGAAGGAGAGATTCCTCGCCGAGCTGCGTGCGGCGTTCGAGCGGGCACCGGGGCGACCGGCGTACTACCCGGGCAGCGAGAGTCGAGTGGCCAACGCGCGCAGGGAATATCCGCAGGCACAGAGCGTCGGCCCGAACAACGACCGCACGCTGGTGCTCGGAATCTCGCCGTCGAAGGACGAACCAGCGCTGCGCGAGGAGTACTTCTCCCCCGTTTTCGGTGTCACCGAACTGCCCGGCACCGGGTCGACGTTCCTGCGTGCCGCGGTCGAGGTCTCGAACGAGCAGTTCATCGGCACCCTGGGCGTGAACATCATCGCCCACCCGAAGACGCTGCGTCAGCTCGGCGCCGCGCTCGATGAGGCGATCGTCGACCTTCGATACGGCACCGTCGCGATCAACGCCTGGACCGGAGTCGGCTATCTGACCGCCCGCGCGAGCTGGGGTGCGTTCCCCGGCCATACCCTCGACGATGTGCAGAGCGGTATCGGCGTGGTGCACAACGCGCTGCTGATCGAAGATCCCGAACGCACTGTCGTCCGTGGGCCGTTCCGACCCGCGCCCAGGTCGATCACGCGCGGTGAATTCACGTTGGCGCCCAAGCCGCCCTGGTTCGTGACCAACAAGACCGCCGCCACCACGGGCCGTCTGCTGGCCTATTTCTCGGCTGCGCCGGGGTGGTCCAAGCTACCGGCGATCTTCGCCTCCGCCCTGCGCGGCTAGCTGTTCGCCGCAGCGACGAAAACCCGTTCCACCGGATCGACCGGCACCGAGATCCGGTGGAACGCTCTCGCGCCGGGGGGTCAGCGTTGGCGCACGGCGTCGTAGGCCCGCGGCAACGCTTCGCCGGAATTCATCGCCAGCAACGCTTGGTGCAGGTTCGCGCGCTGATCCTGATCCAGACCGTCGAAGAGGTCGTCGTTCAGTGTGCGGACGAGCTCGTCAGCCTGCTCGACGGCGCGCATTCCCTGCTCGGTGATCTCGACGAGAAACCGGCGGCGGTCGCGGTGATCGCGAATCCTGGCGGCCAGGCCCGCCGACTCCAGATGGTCGATCGCGGCGACCATGGTGGTCGAGTCGATGCGCAGCCGGGTTCCCAGTTCGAGCTGAGAGCTGGCCTGGTCGCCTGCCAGTACCTTCAAGATCATGAAGTGTCTGGTCCGCAGGCCCAGGGTGGCGAGCCGATCCTCGCTCACACGGAACATCACCTGCCCGAGCTTGATCAGCAGGCAGCTGGTGTGGTCGGCGACCATGTCCGGGATCAACGGTTCGGTCACTGGTGGGAAACCTCGATTTCTGAGCTGGACAGCAGAGGCGATCGTAGTCGTCGCCACACCCGCGTCGGTCATCGGCAGCCATCATCACCGATAATCGCTACAGATAATAGTTCGTACTACTGATAGTCTGCCCGGCATGGCGTCAGAATTCATCCAGAAGATCGACCTTGCCGACAAGGTCGTCGTCGTCGCGGGCGGCACCAGCGGCATCAATCTCGGTGTGGCCGAGGACTTCGCGCGGGCCGGTGCTCGCGTGGCGGTGCTCAGCCGCTCCGCGGACAAGGTCGACGCGGCCGTCGAACGGCTGCGCGAGCTCGGGGCCGAAGCCTTCGGTGGGAGCGCCGATGTCCGCGACTACAGCGCGACCGAAGCCGTCCTGCGATCGGTGCACGAGCAGTTCGGCGACTTCGACGTCATGATCTCCGGTGCGGCAGGCAACTTCCCCGCCGCCGCCGTCGGCATGTCCGCCAACGGATTCAAGTCGGTCGTCGACATCGACCTGCTCGGCACCTACAACGTCCTGCGCGCGAGCTACCAGTTCCTGCGCAAGCCCGGCGCCTCCGTCATCAACATCTCGGCACCGCAGTCGGAGCTGCCGACGATCACCCAGGCGCACGTGTGTGCGGCCAAGGCCGGCGTCGACATGCTCACCAAGGTCCTGGCGATGGAATGGGGCCCGTTCGGCATCCGCGTCAACGGTGTGATCCCGGGCCCGATCGATGGCACCGAGGGCATGGCCAGGCTGGCCCCGACCGAGCAGGACCGGGCCCTGGTCACCGGAAGCGTCCCGCTGCGCCGCTACGGTACCCCCCGCGACGTCGCCAACGTCTGCCGCTTCCTCGCTTCCCCGCTGGCCGACTACGTCTCCGGCGTTGTGCTTCCGGCTGACGGCGGGTGGGTCCTCGGTGGCGCGTCGCAGGCGATGGGTGTCATCGGGCAGCCGCTCCTCGACGCCGCGCACCAGGGTCAGTAGCACCTGGGCGCGTCATGACCTGACCTCTTCCCAGAGGCGCAGGTAGACCTCGGCACCGCGAAAGACGTCGGCCATGATCTCCGGGCCGCCGAGAACACGGACCGCTTCGAGCCAGTCGGCGTAGGTTCCGTAGGTCGCGGTGCCGTCGGTGTTGATGTCGAAGGTGCGCTCGCCCCATCGTTCCCTGTCGAACGTCACCGCGCCGTCGTGGGAGACGAAGGGATATCGGATGGTGCCGGGTCCGAGCGGGCCGCCCTGGCCGGCGATGCCGTTCATATCCGAACCGAAGCCGAAACCGAACTCCGCGCCGGGCCGGGGCAGCACGCGGGCTTCCCGCCAGGCTTGGACGAAGCTCGCGGGCCCACCGGCATAGGGAGTCGCGAAACCGCCTGCCGCATAGACCCGTTCGGTGGTGGTGGGCGAGTCCCAGCCGTGTGAGGACAGCACACCGGGGTAGCCACGCTTTTCGATGATCGTCATGACTTCCTCCGCGGTGGCTTCGCTGAGGTGATCTATCTCGATGAGAAAACCGTGGTCGATCATCGCGTTGATCAGGTACTCGCCGAGGTCGGTCAGCCCGCGCGCATTGCAGTGAGATCCCGCCGCGTACAGCGGCAGTGGTGCGCCGCCGAGCAGCGGGCCGGTGAGATCGGCGATGAACTGGTTGATATGACCGGCGAGCGGCACCGAGAGCTGGGTGCTGTCCTGTTCGGGTCCGGGACAGGGCTGGACGTTCCAGAACGTGCCGGTCTGCATGAAGTTGCCCGCGTTCACCAGCAGGCCGGTGACATCGTGATCCATTTTCGTGCCACCGAACGCGTTGTCGAACTTGTGTACCGGGAAGAAGCTGCTCACGCCGATGGCGCGAAGTTCGGTGAGCCAGCGGTCGACGTCGGCTCGGCCGCACTCCGGTTGCCCGAGGAACACGCCACACCCCATCGGGTCGGACAACTCCATGCCGAGGACCACGGCGAGCTTGCCGGACGCGGCGACGTGGCGTGCTCGGGCCGGATCGGTGACGATGCGGAAGAAGCCCTGCCCGGGCCCACCGGCCTGGGCGTCGATGTAGTCCTGCAACGCCCGCAGGCTGTCGGCCTGCCTGCGCACCGAAGCCATGTCGTCACAGGGGTTTCGGCGATCGGTCATCATGGCGCACAGTGATTCGTTGTCCACCAGATCGACGGTCATCACGCGCAGGCCCGCCTTCCACGAGCGCTCGATGCTGGTCCAGTAGGTGCCTTCGGCGGTGAGAACCGACGGTTTCGGCCAGTCGCGGAAGGTAGGCCAGCCGCGGGTGTCGGAGGCGTGGAACGGTTCGCCGTGGTCGAGGAAGTCGGCGATCACACCGTTGGTGCCGGTGCGGTACTGCGCGCAATCGGGCAACGCGTAGCTCACTCCGTAGGGGTGCCACGGGCGGCCGCAGTGAAAGTTGCCGCCCATGAATTCGTAGGCGGTGACGTGCGCGTGCGCGTCGATGGCGCCCACGACCGCGCCGTCGGCGCCGACGCTGGGGCCCGGAGTTCCCTGGGCGCCGGTCTGTGCCTCGGGGAAGTCCGCGCACCCGGTGTCCTGGACGAACGTGGCGGGCGTGCTGGTCGCGGTTTCGCTGTTGCTGAGAACGAATCCGCTCGCACCGGTGCCGTCCACCTTCCATACCGCCGACGGCGTCGGGTTCGTCGCGGGGCTGATCACCCCCTGTCCGGCTGCCAGGACGTCGCCGTTACGACCGTAGAGCAGGTATTCGCCGAGCGCTGTCGCCCGCATCCGGTACGGCCCGGCTCCCGGGACCAACGGCCCTGTCGGCGTGTCGATTCGGTAGCAGCCGTCGACCAGCGAATAGCGGGTCTGTCCTGGATCAGCGGTGGCGTGCCCCGGCACCGCGAGACCTGTGGCGATCAGGGTGACGGCGAGTATCGGTAGGTACGTCGAACCTGCTGGTCCCCGACGGGAGATGGTGGAACGCAAGACTTCTCAATTCTGAACTAGAGGTATTTCACCTTTCTCGGTCAAAATACTATGGAACATAGTTTTTTGTGGCGGGTTCTCAGACCACCAGCGCGCTCACCAGTGCCGCACTCACACCGACCACGGCCACCGCCGCCGCAGGCGCGAGCAGCATCATGGCGACCAGCATCGTGATCGCCGTTCGGCGTGCGACGGCACGAGACTCCGGCGCGGCCGCCAGGCACTCGAGACGCATCGACAGCGAGTCATCGATCAACCGCAGCGGCGTGCCCGGGATCGACGGCATGCGGGAGGCGACGGTATGCAGCGCCCCGGACAGCGCCCGCGAATCGGTCGAGGCCGCGGCCGACCGATCGGCAGCGAATTCGACCAAGGTGGCGACGGCTACCGGAGCCGCGGCGAAGAGCGGAATCCACGAAAAGGCTTGGGCGAGAACCTGACAGACGCCGAGAATGTGGTGATGGAACCCGCGCAGATGCGCGTGTTCGTGCGCGAGTACCGCACGCCACTGCGGTTCGGTCAGGCAGCTCCGCAGCCCGTCGGTGACCACCACGTACCCACCGCGCCCGGCGACGCTGTACGCCAGCGGAATCGGATGATCGAGCCGGACCAGTTTCGCCCCAGCCCCATCGACCCGGCCCACCATCTCGACCAACTCCCAGTGCTTGCGGCGCAGCGCGGCCCCGCGCCCCCGGTAGCCGACGACGATCCGTGCCAGCTGTCCGGTCGGTACGATCGTGGCGACCACGGCGATCGGCATGATCAGCCCCGCCGCCCAGGTGACGACCGCCGGTTCGACCGCGGCCAGACTGCGCACCACGGTGCCCGCCAACACATTTCCCGGCGGATCGCCCGGCCACGCCAATGCGATCACGGCCAGCACCCCACAGCCGATCGTCGCGACGAGCGCACCCAGCCACGCCACCAACCCGGCGACCGGGGCGGCGGTGAAATCGACCCGGGACAGGAACGCTGGAGCGAGCACAGCCAGCGCGATACCGGCCGCCAGCAACCCGGTCAGCAGGATCATGGTCCGCGCTCGTCGTCGGAGAGTCCCCGGCGCAGCGCCTCGACCTCGGGCGCACTGGCCGTGCGGACCAGATGCAACAGCACCGCGGGAGCGTCGGGGCTGGCGTCGAGGATCTCGCGCAGCAGATCGGTCGTCGCCTCGGCCCGGGTCCGGCTGGGCCGGTATCGATAGGAACGCCCGACCTTCTCGCGCCGCACCCACTTCTTCTCCCACAGGTGTGTCACCACGGTCAGCACGGTGGTGTACGCGGGAACCCGCTGGTCGTTGTCCCACCGATCCACCAGATCATGCACCGACAGCGCCGCCGAACTCTCCCACAGCACAGCCATCACCTGGCTCTCCAGCGCCCCGAGCCCCTTCATCACTCCCCCTCGTCCGCCGCGACAACACCACCGGACCGGATGCCGCCCGCCCAATTTACTATCCGACATAGTTTTTCGGACGACATGCTGTGAGATGTCCTCGGTCCGCCGAGGCTGCGATCACCGAGCTACGGCGCCGGCACCACAGTCGGCTAGGTTCGTGCCCATGAGCCGCACCACGACCGTCTTCGACAGCATCGACATCGCTGCCGATCCGGTGTCCATCTATCAGCAGGTCAGCGATCCGACACTGATGGGTCGGTGGAGCCCGGAGAACCGTGGCGCCAAGGTGGCCCAACCGCGCGAGTCCACTTACGTGGGAATGGAATTCGAAGGGTTGAACAAGCGTGGCGGTGCTCGCTGGGTGACCCGCTGCGTGGTGATCGCGGCCGAGCCGGGACAGCGGTTCGCGTTCCGCGTCGAGGCGATCGGCGTCCGGCGGCCATGGATCCGCGCGGGTATCGCGACCTGGGACTACCGGTTCGAGCCGGACGACGGTGGCACCCTGGTCACCGAGACCTGGCACGACGATCGCAAGTCATGGCCGGACGCGGCGGTTCAGGTCTTCGACCGGATCGCCACCGGCGGCGACACCTTCGTGGAATTCCAGCGCAAGAACATCCGCCGCACGCTGCGCAACCTCAAGCAGCACTTCGAGTCGAACGACTGAACGCGGGCGCCGGAGGGGCCTAACCGTCTTCCTACCGGTCGCCGTCAAGGCTCGCCGACGGCACGCCCGTCGTGGTGGGCACGGCGCCCGTCGTCGCCAGAATCGTCGCCGCGACCAGTTTCGGATCGTCGATCATCGGCACATGGCCGACGCCCGGCAAGATCTCGAAGCGGGCCCGCGGGAAGCGCTCCTGGGCGATGCGGCCATTGACCGCCGGCGGCAGGATCGCGTCCTTCTCCGACCAGGCCAGGGTGATCGGACACGGCAACTCCGACACCGACGCGATCTGCTCCCTGGTGTCGAGCACGTCTTCGGTGACCGTGCACCCGATGAGGTCGGCGGCCGCTGTCAGTGCTTGCGTCGGTGTCAAACGATCAGCGCGACAAGCGATATCGCGCAGCGCGAGCCGCCGGACCACCGCCGATCGCATGACCACCGGTTGAACCGGTCGCGACAGCTCGACCAGGGCGCCCAAGCGGCGCAGCTTCCTGACCGCGTCGGTCTGCCCATGGCCACCACCATCCCAGAACCCGGCAGGTGAGAGCGCGCAGACGCTCAATGCCCGACCCCGCAACGCGAGCTCGATGGCCATCCACCCGCCGAGCGAGTTCCCCGCGAGATGAGCCTTCCCGATACCCCGCTCGTCCAGCATGCGCTCCGCCGCGTCAACGATGTCGCGCACCTTGACCGGACGCTCGCGCACCGCCGGCCCGCCCCGATGCCCGAGCGCTGTCAGCGCGACCACGTCGTGATGATCGGTCAGGCGCGGAACGACGTCTTCCCACGCCGCCGCCGACATGGTGACGCCATGGAACAAGACGACCGAGGACTTACCGGAACTCATGGGCAGATGCTACTCACCCCGGTCGCGCTGGGCCCGGTCGACGCGTTCGGCCTCGACGCGAGCCTTCACCCCACAGACACCCCCCGATCGGCGGCGGCCGCAGCACACCCGCACTAGGAAGCGCCGGTGGCGAATTCGGCGAGACGAGTGGAGACCACCTCGGGTCTGCCGTCGTTCTGATGAGCCGCGGCAGTGAGGACGTCGATGTGGTTGTAGCCCGGGAGGTGGATCACTTCGTCCTGGGGGCTTCCCGAGTCCGCGACCGGGATACCGCCGCTGCTGCGGAAAGTCAGGATGGGGTTGCGATCCACGCCGTCGAGATGGATGTGATGAACGGCGAACGACGGTGCCGTCGTCTGTTGGAGGTCGAGGCTGAGACGGGTGGGGAAATACCACTCGGTGAAGTCGAGGGGTGGTTCGCACAGACTGCGGGCCAGTTCACCGATGGCGGTCACTTCGCTGGTCGAGGACGTGTAGGGGGCGGTCAATTCCGCTGTGTCGTCGTAATCTGCCCAGCGGTAGAGGGTATCCGGGTGGTAGACCGTCGGCGAAATCTTCGGTGCGTCGCCGAACATCCCCATCGCCAGCGGGCTCAGTGCGATCGAGTCCGGAAGGGGAAAGGATTTCGGGCCGATCGGGCCGCCGGTGGGGAAACCCACGCTCGCTTGGAGGAATCCGAGTGGTTGGGAATTGTCATCGAGGATCGCGCCCAGCACAGCTTCGTTGGTGGCGTTCAGGTCACGCACATCCGGTTGTCCGGTAACGAACATGGCGGCGTCCTGGGAGAGCAGGGTTCGCAGGGTTGCGGCGACATTGGGATTGTCGGGCAGTCGTCGCACGAGGTCGTTGGCGCCGTCGGGACTCAGTCTGGCCGCGAGGCCTGCCAGGGCGAGCAGATTGGTGGTTTCGGGATTGATCACCGCGGGCAGGCGTAAGACCGGCAGCGCGGTATCGAGTTGCAGCGATACGGCTTCCACCGATCCGGCAATCGGTGCGGGAAGCTCGGGGACCTGAAGGCCGCGCAGGCTCAGTCCGGCTTGAATGGTGGTGTCGAGCGCAAAATAGCCCGAGCACTGGTTATATCCGGCGTTATCGGTGGTTGCCGGATCCCCGTCGAAGTCCCACTCCGCGAAATAGCCGGTGACGAAGCCGCCCAGCGAATGGCCGCCGCACAGTATCTTTCGCTTGCGCACCGCTTGGTCGGGGAATTCGATCCGCAGCACGTCGTATTGGTCGCGCAGGGTTTGTGCGAGTCCCTGATCTCGCAACCACGCTGTTGCCGCACCGTCGGCATATCCGCTGAACCGGCGACCGTCGGCCTCGGCGCCGCGGAAGTAATAGTCCGCCGCGGTATCGAACGATCCGGTCCGTAAGGCCGCGGCGACCCCGGTGTGGTCCTCCAAGCAATTCGACCGACGATCCAGTGCCCAGAATTCGATGTATCGTCCCGACTCCGCCGCCGACGCGACAGTGTTGCGCGCCACACTGTCGAAGGCGCCAGCCCCCTCGAAGACACCGGGTTGCGCGACCAGGACACGCTCGGCGTCGGCCGAGGACCGCGGTCCGTCGATCGCCCGCCACCGCAGATACGACAGGGTGTCGCACGCCTGCGGATGCGGCAGGCTGCCCGGCGGCAACGGCACCGCGAGAGTGACTTTCGATGCGACGACCGACGTCACCGGCGACGAAGTCGAGTACACCGTTTCCGTGCGGACGGGCACCTCACCGCTCGCGACCGGGGCTGCGGCAGACACGCCGATTCCGGCCATCGCCAATGCTGTCACCAATGCCGAGACGCTGTTTAGCCGAAGTCGCATACGAACATTCCCTTATTCACGGTCACCGATATCGGACCCTGTCCCACTGTGAGGCAACCGGAATAGGCCCGCACCTGTTTTCGATCACAACAGCGAGCTCATCTCCAAGGCCGCTGAAAATGCGTGGACCGGCGGCGCACAAGTCCGTCGCATCGTCTGGGAACCCGGCAGCGTTCGCCTGCGTCGATGGTCGCGCTGATGGCTCCGTCTCCTGCCGCGCCGGCGCCACGGACCTCGGCGATGACCGCCTGAACCTTGGCTTCGGCCCGGATCTCGTCGACAGTATGCGGCGCGTCCTCGGTGAACGGACTGCCGATACTCGACGATGCAGCCACCGGCGTATAGAACCCTCGCCGATTGTTTGGTTGACTGGCCCTGTGGTTTCCACGAGCACCATCACCAGCATCCGCACCCTCGACGGCCTGCACCTGGCAGGCACCATCGTCACCCCTGACCAACCGCCGGCTAACGCCGCGCTGCTGGTGCACGGTGGTGGTGTCACCCGCGAGGAGGGTGGCTTCTTCACCCGGCTGGCGGATGGGTTGGCCGAGTCCGGGGTTGCCTCGCTGCGGTTCGATCTGCGTGGTCACGGGGACAGCGAGGGCCGACAGGAAGAACTGACGCTGTCGACGATCCTCAACGATATCCGGGTTGCGCTGGCGGCACTGCGGTCATCCACCGGTGCCGCGGCGCTGAGCCTGCTCGGAGCCAGCTTCGGCGGCGGCATCTGCGCCTATTACGCTGCCAAGCGTCCTGACGAGCTGACACGGCTGGTGCTGCTCAATCCTCAGGTCGACTACAAGAAGCGCACTATCGATAGCCGTCCGTACTGGACGAACGAGGTCATCAGCGACGAAGCCGCCCAGGAGCTGAACCAGGCCGGTGCCATCCAGTTCACCCCGTCGCTCAAACATGGTCGCCCACTGCTCAACGAGGTGTTTTGGCTGAAGCCCAACGAAGTCCTCGGCGAGATCCGAACTCCCACCCTGATCGTCCACGGTAACGCCGACACACTCGTGTCGATCGACGGCTCCCGCCAGGCCCTCGACCAGTTCACCGCCCCGGTCGAGCTGGTCGAGGTCGACGGTTCGCAACACGGCTTCGCCGTCCACGACGATCCGCAGTACCTGAACCCGAAGAGCCAGCACTATCAGGCATTCGTCATCGAGACCGTGGCCCAGTGGCTCACCACCGGTTCATCGGGCAGGAGCTAGCACCTCGTGCAGGGCACGAACACTGGCGCGGTTCCGCCACGGCTCGAGCACCTGCAACACTTCGATGATCACGTTCATCGTTCGTTCTGAGCGCGTCTCGCGGGCAACCTTGACGGCGGTAGTGGCCAGGGATGCAGCTTCATCCGGTTCACCGCTGAGGGCGAGGGCGTTGGCCTGCCGGGCGCTGAAGAAGCCGCTGTCGCGCCGAGACAACCCGTTGCCTGCCAGCACCGCGCCGAACATCTCCACGGCCCGCTGCGGTTTGCCTGCCTCGGTGAAACAGGTCGCCGAGCGCAGTTGCAGGGTTCCTTCGTTGAAGTAGGTGCCGAACAGTTGGTCGTCGTCAGGGTGGGTTCGGGTCAGCAGTTCGGAAGCTTCGCCGAGGTGCTGCTCGACCGCGATCGCCGATTCGCCGATCATGGCCAGCCCCAGGGCTTCTTGCTGTACCACCTCGGCCCGAACGCGGGCAGGCAACTGCCACGGCCCCTGTTCGGCAGCCTGCGCCAGCCCCAACACCGCAGCGGCATCCTTGGACTCGTAGGCCATCTGCGACTTCTTGAGCAGGACGTAGCCCTGCAGGGGCAGACTGCCCGCCGCCTGCGCCCACTCCATCGCTCGGTCGTACAGGAAGGTAGCCGTGACCGGATCGTAGAGATCGCGGTACAGCCAGCCCGCGAATTCGGCACCATCGGCGCCAACCGTCAGCAGTGACCGACGAACATCGGGCCGCATGTCCTTGCTGTGCCGCGTGATCGCACCGAGAATCGCCAGCATCAGGGGCAATGCCCCAGTCGGGCCACGTTGGCCGTCATCAGCCTTGCACCGGGCGAGCTGATCGCGGAAGAACTCGACCACCGAACCGTCGAAGTAGCGATAGGCATCATCCAGTGCCAGTGCGATCTGCCCGAGGTCGCCGGTGTGGCTGGCAGCTGGTGGTGTCCCTCGGCCACCGGCGAGGAGCCACCGCGCGAGACGAAGACCTGCATCGCCGTCGTGGTGGTCAGGTGCGATGGCTTCGTCCTCGTCTGCCAGGGGCAACTTGAACCACAACAACTCGACCGGAATGCGTAGCGCCTGCGCCCACTGGGTGAGGCGCGAAAGCTGTTCGGGGGCGGGGCCTTTCTCGATCCTGCTCAGCTGGGCTTGGGTCAGGCCGAGCCACGACGCGATCAGTTCCTGTGGCAGAACGCGACCATGGTGCGGATGTAGCCGATAGGCGTAGATGACCCGGCCGATATGCCAAGTAGACAGCGCATCTCGCATTTGGTCGGTTTGCCAGAATCCGGCGGGTACCTGAGGTGGGTGAGCCAGTTGTTCGCGAAAGGCGAGATCGCAAGGATGACAGAATTTCTGGGCGTTGTAACTGCTGAGTCTGTTCCCACAGTGAGCGCAGTAACGCTGCGTTCTGGGTGCCCGCGTCATGACTTGCTACTCCCGGATTCGCTCGGGTGATGCCATTTCCCCTGGTCAGGTGGACCGTACCAGCTCATGATCAGGGGCGCTATACGTTTCATGCATACCTCGACACTCCCTGCACTAAAGGGCTTTTCGGGCTCAAGGGGCGGTGTCAGAGGCAGCGAGCAGAAGCCCCGGCCATACGCCCGGCGCATACGCCGGGGCGAAGTCGCGGCATACCGCCGGGGGGCTTCGGCGACAAGGCTGAGGCAGGTATCCGGCACCGGGCGACGCCGCGAATCCCTTTCGCGGCGCACCGGTCTGCCCGTGGGTGGCAGGGCGGTGGCGAAAGCCCCGGTGCCGGGTGCGTCCAAATCCCGCCACTGAAGCTGCTGAAACGGAGACGCTATGCCCAGCCAGTCCAAGCTCGACATGTCGCCGACGAACTGACTCGAGGCCGCCCGCAGTTCGTCGTGACGATCGACGACGAACTTCACCGCGAACTACCACCCCTCCCGTGCGCCAGGCTCTGGGATTGATGTTCGCCAGCAGCTCGCGAGTGCCCGCCATACTTACCGCTATCTCGAATCGAAGGGCGATCCGCCATGTCTACGCCAGATCCGAACGCGCAGAACATGTTCGTGGATGCCGCGGGCCTGCTGGCCGAGCACATGTGCCAGGTGCAGCTCCTCGGCTTGACCTTCACCCGCGCGTTGGAGCTTCAGGCGCTGCACAACCAGCACCGACCGGACGATTGCCGTGTGCATTTGCAGGTGGCGGTATGGCTGTGGGAATGGGGGGCGGGATGAGGTAATCGGCCTCTGCGGAAATGCATCCGCAGAGACCGGGTGTCCTTGTTACGTGACGATCCGTAGCGGATTCTCGACGAATTCCTTCAGGGTTGCCAGGAATTGGGCCGCGACCGCGCCGTCGATGGCCCGGTGGTCTGCGGACATGGTGACGCGAAGGATCTTGCGGGCGACCACTTCGCCGTTGTCGAGGCGGAGTTCGTCGGCCGCCGCTCCCACGGCGAGGATCGCGGATTCGGGCGAGTTGATCACCGCGGTGAATTGTTCGATGCCGAACATGCCGAGGTTGGAGATGGTGAAGGTGCCGCCCGACATGTCCTCGGCGCGGAGCTTGCGATCGCGGGCGCGGGTCGCCTTGTCGCGGCTCTCGGTCGCGATCTCGGAGACGCTCTTGCGGTCGGCGTCACGGATGACCGGGACGAGGAGTCCGACCGGGGTCGCCACCGCGACGCCGATGTGGATTCCTTGGTGGCGCAACAGCTTGTCGCCCGCGAAACTCACGTTGACCGAGGGATCCTTGCGCAGTGCAGTCGCGACCGCCTTGACGAGCAGGTCGTTCACGCTGACCTTGCTCTCGCCCGCCGCGTCCAGGGTGGCGTTGATCCGCGCGCGGAAGGCGAACAGCTCGGTCACGTCGATCGCGCTGGTCAGATAGAAGTGCGGTGCCTGCTGCTTGCTCTCGGTGAGCCGAGTTGCCGATACGCGCTGAATGTTGGTCAGCGCGACCTCTTCGAACTCCCCTGACGCCGGAACAGACTGCACGGCAACCGCACTCGCCTCAGGTGACGGCGTCGAGATGTCAGCGGGCGCCGCGACGCTGTGGGCCGCCTCCACGTCTCGTTTGGTGACCCGCCCACCAGGGCCGGTACCCACGACGGAGTCCATATCGACCTGCAACTCGCGGGCGATCTTGCGAGCGAGCGGCGAGGACTTGACCACGACCCTCGGCGAGACCGAGACGGGCTCACTGTGCGAACTACGTTGTGGTGCAAAGTCTCTGGCAGGAGAGTTGACAGCGGACGGCACGGCAACGGATGGCGTCACCGCAGCAGCGGCACCGGAATCCGCCGTCGAGGTGGTGCCGTCGCCGACGATCGCGATCGGCTCACCGATCGCGACCCGAACGCCCGGCTCGGCGAGGATCTTCTCGAGCACTCCGTCGTCGTAGGCTTCGAGTTCCATCAGCGCTTTGTCGGTTTCGATCTCGGCGACGATCTCGCCGCGGGTGATCTGGTCGCCGACCTGTTTGAGCCAGGCGGAGACGACGCCGTCCTCCATGGTGTCGGAGAGCCGGGGCATGACGATTTCGGGCATGATCTTGTCCGTCCTGTTCCTGGTTCTCAGCGCCGCCGGCCGACAGCGGCCAGGGTTTCCGTCACGGCGGTATAGAGCGATTCCGCGGACGGCAAGGCGAGCTTCTCCAGCGGCTTGGCATACGGCAGCGGGACCTCGGCCATCGCGACACGGCGGACCGGCGCGTCGAGATAGTCGAAGGCACCGTCGGAGATGGAGGCCGCGATTTCCGCGCCGATGCCGTAGGTGAGCCAGTCGTCCTCGCCGATCACCGCGCACCCGGTCTTGCGGACCGAGGCCACGATGGTGTCGCGATCGAGCGGACGCAAGCTGCGCAGGTCGATCACCTCCACCGAAATCCCCTCGCCGGCAAGACGTTGCGCGACCTCGGTCGCGACGGTGGCCATCCGGGAGTAGCCGATCAGCGTGATGTCGGTACCCTCCCGGGTGACCGCCGCCTTGCCGATCTGGGCAGGCGCAAGATCCTCGGGCACTTCGCCTTTGGTGTTGTAGAGCGACAGATTCTCCAGGAACAACACCGGATCGTCGTCGGCGATCGCGGCCTTGAGCAGCGCCCGCGCATCAGCGGGAGTACTGGGCGCCACGACCTTCAGACCGGGCACGAAGGCGTAGTACAACTCGATGTTCTGCGAATGCGTCGCCCCGAGTTGCTGGCCGCCGCCACCGGGAGTCCGGATCACCATGGGCACATTGGTCTGCCCGCCGAACATGCCGTAGATCTTCGCGGCGTGGTTGACGATCTGGTCCAGCGCCAGCAGCGAGAAGTTGATCGTCATGATCTCCACGACCGGGCGCAATCCGAGCATCGCGGCGCCGATCGCCGCACCGACGAAACCCTCCTCGGCGATGGGGGTGTCGCGTACTCGCTTCTCGCCGAACTCCTCGAGCAGACCGGCGGTGATCTTGTAGGAGCCTTCGAAGACACCGATCTCCTCCCCGATCAGAAAAACGTCGTCATCGCGTCGCATCTCTTCACGCAGGGTCTCGCGCAGCGCTTCGCGATAGGTCATGACAGGCACAGTGGGAGTCCTCAGTGGGTGAAGAGCGGATCGGCGGGCAGACGGCGGGAATCGCCCGGCACCGGAGTGGCGTAGGTGTAGTCGAACAGGCTCGACGGCTCCGGATGCGGGCTCGCGTCGGCGAATTCGACGGCGGCGGCGACACCGTCGGCCACCTCACGGTCGAGATCGGCCAGCGACGCTTCGGTGAGCACACCGGCGGCGAGCAAACGCCGCTGCCACAACACGATCGGATCGTGTTCACGCACCGTGGCAACAGTTTCGGTGCTGCGGTATTTGGCCGGGTCGACCACCGAGTGACCCTTGAGCCGGTAGCTCACCGCTTCGAGCAGTGCGGGTTTGCCTTCCCGGCGGGCACCTTCGATGAGTTCGCTCGCCAGGTCGCGCACGGCCAGCACATCGGTACCGTCCACCCGCTCCCCGCGCATGCGATAGGCCGCGGCGCGCTTCCACAGATCCGGTTCGGCCGAGGACTTCTCGACCGTGGTTCCCATGCCGGTCTGGTTGTTGATCACCAGGAACACCACCGGCAGCCGCCACAGCGCCGCGATATTGAGCGATTCGTGGAAGGCGCCGATATTGGTGGTGCCCTCCCCCATCTGGCACACCACGACGTCGTCGCCGTCGTTGTAGTCGATAGCCAGCGCCGCGCCGATCGCCAGGGGAACCTGTCCGCCCACGATGGCGTAGCCGCCCAGCAGCCGGGTCGCGGTGTCGTACATGTGCATCGAGCCGCCCCACCCCTTGGAGGTGCCGGTGGAGCGGCCGTAGAGCTCGGCCATCACGCGGCCCGGTTCGATGCCCTTGGCCAGTGCGTATCCGTGTTCGCGATAGTTGGTGAACAGGTAGTCGGTGGGGCGCATCGCCGCGCCCAGGCCGACGACCGTGGCTTCCTCGCCGAGGTTGAGATGGCAGTAGCCGCCGATCTTGGCCTGCTGGTAGCTCTGCGCGGTGCGCTCCTCGAAGCGCCGGATGAACAGCATGTCGCGGTAGAGACCACGCAGGGTCTCGGGATTCTCGGCCGCGACTGCGGAGTCGACATCCGAAGCGGGCGCGGCGGTTTCGGCCGGCTTGCGGGCGGGCTTGCTCCGCGCGGTGGTCGTGGTCATGTCGAGCTCCTCAACGCTTGCGTGGCGCGATGTGTACCGGCAGTCCGAGTCCGGCCATGGCCGCCTCCATGCCGATTTCGCCGAGTGTGGGGTGGGCGTGGATGGTGTCGGCCAACTCGTCGAGCGTGGCTTCCAGCGAGATCGCCAGCGCGCCTTCGGCGATCAGGTCGCTGGCGGACGGGCCGATGATGTGCACGCCGAGCACTTCCTGATGCGCTTGCCCCGCCACGATTTTGATGAACCCCTCGGTCTCGCCGAAAGTCTTGGCCCGGCCCAGTGCCGCGAACGGGAATTTGGCGGTGATCACCTCGTGGCCCGCCGTGCGAGCGGCCTCCTCCGTGAGACCGACGCTCGCGATCTCCGGGTGGGTGAACGTCGCTGCCGGGATGACCGTGTAGTCGATGTGGGTGTCGTGCCCGGCGATCACCTCGGCCGCGGTGATGCCCTGGTGGGAGGCGACATGGGCGAGAAGGGCCCGGCCGGTCACGTCGCCGATGGCGGACACGTGCTCGACATTTGTCCGCAGTCGATCGTCAACCTCGATGAAACCGCGCGCGTCCGTGGCGATTCCGGCCACTTCGAGACCGAGTTCGGCGGTGTTGGGGCGTCGCCCGACGCCGACGAGGACGACATCGGCGTCGAGTTCCTGTGCCGCTGGGCCGCCGACCGATACCCGCAGCGCGTCGCCCTCGGTGATCGCCGTGACGGTGGCGCCGGTGAGAACGGTGATGCCACGTTTGCGGAACGAGCGGCCGAGTGCGTCGCCGATCTCCCTGTCCTCCAACGGAACCAGGCGGTCCTGCATCTCCACGACCGTGACCTGGCTGCCGAACGTGGCGAACAGGCTGGCCCATTCCGCGCCGACCGCGCTGCCGCCGATGACCACCAACCGTCGCGGTACCTCGGTCAGCCCGAACGCGCCGTCGGAGGTGACGACGCCGGGCAATCCCGCGCCCGGGATCGGTAGCCGCGCGGGGACCGAACCGGTCGCGACGATCACGTCGCGCGCGTTCACCCGGCGAATCGCCGTTCCGGCGGGCGCGGCGTAGCGGGGGCCGCCGTCGAAGATCGGTGAGGCGCCGACTTCGTGGACCTCCACGACAGTCGGTTCGACGAACCGGGCATGACCCTCGATGACCGTGACACCATTGGCCTTCAGCAAGCCGGCTACACCGTCGGTCAGTTCTTTGACGATGGAGTCCTTGCGCTGGCGCACCGCGCCGAAGTCGTAGCGCACATTGTCGGCGAGAACACCGAATTCCGCTGCGGTGGTGAGAGTCTGGAAGACCTCCGCCGAGCGGAGCAT
This sequence comes from Nocardia sp. NPDC055165, assembly GCF_053606985.1. Classification (NCBI taxonomy): domain Bacteria; kingdom Bacillati; phylum Actinomycetota; class Actinomycetes; order Mycobacteriales; family Nocardiaceae; genus Nocardia; species Nocardia sp. NPDC055165. The sequence continues at coordinate 321,917 of NZ_JBSGSS010000001.1, forward strand.
CGCCTTGGTGGGAATGCAACCCCAGTTCAGGCACACGCCGCCGGGGCGTTCCTTCTCCACCACGCAGACCTTCAGGCCGCGTTGCGCGGCACGGATGGCGGCCACGTATCCGCCCGGTCCACCACCGATCACCAATAGATCGAATTCCAGCACTCGTGGTGCTCCTCAGCTCGAACGATCAACCCATCCACGGTCGTGGCTTGGATCATCCGTCGAGTCTCACGGTCCACAAATGCACAAACAACCAACCGACAGCCCAGAATTCGGGGCTCGAAAATGGGCGCTGCGCCCAATCGGTCACGGTTGCGGGGTTGGTCAGCCGGGTGGGTTGACGCCCATCTCCAGCGCGGCCAAGGCGAGGGAGAGTTCCAGGTAGGACCGCTGTCCTTCCAGTCGCCGACCCAGCAGGGCGGAGATTCGCTGGAGCCGGTTGATCACGGTGTTGCGATGGCAGTGCAGTCGCGGCGCGGCATTCGCCGCCGAGCAGTTCTCTTCGAGCCAGATCGCCAGGGTGCGCAACAGGATCTCGCGCTCTTTGGCCGGCAGTTCCAGCACCGGGCCGAGGGTGCGCGCGACCATGAGCGCGGTCAGGTCGGGAGAGCGCAGCAACAACGCTTCGGGGTAGCGCTGCTCCAACGACACCAGACCCCGTGCTGTCGCGGGCAGGGTCTCCAAGCCGAGCATCGCCAGCGCGTGGCCCGTCTCGATCTGCGCCAATCCCTGCACCACCGGTGACGCCGCTGCCCGGCCCCGGATCCGGCTTCCCACCTGGTCCAGCACAGCGGAACCGTCTCGCTGCTCGAGCGAGACCAGCCCCACCATGGTCTCGACGCGGTCGTGCCAGATCGACCGAATGCCCATCGCCGCCAACGCGGTCTCGGTGCCGAACTCCACGTGCGGACGATCACCGCGCACCGCGACCACCAGATACCCACCGTGGGCGGGCAAGTTCAGCTCGCGCGCCGCCCGCGCGGCGAAAGTCGCGTCACGGGCGCTGCCCGCCAGCAGGTCCTCGATCACGCCGTGCCGTCGCCGCTCGTCGCGACGAACCTGCTCCAGTTCGGTGCTGCGATAGGAGGTGACCAGCGACGACGACATGCCGTCGATGGCCGACCAGGTCGCCACTCCGATCTTGCGGACCTCACCGGGCGGGAGTTCGCCGGCCTTGTCGAGCAGCGCCTCCCACACGATCTGACCGCCGAGCCGGAACGTCCGCAACATAACCTCCAGGGGCACGCCCTGCGCGGCCCGATTGCGGCCGATGGCGGCGGCGACATCGTCGCGATCCGGGCCCGTCACGTCACCGGCGACCAGATCGAGCACCCTGGTCAGATAGCGGCAGCACGCATGGTGCAGGTCCTCCCGGCTCACCGGCGAGTAGTCGGTCCACTCCGGGATATCGGTGAAGATCGCGGCGATCAACTGCCTGGTCAGCGCGGGAATCTCGGTTCGGCACGCGGCCACCAGCTCCCTCGTACCCACCGGGGGAAGGGCGTGCTTGGATCTCGCGGCCATATCGCTAGACGCTACGCCCGCCCCCGACTACCGCTGATCAGCATCGCCACCTGTTCGAAGCGGGAGCTCATCGGATCGTCTCGTCGGCGAGGCGTTCCAGGTAGCCGGCGAATTGGCGACGGTCGTGCCCGGTCCACGACGCGGTGAGCTGATCGAAGCATCGGCGTTGCCAGTCATGGGATGCGGCGGACAACTCGCGGCCGCTGCCGGTGAGTCGCACGACGACCCGGCGGCGGTCGTCCGCTGAGCCCTCGCGGGCGAGGTATCCGGCCGCGACGGCGTCACGCACCATGCGGCTGGCACCGGAGTGGTCGAGGCCGAGCTGTTCGGCAACGTCGGTAACGGTGGTTTCCCTGTCTGTCCGAAGCGCGGCGGCGACGGCTTCCACGACTTGGATGTGCTGCACACGCCGCCGGTCATCGTCCGACTCCGGGATGGAGCCGGTGAATGCCTGGTTGCTCCAGCGGCGTGACCAGAAACGGACCAGCCGAAACAGTGCCGGACCTCCTTCGACCGCCTGACGGGGTTCGGTCACCGCAGGACCGGCTGCGGATGGGGAGTTTCTACCGTCGCGTGTGCCCACCCTCGACATTGTATGCGATGTGCACGTACATTTGTATGCGTATCGCATACAAATGACCTTTCCGGGTCCACTACTCAGGAGGTGGCGATGTCCATCGTTCTCCATCACACGATCATTCCGGCGACCGACAAGTGCTCCGCAGCAACATTTTTCGCCGAGATGATGGGGCTGACGGTCTCAGCACCCAGCGGGCCCTTCGTGCCGGTGCGGGTCAACGACGATCTGACGTTCGACTTCGACGACCGTGGGCAAGTCGAGCCCGGCCACTACGCCTTCCTGGTCGACGACGACACCTTGGACGCCGTGCTGGGGCGGCTGGCTACGTGGCCTGCGGTCGATTACGGCTCAGGGCCCGAACACGGATGGGACCGGCAGGTCAATCACCTGGCAGGTGGACGCGGGGTCTATGTTCGCGACCCCGACGGCCACAGCTACGAGCTGTTCACCCGAGTTCCCTGATCTGGGACGGATGGCGCCGCGTCGTTGCCACAGCGGCGGCGCGAAGCGGGCCATAGTGGTCGGATGGGTAACCAGTCCACGATCGCTACCGCGTTCCAACCCCTGCTGCGAGCCACGCTGGGCCCCCGCCCCGCGGTGGGGTTCGAGTTCTGGGACGGCAGCACGATCCATCCCGACGGGGAGAGTCCCGGCACGATGCGCGTGCGCTCCGAGGACGCGCTACGTCACCTGGTCTGGGCGCCGGGCGAGCTCGGCTTGGCGCGTGCTTTCGTCTCGGGCGCGGTGGATCTCGACGGCGATATCTTCACGATGCTGCGAGCACTCCAGTCGACCGCGCCGAACGATGCCCGCCTCGGTCTCGGGGCGACATGGCAGGCCATCGGCGCGGCGCGCCAGCTCGGGGCGCTCGGTCGCCGCCTGGAACCGCCGCCGGAGGAAGCCCGTCCGCAGCGTGGACCCCTGCACACCAAGCGGCGCGATGCGGCGGCGATCAGCCATCACTACGACGTCAGCAACGACTTCTACCGGCTGGTGCTCGGACCGAGCATGACCTACTCCTGCGCGCGGTTCGTGCCGGACGACGACGGCTCGCTCGAGGCCGCCCAACGAGCCAAACACGACCTGATCTGCCGCAAATTGGGCCTGGCCGAGCAGTCGGGTATGCGCCTGCTCGACGTGGGCTGCGGCTGGGGATCCATGGCGATCCACGCGGCGTCGACCTACGGCGCGCAGGTCGTCGGCGTCACCATCAGCAGCGCTCAGGTCGAGCTCGCCCGCAAACGCGTCGCCGAGGCGGGGTTGTCGGACAGCGTCGAGATCAGGCTTGCCGACTATCGGGACCTGCGCGGCGAGCAGTTCGACGCCATCTCCTCGATCGGCATGTTCGAGCACGTCGGCTCCGGGCGCGCCGCCGAATACTTCGACACTCTGCGCGCACTGCTGCACCCGCGCGGACGGCTGCTCAACCACGCCATTTCCTCGCCGGGCGGATCCGTCATGCGCAATCGTTCCTTCATCGGGCGCTACGTCTTCCCGGACGGCGAACTCGTCGATGTGGGCGAGGTCGTGCTCGCCATGCAACGCGCCGGATTCGAGGTCCGTGACGTCGAAGCCCTGCGCGAGCACTACGAACGCACCCTCCGCCAATGGGTCGCGAATCTGGAAAACGAGTGGGCACAGGCGGTTTCGCTCGTCGGCGATGGGCGAGCCCGAATCTGGCGGCTGTACATGGCTGCCTCCGCGCTGGGCTTCGAGGACGGCGGACTCGGGATTCACCAGGTCCTCGGCGTGGTGCCCGAAGCGACAGGCAACGCCGAGATGCCCGCGACACGACGCGACTGGGGATAGTCCGCGCGGGTCAGCGCACGGCAACAGCTCGCACAACGATCACCATCCCGATATGATGAATCATTTATGCATCGAACAATGCCGATGACGAGCACAGGGAACGGGTGATGAGCATGCGGTGTGTGGTGTTCGGCGCGACCGGCTACATCGGTGGACGTCTGGTGCCCGAGCTGATCCAGGCCGGCCATCAGGTCCGGGTGGTGGCCCGGACCCCAGAGAAGTTGGCAGAGGTTCCCTGGCGGGAACAGGTCGAGATCGTCCGTGGCGATGTCACCGACGATGACGAGGTGCGCGCCGCCGTCGCCGACCAGGAGGTCGTCTACTACCTGGTGCACTCGTTGGCCCGGGACGACTTCTCCGACATCGATCGCGAGGCTGCGCGGCTCGTCGCGGCCGCGTCGAACTCGGCCGGTGTCCGCCGCATCGTCTATCTCGGCGGCATCATCCCCGAGCACGCGACGCTGTCACGCCATCTCGCCTCCCGCGCCGAGGTCGGCGAAATTCTGCGCGAATCCGGCGTTCCCACAGCGGAACTGCGCGCCGCGGTGATCATCGGATCCGGTTCGGCCAGTTTCGAGATGCTGCGATACCTGTCCGAACGCCTGCCCGCGATGATCACCCCGCGATGGGTGCACAACCGGATCCAGCCCATCGCCGTTCGGGATGTCCTCTACTACCTGGTGCAGGCCGCGGAGTTGCCCGCCGACGTCAATCGCTCGTTCGATATCGGCGGGCCCGACGTCATGACCTACTTGACCATGATGCGCGAATACGCTGTGGTAGCCGGGCTCACTCGTCGTGTGGTGCTGCCGGTTCCGGTGCTCACGCCGTGGCTGTCGGCGCAGTGGGTCAACCTCGTGACCCCTGTGCCACGAGCGCTGGCCGTGCCGCTCATCGAGTCGCTCGTGCACGAAGTCGTGTGCGGCGAGCACGATATCGCCACCCACATCCCGGATCCCGCCGAAGGTCTCACCCGCTACGCGCGAGCCGTGGAACTGGCGCTGACCCGTATTCGCCATGCCGACGTACCCACCCGCTGGTCCGATGCCAGCACATTCGGCGCACCCTCGGATCCGCTGCCCACCGACCCCGCGTGGTCGGGCGGCTCACTCTACGAGGACCTTCGTGAGCAGCACACCGACGCCGACCCCGAAACCGTGTGGGCGGTGATCGAAGCCATCGGCGGCGAGAACGGCTGGTACTCCTTCCCTCTCGCCTGGTCGCTGCGCGGCTGGATCGACCGTGTCACCGGCGGTGTCGGGTTACGCCGCGGCCGCAAGAACCCCCGCCACCTGCACTCGGGCGAAGCCTTGGACTGGTGGCGCGTCGAATACATCGACCGGCCCCATCTCCTGCGGCTGCGCGCCGAGATGCAGCTCCCGGGACTGGCGTGGCTCGAACTGGGTGTGGAACCGGACCCGACCGGCGGCTCCCGCTATCGGCAGCGGGCCATCTTCCAGCCGCACGGTCTCGCCGGCCACCTCTACTGGAAAGCGATCACGCCGTTTCACAACGCCGTGTTCGGCGGCATGGTCCGCAACATCACCGGCACCGCCGAACACGACCCCGCCGACGGCGCGGTGCCGTCCAGCTGACGATCAGCCTGCCGCGTTCGTCAGCGCGCGAGCGCGGCTGCCTCGCCGCGCCCACAGCGCACGAGCCAACGCCGAACCGGCAACGCGGGTGCGGCGCGCGTTGCCCACGGTGGCACGCGCAGTGAACACCGCGAACTCGCTCTCCTCGATGCGGTCGAGAATTTCCGAGTACAGCACCGCCGCGGTGGCCACACAGGGTCGCGACACCGGGTGTAGTTGCGCTATTCCACTGTCGGCGTACCGATACCAGTCGCGCGCGATCGCGTGTTGCTCGGCCAGCGCTGACCGGACCTTCGCGTCGGTGCGTCGGCGAGAACGACACCACTGCAACCTGGTGCGGTCCACATCATGGGCAGCCAGCTCGTCGGCCGGTAGGTACACCCGGCCGCGGTCGAGGTCCTCGGCGATATCGCGCAGGAAGTTGGTGAGCTGAAACGCTTTTCCCAGCGCAGCCGCGTAGGGGGCAGCATCGGCTCGTTCGCCGACGGTGCCGAGCACCGGCAGTACCTGCAAACCGATCACGTCGGCCGAACCGCGCACATAGCGGTCGAGCGCGGCCCGGTCGGGGTAGTCGGTGACAGTCAGATCCATGCGCATCGAGTCGAGGAATTCGTCGAACAGGACGTGGTCGATCTCGTATCTGGCGACGGTATCGGCCAGCGCGGCGAAAATCGGGTCGTCGACCGGGGCACCGGAAAGGCTGTCGTGCAGGTCCCTCGTCACCGCGTCCAGCCGTTGCGCCGGAGTGCCCGCTGCATCGTCGGTCAGCGGTTCGTCGACGATGTCGTCGGCCCACCGGGCGAAGCCGTAGAGAGCGTGGATCGCCGGGCGCTGGGCGGGCGCGAGCAGCCGGGTGGCGAGGAAGAAGGTGCGGCCATGGCGCGCGTTGAGTTCCCGGCAGCGCTGGTACGCCTCGCGCAATCGAGCATCGCGGATACCGGCCGCGTCGAGTTCCGTGCGAATCATCGTCGATCGCCTCCGATCGAGGTCGAGGTCGAAGCCCGCGACGCGGACACCGTGCCGGTGACGCGGTCGGCGGCGAGGCGGCCCGACAGCAGTGCCGTCGGTACGCCCACGCCGGGTACGGTGCCGCAGCCGGCCAGCACCGCATTGCTCACACCGCGCGGCAGGTTCGCGGGGCGAAAGGGACCGGTTTGAGCGAAGGTGTGCGCGAGCGAGAACGGGGTTCCGGCCAGCAGGCCCTGCCGCTGCCAGTCGGCGGGCGTGTCCAGATGCACGACCCGGGCATCGCTGACGAAACCCGGAACCAACCGGTTCTCGACTATCGCGGCCAGCTCCTCGCCATAGGCGGTGGCACGGCGATCCCAGTCGAGGTCACCGCTGCGGTAGAGGTTGGGCACCGGGGCGAGAACAGTGAACAAGTCGTGGCCGGGTGGGGCCAGGGTGGCGTCGGTCGCGGTCGGGCGGGTCACCAGCAACGACGGGTCGGTCATCACTTTTCCGGCACCGATCAGTTCGTCGAAGGTCTGCTCCCACGCGGCGCCGAAGACAAGGTTGTGATGGGCGGTCGGCACCGATTCGGGGACACCGACGTGCATGACGACCGCGGACGGCGCCGGGCGCCAACTGCTCGGCCGACGCGGGACACGGTCGAGCAGCTCGTAGGCGGTGGGAAGTTCGGTCGCCAGAACGACAGCGTCGCAAGGGATTCGGCGGCCACGCTCGGTGAGTACCGCGGTGATCCGGGATCCACGCCGCTCCAGATCGTTGACTGTCTCGCCGTAACAGAACGTCACACCGGCATCGACAGCGGCGGCGGCCAGGGCGTCGGGTAGTGCGCGCATGCCGCCGCGCGGAAAGGAGACCCCGCCCACGGTGTCCATGTAGGAAATCACCGCGTACAGCGCCAGTGCGCGTTGTGGCGAAACGCCCGCGTAGAGCGATTGGAAGGTGAAGACGCGGCGCAGCCGCTCATCGGTCAGGAACGATCCGATGGCCCTGTCGAGGCGCCGGAATCCGCCCAACGCGATCAACCGCGCGAACGCCGGCGTCAGCAGCCCGAGCGGAGAGTCGACATTCGCGGCGATGAACCGTTCGAATTCGACCTGGTACAGCTCGCTCAACCACGAACGCAGCCGGCGATATCCCTCGACCTCTTTCGGTCCGGCGAACGCCAGGACCGATTCCTCCATGGCCGAGGCGTCGCTGTGGACATCCAGCGCGGTGCCGTCGGCGAAGTGCGCGCGATAGGCCGGGGCGACGGGCAACAGCTCCAACCGGGACTCGAGACTGTCACCGACCGCGGCGAGGGTGTCGGCGACGATGTCGGGCATGGTGAGCACCGACGGTCCGGTGTCGAGCAGATAGCCGTCGACGTCGCGCCGTCCGGCCCGGCCACCGGGGACCGTATCGCGCTCCACCACCGTGACGCTGCGTCCGCGTCCTGCCAGGTGCAACGCGGCGGCCAGTCCTGCCAGACCGGCCCCGACGACGACCACCTCATCGGTTGTTCCCGATATCGTGCGCATTGCTTCCTTTCGGTGGGGCGGCGGGTTCGCCGGTCAGTGCGAGCGGTGCGTGCACAACAGCGCCATTCGCTGCAGCGCGTCGGCCACCGATGGTTCGAGGTCGGCGCTCTGGAGGAGCCGGCGTGCGTGCTCGACGCGCTCGCCGATCATCTGCTCGGCACGCCGGCGTGCGCCGCTGTCGATGATCACGGTCTGGGCGAGCGCTACGGCCTGCTCGTCGATGAACTCGGCCCGCCACAGATCTCGTAGCCGGGCGCGATCCGACGGCTCGGCGAGCTGATCGGCCAGCGCGATCACGGTGGTCGCCTTGCGTTCCCGGACATCGTCTCCGGTGGGTTTTCCGGTAGTCGACGGGTCGCCGAAGATGCCGAGAAGGTCGTCACGGAGCTGGAACGCTTCCCCGATCACGTCGCCGTATTCGCCGAGAACGCGCATCACCGTCTCGTCGCAGCCGGCCATCGCCGCACCCAATTCGAGTGGGCGCCGCACTGTGTAGTTGCCGGACTTGCGCCGCGCGATATCCATCACCTCGCCCACGCTCGGGAGCCGGTTCGCGTCGTTGGTCAGATCCGCGAGCTGACCTACCGCCAGTTCGCTGCGCATCGCGTCGTAGCGCGGCCATGCCCGATCCAGCGCGGCGGCAGGCAAGCCGCTCTCGCGCACCATGCGCTCAGCCCACACCAGGAACAGGTCGGCCATGAGGATCGCCGCGGACTCGCCGAATCGGGCCGGCGAGCCCGACAATCCCTGATCGCGGTGCCATGCGGCGAGCCGGAGGTGAGCGGACCGCTGTCCGCGCCGGACAGTCGACTCGTCCATCACGTCGTCTTGCACCAGCGCGAACGCGTGCAGGAGCTCCGCGCCGGCGGCCGCACGCAGGGCGGCTTCGGATTCCCCTGCGCCGCCGCACAGCCAGCCGAGATAGACGAACACCGACCGTACGCACTTGCCGCCCGACGCGAAATCGATCATCAACCGGCCTGGGAACGAGAATCCCGCCGGGTCGAGTTCTGCCCGGCAACGCGCGCGGACGAACTCGTCGACATGACCGCGGACCGAGATCTGTGTGCGCGCGAGCCAGTCGGCGAACCGCGCGGATCCGTCATCACCGGTTGCGGGTTCACAAGGTCGAAGCGCGATTGCTACTCGTTCGGCATCCACCCATCGATTGTGACACCGATCGAGCAAAAATGCATCGTTTGCGCATCGTTTGATCGTTCCGGCAGCGCTGCAACTGCGGCCGCACCAGAGATCACGCGTCATGGACCGACTATCAACGCTGGACCGCGCTGCGCATTCTGGGCCGGACCCCGGCTCGGGTTGCTCCGGCTCCGTGGGGAACTGTCGGTAACCTCGTCGCCGGAGGAGGGACTGATGTTGCGTCCAGGAGAGGTTTTCGCGGCACCCGAGTCGTGGCCGTTCCGCGAGGCGGTCAGGGAACGGTGACCGCGATCCCGGCCGGCGAGCACTCGAATCCGCTCTGGTCACTCGACTTCGGCAGTCCTCTTCGCCGTTTCGACGGCCGGGTGTACGTGGGCAATCGGCGGGTGGTGTGAGATCTGGCGGCCCGCGCACCTCGGCCTGCGCGCGGGTGCCGCGTCGACCGACACGGGCCTCACCCTCCCCTCCAGGGTGAGGACCGCATCGGGGCCGCTGATCGAGCGGCGCACCAGGCCCCGGATCTCCAACGGCCAGGGACGGAACAGCCGCGAGACTCGAGGTCGGCCAGGATTGTGAGCTGTCAGTTGGAGACGCCGACCGCTGTGCGCAGGTGTTGGCGCTGCTCGATGATGTCGAGCATGAAGTCGGCGGCATCGCCGCAGGTGATGGAGTAGCCCGTCGCTCGCCCGCTCGGGTCGGCCTTGACGGTTCCCTTGTCTGCCACCGCCTTCAGAGCCGGGAGGCGAACGGCTGTCCAGGCCAGCTCACTGACTGCGAGCTGGGCTTCCATCGCCACTTTGGCATCGAGAATGGGCGGCAGGCGGCGCGCGAACAGCGGCACCAGGACGCGACGGAAAAGGAAGGCACCGGAACCGGGTAGTCCCATGTTGCTCGCGCACACGAGTCGTTCGACGCCGTGCGCGCGCATCTTCTCGATGATCACGCGTGTGGCGTCGGGGACGAGGTCATTGGGTTTACCGTCGCCGAGCCCGCCGACCCCCAGGTACTGGATCACGGCGTCGGTGCCGTCCAGCGCGCGCTCGACCGCCGCCGGATCCAGCGCATCGCCGCGCACGACGCGAACGCCGTGGGGCGCTTTGTCGGCGCTTGTCGTGGAGCGCGCGAGGACTGTCACGTTGTGCCCGCGTTCGAGCGCTTTCGCGACAACAGCGCTGCCGCCCATACCGGTCGAACCGAAGACCACCAGTTTCATGTTCCGAGCCCCGCCTCTGTGTGGTCGTTCGAGATCGCGATCGCCCACTCGGGCGACCCACCCTCACGACAGTAGTTACTGTTGTTTGAAACGACAGTAACTACTGTCGTAAGGTCGGTCAAGACGGAAGGCGGACACATGGTCAGAACTTGGGCGACAGACGATCCCAAGGCCGGGCTCATGGCGCGCAAGCGTGCCCAGATCGTCGCGGCCGCGCGCACGGCCTTCCTCGACGAGGGATACGCCGCGAGCTCGGTCAACAAGATCGCCGACGAGGCCGGCGTCTCGATCAAGACCCTCTACCGCCACTTCGAGACGAAGGACGAGCTCTTCACCGCCGTCATCGCGGGTCTGTGCGCACCCGACAGCGACACCACCCGAGACCCCGCCTGGTACACCGATCCGCCCGAAGTCGGCTTGGTTCGCGCGGGCGAGGAGTACCTTCGCCATGCCCTTTCCGACGAGCAGCTCGCGCTCTACCGGGTGGTCGCTCACGACGCGGATCGTTTTCCCGAACTCGGGCGCATCTACCGGCGGGAAGTCCTCGGCCGTAGCGGCCTGATCTTCGCGTCCTATCTGGACCGGTGGCGTGAGCGGCAGGGCTGGCGAATCACCGACAAGTACGAGGCGGCCGCGGTGTTCGGCGGACTGCTGAAGGCCAGGCTCTTCGACCAGGTGTTACTCGGCGGAGCGCAGCCCGACACCGAAGAGATCACCCACCGAGCGCGCCACGCGGCCGACCAATTGCTGACCATCCTCGAAGCGGGCGACCTCTGACGCTGCGGACGTGGCCCGCCGACCACAGCTCCGACTTCATCACCCCACGGAGGCTTTCGCCGACGTCCGCGGCCGATCCGTTGTTTCGGTGCGAGTTCCACGACTCCCGCCCTAGGCTTGGCCCGATCTCGTCGACAACACCGCCTCCGACAACGGCAGAGCTGCCGGCCCGGACCCGAGGAACCCCATGCCCCTCTCCCCCATCCTGTCTCGCGCACTCGCCGCGATAGCGATCACCGCGACAGCCTCCACCCTTCCCGCCGCGCAGACCGCTTCCGCCGAACCGGTTTCGTGCGCGCAATGGACTCGGCACACCGTCGCGGCGGGGTACGGAATACTCGAGAACCTGGGGTTCGACGGTCGCGGAAATCTGCTGCTGGCAGAGCAATCCGCCACCGGATCGTCCGGCACCCTGCAACGCCTCGGTGCCGACGGCTCGCGATCTGTCGCGGTGAGCGACGTGGAGGGTCCCGGGTCGATCCTGACCGCCGGCGACACCGCGTATTTCACGACGGGCAACAGCGTCACCGCCGCCCTCACCGACCGCGCCGACGGGACGATTCAGGCCCTGCACCTCGACAGCGGCACCGTGCAGACGGTGGCCACCGGTCTGACGATGCCGAACGGGTTGGCGCAGTTACCGAACGGCGACTTCGTCGTCAGCAGAGACATCGGCGCGGGCACCTTGACTCGGGTCACCTCTGACAACATCGCGACACCCTACGCACCGTCACTGAGCTCCACCAACGGCCTCGCGTTCGACCCGCACCGCAATCGGCTCATCGTCTCGACGACGTTCAACCCCACATCGGTCATCGCCGCCGTCGACTACGCCGATCCCGACAGCCCACCACGCCAGGCCGTGATTCCCGGTGTCGGGCCACTGAACTCGGCCGACGATCTGACCGTCGGCCCGGACGGCAAGGCGTACGTGACCCTCAACGTGGCCGGAGCAGTTCAGCAGGTCGATGTGGACACCGGCCGGACCTGCGCGATCGCCGACGGTCTGCCGTTGTCGTCGTCGGCACGGTTCGGGTCCGGACCCGGCTGGGATCCGAACGCCCTGTACGTCACCAGTTTCCTCGGAACGGTCACCGAGCTCACGCCGCCCTGATCATCGGTTGAGACAGACCATCCCGAGCAGCGGGCCGTACCGATTCTCGGCGCTGCCCACCACGACCAGCAGGCCACCGACCGGGCTGCAGAGCACGTCCAGACTCGACGAGCCGGTGTCCGCCACCGGCTGCTGGGCGTGCGCGGAACCCGCGCCGACGGCGGACGCGAGCAGGAAGAGAGCGAGTGCGGACGACGCCGCGAGCTTGTTCATAGCTCCACCGTGCCGTGTGTCCTCGCGGCGCGCACGCCCCGAATTGCTGGGGCGCGCACCGAGGATCACACCGGACCGCATCATCTGATCCCGTGCGAGTTACCTACTCGGACAACGCCCTTCGCGAATGCTCATGCGCCCCGGATCACTCCGTCACGCCGGCCACGCTCGAATGACTCGCTGTCGTCGACACCTGGTGCCACCACGTGGCGATCCGGTCGACCACCGGCCCTGGTGTCCGCACCCACTTGATGTGGTCGTTGGACGCACCAGCCGGTACGTCCGCGGTGCGGTAGTCCCATCGAGTGACCCTGCCCGGGGTGAACAGCCGGCGGGCGAAAGCCTCGATACCGCGTCGCGGTGCCAGTGCGTCGTCTTCGAGGGCGATCACCAGCGTCGGTGTATTGATTGTGTCCAGCGCAGGGAAGGGAGGCCGCCCGGTCAGGACCATGGCGGCCCACTCGCGCATTTGCGTGCGTGCTCCAGGTGCGCCGAAGGCGGGCTTGGGCAGATAACCGAAGACCGCCGTGATGACCGGCACGAGCGAAGCCATGATCGCCACGGGCAGGCCGAAATTCGGAAAATGCCGGTGGTATGGCAGGCTGCCGCCGACGGTCACCATGCCATCGGCGCCGGGGTGGTTGAGCTCGTGGCCCGCGGCGAGTTGGGCGCCGAGGCTGTGTCCGAGGACGACGACCGGCCGGGCGGGGTCTTCCCTGCGGGCCTCGGCCACCGCGTACGCGATGGTGTCGATCTCGTCCCGGTAGGACCAGTTGTTGTGCCGCGATGCCTGCGGCGTGCCCTGTTCGAAGCCCCGCCGAGGCAGCGCCCGCGCGCTCCAGCCGAGGTCGGCGAATGCTGCGACGAGCGGGGCGTAGAAGCGCGAACCGATGGCCATGGCCGGCGCGATCAAGACGATCGGCGATATCGCCTTCGGCCCGATACCACCCGAATGCCGACTACTCGACCTGCTCACTGATGCACTCCTTCGTTCGTCCGATACGCCCATCGGGTCGTTGACGGCGGGCAACCCCGAGGCTAATGTTAGCAGCGAAAACATTGGCTGCGGGTCTACGGACTCTTCTGCCGTTCCGGCCGCCTGGCATCCCCTCTGTCGAGAGTACGACCGCACCCAGGAGGAACATGTTGTGACGAAAGTGCTGATGGTCATCACGGCCGCGGATCGCTGGACATTGAAAGACGGCACAGTGCACCCGTCCGGCTATTGGGCCGAAGAGGTCGCTTTTCCGCACCGCGCTTTTACCGAAGCCGGATGGGACATCACCATCGCGACCCCGGGCGGCAAGAAACCCACGCTCGACCGGCTCAGCCTCGGCATCTCCGGCGGAATGCCGGGCAAGCGCCGCGACATCGAGCACTACCTCGACAGCATTCAGGATGCGCTCGCCACACCGGTCCCGCTCGACACTGTCGACTCCGATTCTTTCGACGTCGTCTTCTACCCGGGCGGTCACGGCCCGATGGAAGATCTGGCCTACGACGAGACCTCCGGCGCGCTGCTCGCCGCCCGGTTGGCCTCTGGCAAGCCCTTGGCCCTGCTCTGCCACGCTCCCGCGGCGATCACGGCGGCGACCGGACCCGACGGAAAGAATCCGTTCGCCGGTCGCCGGATGACCGGGCTGTCCAATCGGGAAGAGCTGCTCAACCGGTTCGCCTGGAAGGCACCATGGCTGCTCGAGGACATGCTCAAAGAACTGGGCGTCGACTATTCGAAGGCGCTCATCCCCTTACGGCCACACATCGTGGTCGACGGAAACCTCTACACCGGACAGAACCCGCAATCCTCCGAAGAGCTCGCCGACCGACTCATCACCGACGTCGGCGCCGCGTGGTCGTTGGCCTGACCGCGTGACGGTCACGCCACACCAGTGTTGACAGTGCTTACATTGATGGTTAGCGTCGGGATCGCCTCGAAAGCAAACAAAGGGAGCTGCGCCGATGTCAACGACTCAACAGAGCACGGTCCAGGTAGATCTCGGTGGCCGTACAGTCACCGTGCCGGAAGACGGTCTCTACGACAGATATCGCATGAATCCCGATCTGGACGAGATAGCGCGCGATTCCCGGGTCAGCGGTGTCGACTTTTTCCGGGAACTCCCTAAAACCAAGGTCGACTCACTGATCGGCGAAACCTACACGCCGAATTTCTACTACCGGATGTCCAGTGCCAGGCTCACGATGCTGGCCCGTTCGCGCGCGATCCGTTCCCGGCTGCCCGCTGAGCTGGCGCCGCTGGAAGTGTTCCCCGGATTCGGCGTGGTCTCGGTCATGTTCTTCCGTTACGACGTCTGCGATATCGACTTCTATACCGAGGCCGCCGTGGGCATCGCGGTCCGACCGGCCAGACACGGCAAGCTCGGTCTCGCCGACCTGCTCACCGGCCTCGACAGCGACCGCCTGGATTCCTATGTGCTGTCGCTGCCGGTGAGCACCGAGATCGCCCGGGTCCGTGGGCACGACGGCTACGGCTTCCCCAAATGGGTCACCGAGATCGACTTCGAGGTCGATGGCGCCCGGACCACCGGCCGGGTCCTCGACGACAGCGGCGCAACAGATCTGACCTTGTCGGTGGCCACACCTGCCCAGACCGCATATCCCAGCGGTGAGCGGGTGTCGACGCTCACCTCCTACACCTCGATCAAGGGCGGCTGGCACTCGACACTGAGCCAGACCAACGTCCTGTCGGCCGGCAGCACGACGATGCCCCGTGACGTCACGCTGACGATGGGGCACGGCCGCCTCTCGCGAGATCTTCGATCACTCGCGCCGATCAAGACTCTGCGCCTGGACGTGATGAGCGAAGGCCAGAACGCTTTGCACATGCCGGTTCCGACTTCGGTCCCGACAAGGGCATAGGACAGCACATCGCCTGAATGAACACCCGACCAGAAGGAGATCGTGATGACCGAAATCAAGCCGGTTCTCGAGCCTGAGGCAGCGGAGTTCGCCACAGCCACCGATACCCCGCCGTTCCTTTTCCAGTTGCCACCGGAGCAGGGTCGCAAAGCGGTCGACGAGGTCCAATCGGGTGACATCGACAAGCCCGCCATCGACGAGGAATGGATCACCGTCGAGGGCGGGCCGACCGGCTCGGTGAAAGTCCGCATCGTCAAACCGGCGGGCGCCACCGGCACGCTTCCGGTGATCTTCTATATCCACGGTGCGGGCTGGGTATTCGGCAACGCGCACACCCACGATCGGCTGGTCCGCGAACTCGCGGTCGGCGCCGATGCCGCCGTGGTGTTCCCGGAGTACGACCTGTCGCCGGAAGCGAAATATCCGACGGCGATCGAACAGAACTACGCCGCCGCACAATGGGTGTTCGCACACGGTGCTGAAAGGGGTCTCGACGCTACGCGTTTCGCGGCCGTGGGCGATTCGGTGGGCGGCAATATGGCCGCTGTACTCACCTTGATGGCCAAGGACCGCGGCGATGTGCGGATCTCGCAGCAGGTGCTGTTCTATCCGGTCACCAACGCCGATTTCGACACCGCGTCCTACCACCAGTTCGCCGAGCACTACTTTCTCGCCCGCGACGGCATGCGCTGGTTCTGGGACCAGTACACCGACAACGACGCCCAGCGTGCCGAGATCTACGCGTCACCGCTGCGCGCTTCGGTCGATCAGCTCACGGGCCTGCCACCCGCGCTGGTGATCACCGGGGAAGCCGACGTCCTGCGTGACGAGGGCGAGGCCTACGCGGCCAAGCTCAGGGCGGCCGGGGTGCCGGTCACCCAGGTGCGCTTCGGCGGCATCATCCACGACTTCGTGATGATCAATTCGATGCGCTCGACGCACGCGGCCGACGCCGCCATCAAGCTGGCGCAGGACACCCTGCGCGCGGCACTGCACTGAATCCGAAACCATGGAGCTTTCATGTCTGTCGACCACGCCACCCGAACCGAGGGCCTGCCGCCTTCCCTGTCCCCGGCCCAGATCAACCGGTTGACCGCACGGATCGCGGCAGGTCCGGACGCCACACAGGTGACGACCACGGTCCCCTATACCGGCAACCCGCTGGCCACGCTGCCCGTCTCGACTCCCGAGGACGTCGAGGCGGCGTTCGCGCGTGCCCGCACGGCCCAAACCTCGTGGGCCGCAATGCCGGTGGCCAGGCGCAAGGCGATCCTGCTGCGGTTCCACGACCTGCTACTGCAACGTCAGGCCGAGGTTCTCGACCTCATCCAGGCCGAGAACGGTAAGACTCGTAGCGACGCGTTCCTGGAAGTCACCGACATCGCGATCGCCACCAGGTACTACGCCCGCAGCGCCGCACGGCTGCTCGCTCCCAAGCGTCGCCGGGGCGCCATACCGATCCTGACCCACACCACCGAGCTGCACCATCCGAAGGGTGTCGTCGCGGTGATCTCGCCGTGGAACTATCCGCTGAGTATGGGGGCCGGAGACGCGATTGCGGCGCTGTTGGCCGGCAACGCGGTGGTGCAGAAGCCCGACACCCAGACCGCGCTCACCGCGCTGTGGGCCCTGGATCTGATGCACGAGGCGGGTCTGCCGAGCGGGGTGTGGCAGATGGTGGTCGGCCGTGGCAGCTCGATCGGCACGTCGCTGATGGACAACGCCGACTACCTGATGTTCACCGGGTCCACCGCCAGCGGTCGCCGGATCGCCCGCGACGCGGGCGAACGTCTCATCGGCGCTTCTCTCGAACTCGGCGGCAAGAACCCGATGATCGTCCTCGACGACGCCGATATCGATCGTGCCGCCGACGGTGCGGTGTCCGCGTGCTTCTCCTCGACCGGGCAGCTGTGCGTGTCGATCGAACGGATGTATGTGGCCGAGGCGATCCGCGACGAGTTCGTGGCCGCGTTCGTCGAGCGGACGAAGGCGATGAACATCGGTGCCGCCTACGACTACAGCACCGACGTCGGCTGCCTGACCAACCGGTCCCAGCTCGATACCGTCACCGCGCACGTCGAGGACGCGGTCGCCAAGGGCGCCACTGTGCTGGCCGGTGGCCGGGCGCGACCCGATCTCGGGCCGCTGTTCTACGAACCGACCATCCTCGCCGATGTCACCCCGGAAATGACGCTCTACGACCACGAAACGTTCGGGCCGGTGGTGTCGATCTACTCCTTCGCCGATATCGACGAGGCCGTCGTGCGGGCCAACGCCACCGCCTACGGTCTCAATGCCAGCGTCTGGACCCGCGACGGCGCCCGCGGCCGGGCCGTTGCGGCCCGGGTGCGCGCGGGTACGGTCAACGTCAACGATGCCTACGCCGCGGCGTGGGGCAGCGTCGATTCGCCGATGGGCGGCATGGGCGATTCCGGGCTCGGCCGCAGGCACGGCGCCGACGGCATGCTGAAATACACCGAGCCGCAGACGATCGCATACCAGCGCCTCCTCGGCTTCGACGCACCGGCAGGTCTGTCACGGAGCGCATGGGCGACCACTCTGACCACCGTGCTCGCGGGCATGAAGAAGGTGGGTGCCCGCTGAGATCGGGTGAACACCGGGGCGCGGCGCCGATTCACCGTCGCGCAGCGCTTGGTTCCTCACCGCAACACGGCTGTCCGCATCCGCGCTGAGCGCTCGGCGGCGGTGCTCAGCCGTGCGCGGACGGCAGCGTCGGGAGTTCGACGATCGCGAACACCGTACCGCGGATACGACTTTCGAGTTCCGCGTCGGCGGCGGCATCGAACTTGCCCTGCAGATAGAGGAACGCGAGACCGTGCACCAGAGCCCACATCGCGTTGGTCAGCGATTCCTCGTCGGCGGTGGGATAGATCCTCCGCACGATCGCCTGGACGTAGTCGTGGATCGCCGTGGTCGCGGCCACGCGTTCGGGACTGGTCGGATCGCACGGGTCCGAGAACATGACCCGGAACAACGCGGGCCGCGCCAAGGCGAATCGAACATAGGCCACAGCGATGGTCGCGAGATCCTCGGGCGTGCTCGGCTCCGCGCTCGCGGCGACCAGCTGTTCGGCCAGCTCACGAAAGCCCACCGCGGCGACGGCCGACAGCAGTGCGTCGCGATCGGCGAAATGGCGGTACGGCGCGGCCGTGGACACCCCGGCACGGCGGGCGGCCGCCCGCAGCGAGAGGTCTGCCGCGCCATCCTCCTCGAGGAGCTCCACGGCAGCGCGCACGAGCGCGCTGGGTAGATCGCCGTGGTGATACGACGTGTTCGACATTGCCATGGAAACAAATCTAGCAAGTGTTGACACTGCTTACATTTACCTCTACCGTTGGGCTCCGCACGCGAATGTAAGCAGTGTCAATATGCGTGCCGAAAGGAGCGAACAATGGCGAGCGGTGCGGACTCGGGCGAGGTGTTCTCGCCTCTGCGGTTGCGATCCGGCCAGGTCCTGCAGAACAGGATCGCCAAGGCGGCGATGGAGGAGGGAATGGCGGGCAAGTCCCAACTTCCCGACGAGCGCCTCATCGCGCTGTATCGGCGATGGGGCGCCGGGGGCGCCGGGCTCCTGATCACCGGAAACGTGATGGTGCACGCCGAGGCGTTGACCGGGCCGGGCGGCATCGTGCTCGACGCGCAGGCGCCGCTGGCGCCGTTCACGGCATGGGCGCAGGCAGGCAAGGCGGCAGGCGCGGCCATGTGGATGCAGATCAGCCACCCCGGCCGTCAGGTGCAGGCTCGCATGCCCGGCGTGGTCTGGGGTCCGTCGAACATCGCGGTCGAATTGGGGCGTCACTCCAAGCGTTTCGGACAGCCGGTGGCGATGACTGCCTGGCAGATCCACGAGACCATCGGGCGTTTCGTCACCACCGCCCGACGCGCCGAACAAGCCGGCTTCGACGGCGTGGAAGTTCACGCCGCACACGGGTATCTGCTGTCGCAGTTCCTCTCGCCGCTGGTCAACGATCGCACCGACGAATGGGGCGGCTCACTCGAGAACCGTGCCCGGCTGCTGACCGAGATCGTGCGCGGCATTCGCGCCGAGGTATCGCCGACGTTCGGTGTGGCGGTGAAACTGAATTCGGCGGATTTCCAGCGCGGCGGTTTCGACGCCGACGACGCGCACGCGGTGATCGGCATGCTCGCCTCGCTCGGTGTCGACCTGGTCGAGGTATCGGGTGGCAGCTACGAGAGCCCCGCGATGTCGGGCCGACCCGCCGACGGACGCACCGCCGCGCGCGAAGCGTACTTCCTCGAACTGGCCGCGGAACTGGCCGCGACCAGCGCCCTGCCGCTCATGCTGACCGGCGGCATCTCGCGCCGGGACACCGCCGAACGAGTGCTGGACAACAAGGTCGCGCTGATCGGCATGGCGACAGCACTCGCGGTTACGCCCGATCTGCCTCACCGCTGGCGCGAGGGACGCGAAGCCCCCAGGACCATGAAAGCGGTGACCTGGACGGACAAGGCGCTGGCTTCGGCGACCGAGATGGCGATGGTCCGCTACCAGATGCGGCGCATGGCCACCGGCGCCGATCCCGCGATCGATGTCAGCCCTGCGCTGGCCATGCTGGCCGACCAGCGCGTGCAAACCCGCGCACTGCGCAGCTACTCGAAGTGGCTGGCCGCCAAGTGATGTCATCGACCACCACCCGGGAGCACGCTGACCCCCACGGTGCTCCCATCCCCCACAATCATGTCGCGATCGTCGGCACCGGCTTCGGCGGGATCGCCGCCGCCGTGCGGCTGCGGCAGGCGGGATTCGCCGATGTCGTCCTGCTCGAACGCGCCGGTGAGGTGGGCGGTGTGTGGCGTGACAACGACTACCCCGGCGCGGCGGTCGACGTACAGAGCAACCTGTACTCGTTCTCGTTCGCACCGAATCCACACTGGCGCGATACCTTTGCCGAGTAGCCCGAGTGCCGAGGTGGGGCTGCGACCGGTCGGATCGGGCCGGCGATGAATTCGCTTCGGTCGTCTCGTCTAACCATGCAGCAGGCGCTTCGCGTCGGCGTGGCGAGGAGGGCTTCCGATGATCGTGATCGAACGTCAGCGGGCAGGGCACGATGTCCTGTGCCGCGTCGTAAACCGCTGTCCTGCTTGTCGACTACCGGGTGGACCGGTAGCTCGACTGTCCCCCGGTAACCCAACCGCCAGTCGGGTTATAGTCGGCCGGTCGACCACGGGTCGGTCGACTTGCGCCGGAAGGGTCCCGGCGCCGATAGGTTCGGGAAGCACGACGGTTGACTGTTTCTGAGGGCATGGATTTCGCCGGGTACCGCCTCGAGCGGCGCCTCGGCATGGGCGGTATGGGCACGGTCTACCTGGCCCAGCATCCGCGGCTACCGCGCAAGGACGCGCTGAAAGTGCTGTCCGACAGGCACTCCGGCGATGCGGTGTTCCGTGAGCGCTTCCTGCGTGAGGCCACGATCGCGGCCCGGCTCAACCACCCCAACCTGGTCGCGGTGCGCGATCGCGGTCAGCACGGCGGCCGGTTGTGGATCGCGATGCAGTATGTCGACGGTGTCGACCTCGCCCAGCTGATCCGCCGTGGACCGGGCGCGCTGCCGCTGGAGCGGACGGTCAGGATCGTCGCCGAGGCCGCCAAGGGACTCGACCTGCTGCATCGCAAAGGTGTGCTGCACCGCGACGTGAAACCGGCCAATATCCTTGTCGCCGAACAGGACGGCCGCCCCGACCGGGTGCTGATCACCGACTTCGGCATCGCCAGACCCGCCGACGCGCCCACGGATTCGACCGGCGCCGGGCTCAGCGCGACCCTGGCCTATGCCGCACCCGAGCAGATCAACGGCGGGGCGATCGATCACCGATCCGACGTGTACGCGCTGGGCTGCGTGCTCTACGAACTACTGACGGGGTCGGTGCCGTTCCCCCGCGACACCCCGGCCGCGGTCATGTACGCCCATCTGAACGAAGCCCCGCCGGCCCTCGACAAGCCCGGGCTCCCACCCGGATTCGACCAGGTGATCGCGACCGCGCTCGCGAAGAACCCCGGCGACCGGTATCCGACCTGTGGCGCCTTGGCCGCTGCCGCGTCGGCCGCCGCGCAGGGGACGGTCCGGCTGGCAGCGGTCCGGGCTCCCGTCCGGCGGCGCCCGCTCGTCTACGGCGCGCTGGCCGCCGCTGTCCTGATCGCGTTGACGGCCGCGGTGCTCGGTGTCAGCCGAACCGGTTCCACCGAACACGCGCCGACCGCGATCGCGCTCGGACCGCAAACCGCGGTCGACCCGGTGTCCTGGGGCGCGTACACCTATGTCGCGCAGGCATTTCCGGAGTTGCTGCCTGCCTCACAGTTCGGGACCGGGTATCAGGAGATGTGGGGGTGCAGGCCCTCCGACGCACAGCTGCGGGACCTGCCCGTCGACGTCTTCGTCCCGACCGGCCGGATCATGTGTTTCGGCAATCGTGAACCGGTGCAGACGATCGAACTCGTGTGCAACGCCGACCGCACCCCGATCGCCCCGCCGCCCACCTACGATCGCGCCGAGGGCGACGAACAGTGGACCAGGCCGTCGAGTCACGGAAACCTGCACTGGGGAACCTATCTCGACCTCTACAAGGCCCCGCAGCTGACGGGTTACCTGCGGCTGTACTTCGACGATCCCGACCGCAGCTTCTGCTACATCGTCGTCACCGGCGCGCGGGACGGCACCGAGCTGCGGGCCGCCTGGTGGACGGAGGCACCGCTGTGAGACTCGCACCCCTGGCTCTCGCGCTTGCTGTGATCCTCGCCGCGGTCTCGGGCTGCGCGATGACCGGTGATCCAATGCCCGTGCCGGATCCCGCCACCCTCGATGTCGGCCCCTACAGCCGCTTCCCGCTGCGCGCGCCCGAGCGCGGCAGCGAGTATCACGGGCGCGTGGTCGAATCGGTTCGGCTCGGCGAGGCCATCGCCAATCCGGCCAGGGTCGACCCGGCGCTGACCGTGCCCCGCTCACGATCGGGTTCGGACCCCCTGCCGACCGCCGCGAAAGCGGCGGCGCTGCTGGCCAATCCGGTGCGCGCGGTCCTGGAGCGTCACGGCATGCTGGCCGGCTACACCGTCGGCGCCACCGATGCTTCCACCGAATTCTCGATCGGCAGCAGCCGGATTCTGCAGCTCACGCTGCTGCGATTTCCCGATGCGGCAGCCGCGGGACTGGCCGCGCAGGAGATCGACTCCGCCGACGCGGCGGTGAGCCCGGACAATGTGGCTGTCACGATCCCCGGGCACCCGGCGGCTCGCGCGCACTGGCGTCCGACGGTTCCGACGCTGGCGGCGACGATGGCCGTGGACTCGTTTGTCGTCACGGTCATGGCCGGGCACACCTCGCCCGACCTCGCCGCCCTGACAACGCTGGCGGGCAGGGCTTTCGAGGAACAGCGCCCGATGCTGCGCGATGTCGCGCTCACACCGCCCGAGCAGTTCGCCGACCTGCCCCTCGACCGTGACGGCATGCTGGGACGGATGGTGCCCGAAGCACCGGGGCGGTGGCCGTTTCCGGTGGTGATTCTCGGCGACTTCAGCGAGGTCGCCGGGTGGGAAAGCCTGCTGCAGGCGCGCGGCATCGTTCTCGGTCCGCGTGCGGGCCACTTCTACCAACCCAGCCGCGAGGTCGCCGAATTGGTCAGCCTGAACCGGTACGACCGCCTGATGCGCTTCGCCGACGCGGCGACAGCGGCCGCGTTCTTCGCCGACCTGCCGAACAACAACGACCAGCTCGCGGTTCCGCCACCGAAGGGCATGGTCGACATCAACTGCGCGGAGTCGACGAGAGACTCGCCGATCACCAAGTTCAGTTGCCGCCTGAAGTACGGCCGCTACGTCGCGCTGGTTTTCAGCCGGGACTACCAGGATGTCCAGCAACGAGCGGCGGCGCAGTACGCGCTGCTGGTGAACAGCGAGTAGAGGCGATGACCGAAACCCTTCCCCCGGGAACCGTTTTCGCCGGCTACCGGATCGAGCGGGTGCTCGGCACCGGCGGCATGGGCACGGTGTATGTAGCCGCGCATCCGCGGCTGCCCCGCCGTGATGCGATCAAGGTGTTGCCCGAGAACGCCGGTGCGGGCGAGGAATTCCGGGCGCGCTTCCTGCGCGAGGCCGAACTCACCGCCCGGCTCGATCATCCGAACATCGTCGCGGTGCACGACCGCGGGGAGCACGACGGCCAGTTGTGGATCGCGATGGAGTTCGTGGCGGGGACCGACGTGGCCGCGTTGTTGCGCCACGAGTCACCGATACCGCCGCCGCGGGCCGTGCACATCGTCACCGAGGCCGCGCGCGGGCTGGACGAGGCGCACCGCCACGGCCTCCTGCACCGCGATGTGAAACCGGCCAATATCCTGCTCGAGCCGGTCGAGGACGCACCGGATCGAGTGTTGGTCGCCGATTTCGGCATCGCCAGGGCCGCCGGTGACGGCACCGCGCTCACCGCGGTCGGAACGGTGGTGGCGACGCTGGCCTACGCGGCGCCGGAACTGCTGACCGAACAGCGCGTGGATCATCGCGCCGATGTCTACGCTCTGGGCTGCACGCTGTTCGAACTGCTCACCGGTACGAAGCCGTTCCCCCGCGATTCGGTGGTGGCGGTGATGCAGGCGCATCTGATGGCGGTGCCGCCGCGGGCTACGGCCCTTCGGCCGGAATTGCCGCCCGCGATCGACGCGGTGCTGGCCCGCGCGCTGGCGAAGAACCCCGACGAGCGCTATTCGTCGTGCGGCGCACTGGCCGCGGCGGCCGCCGGCGCCTTCGGTGTGGCGGCGGATCACACCGTGGTCGCGGGCGCACCGCCCGCACCGCCCCCGCCCAGCACCGATCGCCCCGTCGCGCCCGCCCCGAAACAGCCTCCGCAGCAACAGACTCCACGGCTGCGGTATGCCGCCATGGCCGGGGCCGTCATCATGCTGGTGCTGGCACTCGCCGTCGCCGTGGCGCTCGTCCGCGACCCCGACGATTCGACCGCGAGCCCCGCCACGCCGACCAGCAGTGCCGGGGTGACCTGGGGGCGGTACGCCTTCATCGCCGATGCGCTGCCCGGGCTGCTGCCTGCTACCCCGACCCGAACCGGACATCAGGGCATTCGATGCGCCGCCATGGGCCTGAACACCGGTGCGGCCGCCGACCTGAATCTGATGCCCGACGAAGTCGCCCGCATCACCTGCACCGGCAACAACAACCCCATCCGCGATGTCGACGTGCGTTGTTCGACGAACCGGCACCCCTTCATCCTCGTGAACGAACCGGGTGCCGTGGTTCTCGGCGACCAGAAGTGGGAACGCGCTACCGGGCGTGGCCGGGTGACCTGGTCGACCATGACCGTGTCCACCGGCGATCTCGGCTTGGTCGGGGTCGGATTCGACGAGCCATCCCGAAACTTCTGCATGGTCGTCGTGATCGGCGCGACAACAGGCCAGGAACTCTACGACCGGTGGTGGCCAGATGCTCCGTTCTGACGACGAGTTCGCCGGATACCGGATCGAACGCCGGCTCGGCGCCGGCGGCATGGGCGAGGTGTACCTCGCGCACCACCCCCGGCTCCCCCGACACGACGCGCTGAAGATCCTGTCCGACCGATACACCGACGACGAGGAATTCCGCGCGCGGTTCCTGCGCGAAGCGGAAGTCGCTGTGCGGCTGCAACATCCCAATGTCGTCGCGGTCCGCGATCGTGGCGAGCAGGACGGCCGCCTGTGGATCGCGATGCAGTTCGTCGACGGTGGCGATGTCGCCGAGCTGATCCGGCAGGAGACCGCCGTTCCGGTCGAGCGGGCGCTGCGCATCGTGACCGAGTCGGCGAACGGTCTCGACGAGATCCACCGGGTCGGCCTGCAGCATCGCGACGTGAAGCCCGCGAACCTGCTGCTCACCGCGGAACCGGGCCAACCGGATCGGGTGCTGGTCACCGACTTCGGGATCGCCCGCACCGCCGAGACAGACGGGACTCTCGCCGAGGGTGCGGGATTCACCGCGACACTGGCCTACGCCGCGCCCGAGCTGATCAACGGCGACCCGGTGGACCATCGCGCCGATGTGTACTCGCTGGGGTGCACGCTCTACCAGCTGCTCACCGGGACGGTCCCGTACTCGCGCAGCAGTCCCGCGGCGGTGATGTATGCGCACCTGTCCGACGAACCGCCTCGGCCGTCACGCGAAAACGGCCGGGTACCGGCCGAATTGGACGCGGTGATCGCCACGGCGCTGGCCAAGGACCCCGCGCAGCGCTATCAGAGCTGCGGTGAACTGGCTGCTGCCGCGCGGGCGGCCTGCGTACCCGAAGCCGCTGCCGAGCCGCGCCGACTGCTGACCGGCGTGGCGATCGCAGCCGTAGTGACCGTGGCGGTGGCGATTTCGGTTGCCATCGGGTTCGCCGGTGGCGATCCCGATTCGGCTGCGCCTGCCCGGGTCGCCACCAACTCCGACGCATGGGGCGCGGCCGCGCTGGCCGCCGAGACCTTGCCGAACCTGCTGCCGGTCGCACCGCTGGCCGTCGGATACCAGGACGTCAACAGCTGCATACACGTCGACCAGGACGGCAATGCGCTCGCGCTCGATCAGCAGGTCGAGATCGGCGGGGTTCTCTGCCTCGGTGACCGGAACCCCGTCGAAACGCTCTCGGTCGTCTGCCGGTCCGATCGCACCCAGATTCCGGCGTGGACAGCGAATCTGGCTGTAGAGGGCGAGGAACTCTGGACCCGCGACGGTGCGAGCGGAAAGGTGCGATGGGGAACCATCACCGGCGACGAGGGCTCGCTCATCGGTCGGCTCGACGTGATGTTCGATGGGCCCGACCGCCAGTTCTGCAAGCTGCGCATCTCCGGCGGCACCTCGGGTTCGGTGCTGTGGCAACGCTGGTGGCCGGATGCGCCACTGGGACAGGGGTAGTCGATGTTCTCGCGGGGTGAGCGAATCCGAACCGTGGCCGTCCTGGCCGCGGCGTTGACGGTGCTGTGCGGGTGCGTGCGTCCCGGCGAAGCGGTCCCGCAGCGAGTCGACCTGGCCACCCTTGATGTGGGTTCGAACAGTGTCGACCCGATGACGCCGCCGGCCTCGAGCACCGAGAAGTACGGCAGGGTGCTGGAATCGGTGCGGATGGGTGAGGCGGTGCTCGATCCGGTCGAGGTCGATCCGACCCTGACCAACGGCATCTCCAACCGGACCGCACCGCTACCCACACCGTTGAAAGCAGCCGGAATTCTGGCCGAGCCGGTCCGCGAAGTGCTCGAATCCCAGGACATGCTAGCCGGATTCGTGGTCAGCGGCAGCGACGCCAACTTTCGTGGCAAAGCACCGGAGATCGGCTCCGCCCGTCTGCTCACCGTATTGCTGATGCGCTTCCCCGACGACACGAAGGCGCGGCTGGCGGCCAGGCAGATGAACGCCACCGACGCCGCGGTCACTGCCGACAACGTCGCGGTGCGGATCGCGGAGTACCCGGGGGCGTTCGCGCATTGGCGCCCGACCGTGCCGACCATGGCGGCCACCCTCGCGCACGGGTCGTTCGTCGTCAGTGTGCTGGCCGCGCACACCAGCCCGGACCAGGCCGCGTTGCTGGCCATGGTGCGCAAGACCTTCGACGTCCAGCTCCCCCGGCTGCAGGATTTCCAGCCGACCGCGCCGGACCGGTTCGCCGACCTGCCGCTCGATCGCGACGGCATGGTCGCGCGCGTACTTCCCTTCGGCGCCGGGCACTGGCCCCCGCCGACGGTGATCACCGCCGATACCGACGCCAATGCCGGCTGGTCGGCCTCGATCGAGATCGGCGGCGTCGTGCTCGGTCCACGAGCCACCCGGCTGATGAAGCACTTCGGTTTCCAGGATCCGATCGAAGTCGTCGCCGTGAACGGCAACAATGTGGTCGAACGGTTTCCCGACGCGGTCAGCGCGCGCCGGGTCTTCACCAAGGAGCGGCAGGCAGCCAATCCCGCGACGATGATCGACACACCGGTCGGCGTGCCGGATGTCTACTGCAACAAGCTCGATCAGCACCCGGCGTCACCCGCCCAGGTCTACTGCCATGTGCTCTACGGCAGATACACCGCCTCGATCATCGGCCGCAGCCCGGCGCACGCCGCACAGCAGAGCGCGGCCCAGTACGCGCTGCTGGTGCGCAGTGAATAGCCGCCCGCTGCCGCCGGGCACGGTCTTCGCCGGGTACCGGATCGAGCGGGTACTCGGCGTCGGTGGCATGGGCACCGTCTACGTCGCCGCCCACCCCCGGCTCCCGCGCCGCGACGCGGTGAAGGTGCTGTCGGCGGAATTCGGTGCCGACTCCGAGTTCCGGGCGCGCTTCGGTCGCGAAGCCGAACTCGCCGCGCGGCTGGACCATCCGAATATCATCGGCGTCTACGACCGTGGCATCGAACACGGTCAACTGTGGATCGCGATGCGCTTCATCGACGGCCCCGACGCCGCCACCCTGCTGCGCGACCGCGCGCTCACCCCGCACCGTGTCGCGCATCTGGTCACCGGGGTGGCTCGTGGTCTCGATCACGCGCACCGGGCCGGGATGCTGCACCGCGATGTCAAACCGGCCAATATCCTGGTCGAATCCATTCCGGGACAACCGGATCGGGTCGCGGTCACCGATTTCGGCATCGCCAAGGCCGCGGCCGCGACGACACTGACCCAGGCCGGAACCATTCTGGCGACCGTCGCCTACGCGGCCCCCGAGCAGCTCATCGGCACGGCGATCGATCACCGTGCCGATGTCTACGCGCTGGGCTGCACCCTCTACGAATTGCTGACCGGCGCCAAACCGTTCCCGCGACCGAGCGTCGACGCGGTGATCGCGGCACACCTGTACGACCCGCCGCCCCGCCCGAGCGCGGTGGCCGGGGAGCTGCCGCGCCGGATCGACGACGTGATCGCCCGCGCGCTGGCCAAGAATCCGCAGCGGCGGTATCCGAGCTGCGGCGCGCTGGCCGCCGATGCCGCCGCCGCCCTGGGCGTGGCCACCGACGCGGTAGCGGTGGTGGGGCATCGACCGGCGCGTCGCCGTCGCCTCGGCATCGTGGTCGGCGCGCTGACGGCGGCGATCGCGGCGGTCGTCACGAGTGTGGTTGTGCTGAATCGTGATTCGCCCGAGGAGAACACAGCTGCGGCGACCTCGACGGCTCCGATCGACCCGAATTCCTGGGCGGCCCACCAGTGGGTCGTCGACGCTTTCCCCGAGCTGCTGCCGAAATCTCAGGCAGACAGCGGCTACCAAGGCCTGCGGTGCAGCGCCGTCGACGGCAACCAACGTCCCATCGACGCGCGTCAGACCCGTGATTCGCTGAACGCACTCGCCTGCAACGGTGACCAGAACCCGGTGTTCCGCTTGTTGCTCACCTGCGGAACCGACGAACCGGCGGAACGCTACGTCTCCTCCGCCACCGCGGTTTTCGTCGGCGAGGAGGGCTGGCAACGGCCCAGCGGCCGCGGACACGCCCGCTGGAACGACGCACAGGGAGTGGCGGGACCGACAGGCGAGATGCTGGTCGAGTTCGAGAACGGCACCCGCTCCCGGTGTGCCCTCGCAGTCTCGGGCGGCACCTCGGGTCAGGACCTCTACGACCGATGGTGGCGCAACGCCCCGCTCTGAACGGGTCGTCGATGTCGGTCGAATTCGGTCTGCGGAAGCAATACAGTGGCCGCATGCGTGGATGTTTTCGAATCCTGGCGTTCTCGAGCGCCGCGGCAGCGCTGTCGCTGCCGGTTCTCTCTACTGCGGCCGCCGACCCGATACCCCAGCCCGGCGGCTGCGCGGAGATCCGAGTCGTCACCGTCCGTGGCACCCTCGAACCGCAGTCCGGCAGCCGGCTGCTCACTCCGCTGGGCGAGCGGATCGCCCAGGAATCCGGCCGCCGCACCACGGTGGGTGAACTCGAGTATCCGGCCTCGATGAGCCCGGACAGCTCCGTCCAAGGAATCGCGAATCTCACCGCGCTCCTGAACGCGACCGCCGCCGCGTGCCCTGACCAGCAGCTCGTTCTACTCGGCTACTCGCAAGGCGCACGCGTGATCGGCAACGCCCTTTCCGCGCGAACCACGTTGACCGAACAGGCGGCCACGCGAGTCCGTGCCATCGCCCTGTTCGGCAGCCCGCTGTTCAACGGCGCGGAACCCTACAACCGCGGCAGCTTCGATCCCGCGCTGTCCGGCACCGGGTCCCTGCGCCTGGGCGCGCTCACGGAATTCGCCGACCGCCTACGCGACTACTGCAATACCGGCGACCGCGTCTGCCAGGGTGGCGACCCGGCCGCCGGGTTCGGAAATGCGCTGAGCTACGGCCACTTCATGTACTTCCTCAATGACACCCGCGACCAAGCTGCGGCGTTCGTCCGAGAACAGCTCGGCGAATAGCCCGGGTATCGGTGGAGGCAGATCGTGGCGCGCACGCCCCGATGTACTGGGGCGTGGGTTCTACGTCCGGGTTCTCGGCGTCGTCGGCGGGGTCCTTGCCTCGCTGCGGTGCTGGTCCCACCAGGAGTCGCTGTCGTGCTGGGCGGGGGGCGAACCTTTGGACGACGACGGCGCACCGGGTATGCCGAGGACTCTCAGCCGCCAGTCGTCCTCACGGATCGCTGCCACGATACGAACGGGAATGACTGCCGTGAGCAACAGATAGTTACCCACGCAGATCATCAGGCAGATCGGGGGAACGGACACCACGATCGCGGTGCCGAGGGTTCCCATCTCGATCGGGTCGCGGGAGATGGAGAGCAGGTTTCCGCAGATGCTCGACAGCACGGCGCCGACAAGCAGCAACTCGTAGACCCGCACCAGCGACGTGGCCTTCTCATCGCGGATACCCACCAGCGTGATGAACGTGCAGGCGACCAGCGCCACGGTGAGACCGACCACCACCGGCCACAGCCAGGTCAGGTGCTCGGGAACTCCGGCTACCCGCGCGAGGGTGGAGGTGAAGGTGAAGGATGCGATTGCCGCGGCGACGACCAACGCTGACCCTAAGCCCACTAGCAGCTTCGGTACCGTGACGGGAATAGGGCGGGGGAAAGGGTCCGTGTGGTCCATCAGGCTCCATCCTACGGTCTACGGTCACCAAATGTGCAGGCACTCAACAGAGTACGTGCCCGCGCAGAGTGCGAATCGCCGCAGAATTCGCCCTGGGGGCGCTGCCTCTCGCCGCGCACGCCGTTACCGACCAGTCAGTGTGTATCCAGTGGTCGGCCGACACGCCGGACGCCGCGCGATAAGCTGACCTCGACGCGCACACGGAAGGTGGCCATGACCGGAGGGACCAGGGCTTCGCGACCGGCCGAGCCGGTGTCCAAGCGCAAGGCGGCGGCGGCCGGTCGCGGGGCACGCAGGCTCGGGGTCGAGGACTGGACGGCCGCCGCACTCGGCCTGCTGCTGCGAAAGGGCGTCGCCGCCATCACCATTTCCACCCTGTGCGACGAACTCGGCGTAACCAAGGGCAGCTTCTACTGGCATTTCGACGGCATCGATCAACTCCTGGAGACCACCGCGCAGTTCTGGTGCGCCGACCACAACGACGCGGCGCGCGGCTTCCACGACCTCGACGAGCTGCCACCGCAGCAGCGGTTGGCCCGCATGGGCGAGTTACTCACCGGAGAACGGGTCTGGCAGGTCGAACTCGCGGTCCGGGACTGGGCCCGAACGAACGCCAAGGTGGCCGAGGCCGTGAAAGCCCTGGATCAGCGGATATTTCACACACTGTCCGACACCCTCGTCGACATGGGGTTCTCGACCGAGCAGGCACAGATGCGGGCGGGTCTGATGTGCTTCGCCGGAATCGGCTTCGTGCACGGGAATCAGAACCTGCCCGTACCGACCGAGGAGCAACGCCGCGAGTTCTTCCGATTCATCACCAGCGGGGAGACACCGGGCTGACCGTCCGGGGCGCGCGGTGCCGGTCAGGTCAGCGCGACCAGTTCGTGCAGGGTCGAGCCGGTTCGTCGCCGCGTTCCCGCGGCGGTGCGCACGCTGAGGTCGAAGGTGGACTCGAACCGAAAGTAGCCGGGGTGCCCGACCAATCGGTGCATCAGTGGCTTGATCACCCGCGACCGCACCACCGGAAGATCGTCGAGCAGGTCGTGGGCGTGGATGACGCGCACCACGTCCAACCGGAGGTCGAGCTGATCCGGTACATGCAGTTCGACCCATTCGGGATAGGTGCGTCCTGCGGTCACATCGAAGCGTTCCGGGCCCTCGATGAGCCTGGTCTCGCCGGTGGACAGCACTATCTCGTCGTGGTGGGCCAGCATCAGCGGGCTGATCTCGTGTCCGCCTCTGCGCTGCTGGGTCAGCACCGAGGCGAACAGCAGCGAGTAGTCCTCGACATAGAGCCGCCCCCAATGCCAGCGCTCGATGATCTTCTTCATGTCGCCGACACCCCAGTTGTGGTCGTGATAGCCACGCCCGGTGACCTCGTGCCGCACGCCGTCGAGCTCGATCGCGCCGGTCACCCGCGCGCGAGGAGCGGCGACCATCCAGCCGAAGGAATCCTTGGTACCGAAGCGGGTTTCACCTTTGCCCGGCATCCAACCGGGTACCTCGTTGTGGAATCGCAGATCGAACTCGACGCCGCCCTCGGCCATCCGCAGGTGATGGCTCACCTGCCCGTCGGCGTCGGACACGGTGCGTGCGGTGTTGTGACCGATGCGCACGTCGCACCCCTCGGCCGAGAACGAGGTGGCCGAACGCGGGTAGCGCCGCGATACCTGACGCAAGGTGCCGTCGGGCGAATAGACCATCATCTCCACCCAGGGCCTGGCCAGGGGCAGATCCTCGGGCCTGCGTTTGATCAGGAACCCGATCACCACGTGCCCGGTGTCGAGGTGCGCGTCGAAGTACCAGTGTTCGAAGGCCAGTGTGCTCGACGACGGATGTAACGCGTTGTGCCGAGGCTCGACCGGGGTCAGCACGCCGTCGCGACGTCCCGGCCCGTTCCACACTTCGACGATGGGGGCAGTGCTCATGGCTACCTTCGGTGGGTTCATCGGCGCAGTGCGCCGCTGGCGTCGAATGCGGCGGTGCGGCCCTGCATCTGGGCTCGATACCAGTTCTCGCGATGCGCGAGCATCAGTTTCTCGTGCGCCCGCGCGAACGGCGGACAGACCCGGCGCACGATCTCCATCACGGTGATCAGCGGGAATCGCGCGATCGGAACGATGATCCACGGCAACGCGGGTGGCATGGTGTAGCGCCGACGGGTTCCCGGCGCCATGTACATCGCGGAGTACACGGAATTGATCCGGTAGTTGTACATTTCGCGCAACCAGGTCAGGCCACGGTGCCCGTCGCGGGGCGCGAACGCCGCCGGATACGACTCGATCAATTCCGTACCGTGCTGACCCGCGTCGTAGGAACGCGAGACCATCGTCATGGCCAGCACCCGCAGCGCGTCGCGCACGGTCTCGGGGTACCAGCGCAACCGCACACCGAGCAGGTGGCCCATGTACTTCTGGAAGTGCAGCAGCGCACGGATTTCCGAGGGCGTCGTCTGGTAGCCCAGCGCCCACAAGCCCAGTCCGGGGGTCACACTGCCTGCCAGCAGGGTCAGCATCTGGTAGGTCTGGCTGATCGGCAAGCCCCACCGCCGCATGTCCCATTCGGGATGGTCGGCGACCTTCGCCCGCACCGAAACGTGCATGACGCGGACCTTCAGCGCGGTGGCCCGGCCCGCCGATCCCGGGGTGAGCAGCGCATCGGGGGCCGAGACGTCCATCCAGAAGCGGGTGGTCTCCAGGAACCGGCGCAGCGCGCTGTCTCCGGCGTAGCCGCCTGCCAGTGACAACGGGGTCGCGACCGCGGCTTCGGTGTACATCTCGAGGGTTTCGGCCCCGGCGAAGCTGAACAGCATGGTGCCCCAGCGCCGCCAGATCGCCGCACCCTGTTCCACCAGTTCGGGGACCACCCAGTCGGGCACTGTTTCGAACTCGGCGAACAACGCGCGCATGGATTCCGGTGCGTCCGCGACGGCGTCGATGCCCTCGGCCAGCGCTGTCTCCAGCATCGCCCGCCCGGCTTTCGATCCGATCTCGCCGTGCATCACCTCGGCGACGAATCGCTCGGCCACCGGGTCACCGGCGAACAGGTCTTCGCACATGGCCACAGCCTGCTCGTCGCTGGGGAACAGCGGTTGCCGGGTCACGGCCGTGAAAGCGCGTTCGATCCGTCGCACTGCCGGCGTGCCACGGGCCTCCCAGTAGCGAAAGGCGGTGGGACATCTCGACGGCGCTCGCACGGTGTCCACGCTGCTCGCGGCGCGGGTCGCGACCCGCTGGAGATGATCCTCGACGAACTCGGCCAATGTCGGCCTCCTGACGTGAAATTCGCTGAACGACCCCGCTGGGCGTCACGTCCACCGACCATACTATGAAGCACACTTATCCATACCTGAAAGT
This sequence comes from Nocardia sp. NPDC055165, assembly GCF_053606985.1. Classification (NCBI taxonomy): domain Bacteria; kingdom Bacillati; phylum Actinomycetota; class Actinomycetes; order Mycobacteriales; family Nocardiaceae; genus Nocardia; species Nocardia sp. NPDC055165. Next base: position 355,656 of record NZ_JBSGSS010000001.1, read on the forward strand.
ATGGAAGCGTGTGGCAGGATCGTCGGTGCCCGCGTCCGATGTCATCGGCCGCCATCCGACACCGGAGGAACACCGATGGGACTCGAGAACGAGGAGTTCGACTGTGCCAGTCCACCATTGGCGTTCTCCCCCACCGACGCCCGCCGGTACTGGTCCGACCATCGCCACCACGAGTGCGAGCTCGGCGCCGCCGCGTGGGCGGTCCTGAACGGATCCCGGGGTCTGCCCTGGCCGGAAACACTCCAACTGCGCACCCCCCTGGACTGGCTGGATGCCTACCAGCATCGAGGACTACCGACCGAGGTCACCGCCGACGGAACAGGCGTGGAGCTGGTGTGCGACGACACGGTCACCGCGCTGCTCGTTCCCGCCGGGCTGGCCGCCGCCACCTACGACCGCAACGCGCTGGCGGTACCGACCCTCGCCACGGCGCCTCCCTGCGTTCCGCTGCACCGCTGGGCGATGCTCACCCGAACCTCGCCCTTGTCCGGCGATGCCATCGGGGCACTCACCGATCTCCACATCACCGTCCTCGCACCCGGTGATCGACTGCGGCTACCCACCGGCCCCGACGCCGGCCTCGACCCACCCCACTACTGGCACGAATGGCCCCGCCGGTCCACCTCCGGCAAGCCATCCCTAGTCCTGTTGCTCCAAGTCGCCAACATGCTGCTGACCACCGGCGCAACCGGATGTCGTCTGGCATCGGTCAACGGCCGCCTCGAAGTCCTGCGCGACCGGTGATCGCGGGCCGGCGTTGCCTGCCGACCGCACCCGGCAGAAGGGCGGTGCCCACTGCTCAGGGGACCGCCGGCGGGCGTTCGGGGACCAGGAGCGTGGCGATCTCCGTGCCGATGCCGACGGCGTTGTTCTGATCGGAGTCGGAGGTGGGGCCGAGGGTGTCGTAGACGACGACGGTGGTCTCGGTTTTCGTGTCGTAGAAGGCGACGCCGTCGTACCCGCCGTAGGACGGGTTCATATACAGCCAGTCGGCGAGGTGGACCACACCGAAGGCGAAGTATTTTTCGGTGGTGAACGGGCCGAGGCCCGCGGTCGACGGGCCCATCATCTGCTGGAACTGGTCGGGGGTGAGTCGTTCGCCGGTGCCGAGGGCGCGGACCCAGCGGCCGACGTCGCCGACGGTGGAGTTCATGTTGCCGCTGTGCAGGAAGGCGGTGGGGTTCCAGAAGGTGGAGTCTTCGAAGAAGTTTCGTTCGTTGGTGTAGCCGTGCAGGATCGGTTCGTCGACCTGCGGGGTGAGTACTACTTTGCTGTCGTGCATGCCCAGTGGGACGGTGATGTGCTCGGCGATCAGCTCGCCGAGGGGCTTGCCCGCTGCCTTCTGCAGGACCTCGCCGAGCACGACCAGATCGCTGTGGGCGTAGGCGAAACTGGTGCCCGGCTCGAACAGCGGCGGGCGGGCATTGGCGCGTTCGAGCAGTTGCGGCGCGGTCCATTCGCGGATCGGGTTCTCGCCGAAGATCTTCAGGAACTCCGGTTCGGTCACATAGTCGGAGATCCCGGAGGTGCTGTCGGCGAGCATCCGCGCAGTGATCTTGTCCGCGCGCGGGAAATCGGGCAGCCAGCGGGCGATGGGTTCGTCGAGTTTCAGCACGCCCTGGCCATCGAGTCGCCACAGGACCGTGGACAGCATGGGTTCCATCGGCTGGCCGACGCGCAAGCGCATCTCCGCGGTCGCGGGCACACCGAGCGGTGATCCGCCCAGCGCGCCCAAGGCGATCTGCTCACTGCCCCGCCATGCGCCGTAGACCGCGGAGCTGAGATCGAGTTCGGTCATCTTGGCGCGAACGATGTCGGCGATCTTCGCCGCTTCGGCACTCTCGACCGCCGAAGACGCGGAGCCGCCGGACATGTCCTCCGCACCGCAGCCGCCCGTGGCGATGGCGAGCACGACCGCGAGCACCGCACATGCTCTGCGGCATCCGCGATGCCTGGGCGACTTGCTCATGACAGAGATCCCTTCGTCGAGGAACGCTCACGATCACAGCAAGGTCGAATCTACGCGCCCATCGGGCTCGACCGACTCAGGCTCGTCAGGACCTTGTGATGTCTCCTCCGACGCGGCTGCCGCCGGGGTCGCCGAATTCAGCTGAACGAACGCAGGCAGAGCACGAAAGACGCACCGCCGTCGGAGCCGATGTACCCCGCGAGCTTGACGGAGTCCTCGTACTTCTGGCACTCGGTGGTCTTGTCGGTGCCCGCTATTCGGGCGATGACCTTCGCCTGGGCTCTCACGTCCGAACAGCCGACCTTCACCAACTCGGCATCGGAGAAACCGATACTCAGGTCGTCCTGGGTCGCGACGCAGTCGCCGGCCGACAGCGCGCCGGGCCCGGTGGTGTTGCTGGTGTTGCCGATGACCACCGCCGTCACGATGCCGATGACGACCACGATCGTGATCAGCACACCGACCACGTAAGGGCGGCGGCGAAGCAGCGGCTCGCCCGGATCCCGCGTCGGTCGCGGGCTGCCCGGTGCCGCCCCGGCGGGACGACCGAACCATCGGTCGGCCGATCCACCGAACAGCAGGGCGATGATGGCAATCACCGCGACCAGCCCGAAAGGCCCGGGTGACATCCGGACGAAGGCGAAACCGGCATCGGTGTCCACGGTCCCGCCGTTGAAGGCCATGGAACCGAAAGCGACGAGCCCTTCGATCACGGCGAAGACGGTCACGGTGATCCGGACCCAGCCCCGGCGCCGCGCGAAGAACAAGGCGGTGACGGCCATCGCCCAGAAGAACAGGTATCCCTGTGTGTTCCCGCCCGCCGCATGGGGATGACCCATTCCTATCAGCGCGACGGTGCCTGCCAGTCCGATCGCCGACATCACGAAAATGATGACCCGCGCCGCCCGGACCCTCCCCGGCATCTGCCAAGGTGCTGTGTCACCGCGCGATTCGAAACTCCCGCCCGTCCTGGACGGAAACTGTTGCGATGCCTGCTGATCCATACCTGTCGCCCCCTGATTCCGCGTTTCGCGTGCCCGATCCTATAGATGAGGCCGCTGTCGAGGTGTGACAGACGGATGGCGTCCGGTGGGCGTGCGATGATGCCGCCCGCTGGATGCTCGCGCAGGCAATCACCGGTCAGTGCTCCAGCGATGGATCCCAGCGGTTGGCCAGCAGCGTGAAGCTCGGGAGGTCTTCCAGCGAGGTCAATGCCTCGTAGATGCGCTCGTATCGCGTCGAGGCGATCCGCCACTCCCCGTCCGGGTCGCGACGATAGGTGTCGCAATAGTATCCGCCGCCGCGGATCTGGATCTTCGCGCCCGGCACCAGGACGGTGTCCTCGAATGCCCACGAACCCTTCGCGATGTCACCATCGGTCTCGATCTCGGGGTGGTTGGCGATGTGGACCGTGACGATCCCGGGTCCGAGGTTCTTGCGCATGAAGGCCACGACGTCGGCGCGATTGTCGTAATGCAGTGGCTCGCCCATGGCCTGGGTGCCATAGCGCGCGGAGACGTCCTCGGCGAGGCAGTCCGCGAACTCGTCCCATAGTTTCAGGTCGAGCGTGCGGAAGTAGCGGTGCTTGAGACGCTTGATCTCCTCGATAGCAACCAGGTCCATGACCGGAGTGTAGAACGTGTTCTAGATTCAGCGCAGGGAAAGCGCGCCCCCAGCCCCGGTGATCCATATTCCCGAAGGCAGTCGGGGCGTTCCCCGACCGTTCCGCCTCGGATCAGTGCGCGAGGATGACCTTCGCCGCCACGACGGCGGTGGCCGCGCAGCCGAGCAGAATCGCCCCGAGCAGAGTCGACCGATCCGGCCGCGCACCCTCGAGCCTGCGGATGACGAACGTGATTCCACCGATCCGCACCAGCATGGCGACCTCGGCGAGCACCTGGGCGGTACGTGGCTCGAGCCATCCGACCGCCGCCGCCGCGAGGATCGCGCAGGGCAGCACCGCCGAACTGAGGATCGGCAGCGAATCGCGCAGGTCGAGCCATGGCTGGGGCGGGGAGGGCACGCCGCTCTGGCGTACCGATTGCCCGACGCTCTCGGCGAAGACATGGGCGATGAACGTCGACAGGGCGGCCCCGAGAACGACCGCGATGCCGACATCCTCGAGGGATGGCGCGACCGGGATCAGCGCGGAGAGGATCAGGACGTTCCCATAGATGTACGCGCTGATCCGGCGAGCCGCGTTCCGACGGTCGAGCGGAATGTTCCGGGCGAACAAAGGCCCGTGTAAGAGCTTGTTTTTGTCGCGTTCCATCGGTCCTCACCCGTTAGTCGCACCCATCCGAGACAGCTCATGCGGAGCGGGGAGGTGCGGACATACGGGGTGGAAATTCGGTGCACCTCGTCGAGCGTCGCCACTGACGACTATATGCCCGGCGTCCTCGTAGAACCGGCGCACGAGGTCTCGTGCCCTGCTCTGAACGGCGATTAATTGAACAGATATTCGATACCGAGTCGGCACAAGGTACAGGAAGCGCGTCGCCGGGTCGGCCCGTGCACTGACGAGCGCTGTCGCCATCGAAGAGGGAAGCGAGCCAGAGCGCGAAATCGGCGAAGAACCACCACCACCAACGATCACCCATGTCCACCCGCTCGCAGCACCATCGATCATCGCCGACGTCTCATCGACCAGCCCCTGGCGACCACCCAACGAACGCAATGAACTCGGCACTATTGCGCGTTGGGCCAAGCGCGTCCTTCATCGAGTTTGACCTCGTGTCCATCTCTGAACTTGTCTCCAGAAATCTTCGCTGTCGCCTGAAAGATGGTCTGATAGCTGTCAATCGCAGAGCTGCCAGAGTCTGGCTTGAAGGGTTCATTCAACCTGTGACTGAACTCGTAGACCTTCCCATCTTCGGAGGCCGGGGCCGTCCCTCCGACTCCGTAGCCGTATAGCGTGCCGGTTTCGTACCGCATCCAGAAAAGCTCCACCGACCAGCCGTTTTGGATGGGATCTGTTCTCCAACTCGAGCTCATGAGCGTCTGCTCGCGAGATGGGGGCGGGATCTTCGAGTGAACTCCACAGAATCGATCCAGCCAAAAGCGTAGATCAGCCCGACCGGGTTGAGACTGATTGACGCTCATCGGCAATGCGGACGTTCGTGACCGCACGCCCAGCGGCATTATCGGATGTCAGGAATTGTTGTGCAGATCGTGAGGTAATGCCGCAAACGCGGTGTGGGACAAATTATCCCCACACCGCGCGTTCGATCACAGTCAGCTTGTCTAGGCCGACCTGTCGCAAGGCCGGCAGACGCGATAGTCAGCGGTCGATGCTGGCCATGTTCGCCTCGTCATGGCGGGCACCGACGGCCGGGGTCAGCCTGTCGAGCCGCGCGATCTGGTCGGCGGTGAGGACGACAGCGTCAGCGGCCGTGTTCTCCTCGACGCGCGCGACACGGCGGGTGCCGGGGATCGGGGCGATATCGTTGCCCTGGGCCAGCAGCCAGGCCAAGGCGACTTGAGCGGGGGTGGCGCCGACCTCGCTACCGACCGCACGGACCTCGTCCACCAGGCGCAGGTTCTGGTCGAAGGCTTCCCCGACGAACCGTGGATTGCTTTTGCGCCAGTCGTCATCGGGAATGTCTGCGGGCGAGCGCAGCTGACCGGTGAGGAATCCGTGACCCAGCGGGGAGTAGGGCACGAATCCGATGCCGAGCTCACGCAGCAGGGGCAGGAGTTCGTCCTCTGGGTCGCGGGTCCACAGCGAGTACTCGGTCTGCAGTGCTGTCACCGGGTGTACCGCGTGGGCGCGGCGAATCGTCTGCGGTGCGGCTTCGGACAGCCCGATGTGCAACACCTTGCCTTCGGCGACCAGCTCGGCCAACGCACCGACGGTCTCCTCGATCGGAGTGTTGGGGTCCACGCGATGCTGGTAGTAGAGATCGATTCGGTCAGTGCCCAAGCGTTTGAGAGACCCTTCGACGGCGGCTTTCACATTCGCCGCGCTGCTGTCTGTGACGCGGGGGCCGCCACCGGAGTGCGAGACCAAGCCGAATTTCGTGGCGACGACGACCTCGTCGCGGCGGCCGGTGATCGCCCGGCCGACGACCTCTTCGCTGTGGAAGGGACCGTAGATCTCAGCGGTGTCGATGTGGGTGACGCCCAGGTCCAGTGCACGGTGGATGGTGCGGATCGACTCGTCGTCGTCCAGGTCTCCACCAGTGGTGTAGGTCCCGGCCATGGTCATCGCACCGAGCCCGATCCGGGATACCTGTAGAGCTCCGAGAGAAGCGTGCTTCATCAGTCGACTCCTTCGACGGTGGTGATGGAAGGGACGGCCACCTCGGCCCGCCGAGTGCAACCTGGCGCGGCTTCGGTGTATCCCTGCCTCCAGACAACACCGCGTCGTGCAGTCGAGACAGATCCTGCCGAGAGGGGTACTCACAGTGACCCCTCAAGTGTCCTGCCAGCACTTATGCTCGACAACATGGACGAGAAGGAGGCGGCGCGCACCGCGGTTCGCGAATTCCTCAGCACGCGCCGTGACCGAGTCTCACCCTCCACGGCCGGACTTCCCACGACCGGCACCCGACGGCGGGTGAAAGGACTACGACGCGAAGAAGTAGCACTACTGGCCGGAGTGAGCCCCGAGTACTACATCCGCCTCGAACGCGGCCGCGCCACCGGCCCCTCACCCGCCATCGTGGAAGCTATCGCCACTGTGCTGAGACTCGACGAGGACGAACGAGCACACTTGGAGCGGTTGCTCGCCGCACTCACCCCCGAGGCTCGCAAACGCCGCAAGACCACGGCAAAGGACAATGTCAGCCCCGGGATTCGGGTACTGCTGGACTCGATGGACCACCTGCCGGCGGTGGTGTTCAACAACCGCCTCGACATCCTTGCCGTCAACGAACTCGGTCGAGCCCTTTACACCACCGTTCTCGCCACCGAAAGTCCGGTGAACACCGCACGGTTCATGTTCCTGCACGAAGCCGCGGCCCAGGAACTGTTCCCCGAATGGGAACACATCGCCAACGACACAGTCTCGATACTGCGCATCGAGGCCGGCCGAAACCCCGACGACCCGGCACTGATCGCCCTCATCGGTCAGCTGTCCACCCGCAGCCAGGCATTCCGCACCCGCTGGGCCGCTCACGACGTCAAAACACACAAAGCAGGTAAAAAGGCCTTTCGGCATCCGCTGATCGGAGAGCTCACCCTGCCGTTCGAGAACCTCACCGTCACCGCGGCAACAGATCAGGTTCTGACCGTGTTCACTCCGCAGCCGGGCTCACCGGAGCATGATGCGATCCGACTGCTCGCCAGCTGGAACGCCCAGACCCCGACTCCCGAAACCAGCGAGCGGTTACCCGAGGGCTGAGCTGCACCACAAGATGTCGTGTGGTTGTGCGGGTGAATTCTGACGCCGTTCATCGGTGAATCCGGTCGTCGCTGAAGCGGGAACCTGACCGCTCCCACCGGCGAATTCTAGGCTTTGCTCGACTTCAGTCGCGCACGCCCGTGGCGCGCTTGATCAGGGCGTCGAACGCCCGGTCGGGCAGCAGCCACTTCAGGAAGATCAGCGGGCGGGCACCGAAGCCGACGGTGTAGCGGGTCTTGGGTCGGCGGGCGGTGACGGCCTTTCCGATCGCGTCGGCGATCACCTCGGGCGGGGAATTGCGTCGAGCGTTGGCCTCCGAGCTCAGCGAGGCGGCCACCGCGTCGGCCTGGGTCGAGTAGGCGCCGTCGCCGGAGACCTTGCGCAGGTGGTCGGCGGCGATTCCGCCCCACTCGGTGCGGATGCCGCCGGGCTCGATGACGACCACGTCGACGCCGAAGGGTTCGGCCTCGAGCCGCAGGCAGTCGCTGAGGCCTTCGAGGGCGAATTTGGTGCCGTGGTACCAGCCACCGAGCGGGGTGTAGATCTTGCCGCCCATGGAGGTGATGTTGACGATCGTGCCGCTGCGCTGGTCACGCATGTGCGGCAGCGCGAGTTGGGCCAGGCGCGCGGCTCCGAAGACGTTGACCTCGAACTGGTAGCGGGCTTCGTCGAGTGGCACGTCCTCGACCGCGCCGTAGGAACCGTATCCGGCGTTGTTGACCAGCACGTCGATGCGTCCGGACTCGGCCACGATGAGTTCGATACCGGCACGCACGGACGCGTCGTCGGTGACGTCCATGGCCAGCGGTCGGATGCCGTCGGCGGCGAGCTTCTGCAGCCGGTCGGTGCGGCGCGCGGCGCCGTAGACGGTGAAGCCGAGGGTAGCGAGTTTGCGGGCGGTGGCTTCGCCGATACCGGAGGAGGCTCCGGTGACGAGTGCGGTCTTGGCGGTCATGTCGTCTCCTGACAGTAAGATGAATGACAATTCATGTTCTATCATGAACGAGTATTCATCTTCATGCAAGGACCCGTGGGAGAAGTTCATGACCGAGGCCAGACCGCAGCGCGCCGACGCGATCCGCAACCGCAGCAAGATCCTGTCCGCCGCACGTGAGCAGATCACCACGCACGGACCCGACGTGGGCATGAACGAGATCGCCACCGCGGCCGGGGTCGCCGTGGGCACCCTGTATCGCCATTTCCCGACCAAAGCCGACCTGGTCACCGCCATCGTCGCCGAGTACGTAGCCCAGGTCGCCGACGACGCCGAAGCGGCGTGCGATCGCGTCGCGGACGGCGCTGATGCCTCACAGGAGATCACGGCGTTTCTGCGGCGGGTCGTGGAGGTCTCAGCGACCAACCGTGCCGCCAAAGCTGCCGCGCAGACCCTCGGCGCCGATCCCCGGGTACTGGCCGACGAACAGCGCGCTGCCACTGCGTTGGCCACGCTTATCCGCGCCGGACAAGCGGACGGCGACGTCCACCCGGATGTCACCGTCGGTGACATCTACCTGTTGTTCTCCACCGCTCCGATCGATCAGCCCTCCGCCGCGCGCGAACGCTGGCTCACGTTGATCCTGCCCGGCCTGACAGCCCGCGCCCGAACAGCGGGTTGATCAGCACGAGGGCATCACGGCCCCGCTCGTGCGTCACGCCGAATCGCGGCCTAGAGCTTGACCTTTGTCCGACGAGGCACGGCGACTCCTCCAACGCCTTGCATGGGGCGAAGCACACACGTCCTTGCACCGAGCTCGCGTTGTCGAGATTCGCCGATGCGAACATCTTCAGATCTGGGGTGATATCAGGATCCACCGATCGGTGACTTCACAGATCACCGATAGAACCACCACAAGATGTCGTGACCCGAACGCGGCCCGTTTACATCGCTCGGACGGCGGGCCTGGCAGGCGACCAGGACAGAACACCCGCCACAGATACGATCCGGCGCCAACCGCCCATCGGCAGATGCGGACGTTCGCGACCGCGCGCCCAGCGGCAGAAGAGCGCGTTTGAACTCACGGGCCAGGTCAGTGCTCGGTCCTGGCGATTGCCAATAGGTGTGCGCTTGCGTTGATCAGCAGTGGGTCCTGTTCCAGTAGCCGTGCACAGTGCAGTGCTGCTGTCACGAGGGATCGAAAGCTGTGTTGTCCGGCGTGATCGAGTGTGGGCCAGGCCGGGCCTTCGACGCCGTAGGTCACGACATCAATGAGACCGGCTGCTTCCAGCTCGGTACGGAGCTCGTCTGCCGTATGCCAATGAGTCCGGACGAAACCGACGTGGCCGTCGTAGTCACCTGTGGCGATCACCTCGCCCACCGCAGCTGTCAGTGTGTCGTCGAGGGCGCCGTTTGCGCCAGTCTCCAGGGCCGACAGGTAGCGACTGATCGCGGCCGCGATCAGGATGCCTCCGGGACGAAGCACGCGTACGGCCTCGGACAAAGCTGTTGTCCGGTCGACGGATTCGGTGAGGTGGTACAGCGGTCCGAGCAGCAGAACGGTGTCGAAGCTGTTGTCGGGGACGGGTAGTCGCCGCGCATCGCCCAGCTCGGCGGTCACCCCAGGTAGTGTCGCAGCCGTCTCGACGTGTCCAGGTACTGGATCTACGAGGTGCACGATGTGACCGTCGTTCGCCAACCATTCGGCGTGGACCCCGGTCCCTCCACCGACATCGAGCACTCTCATCGAAGCCGTGAGAACACGACGGATCAGTTCTTGTGTGCGAAGGAACTCCAGACGGCCGTGAGGGGACCTGGACAGGCGATCGTCCTCCGAGGCGCCGGAGTAGTGCTGTACGAGATCAGAAGTCATGCCACATACTCGGCCGGCGCAGTACACGGCGGCAACGGATTATCAGTTCGTGGCCGCTCCGTGTCATCGCACACAATTCGGCAGGAGCGAACTTCGCCGGGCAGCAGGAACACCGCGCCCGACACCCGGCCGGTGCGGTGAGCATCGCGACGACCAACCCCGCCACGAATCCCGCCACCAGCACGTTCACTCGCCGAACTATCCCAGGCCCCTACCGGGTCTGGACCCCTTAGCTTCCGGGTGCGCCGAATTCAGGGCACCGTTCCGGCCAAGTGAGGCAGGCACTATCATCGGCACAAGGGGTTGCTTCTGTCGAGGTGGCAGGGGTTCGCGCCTGGCGTGCATGTCGTCGGCCAGCTCTCATACTGTGTCGCTGTCCCGTGTTGCAACGTTCCTTGGTGGAAGTAGAGGTTCCAGCTGCCGTCGCGGAGGAGCCAGATCAAGCTGCGCACGGCCGTTCTTTCCGAGTTACGTGTCCGATAGGTCACCTGGATCACGGTCGGCCCCAGACGGGCTGCTCTGACGTTGTCGACAGTTGGCATCAAGGAGGTGTCGTTGCTCATCATGTCGAGGATCGACTCTCTGTCCCACACCCTGCCGGATGCGCCGAACTCGCGAAATTCCGAGTCCAGTAGTGCAGAGGATTCCTTTCTGGAGTTGCGGATCTTGCGGTCGGCCAACCGCAGCTCGGCTGACACCACATACTCGATCTCGGAATCGTCGCTTATGAAACTCACGTGGTCAGCTTTCGCATTCGAGCACAAAACGGCAATCAATTTTCCGTCTGGGTGAGTGCTCACTGTCGACCACTGTGCACGAAATTCGGCACTATCGAGCTTCCGTGGGTCGTGGTGCGTGCACGATGAGGTGGTGTCACTCGTGGCGGAAGTCGCCGAGGTCATTGGTCGGGAACGTGCACCGTGATTTCCCCGCCGAGGTGATATCCCTCGGCCAATCGCAGGTTGTCACCACTCCAAAATCTGCCCGGGTCATACCAATTCGGACGTCTGTTCGGCAACAAGCCCATGGCCTCATACGTCATGGCGACGATCTCCGCGCAGTAGGCGTTCTCAAGACCGGCATGATCGGATTCGCGCTCTTTCGACCGCTTCGGTACCGGCACCCGGCCCAACAACCAGCGCCCCGCCAGCGCGCCGGTGGAGGGGAACGGCATGCCGTCCAGCCTCGCCACCACCCGCAGCGCTGCATCCTCCATCTCGCGGGTCACCGGCCGATCCAACTGACGCATCCATGCCTGTTGCCCGTACTCCTGGGTCCATCGGATGACCGCAGCCCGCAGATCGTGTAGCTGGGCTCCGCGATGATGGCTACCCGACCAGATATCCGGCAGTGCCCGACCGAGCTCGGCATGCCATATCAGCGCCGGTAAGTCATCGATGACCACTGCCATGCCGACGTGGTTCACCGGGCTGTTGGTCAACCCCCGTATCGCGCGATCGGCTCGAGAATGCCCGCGAAACAGCCATAGATCTCCCGTTCGCGTCAGCTCTACTGCTTCGTCCAAGCCGATACTTATCGGAGTTTCGCGTGACACAGCGACTAGCCTAGGCGCATGCGCTGGTGGAAGATATTGGGTCTGGCCGGAACCGCGGGCGTCGCGGCAACCGGGGTGGTCATCGTGCGGGCCGAACGCAAACGTCGCGCATACACACCGGACCAGGTCCGCGAACAGCTGCACGCGCGCCTCGGCGATAAATCCAACCGACCGGGCCCCACCACGCCAGTCGATGACGGCAAGTCCTGATCGAAGATCGTCGGGGGCATCCCCCTATTCGCGGGGTCGACAACAACAACCTGCCATCGGCACAAGAGCGTGTTCAGGTGACCTCATCGAGCCGCCTTGCCGGACAACCGATCAGCGGCAAGTGTGGATATCTGGGGCTGTCAGTTCTCGACTCCGTAGCTCGTGAACGCGTAGATCCCAGCGAAGCGCTCCTCGACCCTCGCCGCCACTCGTGCGCCCTCGTGTTCCCAGCTGTGTTCCACGTCGGCTCGGACTTCTTCAGGCATGTCGGCATAGGCAACGAGGAGTGCAGCAGGATTCCCAGCGACCTGGCCTCTTCGTCGTAACCGTAGTTCGACGGTTCGACCGGAAAACCCTCACCGTCGGTCATTCTCGAGCCCAGACAAGCAGCTCGAACGAGCTCGAGTACCTGCTCCTGCTCCGACAGATCCGCGCCGTCCTTCCTGGAAACGAAAAGCACTGGACCATAGGCCGACATGGAGCGGCGCTTCGCCGATCCGAGGTTCACCGCGGCGATGGAGTACATGCCGCGTCCGGAGACGGTGATCTTCGCTGGTTGAGAATGCGGGCGCCGACGACCCTCTCCGGCCGGGGGCCGCGCCAGAAGGCTCGCCGCGATCACGCGGATCCCTGTGTTGAAGATCAACATCGTTGACAGCCGTGGGGTTACGGCGTTGACTTGATCTCACACAGCGAGGAAACCGCCATGAGTATGAGCAAGAAAATCGCGAATTCCGTCGAGGCCACCAAGGGCCGGATGAAGAAGGTGTTCGGTCGAGCCACTGGCAACCGAAGCCTGGAGGCCGAAGGTCGGGCCGAACAAATCAAGGGCAACCTGAAACAGTCCGCTGCCAAGATCAAAGACGCCTTCAAGAACTAGCTTCGCCGAACGAGAGACCTCGCAGTAGACCCCGCGCGCCGACCGTTGCGGACCGCTTCGACGGATCCACCACACGCAGGGGTTATCACCATGCCGAACAACACCGTCTCCCCATCGTCGTACGACAACTCGTCCAGTGCCGTGGCCAAGGTGGCCCAGAACAGCCTCTTCGAACGATTCGCCCGCGCGGGCTTCGTCATGAGCGGCATCGTGCACCTGTTCATCGGCTACATCGCCATCCGGCTCGCCCTCGGTGGCAGCGGCGGAACCGCCGACCAATCAGGGGCCATGGCGGAACTGGCCGCCAAGCCGGGCGGTGTCCTCGCGCTCTGGGTCGGTGTCGTTGCGTTCTCGCTGATGGCGTTGTGGCGGCTCGCCGAAGCAGTGCTCGGCAGCTCCTCCAGACCCGACTCCGACAGCAAGAAATCCGAGGCCGTCAATCGCGTCAAGGCCTTCTCCCTCTCGGTGGTCTACCTCGGTTTCGCCATCTCCGCATTCGGATTCGCCCGGGGCGCAGGCAAATCCAGTAGCGAGCAGAGTACGGGGATCACTGCTGCGATGATGCGATCGAGCGTGGGCACGATCGTTCTCGTCGCCGCCGGGTTGATCATCATCGCGATCGGCGGCTACCACGTGTACAAGGGAGCGACGCAGAGCTTCCTCGAAGACTTGCAAGGCTCCACGAGCAACCTGGTTCGCCGGTTGGGCACGGTGGGATACATCGCGAAGGGGTTGGCCGTCGCGGCCATCGGATTGCTGGTGATACTGGCGGTCGGCCGATCCGACCCCAGCGAAGCCACCGGACTCGACGGCGCGTTCAAAACTCTGGGAGCACAGCCCTTCGGAGCGGCTCTGTTGATCGCGGCCGGCCTGGGCATCATCACCTATGGCCTCTACAGTTTCGCCATGGCGCGCTACACCAAGATGTAGCTGACTCTGGGTAGCGCCAGACCGGTTCGCGCAATCACCGACTCTATGCATCGGCGCTTTGTGGTGATGGTGAATGCCGTCCGCCCGTCCGGAAAGACCCGTCTACTGAGGATTTCGCAGCCTCGTTCCACGTCGTATGCTCGCTGACCAGCGGCAAAACGAAAAGGCAAGCCTGGGAACGACTCTGCGATCCAGCCACGGCGCGACGTTCCACAGGGTCGTTGGAGGGGGCTGAGCGCGTCATGAAAGGCTGGACAGATGGATTGGCGGGCCGAGAACCCCGAACTCTGGGCGTTCCTGGGATCCTTACGGTGCGGCGAGGTCCTTTCCGGGACCGTCACAGCGATTGAATTGTTCGGCGTGTTCGTGGCGCTCGACGATGGCCCCGCGCATCCGCTCTACCCGGGCGTCGGGTTCATCACGATCCCGGAATTGTCCTGGAGGCGTTTCGAAGCGGCTTCCGACATTGTCCAGGTCGGGCAGCGCGTTTCGGGTGAATTCCTGCAGTTCGATACCTGGAATGCCGAGGCCAGGCTGTCTCTGCGAGCACTGCAGCCCGACCCCTTCCATGCCTTTGCCGAGCGCATCACCGTCGGTAGAGAACTACGCGGGCATGTCACCCAGCTGGTGCCCTTCGGCGTCTTTGTCCAAGTGGCGGACGGGATCGAGGGGCTGATTCATCGCCGAGACCTCACCCAGCCGACGGACGAAGTCGTCCAGATCGGGGACGGTGTCACGGTCGTTGTCACCCATGTCGACCGAGAAAAACGTCAGCTGTTCCTCTCCCGACAAACTACCGGCCAGCTCTGACCTTCGAACACCCAGGATCAGGAAGGGCCACCGTCGGTCTTCGGCAGTACAGCCACAGTCGCCAGCACGAGATCACGGGGGAATCGGCGCAGTTCAGGCATACGAGAGCAAATATGGAGTCCTCTCGGAATCCCACGCCGATGACTGGCACGTCGAGGCCCCTTCCCTCGAAGAGCTCCCAACACGCTGATCTGCACCGGCAGCAGAAACACCGCGCCCGACGCCCCGACCGGCGCGGTGAGCATCGCGACGACCAACCCCGCCACGGACCCCGCCACCAGCACATTCACTCGCCGAACTATCCCAGGCCCTACCGGGTCTGGCCCCCGAAACTGATCAATGTACGACTCGGAGACTCGAGTTCGCTGCGCGGCAAAAGGTTCGACCTGCTGCGGGGTTGGTCAGAGTTGATCGAATTCCTGCTGGGCGATCCGCATGGCGGCCAGTGCCGCGGGTGCGCCGCAATATCCGGCGGTGTGGATGATCGACTCGGTGATCTGCGCGCGAGTGAGCCCGTTGTTGAGCGCGCCTCGCACGTGGCCGGCGAGCTCGTCGTGTGCTCGTAACGCTGTGAGGATTCCCAGGTTGAGCAGGCTGCGGTCGCGGCGATCCAGACCAGGCCGATTCCATACCGCGTCCCAGACATGCTCGGTGACGAAGCGCTGAAGATCTGCCGATTCGCTGCCGGAGGTGCGGGCCAGCGCCTGGGCAACGTATTCCTCACCCATGACTTCTTCGCGGGTGCGCAGGCCGTTGGTGTAGGCCGAAGGCTGCCGGGGTTCGGGATCAGTCATGTACTACCTGTTCGTCGAGGGGTATCGGAGGCGTCATGGGCGGTCGCTCATTCGGCCGGATCGGACTGCAACGCGCGGATCACCCGGATGACGTGCTGGTCGACGAACCGTTCGTCCATCGGTTCGCGGGTGAGGAAGTGGCGGAAGTGTATCGGCGCGATGAGGGTTTCGACGACGGTCCGGGTATCGGTGCCGGCGGGTAGCTCGCCGCGTTCGACCGCCCGGGCAACCATGGCCCGGTTGGCTTCGTAGCGGGTTTCCCAGAAGGTGTTCCGTGCTCGGGCGATGTCTTCGGAGTCGCTGATGAACGCCAGTGCGCGCGCAAGACCGGTACCCAGAGGGCTGTCGAGGTAGGCGATGAGTGCGGTGGCGAAGAAGGAAAGGTCTCCGCGCAACGACCCGGTGTCCGGCAGCGGCAGGGTGCGCTCGCTCGCGCTGAGCATCACATCGAGCACCAGGTTCTCCCGCGTTCCCCATCGCCGGTAGATGGAGCTGTCGCGGACACCGGCGCGGCGGCTGATATCGGGGATGCCGACCTTGTCCACGCCGTGTTCTTCGACAGCGTCGAGCACGGCGCGATGCACGGCTTCGCGGACCTTCGCCGCCCGTCCTCCGGGTCGACGCGGCGGCTCGATGTTCTCGGCTTCCGACATAGCCCCATGCTAAAGCAGAGCTTCTTGCTTTTGGCTATCGCTGTGCCTACGCTCACAAAAGCAGAACCATCTGCGATTAGAGATCGAGAGGCACAACGATGACGTCAGTGCGGGAGATCGGCAAACGAGTGCTCATCAGCGCTCGCGCGATGACTCACACCACCGAGCGTGCGGCCCGGCGGGTCGGCGTGGCGGGATTCCTGCCCCGGTTGTTCGCCGAGAGGTTCACCCACCTCGGCGGGATCGACACCGAGGAATTCCAGCGTCAGCTGCACGGTTGCCGGTCCTTCGACGACACCCGCTGGACCGGGTACTGGCAAGACTTCGCCCGCCAACACTTCGCGCGGGCCGACACGGCGTTGCTGCGCCTGGGCGGGCCGTCGACCGACCAACTGCTCGACCCCGCCGCGCCATTGGACCTGCATGCTCTTGGCGAGTTGCTCTCACCAGCGGTAACGATCCTGGCCGACCGAGGGCCGGTGGCCGATCCCGAGGCAGTCGACCGATTCTGTGCGGCTCATCCCGACGCCGCCGATGCCGCGATCGCGATCGACGGGCTGATCAAGGCGTTGGTGTACGAGTTCATCGCCGCCTGGCCGGGGTTCAGCCCGGCCAGGCTCGTCGCCTACGAGCGCTCGCACCGGCTGTGCGAAGTGCTGCTGGGTTCGCTCGACACCGCGATGGGAGTGCGTATCGAAATGGTGCGAATTCCGGTCGGCGCTCAGACTGTGCGTGGAATGCTGATGCTTCCAGCCGGTGTGGAGTCGGTACCGACGATCCTTGTCACCAACGGGCTGGAAGGCACCATCGCCGAAGCGCTACTGCCGCTGTTGTCGCGGCGTGACGCCGGCATGGGCGTATTCGTGATGGAGATGCCCGGCACCTACTCGTATACCGAGCCGCTGAGCATCGACGCCGAGACCATCTACTCGACCGTCATCGATCACCTGTGCGCTGACCCGCGCCTGGATGCGCAACGGATCGGCATGCTGGGCTTCAGTTTCGGAGCCTACTGGTCGACGCGGATGGCCGCCGTCGACCCGAGGCTGACGGTAGCAGTGTCCAACGGCCCGCTCGCTGACCGCAGTTTCGGGCTGCTCAACTCGATCGGCATGCCCGAGATCATGGTCTCCGCACTGGTCTCGACCCTTGGTGCTCGAGGCCCTGCCGACTTGTCGAGCAAATTGGCGACATTCTCACTCGCCCAGCACTATCGCCGGATCGACATCCCACTGTTGGTGATCAACGGCGCCCGCGACACCCTTGCCTCCACCCAGGACTCGATCGACATCGCCATCGCCGCACCGGACGCGCAATTGGTGCTCTATGCCGAGGACGACCACTGTGCCATGGGCCACGCCGAGCAGTGGACAGCACTGTCGACGAAATTCCTTCGCGATCACCTACGTGTGGGCGTCGAGGTCACCGCATGACCCACCCACACAATCGGGCCACTGCGGCGATCCCTCGGATGCGGCGCATCCTCGATCGCAGCACACACCGAATCGATACCCAGATCGAATACGGCACGGGATGGCGCACCGAGTCCGAATCCGAATCCGATGGTAGCCAGGGGTTCCCGAGAATCGAGCCCGCCTTTACCCTCGATTTCGAGCTAGCGCGCTACGACGCCCTCGGGCTGGACGACGGGGCCCTCGTCCTGCCGGTGTGCCCGGCCTCGTTCCGCGATTTCATGATCTTCGAAAGGCACGCCGTCGACGCCGCGCGCGGTCTGGCCCGCCGATTCTTGCCTGCGGGCTCCCGCGTCGCCACCGCGTACGAGACACTGACCCGGCGCACTTTCCCGCCGTTCCGGCCGCACGCGCTCTGGTACCGGCAGCCGATCTACTACATGTCCAACGCCTTGACCATCGTCCCCTCCGGGTTGCCGGTTGCTGCCCCGAACTACACGCGGGCACTGGATTTCGAACTCGAACTCGGCGTCGTGCTCGGTGTTCCGCTGCGCGACGCCACCGTCGAACAGGCGGCCGCCGCGATCGCCGCAGTGGTGGTGATCAACGACTTCTCCGCCCGCGACGTCCAACTGGCCGAAATGCGTTCGGGGTTCGGACCGCAACGATCCAAACACTTCCTCACCTCGATGTCGGCGACCGCGGCCGCCGGGCCCGCGCTCATCGATCGGCTCGACCGATTGACCGCCACGGTCACGATCAACGGAGAGACCGTGGCGCGCACCGGAACACACAATGCCCGGTACTCGATGGCCCAAGCCATCGCGCACGTGTCCTGCAGCGAACAGCTCTACCCCGGCGAACTGCTGTCGACCGGCACCTTGCCCGGTGGAAGTGGGATGGAACTGGGCCGCTGGCTCGCCCCCGGCGACCATCTGCGCCTGGAAATCGACGGCATCGGGATCATCGAACACGACATCCAGAAGTAGGCCCGCGATGAAAATCGATCAGGTTTCCGACTCCGTCCATGTCGTAGCCGGCACCAACGTCAACTGGGCGCTGATCAGCGACGATTCCGGGATCACCGTGATAGACGCCGGATACCCCGCTGACGCCGCCGACGTGCTCGGTTCTGTCCGGCAGATCGGCGGTCGGCTTGCCGATGTTCGGGCCGTGCTGATCACCCATGCCCATCTCGACCACATCGGTGCGATCCCGGCGCTCATCGAGCAGTTCGGCATGCCGGTCTACACCGGCGCCGAGGAAGTGCGCCACGCCAAACGCGAATACCTGCAACAGATCACGCCGATCGGAATGCTCGAACAACTCGCCACCCGCCGCGGCCGCCGCTGGGTCGCACACACCCTGCGCGCGGTCCACGGCCACATCGGCACGGCCATCCCACAAGCTGAGGCGGTCGAGCCCGCCACCCTGGCGGCACTGCCCGGCGGACTCGTCGCGATACCCACCCCCGGGCACACCAGCGGCCACACCGCCTACCTCCTTCCCGCCGAAGGCGTGCTGTTCTCCGGAGACGCACTCGTCACCGGGCATCCGCTGCTACCTCACGTCGGCCCCCAGTTGCTACCGGCGGTGTTCAATCACGACGAAGCACTCACCTACGACACCGCTACGACTCTCGCAACCGTGCACGCCCACACCCTGGTTCCAGGACACGGACTGCCCAGCAGTTTCGACGGACCATCCATCGCCACAGCTTTGGGGCCGCGACCACCACTCACCGACACTGACAACAAATAGATGGAACCAATGAGGTACCTGCGCAGCACCGTGTACAGATCCTTCCGCCCTCTGGGCCTAGCAGCGGCGTCCATCGCGATCGTCAGTTGTTCCATACCCGGCCAGGTGAACGACCCGCTCGGCCGCTCGACCAAGATCACTGCCGACTTCGAGAACATCGCCGGCATGTACGAGGGCAACGAGATCATGGTCCTCGGTCTCGCGGTGGGCAAGGTCGACAAGATCGTGCCCAAGGGCACCTACGTCGAGGTCCACATGACCATCGACGCCGGCGTCAAGGTCCCGAAAGACGCGATCGCGGCGATCATTTCGCCCTCGATCGTCACCGATCGCCACATCGAGGTGAGCCCGCCGTTCACCGGCGGTGAGACACTGAAGTCCGGCGATCACCTGCCCAAGGCACGCACCAGGACCCCGGTCGAGCTGGACACGATGATCAAGACCATCGACCAGTTCGCCGCCTCGCTGAAGCCCGAACCCGGCCAGGAGGGTCTGGGCCCGCTGTCGGGCCGGGTGCTCTACCCGGTGCTCAACGGCAACGGTCAGAAGATCCGCGAAACCCTCGACGCGCTCTCGGGTGCGCTGAAGGTCGGTGTCGACAACAAGGACGCCATCGCCAACATCATCATCAAGCTCAACGAGCTCACGACGATGCTGGCCGACAACGATCAGTCGGTGCGCGACTTCAGCGACCGGGTGACCGCCATGTCGGGGCTGCTCGCCGACCAGGCGCCCGGTCTGCAGGCCACCCTCGATCAGCTCAACCAGTTCCTGAACAACACCTCGACGACCTTCGCCGGGCATCAGGAAGAACTGGCCGCCTCGCTGACCGGCCTGACCACCGTGACCAACCAGTTGCACGCCAACTCCGGTGCGATGGTCGAGATCGTCGACGTGGTGCCGCTGCTCATGCAGAACATCGACGGCGCCATGAACAAGCAGGAGGGCTTCGTGCGCATACACGCCCTGATCGGCACCGCCCTCTCCGGCGAGATGATCAGCGTGTTCTGTGAGCGGATCCAGATGAAGTCCGATGGCTGCCGCTCCGGAAACATGCACGACTTCGGCCCCGACTACGGACTCACCGCCGCACTGCTCGGACTGACGAAATGACGAAACGCTGGACCACGAGATCGCGGGGGAATCGTCGCAGAGCCGACACGATGACAGACTTGCCCGGTGGCGATCGACGGGGTTGAAGTGGCACGGCTGCTGGTCCGGCGAGAATTTCCGCAGGCTCGGGCAGCGTGGCTAGGTGGCAGCGTGGCTCTCGGAATGGCCACGGCGACTTCTGATCTGGATATCACCGTATTGATGCATGGTTCATCGGCGTCCTACCGTTCATCGATACATTTCGGTGAGTGGCCGGTGGAGCTGTTCGTACAGACTGAAGACTCACTGGAGCATTTTCGCTCCAAGGAGCACGCCGTCCGGAAGCCGAGCACGACGGGTACACAGTCGGTCGCCCCCTCACATGATCGGCATTGAGTGCGTTCTCACGTGGCGGTTCGGATGTTCCTCCAAGGGCTGGATGACGGCAAGCAGTACGCTTGTCCTGCAAGAGATTTCAGGAAGGGATCTGTGATTCACCACGTACAAGTCGCTTGTCCGCCAGGCGCCGAAGGTCGCATGCGGTCGTTCTACACCGGTGTCCTCGGCTGGGCCGAACTCCCCAAACCTCCGTTGCTCGCTGCCCGAGGCGGCTGCTGGTTCACGGTTCCGGGAGTGGGCGGCCCGGATGGGGAATTGCACGTGGGCGTCGAGGAACCCTTCCATCCTGCGCGCAAAGCTCATCCCGCCTTCATCGTTGACGTGGACGCCCTCGCGTCCGCGGTCACGGCGGCTGGACACGAAGTCCACTGGGCTGATCCCGCCGAGATTCCCGGCCGCCGCCGATTCCACACAACCGACCCGGTGGGCAACCGTCTCGAGTTTCTGGGCGGCTAACCAGTTGCTGCTCAGACATACTCTCCGAGTACCCCTGCAAACCTCGCGCTCATCGCCATGAGCGGACGTTCGGGCACCGCTGGTGGTGGCATATGTGATGGGTCAGCCACCATTGTCGGTCCTCGAATATTGGTTACCTCAGCCGTCGCAGTGCTCGTTCGGCGGCGTTGGCACCGCACATGCCGTGCGCGCCGGGGCCGGGCGGGGTCGCCGCCGAGCACAGGTAGTGGCCTGGGAGGCCGGTGTCGTAGGGCTGCAGGGTTTTTCGGGGGCCGAAGACCAGCTGCGGGATGTTCTTGGCGCCGGTCATGATGTTGCCGCCGACGTAGTTGGGGTTGTAGTCGGCGAATTCTGTGGTGGTGCGGGTGGTCAGGCCGACTACGCGGTCTCGGAAGCCGGGTGCGAAGCGTTCGATCTGGGCGATGATCGCTGCGGTGGCGTCGCCGGTGTAGCCGTTGGGGACGTGGGCGTAGGTCCAGACTGGGTGAACCGATCCTGCGGATCGCTGAGGGTCGGCGAGGTATTGCTGGCCGACCAGGACGAAGGGGCGCTGGGGCATTCGGCCGACGTGGATGTCACGTTCGCCCGCGGCGATCTCGGCGAAGGAGCCGCCCAGGTGCACTGTGCCCGCACGACGGGCGGCCTCGGTGGTCCACGGGATGCCGCCGTCGACGGCGAAGTCGACCTTGAAAGCGCCGGGGCCGTAGCGGAACCGGTTGTAGGCGCGTGCAATTCGAGTGGGGAGTCGGTCGGCGAGGATCTCCGCGAGCGCGGTCGGGGCGAGGTCCCAGATGGTGATGTCGGATGGCGGCAGGTCGGCGACCGAGCGCACGCGGACGCCGGTCTCGACCTTTCCGCCGTGGTCGGCCAGTACCGCGACCATGCTGTCGGCGATCCGCTGGGATCCGCCGACCGCGACCGCCCAGCCGTATCGGTGTCCCGCCGTCAGGATGCCGAGCCCGACGCTGGCGCTCAACGGGCGTTCGAGGGGTTGGAAGGCGTGTGCGGCGACGCCGCCGAACAAGGCCCGTCCCGCTTCGGTGCGGAAAGCTCGCGCGAGCAGTGTGGCGGGCGCGGTCGCCGGAATGCCGAAGCGCGCCAGTCGGATCGGATGTCGAGGAATGCGCAGCAGCGGGCGCATGATGTCGGCATCGAATATGTCGTAGCCGGCGACCGGGCGTTCGAACAGCGTGCGCCACAGCCGTTCATCGGCGCCGAGGCCCGTGGCGGTCTCGGTGACCGAGCGGTGCAGCACACCGGCGGTGCCGTCGTCGAGGGGGTGGACGCAGTCGAGTTCCGACCACGCCCACCGCAATCCGTACCGTTCCAGGTCGATGCGCCGCAGAAACGGCGAGCCCACGGCCATCGGGTGGATGGCCGAGCAGTGGTCGTGCAGCAGACCGGGCAGGATCGCCTCGCTCGTGCGGGTGCCGCCGCCGATCGTGTCGGCCGCTTCGAGAACCGTCACCTCCACGCCCGCGCGGGCCAGGGTGATCGCCGCTGCCAGCCCGTTGGGGCCGCTGCCGACCACTGTCGCCGTTGTCATCGACGTGCCTTTCTCTTGGTCGAGATATCGTCCGGTGCTCGGCTATTCGGCCGGAGCCACCACACCCTGCCGCGGTGCGGTGACGTCTTCACGCCGCCAGGTCACGGTGTGCGCGATGGGACCGTCCGGCAGCCACGGCAACGCCTCGACCGCGTCGGCCACCTCCCATGTTCCGCGTTCGATGACGCCCAGCGCCGCGTCGACCACCATGTATTGCTGCGTGCTCTTGTGTACCGGCTGCGACTCCACCCACACCACGATCCATTCTCCCGGAGCGAAGCCGACCCGTGCCTGCACCGCGTCGATCAGGTCCAGGTTGTGCAGGTGGCCGTCGCCGAAGTTGAAGCCGATTAGCGAGTTGCAGGCGAACTCGGCTTCGCGCACGGTCCAGCGATCGACGTCGGGAAGGTGCTTGTACAGCAGGGAGAACAGGCCGCGGCCCTGACTGTGCATGGAACGCCAGGCGATGGTCTGCTGCATGGTGATCTCGGCGACCGCGGGCGGGTAGCCCATGGCCAGCAGCTGGTCGACCTGATTGTCGGCGGGGCGGTGCGCGATGGTGTTGAGCTTCGCCTCGGCGCCCGGTGCGAAGGCCCACAGCGCCGAGGCCCAGTTGCCGGCGTACTGACGCATGGACGGCAGGAACGACACCAGGTCGGGGCGCAGGTTACCCAGCACAGGGAAGAAGGCGAGCCCGGCCGCGATCGCCACCGTCAACCACGGCGACGACATGTCGAATACCCCGTACCCGTCCGAGTTCGGGAAGCCGAGGAACAGGAACACGGTGAGGTAGGCGAACAGGATGTTCCACTCCAGCGGCACAGCCAGCGGGAAGGTGGACGTGATGAACAGGTGGAAGATGACCATCATCGCGACACCGGCCAACGTGAGCCAGTGGTTCGTCGAGAACAGCAACACGATCGGGGTGAGAACCTCCACGGCGGTACCACCGACATGGGCCATGAACGCCGCCACCCGCGACGGGCGGATATCGCGCGGAAAGTCGCGGTAGTGGGCGCGTTTGATCGACCGGAACGGCATCGACGGGCTGTTGGACACCATCGGGGGCACCACATTGGTGAAGTGCTTGCCGAACTTCGAAACTCCCGCGCCGACCCACACGATCACGATCAGCAGCTTGGCCGCGATGATCATGTCGGTGAACGGCAACACCGCGAAGAACAGCAGCGCGGGCAGATACTGCTCGCCGCGAGCCGCCAGGAAGATCGTCTTGTCGCGCAGCCCGCACAGGATGTAGAGCAGGATCGGCGCGATCAGCAGCACGGGCCGGACCAGTCCGGAGGTGTTGTCCGGCAGCGCTTCCAGCAGTGCGGCGGTGGTCCGGCCCGGTGCGACAAGTGCGATCACCAGCGACGCGAGAAAGCCCAGATACAGGACCACGTCGAGGGCGGTGCGCGAGTCACCGTTGGTGAACGGCACCCGATACCAGGGCCGCAATCGGATACTTCCCCGTCGCGCGAAGTACAGGATGCCGCCGGTCATCGGCTTGAACTTGCCCGCCAGCGGTCCCCAGGAGCCCGCGACGCCGAGGGCTTCGAGCAGCACCGTCCACAGGACCAGCTTCTGGTAGACCACCGGTTGGTTCCACCACTGCGCCACATCCCAGAACGGTCCGGTGCCCGACGTCGCCGTCGCGATCGCGATGCCGCCGATGATGTAGAGCACGAGCACTTTCGCGAGATACACGGTGTGGATCATCTTCGGCGTACCGAATCCGTATTCCGCCCAGTGCAGTGCCAGCGTCCGTATACGTTCGCGCAGCGGCAGATCCAAGAATGTCTCGGTGTCCACCGGCGGGAAGTCTCCCGTCTTGAATCCCATGGCTCGATCCCTTTCTTCCGGCTTCCGGACGCGAGTGACCGCGACCGAAAGGGCTGTCTTTCGTTCGAAGTGGATTGCGGTGCACAACCGCTCAGGTGCGCGCGGCCGAGAGCCGCAGCTGCTTCTTGTCGATCTTGCCGACCGGATTGCGTGGCATCTCCGCGGTCAACACGATCGCGGCGGGAACCTTGAACGCCGCGAGTTCCCCGCGGCAGTGTTCGATCAGCTCTTCGACGGTGACCGTGGCCTGCGACGCGGGCACCACGTGGGCGACCGGCACCTCGCCCAGCACGGCGTCGGGCACACCGACTACCGCGGCTTCGTGAACAGCGGGATGACGGTAGAGCGCGTTCTCGATTTCCTTGGGGTACAGGTTCTCGCCCGCCCGGATGATCATGTCCTTGATCCGGTCGACCAGAACCAGATAGCCGTCGGCGTCGAAGTAGCCGACGTCGCCGGTGTGCAGCCAGCCGTCCACGACGGTTTTCGCCGTCTCCGTCGGCCTGCCGAGGTAGCCGCGCATCACGTTCGCTCCGCGAATGACGACTTCGCCGGGTTCGCCGGGCGCCGACAACGCGCCGCCGACATCCATGATCGCTACGGTCTGACCGGGCAACGGGATACCGACAGTCCCCGGCTTCCGTTGGCCCGCTACGGGATTGAGAGTCGACGCACAGGTCCCCTCGGACAGACCGTAACCCTCGACGATCGGCACACCGAAGCGCTGCTCGAACCGGGCGATGAGCTCGGCGGGCATCGGCGCGGCACCGCAGATCGCCAAGCGCAACGAGGAATTGTCGGGACGAGGACCGTCGGGCTGGGCCACCAGCATCGCGTAGATGGCGGGCACCGCCGAGAAATAGGTGGGCCGGACCCGCTCGACCGTGTCGAAAAAGCCTGAGGCGGAGAACTTTCCGGCGATGGTGGTGCGTCCGCCCGCCAGCAGTGGCGACAGCACGCTGACCACGATGCCGTTGACGTGGAACAGCGGCAGGATCAGCAGGCTGTGGTCGGTCTCGTTCAGGCCGAGCGAGTCGATGATCATCGCGCACATGGCGGCGAGGTTCTCGTGACCGAGCAGCACACCCTTGGGCCTGCCCGTGGTGCCGCTGGTGTAGATGATCAGGGCGAGATCGTCAGAGGACGCGGCGGCGACGGGACCGGCGTGCTCGGCCAATTCCGCGATGTCGAGAGTGATTGCGGGCCTGCCGGATTCGCCGAGGACGACGGCGGCGCCGGAGTCTTCGACCTGGTACCGGATGTCGTCGTCGGTGAGCCCCGGATTCACCGGAGTGACGGCCGCACCGAGTCGCCAGGCCGCGAACAGGGCCACCACGAGGTCTACGCGGTTGGGCAGCACCACCGCGACGACGTCGTCGGACCGCACGCCCTCACGATGCAGGACCGACGCAGCGGCATCGACCCGAGCATGGAACTGCGCATTGGACAGTGTGACGGTGTCGTCGGCGATGCAGGGTCCGTGCGGGTCGGCAGCGGCTCTGACCTCGGGCAATTCGGCGATGTGTCGCATGATTCCTCACCGGTGGCGAATGTGATCTGAGTTACATCACTCACGGTAGGACGCGAATCAGGCGCCGACTACGGGCCCGCAGCCCAGCGTTGCGCCGACGTGTTGTGCCACGGGCACAAACAGCGCCACACAGGTGAGCGTCGGGGGTACTGTCTGCGGCCATGGCCCACGACAACGATCCACTGGTGCGTGCGGTGGCGGGCCGGATCAAAGCCGACCTGGACCACCTGTCACCGAGGATGACCACGATGTTCACCGAGGTCATCCCCGAATTCCGGCACGACGACGAGGTGCGCAGGCTGATGGTGGCCAGCACGGAGTCCAACCTGTCCGCGATCTTGGACATACTCACGCTGGCCATCGGCCTCGACGACATCACCGTGCCGCCCGCCGCCGCCGAATACGCCCGCCGCTTCGCCCAGCACGATCTGTCGCTGGAGGCACTGCTGCGCGCCTACCGGCTCGGCGAGAACATGTTCGTCCAGTGGACGATGACGCTGCTGGCCGAACTGAACCCGCCCACCGACGTGGCGATGGCCACCGCGGCCCGCATCGCCTACCTGGTCAACAGCTATATCGACCAGGTAATCGAGGGCCTGATCGATATCTACGAGAGCGAGCGCCGCCGCTGGGACGCGCGCACCGACGCCGCCCGTGCCGCACAGGTGCGCGCCGTCGTCGACGCCGATGATCTGGACGTGGGCTCGGCCGAGCAGATGCTGTCGGCCTCCCTGCGTGGCTGGCACCAGTTCGCGACGCTGTGGACACCACCGGGAACCCGCGATCCCCGCGCGTCGCTGCGCGCGGGCACCGCCCTGCTGGCGGCCGCGACCGGCAAGACGCCGATGACCGTCGAGGTCGACGACCACAACCGGTGGGTGTGGATCTCCTCGGTGGCCCGACCCGTGCTCGACACCGAACAACTCGCCCACGATCTGCGGGCCCATCCGAATCTGTCGATCACCCTGGGCGATCCGGCTACCGGCCTCGAAGGATTCCGCCAGACCTTCCGCGACGCGCAACAAGCCCGCGCCGTCGCCCTGACCAGGCGAGAGCACGGACTCACCGTTCATTCCGACGTGGCGTTGACCGCCCTGTTCGCCGACCGGGTGCCCGAGATGCGGGTGTGGGCCGAGCGTGTGCTCGGCACACTGCTGGGCACGGACGAGACAGCAGCGCGGTTACGCGAGACCGTCCGCGCGTTCCTCGACGCCCGTGGCAGCTACACCGACGCCGCCGCGCGGCTGCACGTCCACAAGAACACCGTCCACTACCGGGTGCGCAAAGCCGAAGAGCTGCTCGGACATCCGCTCGGCGAGCGCAGGCTCGATATCGAAGTGGCCCTGCTGACCTGCGCGCAACTGGGGATCCCCGAGGCTCCCCGCGAGCCCCGGCGAAGCCGTCGCAGGTCGGCCGAGACCACCGTGGACGACGCGACCTGACGACCGGTTGGTCACCGAGACCTTCGATTTCGGCGACCTCGCCAAGGCCGTCGACTACTGCGCCGGCGAGAACGGCGCCCGCGCAGTCGTCCTCTCCTGACCTGCGGCGCCGGGACGGCTTACAGGTCGAGTTGTCTGATCCAGGCGAGATAGGCCGAGGTCTGTGCCCGGAGATCGTCGACCGGCCAGTCGTCGGGTTGCAGCGCCGCAGGAAGCGCGGGGTCGGTGGTGAGCAGGTCGAGCGCGGCGCATACCACCGCGAATCTTGCTGCCGGGTCAGGGTTTTCGATGTCGTCGAGCAGGGCGCGCCCCCGCGCCGACCAATCGGCCAGCGACCACAGTTCGGCGGTGAGGTCGGCAGCGTTCTCGACCGGCCGGAGTCGGAAATGGAGTGTGGTGGTAGCCAGGTCCGCGGGCAGCTCGCGGACGAGGTTGGCCGGCCGCAGCCAGACTCCCTCGCGAAGTTCTGCCAGGCGAAGCGAGAGCAGCCTGGCGCGCAGGGCCGCACGCTCGGCCGACGGTCGTCCGGCGGCGGTGATGACGACCTGCTCCCAGTCGCCGTCCCAGGGCCGAACGGGCGGGGCGGTGAGTTCGGTCCGGCGTGCGCGCAAGGCGGGGTCGAGCGTGTAGGCGCGCTGTTCGCGGATCAGCTCGCCCGCGGCCACCATCCGCGACACCGCGACACGCACCGTTGTCTCCGGATAGCCGACGGCGGTGGTGGCAGCGCAGATTTCGCTCGAGGTGGTCGTCGGCGACTCGGCCGCTATCAGAATCCGGATCACCGCCGAACGGGCCGACACCGGACGGACCCGTGCGTCGAAGCCGGTAGCAGCGGATTTCACGAGACCGAGTCTACATATTTCACTATTGCCGCGACTGTCAGAAAACTGTAACGTCGCACGGTATGACCACGACCACATCCACGATCTCCCCGTTCCCGCTGACCGGGCGCACCATGATCATGTCGGGCGGCAGCCGCGGCATCGGGCTGGCGATCGCCGTCGCCGCCGCCCGCGAAGGCGCCAACATCGTGCTGCTCGCCAAGACCGATACGCCCGACCCCCGACTGCCGGGCACCGTCCACACCGCCGCCGCCGAGATCGAAGCCGCCGGTGGACAGGCGCTCGCGGTGGTGGGCGATGTGCGCGACGAAGCCTCGGTAACCGACGCGGTGGCCCGCGCGGTCGAGCGTTTCGGCGGCATCGACTACTGCGTGAACAACGCCTCGGCGATCGCCCTCGCCCCCACCGAGGAATTGCCGATCAAGCGGTTCGACCTGATGCAGCAGATCCAGCTGCGCGGCACCTACCTGCTCTCGAGCGCCTGCCTGCCGCACCTGCGCCGCAGCGACAACGCCCACATCCTCAGCCTGTCGCCGCCGCTGAATCTCGCACCCGAATGGCTCGGCGCCTACCCCGCGTACATGCTCGCCAAATACGGGATGTCGCTTTTGACGCTGGGCTGGGCAGCCGAATACGCCGAACACGGCATCGCAGGCAACTGCCTGTGGCCCGAGACCCTGATCGCCACCGCCGCGGTGCAGAACCTCCTCGGCGGCGACGACGCGATCGCCAAAGCCCGTACCCCGCAGATCATGGCCGACGCCGCGGTGGCGCTCCTGCGCAAGGACGCACGATCGGTCACCGGAAATACCTTCCTCGACGTCGACGTGCTCCGTGCCGAAGGCGTCACCGATCTCTCGCCCTACGGAGGCGCCGACGGGCTGGAATACGACATCTTCGTCGACCCGCCGCACAAGCGGGCCTGAGCCGCCCGCCCGCAGCGCGAACGCAGGGGCTTTCGCCGACACCGGAAACGCGCCTGACGTCGTCGAACACCGTGGGTTCCGGGGCTATCCTCGGTAGAGGGCGGCGCACCAGCGCACCGCCACGAGGTCGCACCGAATCGAGCCTGAATGGCCGAAAACTTGCCGACGCAGCGCAGCTCGGCCACCGGGATCGCGGCGGAACTGACCGCCGAGGGCTTCGAGGACGCCCAGGAGATCGGACGCGGCGGTTTCGGTGTGGTCTACCGCTGCGTCCAGCCCGATCTGGACCGCGTGGTCGCGGTGAAAGTACTGACCTCCGAACTCGACCCCGACGGATTGCAGCGCTTCGTGCGCGAACAGCAGGCGATGGGCAGGCTGTCCGGTCATCCCTACATCGTCGCGGTCTTCCAAGCGGGCACCACCCACGGCGGGCACCCCTACCTGGTGATGCCCTATCACGCACGCGGGTCGTTGGAACAACGTATCCACGCCGTCGGCCCGCTGGACTGGGCAGCGACACTGCGGTTGGGCGTGAAGATGGCGGGCGCCCTCGAGACCGCGCACCGGGCCGGGATCCTGCATCGTGACGTGAAACCGTCCAACATCCTGCTCAGCGACTACGACGAACCCGAACTCACCGACTTCGGGATCGCCCGGATCCAGGGCGGGTTCCACACGACGACCGGAATCGTCACCGGCTCCCCCGCTTTCGCCGCGCCGGAGGTCCTGCGCGGCGCGCAAGCCACCGCCGCCGCCGACGTGTACGGCCTGGGCGCCACGCTGTTCTGCGCACTCACCGGACATGTCGCCTACGAGCGGCGCGTCGGAGAGCAGGTGTTGTCACAGTTCCTGCGAGTCTCCGCGCAGCCCGGTCCCGATCTCACCGGCCAGGATGTGCCCGACGAGGTCAGAGCCGCCATCGAGCACGCGATGGCGACCGACCCCGCCGACCGGCCCGACAGCGCCGCCGCCTTCGGCGCGGAACTGGTTGCGGCCCAGCGCAGTACCGGCAGCCCCGTCGATGTCCTCCGGGTCCCGGATACCCAGCGCCCCGTGGCGGTGCCGATCGCACCGGCGGCCCGGGCCCGCGACCGCACCACCGCGCCTCCCACACCCGCCACGAAGTATCGCCCGCCGACTCCGGCGCGGGCGACTCTGGCCAGAAAGCGCCTGCTCGAGCACTTGCGCACCACCGAACGCACCCGGCTCACCGCCATCCACGCGCCCAGCGGATTCGGCAAGACCACGGTGGCCGCCCAATGGCACGACGAGCTGGTCGAGCACGGCGCCGCAGTCGCGTGGCTGACCGTCGACGAGGACGACGACAATGCCTCCTGGTTCCTCACCCACCTCGCCGAGGCGATCCGACCCGCCGTCCCCGTGCTCGCCGACGATCTCGACCGGCTGTTGGAAGCCAACCCCGACGATCCGACCCGCGCCGTGCTGACCGCACTCGTCGACGGTCTGCACGCCGACGACCGGCGGGTGACGCTGATACTCGACGACTGGCAACGGGTCACCGCCCCCGCCTCGGTGGACGCGGTCCGGTTCCTGCTCGAGCACGGGTGTCACCATCTGCCCCTCGTCGTCACGAGCACCGAGCGGCTCGACCTGCCGTTGAGCAGGTTGCGCATCCACGGTGAACTCGCCGAAATCGACGCCACGACACTACGTTTCAATCCCGACGAAGTACACGCGTTCCTCGCCGAAGCCGGCGGTGTGCACTTGGCCGCCGACGAGGTGGCCGCGCTGGCAGGCGCCACCGACGGCTGGGTCGCGGCACTACAGCTGACGGTGCTGTCGCTGCGCGCGGGTGAGGACCCGGCGCACCTGCTCGACAGCCTCGCCGCGCACCCCGACATCGGGGCGTTCCTGGCCGAGAACGTACTCGGCGCACTGGATCCGGACACCCTCGAATTCCTCATGACGACCTCGATCTGCGAGCGGATCTGCGGCGGACTGGCCACCGCCCTGACCGGCCGCACCGACGCCGCCGACCTCCTCGCCGATCTCGCCGACCGCGGTTTGTTCCTACTGCCCACCGGCCCCGACCACCACTGGTACCGCTACCACCAGTTGTTCGCTGGTTATCTGTGCCGCAGGCTCGCCCAAGACCGCCCGGGCGAGATCGCGGGTCTGCGGCTGCGAGCCGCCGACTGGTTCGCGCACCATCACCTGCTCAACGACGCCGTCGACCAAGCGCTGGCCGCGCAGAACCCCGAACGCGCGGCCGATCTCGTCGAACAGGGCGCGGGTTACCTGCTGGAGCTGTCGAAAATGGTGATGCTGCAGGGCATTCTGGCAAAACTACCCGCCAGGGTGTGCCGGGCGAGGCCCCGTATCCAGCTGTTCGGCGTCTGGGTCAACCTGGTGCTGCGCAGACCCGCGGCCACCGCGTCCTCCCTCGCCCGCTTCGAGACCGCGCTGGCCGCGGCCCCACCCGCCGAGCCCGAGCGCACCGATCTGCGCGCGGAAGCGGACGTGGCGATCAGCGTCCGGGAGATGTTCGGTGACCGCGTATCCGAGCTCGACGGTCTGATCGGTGACGCGCTGGCCCGGCCCGACGACTTCTCCCCGAGGATCCCCGGAGTGGCGGCCAATATCGCCAGCTTCGCGGCGATCCAGCGCTTCGACTTCGCCGAGGCGCGCCGGTGGCAGCTCTGGGCAGCGCCGTATCACGAGGCGACCGGCCCGTTCCTGTCGGTGTACGGGCGCTGTTTCGCGGGTGTGGCCGCCCGCGAACAGCTCGACATCATCGGCGCCGACGACCTGTTCACGACCGCGCTCGACACCGCACGCACGACCATGGGCGCCGCCGCCCACGCGACTCGCCTCGCGTGCGCTTTGCTGGGCGAATTGCGTTATGAGACCGGTGATTTCGATATCGCCGCGGATCTACTGGAGCAGAGCAGAGAACTGTCCGCCGAAGGCGGCGGCGGAGTGGACATCATGCTCGCCACCTACGCGACCGGTGCGCGGGTACGAGCCCTGCGCGGCGACCGGGACGGCGCGCTGGAACTCCTCGACGAGGGCATGTCCCACGCCGAACTCTTGGATCTGCCGCGCCTGGCCGCCCGGGTCCGCAACGAGCGGGTGCGTCTCGGCGTCGAACTCGATCCCACCGTGGCGGCGGCACTGACGAGCGCGCGCACGATCCGGCGTGACAACGGAACCGCCACTACCATCGATGAATTCGATGAGGACTCCGCGATCCGCGTGTTGCTGGCGACGGGTCGGCCCCGGTCGGCGATCGAGCGCGCCGAGAACTTGGTCGCCGGGATAGATGTGCAGCGCAGGCCGCTGGCCGCGCTGCGTGCCGGGTTCCTGCTCGGCAGCGCCCTGCGCCGGGCCGACCGCGCGAGCGAAGCCGATCGCATCCTCACACCGCTGATCCGCCGATGCGATCACCTCGGCCTGGTCCGCCTGCCAGCCGACGCGATGGCGACCTAGAGGTTTGCCCTGCGGCCCGGTTCAGGATCGATTTCTTTGCGCGACAAATCGACTCGGTAAACCATGACCGGGTAGTGCGGGTGGAAATCCGGGATGGGTCGGTGCCGGATGTCGCCGGCCCGCCATCGCAGTAGTCCGGTATCGGCGCAGATCAGGCCGCGGGCACGGGTTTCGCGGCTCACGAATGTCAGCGGTGTGGTCGTTTCTCGGCGGCATCGA
This sequence comes from Nocardia sp. NPDC055165, assembly GCF_053606985.1. Taxonomy (NCBI): domain Bacteria; kingdom Bacillati; phylum Actinomycetota; class Actinomycetes; order Mycobacteriales; family Nocardiaceae; genus Nocardia; species Nocardia sp. NPDC055165. Next base: position 388,526 of record NZ_JBSGSS010000001.1, read on the forward strand.
GTGCGGGGGCGAGTGGTGCGAGTGAGGCGCGGAGCAGCTCCGGTAACGCGCCGGATGGCACGACGAGTCCGCTGGTCACGGGGGCCGGTTGGAGCCATCGTTCGAGGGTGACGCGAACCGCGGCGGTCACGCTGGCCGCGAGCACGCGGGCGGTGTGCGGGTCGATGTCGCCGAGGCGGGCCGCGATCGCGTCGGCGAGAGGATGTTCCATCGCGGTGGAGGTATGGACGAAGGCGTCACGCAGCGCGGGATGGCCGGCGATCAGGAGCAGCGCGTCACGACCGGATTCGTCCTGAGCGGTGTACTGATCCACGATCGCGTCGATGACGGCGTCGGCGAGTCGGGCGGCGGGCCGAGCTGCCACTGCCGCCGCGACCCGTGTTTCCCGTTCCGTGGTGATGGCAGCGACGATCGCCTGTTCTCGACTGGAGAAGTAGTTGTTGTAGGTCCTGGGTGAGACGCCGGCGGCCTCGGCGATGTCGTCCACGCGCACGTTGTCCGGCCCGCGCTCGAGCGCCAGCCGAAGTGCCGCCTCGCACAGCGCTTCCCGGGTGGCCCGCTTCTTCTGCTCGCGCAACCCTGCCCGTCGTGTCGTCACCGCTTCAGTATTCCATCGACTTTGCGCACACGCAAAATTGCGTGCACGCACTTTTGTCCTCTAGTCTGGCCTCCTCATCCCCGACCGACAGGAACCAGGTCGATGAGAAGCAGGGGCGGCACGATCTCCCGTGCGCGCGTCGACCTGGACGAAGTCGAGCGCGAGCTGCGCGTCTTTCCATCCCGATGAAGGAGAAGTCACCGATGACCGTCGATGTTGTGATCAGCGGAGCCGGCCCGAACGGGCTGATGCTGGCCTGCGAGCTGAGCCTGGCCGGGATCCGGCCGATCGTGCTGGAGCGACTGCCCGAACCGAGCGAGGAACCGAAAGCCAACGGGCTGCTCGGCCAGGTCGTGCAACTGGTCGACCGGCGGGGTCTGTACGAGCGGCTCAGCGGCAGCCCGGCGCCGCCGCAACCGAACTCCACCTACTTCATGTTCGCCGCGATGGCCCTGGACCTGAGTCTGCTCGACGACAGCCCGGTCTTCGGGCTGGCGGCGCCGCAGCACCACATCGCGCAGGTCCTGGAACAGCGTGCTGTCGAACTCGGCGCGGCGATCCGGCGCGGACACGAGGTCGTCGGCCTGGCACAAGACGACGACATGGTCACCGTAGACGTCGCGGGCCCGGACGGAACCTACCGCCTGCGGGCCCGATATCTCGTCGGCGCGGACGGGGCGCACAGCGTCACCCGCACGCTGTCCGGCATCGGATTCCCCGGTGTCACCTACGACCGCGCGACCAGCCGGGCGGCGCACGCCACCGTCCCGGCCGACTGGGTGGACCCCACAACCGGCGTCCTGACTGTGCCCGGCTACGGGACCGCCCAACCATTCCTGCCACTGCGCACCGAGCACGGGGGTTTCTCCTACGCGCCGTTCCCCGGTCATTCGCCGCTCATCAGCACCATCGAGTGGGACCAGCCCGAGACCGACGCTCCCATGAGCCTCGACGAGCTTCGGGCCAGCGTCGACCGTGTACTCGCCGCCGACATCCCACTCGGCGCGCCCTCCGGCCAGGAACCGCACGTGCTGCGCCGGCTCAGCGGTGGCAACACCCGAATCGCCGACCGATTCCGAGACCGCCGCGTGTTCCTGATCGGCGACGCCGCCCACATCTACACTGCAGGAGGCGGCCCTGGGCTCAATCTCGGCCTGCAGGACGCGGCCAACCTAGGCTGGAAACTCGCCGCCGACATCCGCGGCAACGCCGCGACCGACCTACTCGACAGCTACGAGGCCGAACGTCGGCAAGCCGCCTCCCGCATGGTCACCTACGCCCAAGCACAATCCGCGCTGATCGCCCCGGGTAGCGACGTCACCGCCCTGCGCGAACTGTTCACCGAACTACTACGCGACCAGGACACCGTGCAGCGTCTCGCCGCCCTCACCGCGGGCGCCGACATCCGCTACGACACGGGCGGACCCGATACCCACCCGCTCATCGGCCGGTTCGCGCCGGACATGGAACTGACCACCCCGAACGGGACCGTCCGGCTGGCCGAGCTGACCAGGACCGCACGGCCACTGCTGCTCGACCTGACCGGGAACACGGGGTTGGCGGAAACGCTGCCCGAGTGGCACGACCAACTCGACATCGTCACCGCACGCCCCCAACCCGGATCACCCACCGCCCTGCTCCTGCGCCCGGACTGCTACGTCGCGTGGGCAACCGCATCCCCGTGCCCGGACAGTTCGGACCGACAGGCGCTCCGCACGGCACTGCAGCGCTGTTTCCGCCCCACGAACCCGCCGGCATCTGACCGCTGACGGGTCGGTAGTCCCTCATCCGTCACGACGACATGAAATCACCGGTAGGTCGACACCGCTCGATGTTCCGCGCTCAGCGCCGGATCGGGTGGATCTGCTCCTCACCCTCGGAGACGAGCTTGCCGAGAATGTCGCGCAGCGAAGCGCGCTCATCGTCGGTGAGTCGTCCGAAGAAGTCGTCGGCGTCCTTCGTCCGGGCGGCAGTCAAGGTTGCGAGAGTCCGCTTGCCCAGCGCGGTCACCGCCACGAGAATCGCGCGGCGGTCGGTCGGGTCGGGCCGTCGCGTGACCAGATCAGCTTCCTCGAGCGCGTCCACCACTTCCGTGGCCGACCGGGCGCTGATCCGCAACGCGTCCGCGATGGCCGACAGCCGGAGACCGTCGTGCTCGCCGGCCACGCGGAGCGCGCGGGCCTGGTGTGGCGTCAGACCCATCGGCGCGTACGCCGCCGACCAGCGCCGACGGAGCGTCCTGGCGACCTGCATCAGGAGGTCGCTCTCGTTGTCGGGCATAAACCCGCCTCTCGCTTTGTTTTCCTTACCAGATAGTGAGGTAACCTCAGCATAAACACAACCCAAGGGGGTTGCAGATGGAAGTGAAAGTCTCCGCCGGCGGCGGCCGCGCCCGCCGACCCGACCCGGCCGATCGCGCACAACTGCGCGAGTCCCCCGTGTCCCTGCGCCGGATCGCCGCGCTCTTCGCGCCGTACCGGCTTCAGCTCACCCTGCTGACCGTCCTGATCGTGGCGGGTTCGACGATCGGCCTCGCCTCGCCGTTCCTGCTGCGGCTGGTGATCGATGACGCGCTCCCCCAGCAGAACGTCCCACTCCTGCTCTGGGCCGTGGGCGGCATGCTCGCCGTCACCGTGCTCACCGCCGTGCTCGGCGTAGGCCAGACACTCATCTCCACCACGGTCGGGCAGCAGGTGATGCATGTCCTGCGTGCCGACGTGTTCCGCCACCTACAGCGGCAGTCGCTGGCATTCTTCACCCGCACCCGTAGTGGTGAGGTCCAGTCGCGCCTGATCAACGATGTCGGCGGCATGCAGTCCGTGGTCACCAGCACCGCGACCGCCATCGCGAGCAACGTCACCACCGTGGTCGGCACCGCCGTCGCAATGGCCGTGCTGTCGTGGCGGTTGTCGCTGCTTTCGCTGGTGGTGCTGCCACCGGCGATCTGGCTGACCCGGCGCGTAGCGCTGCTGCGTCGCGACATCACCGCCCAGCGCCAACGTCACCTCGCCGATCTACACGGCCAGGTCGAGGAAGGACTCTCGGTGAGCGGCGTCCAGCTGGGCAAGACCCTCGGCACCGGTCCTCTCGCGTCCGCGCAGTTCGAGCAGACCTCGCATGACCTGGTCGGCCTCGAAGTGCGCTCACAGCTCGCGGGCCGCTGGCGGATGGCCACTATGAGCATCCTCTTCGCGGCCATCCCGGCGCTGCTCTACCTCGCCGCCGGTCTTCCGGCGACCAGCAGCGGCATGACGATCGGCACCCTGGTCGCCTTCACCACGTTGCAGGCAGGGTTGTTCAGGCCGCTGATGGCTCTGCTCAATGTGGGTGTCGAAGTCACCAGCTCGATGGCGTTGTTCAGCCGGATCTTCGGCTACCTCGACCTTCCGGTCGAGATCGATGAACCCACCCAGCCGGTCGACCTCGACCCACGCGATGTCGTGGGCGAAGTCCGGTTCGACGATGTCAGCTTCCGCTACGACGCCGCGGGCCCCGATGTCCTCGATGGCGTCTCGCTCGTCGTACCTCCCGGGTCGACGCTCGCCCTGGTCGGCGAGACCGGTTCCGGCAAGACCACCCTCGCTTCGCTCGTCGCGCGACTGCACGACGCGACCGGTGGCCGGGTGACCATCGACGGCGTCGACGTTCGTGATCTGGAGCTCGGCACCCTCGCTCGCATCGTCGGCGTGGTGTCGCAGGAGTCGTACCTGCTGCATACGACCATTCGTGAGAACCTTCGCTATGCCAAGCCCGGTGCGACCGATGCGGAGATCGAGCGCGCGGCCCGTGCCGCCCAGATCCACGAGCTGATCGCCTCACTGCCCCAGGGCTACGACACTGTGGTCGGGTCGCGCGGTCATCGGTTCTCCGGCGGTGAGAAGCAGCGGATCGCGCTGGCGCGCACCCTGTTGCGCGACCCGCGTGTGCTGGTACTCGACGAGGCGACGAGCGCCCTCGACAACGAGACCGAGCGTGCGGTGCAGGCCGCCATCGACGTGGTCGCCCAGGGCCGCACGGTCATCACGATCGCGCACCGGCTGAGCACCATCCGCGATGCCGACCAGATCGCTGTCCTGCACCATGGCCGGGTCGCCGAACTCGGCGACCACCGGACCCTCGTCGACGACGGCGGACGCTACGCCCGGCTCAACGGCGCCGCCGACGTCGTGGCGGCCTGATCGGCCGACCGAGGACGAGGCCGTCGATCTACCGACAGCCGCCGAGCCACCACCATCCACCGCCCAGTTCCATTGTCGGACAGATCGGATCGCCGAAACCGTCATACGGTTCAGGACCAGGCGATTCGGTGAAGTGCGCGTAACCGACGGCGCCGTCGGGGCTTCCCAGGTAATCGGGCACGAACCGCACCGGAGGTCCCCCGAGGGTATTGACAGTCGCCACTTTGCAATTCGCCGACACAAAGCACAGGTGCCCCGGCAAGGGACTGCCGTAGTAGCCGTCATCGTCCGGAGTCTCCAATGCTGCCACCGCTGTGAACGCCGGTCGCTCGAGCCAGAATCGGGTCCGCGCCCCGACCTCAGGACAGGCGACGAAAAGAACTGGCGCTCCGATGCCCACCACGGCCATCGCGGCGGTGATCGCCAGCGGCCATCGCTGTGTCAGCTCGCGGGCACGGGCCATCGCGACCGCGAACAGCGCGATCACCGTCAACCACGCCATCCCGAGCACGGGTAGCGCCAGCAGCCACAATTCCGTCATCACCCAACCCCGATGCAAGCTGACCATGATCGCCGTCAACATCAGGAATGCGGCGCATGTGGGCGCAACCGCAGGAGGGGACTTCGCCAGGAGCACGACGACAAGGTATCGCGCCCGCGTGGCGGTTCCGCGGTGAGAATGTGCGGAATTCGTGTGGCTGGAACGTTGAACGCGAATTCAGCCCCGCCACAGGGACCTTCACCGACTAGCTGCTGACTCGACCCGTCGACGAAGAAGATCTCGCGGAAGACCTCAGCCTCGGCAAGAAGCGGGCGTCAGTCGTGCAATCCGCCCCGGGTCTGGCGGACTTGGTGCCAAAATAGTCGTGTACCAACACCTTCGAATGGCAGGTGCTACCGATGACTGGGATGGCCGAGGGGTGAAAGACTTGGCCGTCCAGCGGAGTGACGGCTGCCGGGTACGGGAGCGGCGTGATGCTGACAGCGAGGACGCTGGCCGAGGCGACCACCTACCTGAGCCTTGTCGCCGCATCCGATGCGGCCCGGCACAGCCCACCCGAAACTTCGCTGACCGAAGGAACGGAAGCGTGGACGGTCCACTCGCAGCTCGGTGATGTTGCCGTGCGCTACCAGTCCGAGGACGTCAGCCGCAGACTGGGGGTCGTGTACGGCCTCGGCGTTTCTCAGCTCATCGACGCCGGCCAGTGGATCATGATTTCCCAAACTTTTGCGCGCCGCGCACTCGAGGCGGACATGGCCTACTCCGCCCGGCCCGGTCAGGACCGCGCGTCTGTTGAGCTGAATTGGCAGTTCGCGGCCGAGGCGGTCGGTGAAGCGATGAAATTCTTGCCCGAGAACGCGGACAGACTGCCGGAGAAAGCATTCTGGTCCGAGCTCGGCGCACAGTTCGCGCGCGAGCAGCCCGACGGGATCACCCGGGCACAGCTCGTCGACGACTACGAGTACTACACAGGCACCCTCGACGACTTCCGTCAGCTCTACGGTGAAGCCTGAAAATCTACCCGACATGATCCGGAGGGCGCGGCTACTCCGCCGTGGAATGCCGAACCAGCCGCCGCCCGACCGGCCACGGCCCGATCGGAACCGTGGCCGCGATCGGGCGGTGGCATGCGAAGCGCTCGGCTTCAGCAGTCTCGGTTCGCGGCCAGCGCCGCGAGCAAGTCCAGGTCGGCCAGGGCTTCGGCGTTCGCCCCGACCTCGCTGATCGTCGACATGGCTTCCTCGTACAGTTGCCTGGCCTGCAGCCGACTCCATTCCCGCCCGCCTGCGGCTTCGACCAGCTCGGCGGCACGGACCAATTCGGCGTCGTCGAGCGGCTTCTCACGGAGATAGAGGTCGGCGAGGGCGCCCGCTTCCGGGGTGTTCGAGCGCAGTGCGAACACCACCGGCAACGACTTCTTGCGGCTGCGCAGGTCGGAGAACACCGATTTGCCGGTGACGCTGGGGTCGCCCCAGATGCCGAGCAGGTCGTCGGTGTGCTGGAAGGCACGGCCCAAGCGCCTGCCGAAGTCTTGCAGCCGCAACAGCTCACCGGAGTCCGCGTTTCCGAACAGGCCCCCGAGTGCGGCCGAACACCCGAACAGCGCCCCGGTCTTCTGGTCGACCATGGTGAAGCACTCCTCGAGCTCGACATCGGTGCGCCGCTCGAATCCCAGGTCCGCGCACTGCCCCTCGACGAGGTGCAGCACCGAGCGGCTCATCAGATTCGTCGCTTCGACGATCGGTGTGTCCGGCTCCGCGGCGAGCAGGGAATACGCCTGGGCCACCAGCGCGTCGCCGGCGAGGATGGCAGGCCCGATCCCGAACGCGGTCCACGCCGTCGGCCGGTGCCGTCGGGTGGTGTCTCGGTCCATCACGTCGTCGTGCAGCAACGAGAAGTTGTGCACCAGTTCGACCGCGACGGCAGCGCGCACGGCATCTCCCACGTCGCCGCCGGTCAACCGCGCGGCCGAGAGAACCAGGGCGGGGCGAATGGCCTTGCCGCCGTCGTGACGTTCCGGTCGCCCGGTCTTGTCCCACCAGCCGAAGTGGTAGCCCACGATCGTGCGGACCGTGGCAGGCATCATCTGCACGGTGGCATGCAGGGTGGCCGCGCAGGTCTCCCGACATTGATCGAGGACGTCGGCGGCCGTGCGCGAGCTGTGCGCAACAGCGGGTGTGGGCACCGGGATCGGCGTGGTCGCGACATCCGGGGTGCTCATCGATTCACCTGCACTTCGGTCAGCGCGCCGAGCGCGTCCGGAACGAGCACTGCCGCAGCATGATTGGCGCTGATGAGGTAGGAGGCGATGGCGCGGTCGTCGATGCCGGTGAAGCGGACGTTGACGCCCGGCTCGACTTCGTCGGGCAGACCGGTCTGGCGCAGGCCGATCACCCCGTCATCCGATTCACCGATCCGCATCGCCAAGATCGTGCTGGTTCCGCTCGGTGAGATCGGGATCTTGTCCGAGGGCAGCAGCGGCACATTGCGCCACGCGTGCACCCGTCTTCCCTCGATTTCGGTGTGATCGGGATAGACGCCCTGGGCTGTGCATTCGTGGCCGAACTGGGCGATGACGCGGGGGTGGGCGAGGAAGAACGCGGTCTTGCGACGGCGGGCCAGCAAGCGATCGAGGTCCTCGGGTGTCGGGCGGCCGGTGGCCGAACACAACCGCTGACTCGGGTCGACGTTGTGCAGCAGACCGTAGTCGTGGTGGGTCAGCAGGTCGCGTTCCTGGCGTTCCCGCAACGCCGCGATCGACAGGCGCAGCTGCTGGTCGAGCTGGTTCATCGGCTTGTTGTAGAGGTCGGTGACCCGGGTGTGCACGCGCAGCAGCAGTTGCGCGATGCTGAGCTCGAGTTCGCGTGGTTGCTGGTCGTAGTCGACGTAGGTCCCGGGCAGCGTCGGCTCACCCTGCTGGCCCGACAGCAGTCCGATCGCCGCCTGACCGTATTTGTCGGCACCGCTTCGTTCGGCGGCGACCGCGGCGCCGAGGCCGGCGACATGGGCGGCGAGGCGCGGTTCACGGGCGCACAGGGCGTCGAACACGGCGCGCGGCAACGCCAGAACCGTGCAGGCGGTGTTCGCGGTCGCCGTGTGCTCCCAAATAGCCTGCCCGCCAAGGAGTGTGGAGGCACCGAGGTGGCTGCCGTCGTCGAGCACGTCCAGCTGTACCTGCTGACCGTAGTCGCCGGGGCCGGAGAGCACGACCCGGCCGTGGGCGAGCACATAGGCCGCGTCGATTTCGTTGCCGAACTCGCAGATCGTCTCCCCCGCCGCGAACTCCTGCTGGGTGAACAGGTGGGCGATCTCGCGCAATGTGTCGTCGTCGTCGAAATCGCGCAGCGCTCGCAATTCGCGCAGTTCGGCGGGGACCACCTGGTACCGGCCGTTGGCCAGCGTGCAGGTGACGTAGCCGTCCCCGACGGTGTAGGTCAGGCGCCGGTTGACCCGGTAGGTTCCGCCGTCGACCTCGACCCAGGGCAGCATGCGCAGCAGCCAGCGGGGCGTGATCCCCTGCATCTGCGGAACAGATTTGGTGGTGGTCGACAGTGTGCGGGCGGCGGCGACACCGAGCGCTGTCGGTGGGTTCTGGGCGGTGCTGGTCACAAGGAGGTCCTTCCCGGCGAGGTGGCATGGGTGGCGACGGATCCGACTCGGGGTCGAACCCGGGCGGCGGCGGTGCCGATGCCCGAGGGTCCCCACGTGTGGACCGGGCGGGCGGCGGTTCGCGGTTGCTGGCCGACCGGGCGGCGCAAGTTCTCGGGGCGGTAGCGGCTGGTGCCGCGATGCCAGTGCAGGATGCCCGCGATCCAATCACGCAGTTCGTCGATGTAGCTGGTCAGCGCCGCGCGAGCGGTGTCGTCGAGCCGGTGGTGTTCGAACAGGACGGGCAATTCGTCGTCGACGAGTCGCTGGAACTGCCGCATTCTGGCCCGCATCAGGTCATCGACGACGGTGGCGGCGACGTCGCGGTCGCAATCGAAGAACGACTCGACCACCAGGATCGCGTTGTGCAGCTCGGATTCGTATTCGATTTCCTTTTGGTAGGAGTAGAAGTCGTTGATCAAACAGCCGTAATCCTGTGCGGCGTGTTCGATGCCGCGCATGGTGGTGGATTCGAACACCGCATCGGGGATCAGGCCGCCGCGGGCGATCTTCGACAGGGCGATCGTCAGATCCGAGCCGAAGGTGCGGCGGCGCATCTCCAGGTAGTCGACGGGATCGGGGACGCGATGCTGGATGTGGTTGGCCAGCTCCCACAACCAGCTTTCGGTCATGGATTCCACCGCTTGCCGGAAGGTGCGCCGAGCCGTCGGCGACATCGGCCCCGCCGTGCGCGACCACAGGTCCACCAACGACCGTTCCAGCGGATTGACCGGTGTGTCAACAGGTTTCAGGTCCAGCGGCATGAACGTCGACAGTCTGGCGTTGCAGGCTTTCGCGCCGGCCATCGCGGCGGCGCCCTGGGTGGGTGGGAAGACAGTAGGAAAATAGTCGTCGCCCCAGGTCCCCCAGGTGAGCCATTCGGCCGACAGCGTGAGCACGTCGACATCGGCGTCAGGGTCCAAACCGGCTGAGCACAGCGCGAAATCGAATCCGGCCGTATCCTCGCGAGTCCACAGCTGCCGCCCACCGAGCTCGGGCAGCGGATCGTGGAATCCGACCTGTTGCGCCCAGTCGATACTGGCCGCGCGTGCCACGGGCAGGTGCGGTGACAGACTCAACTCGAACGGCACGTCGAAGTCCGGCAGCGGCAATTGCCCGGTGCGGCGCAACGGAGTCCGGGTGTGGCTGCGCGCGCCGCCCGGCCCGGCGAGACCTTTCCAGAACCCGGGTCTGGCCAGTTCGGTGCCGATTCCCGCGGGACCGAACGACATCGGTCCCGTCGCCGCGGAGCCGTTCATGTACCGATTGGACCGCAGGTGCCATTCGTGGCCACCGGACTGCCAGTCCTGCAGACCGTGCGCGTACGACAGCGCCGCCGCGCACTGCACCGCGTCCAGCCCGTGCTCGTCGAACAGCAGCGGCAGCTCGGTGAGCACGGTGTTCTCGAACTGGTGGATCCGCGAGGTGAGCTGGTCGTTGACGATGTCGGCGGCCTGCTGTGGCGAACAGTCGAAGAACCGCTCTACCACCAGGACTCCGTTGTTCACCTCGCCTTCTTCCTCGGTCTCGCGCTGATACGAGAAGATGTCGTTGCGTAAGTGCACCGCGTCGGAGAACGTGTCCTTGAGCACGCGCATCGGCCGGGTGCCGACGATGGCTTCGGGAATTTCGACGCCGCGGGCGTACTCCACCAGATCGGCCGACCACGGTGCGCCGCCGACCCTGCGACGCATCTCGATGTAGTCGATGGGATTGGGAATCCGGGCGGTATTGATATTGCCGATCTCCCAGACACAGTCCAGCAGCAGGTTCCGGGTGCTTTCGCGGAACCGTTCGCGCCAGCATTCCGACATCGACGACACCGTCCGGGTCCAGAGGTCGGCGAGACCGCGTTCGTCGGGGTTGGTCGGCTCGGGCATCGCGGCACCGTCGGGCGGCATGAACGTGGCCAGACGGTCGAGATACCGCCGTGCACCGTCCATGTCACCGGTGCGTTTGAACGCGTCGAGGAAGTGGTCGTCGAAATAGAAGACCCAGGTGTACCAGTCGGTGACGGTGTCGAGCACCGGTGCGCCGGCTTCTGGATGCGTGTAGGCGCACAGACCGGCGTAGTCCATGCCGTCGAAACTCGGCTCGTCCCACACCACATCGCCACCGACGGTGTCGCCGAGCATTCCCATCTCGTAGGCCCACTGTTTGGTATGTGCCCGTGCTTGTTCCACGTGCGCGTTCAGCCGCGCGGGATGAGCGACGTAGAACTCGGGCAGCTCGAAGGGCTGCACGATGTCAGCCCTCGGCGCCGAGCTGCACGTTCTCGAGGATCGCGAGGGCATCGGGCACCAGCACCGCACCCGAGTAGTAGGTGCTGACCAGGTAGGAGATGATCGCTTTGTCGTCGATGCCCATGAAGCGCACGTTCAGTCCGGGCTCGTACTCGTCGGGAATTCCGGTCTGGCGCAAGCCGATCACGCCCTGTGACGATTCACCGGTGCGCATCAGCATGATCGAGGTGGTACGGCCGGCCGAGGTGCCGATCTTGTTGCACGGCAGGATCGGTACCCCGCGCCACGAGGGCACCCGATGACCGTTCAGCTCGGTGCTCGTCGGATAGATACCGCGGCGGCTGCATTCGGCGCCGAAGGCGGCGATGGCCTTCGGATTGGCCAGGAAGAACGCGGGCTCCTTCCAGACCAGGGCGAGCAATTCGTCCATGTCGTCCGGTGTCGGAGCTCCGGTGCGAGTACTGATCCGCTGCTGCGGTGCGGCATTGTGCAGCAGTCCGAAGTCTCGGTTGTTGACCATCTCGTCTTCCTGCCGCTCGCGCAGGGCTTCGATGGTCAGCCGCAGCTGCTGTTCGATCTGGTCCATCGGCTTGTTGTAGAGGTCGGCGACGCGGCTGTGGACCCGCAGCACGGTCTGGGCGATGCTCAACTCGTATTCACGCGGGGACAGGTCGTAGTCGACGAAGGTGCCCTGCAACTGCGGTTCGCCCTCGTGACCGGAGGCGAGCTCGATCGAACTCTCGCCGTAGGGGTTGGCCCGCTCGTCGGTGACGGCGCCGTCGAGCTGGGCCGCCCGCACGTGTTCGCGCAATCCTTCGATCCGTGCGCTGACCTCGGCCAGCGCACGGTCGGTGAGGACCAGGCAGGTACACGCGGTCACCGCTTTGACGGTGAAGTCCCATGGCTGCGCGTCGGCGCCGAGGATTCGTTCACCGATGAACCGGCCGTCGGTCATGATCTCGAGGACGGTCGACTCCCCGTAGGCGCCAGTGCCGAGCTTGTCGGCCTTGCCGTGGGCGAGGACCACCAGCTCTTCGGCCGGTCGGCCCGCTTCGGCGATGATGTCGCCGGGCGCGTACTGGCGTTCGACGAAGGAGTCCGCCACCATCTGCAGGGCGGCATCGTCGGTGTAGTCACGCAGATAGCGCAGTTCACGCAGGTCGGGTGCGAGGACCCGCGCCTGGCCCGCGGTGTCGTAGCAGGTGATCAGACCGTCGCCGACGGTGTAGGTGAGGCGGCGGTTGACCCGGTACACACCACCGTCGGCCTGCACCCAGGGCAGCAGTTTCAGCAGCCACCGCGAGGTGATGCCTTGCATCTGCGGCACGGATTTGGTGGTGGTTGCGAGGTTGCGCGCGGCGACGGTGCTGAGGCTCAGCTGGGCGGCGGCGATGGTTCCAGAGAATGGTTCAGCCAGTTCAGTCATGAGTTCTTCCTGCTTCGAGAGACATGGGAGAAACGAGATGACACACCACGGGGAGTGAACGAATCAGTTATCCACCGGCTATCGATTGTGGCAGAAGCGACTGTAGCGGATCGTGCGCGATCTACGGAGCAAAATGACTCGAAATCCGTTGTGCGCGAAGTGAATTCATAGCTCCTTCACGATTCTCGCGCGGGCCCGTAGCCAGGTTCGATCGGCCCTCGTGGCATTGCCACGAGGACGCTGCATGTCTACTTCAGTGACTCATGAGCGCCTCATCGCCGCCCTCCCCGCACCCGCGCTTCCGATGACCAGCAGCAGGGCGGTGAGCGCCCAGCGTCGCTGTTCGACCGCCACCGGCTGGGCAACCACCGCCTCCGGCTCCTTCTCGGGCGGCGAGACAAACCTCACCGGCGTGGGGACCGGGACGGGTGGACTCGGCGGCGGTTCCACGGGTGACGGAATCGGGGCCGGTGCGGGGCTGACCGACACGCTAGGCGGTGGCGGAGGAGGTTCCGGTGGAGGTGACGGTTCAGGGACAGGCGGCACAGTCGGCTGCGGGGCCGGGACCGAGGGAGGTGGCGGTGGTACAGGCAGCGGCTTCGGCGGCGCGGGAGCAGGTAACGGGAACGGCGGAGGTGCCGGAGCAGGCAACGGGAGCGGACGCGGGGCATGCGGAACCGGTGCTTCCCGTCCATCGAACGGGCGGGCCGGAGCGGGCAATTCCAGACCACCGCGAGGCGGTACCGGCACCTGAACAGTCGGCCGCTCGAACGAAGGAACGGCCGGCTTCTCGAACGGCCTTCTCGGCGTGGTGGTCTCCGGTAGATCGGGCCGGTCGCCCTGACCGGGGAGCCTGGGTTCCACGAACGGCCGCCGGGTGACCTCCGGTTCCTCGTACCGCGGCACCGACCGAGGAAGCTGGCCGGTCGTCGCGAGAGGCGGCGGTACGCGTAGCGTCTCCGCGGGTTCCGGTGGGGCGGTGGTCAACGTCCCGATTCGCGGCGTGTTTCGCGGTACGACGACGCTCGGTGGCTCGATCGACGGTGATACCGGACCTGGAACCGCACCGACCGATACGGGCGCGAACAGGCCCACCCCCGCCAGTGCGGCAGCCCAGATCCCTCTCCGCACAGTCTTTTTCACCTCAGTTGCACCAGCACGGCATCGAAGGCCGTCGGCGCGACAGCCGCCGCCCTGCCATAGGGGTTCTGTAGCTCGAAGATGGTGAAGATCATGAACGTCACCACCGCCGCGAAGCTGGCCACCACCACGATGTGAATGCGCGCGCTGGTGCCCGAGAACAGCAGTGACAAACCCACCGACAGAATCGCGCCGAGTGCCAGCGCCAGCCACATCATCGGCGACAGCGCGCTGCCCGCGGCCTCGATCCTGGCTTGCCTTGCCTCGTAGACCTCCCACAGCCGATCGGCTGCCGCGATCTGACGCGAACGTTGCCATTCGTCGGCGGCAGGACTGGCCGCAATGCTGGTGCGCACCGCCGACAACTGGTTCCACGCCCTGTCATCGACACTCCCACCGGAGCTCATGGCTGGCCATTCGACCTCGATCACCTGGCCGGTATAGGAGTGAACAGCCCTGGTGACGGTGCTGCGGGCCGGCTCGGACAACGCGTCGCCCGCCCACTGCAAGGCGAGCAGCCGGTCTGCCTCGTCCGATGCCGCCTTCGCCGCACCGGCGTTGGTGTCGAGCACGCCGATGAGCAGGAACGACGCGAGCACCACCTGCAGTCCGCCGACGAGCGTGAACACCTGCCCCACCGACTCGTTGGTGGCCTCTCCGTCGCGCCCCTTGCCGCGCCTGCGCAGCAGGTAGGCGGCGGTTCCGGCCAGTCCTGCGGCGACGATCACCCACAGCAGTGCTTCCCACAGCATGTCTCAGTAGTCCTTTGTCGTCGAGGTGGGCGAGGAATGCGCGCGAGCAGGGAGGACACGATGAGGAATCCTGCGACCGTTGAACGCGGAATAGCAAGGGAGCCAACGGTGTCGAGGTTAGGCCGCAGGCAGGAGTGCCGCAATAACCAGGCAAACCATCGACGAGCGCCCCCGATGGCTACCGGATGACCGAAATCGGCAGGCGGGAACCGCCTTCGAGGCAGTCGAGAGCACGGCCCGCGCAAACCGTCCTGGCACGACATCCCGGCGAACCTGGCACGGAATGCGAGTGTCGTCCACGAGGTGACACCCAGATCCGATAGACCGTACTATGTCATCGAATTGCGCTGTTATCCTTGGTTTTTCGAGAGCAACTCCCATTGTCGACAGGTGCAGGCAACCGGTGACGGATCCGCGTCCTACCCGTTTCCGGCGACCGCGCACCCCCAGCGCGGAGGTGGAATATGCACAGCGAGGCGGACGCGCACAGGATCGAGACCGGAGGGCGAACCGAGCGCGGCGAGCAGCACTCCGACCGAACGGAGGCCTTTCCGAGGGTCCCAGCGCCAGAGAAGTCCGTTTTGTTCGAATTGGGGCAATCGGCGAGCGAATTGATTCGACCGGCAACTGTGTGTCCCTTGGAGCGACCGGGCCCCGCCGCCGACCAGGGTGTGGCCCTCCGCGGGACGCCCGATTTGCAGCGGGTGGCGTTCGGCTGCCGCCTGCGCGCCCGGGAGGATTTCGCTGCCACGCTGTGGACCTCGAGCACCGGGTCGGTGCTGGTCGCCCGGCTGCGATCCTCGGACATCACCGCCGAGCGCGGCGCCGGCGTCGGCGACGACCACTACAGCCAATACCTGCAACTGGGTTTGGTGCTGGCCGGGCGGGCCACGCTCGAGCAACGGGGCCACCGATCGACCGCGGTGGCCGGTGAGGCTTTCGCGGTGTGCCTCGACAGCCCGTTCCGGTCGACCCTCGCGCGCTGCGAGGCTCCGGCCACCGATGTGCTGTACCTCTACCTACCGGTCGATTCGCTGACCGCGTGGGGACTGGACGCGGCCGCGGCAGGCGGCTGGTCCTGGCCGCTGTCGCGCGCGGCGGTGTCTGCCTTGATGTTCGGCCGTGATATCGCCTGTGGTGCAACAAGTCCCGACCATCTGCGAATTGTGGCTCGCATCGACGAGATCTTGTTCCGGGCGGCGATAGTCGCGCTGCTCGAACGCGATCTCACGGATGCGACGAGGGAGCTGACAACCGAGGATGTGCTGCGTCGCCGCGCGGCCGACTTCATCGACCGGAATTTCGCGGACCCGGCGGTGAATCCCGATGCGGTCGCGGTCCGGCTGCACGTGAGCAGGCGGACCCTGTTCCGGGCGTTCGAACTCCAGGGCCTGTCCGTGGGGCGGCTCATCCGCACCCGCAGGCTGGCTGCCGCGGCGAGCGCGCTCAGCGATGACACCCGTGGCCTGCGCGACATTGCCGACAGCTGCGGTTTCCGCACGGTCGATCAACTCTCCCGAGCATTCCGCGCCAAGTACGGGGTCACCCCGGCCGCCTACCGCGCCGCGCGGCGCAAGGACGCCATGGCCGGATAGTGACTCCGGTAGCTCCACGTCCGACGACGGCTGTGGCACCTGAAGTATTGGAAGACAACCGATCTCGACCGAGGTGATCAAGAGCTCGGCGGCGGCACATCGGCGCCGAGCACCTCCCGGCCGATCTCACCGGCCAGCACCTCGGTCGAGTACGCCATGAGCTGCCCCGCCTCGGCGTCGCGCAGGTGCCGCTGAATCGGCGACTGACGCAGATACCCCGATGCTCCACCCACGCGCACACCCAACTGGGCGACGTCCACTGCCACCTTGTTCGCGAGATACTTCGCCCGCGACAGGGTGGAGAAGAAGGCGGGGCTCGCGCCGTCGGCCTCGCGCAGACCCTGGTCGTAGAGGGCGTGGGCGGCGGCGAGGCGTACCTGTACGTCGGCGACCTCGTGCTGCACCCACTGTTGCTCGGCCAGCGGATTGCCCAGGATCATCCGCGACCGGGCGTGCGCGACCAACGCGGCGAGCGCCGCGTCGGCGATGCCGAGGGAGATAGCGGGCAACCCGGCCGGGATCACCGCGAAATCACCCGGTCCCGGTGCACGACCACGGTATTCGGCGCGCAACACGGTGTTGTCGAAGGCCAGCAGTTGACTGCGGGTCGCGCGCAAACCGAGGGTGTCCCAGATCGGAATGATCGATACGGACTCGTCCGGTATCACCCCGAAGAACGTCGGTGCCCCCGAAACCAGCGCGTTCACCAACAGGTAGTCCGCGATCTCGCTACCGGAGACGAACCGTTTCGCGCCGGTGAGCGACCAGCCGCCCACCACGGGTTCGGCCACCTGCTGTGGTTGCAGAAACCGGTTCCCGCTGCCCGGCTCGGACAACGCGTTGGCGAACCGTTTACCCGCGAGGAACTCCTCGGCGAAGAACGACCCCGCCGAATCCCCGGTCAACTCGGCCAGTGCGACGCCCGCACCAGCGTGCATCACCCAGATCGTCGCGATGGACGGATCGGCCTTCGCCAGAATCCGGACCACTGCCCCGAACGACTGATAGCTCGATCCGAGCCCACCCAGCCGCCGAGGCAGCACCGCCCGATCAACCCCGGCATCGTGCAGTGCGGTCAGCTCGGCGACCGGAATCTCGGCCCGCTCGTCATAGCCGGCCGCGTCGGCGGCAAACCCCACCGCCAGTTCGGCCACCCGATCCAGGATCTCCTGTTCGCCCACCCCTCGCGACGACCCGACCTGCGCGCTGCTCACGAATTACCCTCCGCTCACAAGGAATTCGATCGCCGCGATACCTGCGGAGATCATCCGACCAGAATACGCAGCGCGCCGGGCTGGAAGAAGCCGCCGAAGGCATGTCCACGACCGCCCTCAACACCTCCGGTCGGCGCGAAGTGCCACGACGATGGGATTCTTGTCCAGTGTCAGATCAGAACGTGTCGGTGGACCGGAGTCCCATGGGAAAATGGGCACAACAATCGACGATCCGATAGCTCAGCTGCTCGGGCAAACGGCGATGGTCGCTGTCATGCTGTCTCTCTGATCGGATGGATTCCCTCCGACCTCCCCATGATCAGCGATCGCGCAGTAATCACTGACGCCCTCGGCGTTCGCAAGGCGGTGCGGCTCGCCTCGACCGGTTGACCGGTCGAGGCGAGCCTTCCCCGTGCACCCACGCGCCGCCGCCACGTCGCGGGGGCAGGATCCATCCTAGGCGCTGTAGCCTCTCGCACAGCGATGCCGCGCCCATTCCCGATCGCTCCGGGGATCGAATCCCCTGCGCACCTCAATGGCAAGTGACACAAGCCCTTTGCCTGCATTCCGCACAACCGGGACCGCGATCTCGACAAAAGTCACGGTCCATCAGTTGGGATCCGCGACCGGGCGGTAGGCGCGGACGACGAGGTGGGCGGCCTCGGTGCAGATCGTTGCGGCGTCGGCGGCACGCAGTGGGATCGTGCCGTACATCGAGGCGTGCAGACCCTGTTGGACGAGCAGTGAGACGAACTGCCGGGCGGCGGTCGACGAATCGTCGACGTCGAGCTCACCGCGTTCACTGCGGCGACGCAGCAGGTCGGCGATCTGCGTGACGAGCTGTTTCGGTTCGCCGTCCGCGCAGGCAGGGCGCAGCGACGGGATGCGGGCGACCTCGCTGATGACCAAGCGGCGCAGCGCGGAGGCGCGCTCGTCGAGCAGGACGCGCAGGACGAGGTGGCCGATCTCGACGAGAGCGGTGATGGCATCGAGATCGTCGGCCTGATCCGCGCCGGTGATGTCTGTGCCGAAGTTCGCGGCGACACGGCTGCGTTCGTCGTCCACGGCGGCCAGGAACAGGGTCTGTTTGTCACCGAAGTGGTTGTAGGCGGTTTGCTTCGCCACGCCGGCCCGTTCGGCGATCACGTCGAGGGTCGCCCGCTCGTAGCCGTCTCGCAGGAACGTATCGATCGCGGCATCGAGGATTGCTCGACGTTTACCCGGGTCGCCGCCGGGTGGGCGGCCACCGGATCCACTCGAGCGTATGGCCGATGTCGACATGTCCGTCTGCGCCTTTCGTGGTGAGTGACCCGCGTCACCAACAGTACGGGTGGACGAGTCAGTCTATCTACTATTTACTGGACTGGACCGACTAGTCTAATCAACTCACCCTGGAGGGTTTCATGGCGGCGACGGTATCGACCGAGCAGCTGGCACTGGACGCGGAAGCGCAGGACTTGTTGTTCCGCACCGCCCGCACGGCCAACACCTTCACCGACGAGCCGGTGACCGACGAACAGTTCCGCGCCATCTACGAACTCGTGAAATTCGGGCCGACCTCCATGAACCAGCAACCCCTTCGCGGCGTCCTCGTGCGCTCCTACCAGGCGAGGTCACG
Organism: Nocardia sp. NPDC055165; assembly: GCF_053606985.1. NCBI lineage: Bacteria > Bacillati > Actinomycetota > Actinomycetes > Mycobacteriales > Nocardiaceae > Nocardia > Nocardia sp. NPDC055165. The sequence continues at coordinate 407,440 of NZ_JBSGSS010000001.1, forward strand.
CCTGGTCGAGGCCATGACAGATCGCAACAAGGACAAGACCGCGCAGGCGCCACTGGCAGTCGTGCTCGGGGCCGACCTCGATTTCCACGACGAGCTGCCCAAACTGGTTCCCTTCATGGAGAACCCGCAGAACGTCTTCGCCGACCCGGCGGTGCGCGAGAAGTCGGCCACGTTCAACGCGGCGTTGCAGCTGGCGTACCTGATCATCGGAATCCGGGCCGCGGGTCTCGCGGCAGGCCCGATGGTCGGATTCGACGCCGACGCCATCGCCCGGGAGTTCTTCCCCGACGGCAGGCACGCACCGCTGTGCGTCATCAACATCGGCAAGCCAGGCCCGGACGCCTGGATGGGCCGCCTTCCCCGGCTGGAGTACGACGAGGTCTTCGGCACTGCCTGAACATCGCGGTTCGCCGCACGTCTGATCAGTGGTTAGGTGAAAATGACTGCTACATCGATTCTTTCGACGGTGCCTGTACCGCATGCGGTACGCGACGCCGAGTCGGTACCACAAATTCTCCTGCACGCCGCGCGCCATCATCCGACCAGCGGCACGACCTATTTGCAACGCACCGCCGACGCACCCGCGGTTCGGGTCCATCGTTCCCATCCACAACTGCTCGACGACGCCTTGCGGCTGACCGGCGCGCTGCGCGACCAGGGGCTGCGACCACAGTCGAAAGTCGTTCTCCTGCTCGATGATCACGAAGACTTCGTCACCGTGCTGTGGGCTTGTTTCCTCGGCGGGTTCGTCCCGTGTCCCATGGTCGCCCAGCCCGCCGACCCGACGCGCTGGGCGAGCGCACTGCGCCATGTCGGCGAACTGCTCGAAGGCCCACTGGTGGTGACATCGCTCGCGATGCGCGACACCATGCCCGCCGTGTCAGGACTGGCGCCGGTGACGGTGGAATCCCTGCGGACGGGCGAACACCCACCGTTCGTGCACCACGCGAGCAGCGACGACCTCGCGCTGCTGGTCCTCACCTCCGGATCCACCGGAAACGCCAAAGCGGTGTCACTCACCCATGGCAACCTGCTCAGCTCCATGGCCGGCAAGTCGGCGGTGCAGCACCTCACCCCGGCCGATACCACCTTCAACTGGATCTCGTTCGATCATGTCGCGGCGCTGCTGGAAACACATCTGCTTCCGCTGTATTCCGGAGCGCAGCAGATCCATGCTCCGAGCGAGATCGTCGCCGACGACCCGATGCAGTTCCTGCGGATCATCTCCCGCCACCGGGTGACCATGACCTTCACACCGAATTTCCTACTGGGCCAGTTGAATTCGTTGTTCGAACCAGAAAGCGACAGCGACCTGCTCGATCTGACCTGCCTGCGCCACATCGTGAGCGGTGGCGAAGCCAATGTGGTCGCGACGGGACAGGCGTTCTTGCAGACCTTCGCCGCCTGCGGCCTGCACGACGCCGCGTTGTGGCCCGCGTTCGGGATGACCGAGACCTGCGCGGGCAGCATCTACAATCGCGATTTCCCCAGTGCCGACACCGGGCAGGAGTTCGCCGCTGTCGGGCATCCGGTGCCCCGATTGCAGCTGCGGGTCGCCGACGACGAAGACCTGTCACTACCCGACGGTGCGACCGGCGAGGTGCAACTGCTCGGCCCGATGGTCACTCACGGCTACTTCAACAATGCGGACGCCACCCGCGAGGCTTTCACCGCCGACGGCTGGTTCCGCACGGGCGATCTCGGGCGGCTGGCCGACGGCAGGCTCACGCTCGTCGGGCGCAGCAAGGACAGCGTCATCGTCAACGGCGTCAACTATTTCAGCCACGAGATCGAAACGGCGATCGAGGAACTCGACGGCATCTCCCCCGGCTATGTCGCCGCGTTCCCGACGCGGCGCCCCGGCAGTGACACCGAACAGCTCGTGATCGCCATCCACGCCGAGACCGGAGCCGACGAAGCCGGTCTGCATCGCCTGCTGACCGCGGTGCGTTCCACGGTCGTGTTGCTGTGCGGGTTCCGGCCCGGATTCATCCTGCCGCTGGACAAGGCGGACTTTCCCAAGACGAGTCTGGGTAAGACCTTGCGGCCACGCATGCGCCAACGGCTCGAATCGGGTGGCTACGACCAGGTCATCGCCGACACCGCGGCTGTCACAACCCGTCAGCTCGGCGGATATTCGGCACCGGAGGGCAACACCGAGTCGATCCTGACCGGTGTCTACGCGGAGCTGTTCGATCTTCCGGTCACCGAAATCAGCGTCACGGCAAGCTTTTTCGATCTGGGTGGCACCTCGCTCGACATCCTTCGATTGCAGCAGCAGATCGCGCGCCGCTTCGAGGTGGCGACCCTGCCGATCATCGCCATCCTGACCGCCCCGTCGGTGCGGGAGCTGGCCGCCATCGTCGACGGCGGCGGCGACGGACCGCGCCGATACGATCCGATCGTGGCGTTGCAGACCAGTGGCGACAAAACGCCGCTGTTCTGTGTCCACCCCGGCGTCGGCGAAGTCCTGGTTTTCGTCAACCTGGCGAAGTACTTCGTCGGTGATCGGCCGTTCTACGCGCTGCGCGCCCGCGGATTCAACAGCGGTGAGGAGCCGTTCCACACCTTCGACGAGATGGTCGATGTCTATCTCGATGCCATCCGCCGACGGCAACCGCACGGACCGTATGCCCTCGCCGGTTACTCCTTCGGTGCCGCGGTGGCTTTCGAGATCGCCAAGCGACTCGAGGCCGAGGGCGAGCGGGTCGATTTCCTCGGCAGCTTCAACCTGCCACCGCATATCAAGTACCGGATGGACGAGCTGGACTTCACCGAGACCGCGGCGAATCTGGCGATGTTCCTCGACCTGATCAGCAAGCGGCAGGCCGCCGAATTGCCCGCCGAGCTGCGCGCACTGCCCAAGAGCCGGCAGCTCGCACGCCTGATCGAGCTCGCCCCACCCGAACGGATCGCCGAACTCGATCTGGACCTGACGAAGTTCACGGCATGGGCCGAGCTCGCCGACGGTCTCACCGGCCTGGGCCGCACGTACTCGCCCAGTGGTGCCGTGCGCTCGATGAGCGTGTTCTGCGCGGTTCCCCTGCGCGGCACCAAACAAGACTGGATCGACAACGAACTCAGCCGGTGGGACGAGTTCACCACTGAACCCAACCGCTACATCGACGTCCCCGGCGAGCACTACACGCTGATGGGGCCACGGCACGTTACCGCGTTCCAGTCCGTTCTGCGCAAGGAACTCGACCGGGCACTCGCCGACGCCGACCGATAGGGAGAAACACGTTGCACGGCAAGAAGATTCTGATCACCGGCGGGACCGGGCAGGTCGCCAGACCTGTCGCCGAGGCGCTCGCCGCAGACAACGAGGTCTGGTGTCTCGGCCGCTTCGGGACACCGGGTGTCGAAGCCGAACTGCGCGACGTCGGTGTGATCACGCGTCAGTGGGACATGAACGACACCACCGCCGCGGGCTACGAACAGCTGCCCACCGATTTCACCCACGTACTGCACTCCGCGGTCCATCGCGGTGACGGCAGCGATTTCGAGGACGCGCTCGGCATCAACGCCACCGCCTGTGCGCGGCTCATGACACATTGCCGCACCGCCGAGTCGTTCCTGTTCGTCTCGACCGGCGCGCTCTACAAACGGCAGACCCTCGACCACGCCTATCGCGAATCCGACCCGATCGACGGCGTCGCCGACTGGCTGCCCACCTACCCGGTCGGCAAGATCGCCGCCGAAGGCACCGTGCGGGCGATGGCCAACGTGCTCGAACTCCCGACCACGATCGCCCGGCTCAACATCGCCTACGGTCCCGGCGGATACGGCGGTGTGCCGATGCTGTATTTCCAGCGGATGCTGGCCGGGGAACCGATTCCGGTTCCGCTGGAGGGGCAGAACTGGTGTTCGCTGCTCTACACCGACGACCTCGTCGCCCATGTTCCCGAGCTGTGGAACGCGGCGTCGGTGCCGGCCAGGCTCGTCAACTGGGGTGGTGACGAATCGGTGGGTATCACCGACTGTGTGCGATACCTCGAAGAGCTCAGCGGTATCGAGGCGAAACTCGTCCCCGCCGAGGTCACCCGTGAGACCTACCAGTTCGATCCCGAACTGCGCCGGTCCCTCACCGGCCCGTGCACGGTCGACTGGCGCGACGGTATTCGTCGCACGCTCGCCGCGCACCACCCGGCGCACGTGCGTCAGGTGACGTCGTCATGAGCCGCGCACAGGTGACGACACCGAACATCGAGGCCATCCGCACGTCCTACGACGGTTTCGCCACGCGCGATGTCGGCAAGATCCTGTCCGTCATGCACGACGACGTGGAATGGGTCCACCCGGACGGCATGCACAAGTACGGCCTCGGCGGAACCAAGATCGGCCACGACGGAATCAAGCAGTTCCTCGCCCATGTTCCGTCGGTACTCGGCGGCATGGCGCTCGATCCGGTCGAGTTCATCGAACAGAACGACCGCGTCATCGTCATGGGCACCCGCCGGGTCACCGCCCGCAGCGGGACGATCACCACCCTGCCGTTCCTGCATTCCTGGACCATGCGCCACGGCAAAGCCACCCGGATGGAAGACATCTTCGACACCGTGGCCTTCCACGCCGCCATCGAAAGCTGACACCGACCGCGCCGTGGGCTGCCCACGGCGCGGTCACGGCACGTATAGCGATCTACCGAGGACCGACCACGTCGGGTTGATCCACGTTGTTGATCGCCTCGACAACACCGCCAGTGGTGCGACCAAAGCAAGCGTCGAAGAAAGTGCGCAGCGGCGACTGTTCCCAGCATCGACCGGATCAGCGGTCAATTGTCCAGTTTCGCTGCAGCAGTGGCCAACTCAAGCTACCCTCCGGTTCGCCTCCATCTGCGGCGTCCGGCAAGTACCGTAATAGTCGGCTGTGTTCGTCGAATCCGGCCGTTGGTATCGAGTGGGTGTAGGAGTGAAGAGTCGGTGAGTCCTACGGTATCTGAGTCGGAGTTCGAAGATCTGTCCCGCCGGGCCGCGATCGACGGCACCGCACCGAGAGTCGGCGCGATCATCGATCGTGGTGGGCAGATACTACTTCTCGAGCGCCACGACACCGGTCCGATCAAGGCACCCTTGAAGCTGCCCGGTGCGACGGTGATGCCGGGAGAATCCCTCGCAGCGGCGGTCGCCCGCGGCGTGCTCGAGGAAACTGGGCTGATGGTCACCGGCATCCGCCACCACGTCGGGGATTTCGACTACCTGTCCCCCGACGCACACCCGGTTCGCCGTCTGCATTTCGCCGTCGATGTCGCCGCGACACACCCGATCCACCTCACCGCGCACGCCCGCTACATCTGGGCACCACTCGATGGTGAGCTGCCGGTGACATCGTCGATCCGCGGCATCCTCGATACCTACCGCAACCTCGTCCTCGGATGAAATCCAGGTCTCGGCGTCACTGAACGAGGTCCGGGAATTCGTCGCCCCCGGTCCGGTTGTGCCGACTCGTCGACACCGACGGCAGCCGCTCGGGGTCGGTACCAGTTCGCGGACCTCTCACGGCGGATCAGGGGGTGACGATCGGGAAAGCCGGATCGAACTCGTCGAGGAGCGTGCCGAAGGTGGTGAGGACCGCCGGATCGCCCGTGATCGTGATCTTGCCGCTGTCGGCGAGGGGGACCGCAGTCTCCGGCTTCAACAGTGTCGAGACCAGGAACGGCTTCGGTCCGGACACTGCTACCTGTGGGTTGTCGGACTTGCCGCGGCGTGCGTTGAGCACGCCGCGGCGAACCCACATCGTCCATTGCTCACCGGCATCGGTGAAGTCCAGATCTAGGCGCAAGTCCACCTCGGCGGCACGTTCGCCGATGATGTGCACCGCGACGAAGTCGAACAGGATGTCGATGGGCATGGCCAAGATGGTGTCCTGGCTGGCGACCACATACGGCGGTGGCTGAGTACCCTCACGCAGTTCGAGTGCGGCCGAGAGGAAGATCCCGCGCCACTGCGGACCCTCTGCCTGATAGCCCATCTGCTCGTAGGCGTCGGCTTGCAGGTCTTTGGCTCGCTGGTTGTCGGGCTGGGCGAACACCAATTTGTGCAGGATCTCGGCCGCCCAGCGGTAGTCGGCCGTCGCGATCGCGCGCTCGCCCTCGGCGAGAATGTTGTCGGCGCCGGCGAATTCGACGAACCGAGTTGCCGCGTCCACGGGCGTGTGGGGGTGCAGCGAGACCGGATCGCCGTCCCACATTCCGAGTTCCTTGGTGTACACCGCGCGCACGTCGTGGTGCAGGGTGCCGTGGTAGCCGCGGTTGGCCCAGTTCCGGCCCAGCTCGTCGGGCAGTTCGATCACCTCGGCGGCCTCGAGCGGGGTGTAACCCTTGTTGGCCAACCGCAGGGCCTGGTCGTGAATGAACTTGTAGGTGTCGCGCTGAGATTCCAGCAGGGTGGTGACGTTCTCGTTGCCCCAGACCGGCCAGGTGTGGGGGCCGTAGTGGACCTCGACGTCGTCGCCCCACCGCTCCAAGGTCTCGTCGAGATAGCGGGCGAAGTTGCGGGCGTCGCGGGTGCGGGCGCCGCGCAGCGTCTGGATGTTGTGCAGGGCATGGTTGGCATTCTCGGCGCAGGTCAACGCCTTCAACTGCGGAATCCAGATGTGCATCTCCTCCGGCGCCTCGGTGTCGGGGGTGTAGAGGAATTCGAACTCGACGCCCGCGATCTCGCGCCGTTGCCCGGATTCGGTGATGAGGTCGGTGGGTGAGATGTAGGAGATCGACGGCCCGTTCGTCGACGCGATACCGATACCGCAGGTGACGAACCCACGTTCACCGGGCGGCAGCAGCGCGCCGAAAGCGTAGAAGCTTCTGCGCGCCATGGCATTACCGGCGACGACGTTCTCACCGATCGCGAACTTGTCGAACTGCAGACCCGGGGCGATGATCGGCACTTTGCCCGACGCCACATCCTCTGCCGAGACCACCCCCTTCACGCCGCCGTAGTGGTCGACATGGGTATGGGTGTAGATCACCGCCGCGACGGGTTTGTCGGTGACATGTTCACGAATGAGGTCCATGCCCTGCCGCGCGGATTCGACACCGGCCATGCAGTCGATGACGATGATGCCGTCCTCGCCCTCGATCACCGTCAGGTTCGCGATGTCGTTGTCTCTGACCTGGTAGACACCCTTGGTCACCTCGAACAGCCCGCCCATGCTGATGAGCTGCGATTGCCGCCACAGGCTGGGGTTCACCGAGTCCGGGACCGGCGGGTCACCACGGAGGTAGTCGAACTCGGCGGGGTCGAAGACCACCTGGTGGGGATCGGCGTCGGAGTAGACGGTGCCCGGAAGTGGAGCGATGAGCCCTCGCTGCGCATCGGCGAAGTCGGCCCGGTTCTCCAGGTCGTAGAGCTGCGTCGCGGCGTGGTTGATATCCGTTGTCGCGGCGCTCGCGGGCTTCGGCTTCTCGCACATGCAGCGCTCCTGTCGGGGTCCGGGAATCGTCGGGATCGACGATCGTCCGGCACCGCCGAGATCGCATCACACGAATTGGGTGAACCTCACCGATCGGCACGTCACCGGTCGATGGCCAGGTACTGCAGTTCCTGGTACTCCTCCAGCCCGGTGCTGCCACCCTCCCGTCCCAGTCCGGACGATTTCATCCCGCCGAAGGGCGCGGCCGGGTCGGAGATTGCGCCGGTATTCACACCGACCATGCCGGTCTGCAGGCTCTCGGCGAATTCGAGGGTGTCGCTGAGGTTTTCGCCGAAGACGTACCCGGCCAGGCCAGAGTCGGTGTCGTTGGCCAGTTGCAGGGCCTCGGCCGGGTCTGTGAAGGTGCGGATCGCGGCGACGGGGCCGAATACTTCAGAATTCCAGAGCCGGGTTCGGGTGTCGACGTCTGTCAGGACCGCCGGTTGCACAAAGTAACCGGATCCTGCGGTGTCGGTTCCGACGGTGTGCAGGTGTGCGCCCTGGCTGACCGCTTCGTCGACGAGCGCGGTGATCCGCTGTACCGCCGCGTCGTCGATCACGGGTCCGATGCGGGTGGCTCGGTCGAGGCCGTCGCCCACCGGCAGCGCGGAAACGGCGGCGAGGAACCGGTCGGTGAACTCCGCTGCCCGCGATTCGTGGACCAGGAAGCGGTCGGCGGCGACACAGGTCTGGCCCGCATTGCGCAGTTTGGCGAGCACCGCGCCGTCGACGGCCTTGTCCAGGTCGGCGGACTCCAGGACGACGAAGGCAGCGTTGCCGCCGAGTTCCATCGAAACCCGCAGGACTCCTTGCGCGGCTTGGGTCAGCAGGGTGCGGCCGACGGCGGTGGAGCCGGTGAAGGTGAGCTTGCGGAGCCGCCGGTCGGTGAGAATCCGCGCCGACACCAGCGGCGCGCGCGAGGTGGTGACACAGTTGACGACCCCTGGTGGCACGCCTGCCTTCGCCAGGATCTGCATGAATGCCACTGCGGTGAGCGGGGTTTGGGGTGCGGGCTTGAGAACAACGGTGCAGCCCGCGGCGAGGGCCGGGGCCACCTTGCGGGTGACCATGGCCAGGGGGAAATTCCACGGTGTGATCGCGAAAACCGGGCCCACCGGCTGTGTGCGGACAGCGATGCGGCGGCCACCACTCGGTGCGCGGAAGTACGCTCCGCTGCCACGGGTGGCTTCCTCGGCGAACCAGCGCAGGAATTCGGCGCCGTAGGCGACTTCGCCGCGTGCCTCGGCGAGCGGTTTGCCCATTTCCAGGCTGATCGTGTGGGCGATGCGCTCGGTGTCGGCATGCAGCAGGTGGAACGCGCGCAGCAGGATGTCGCTGCGGTGGCGCGGATCGGTGGCCGCCCAGTCGTCCTGGGCGGCGACCGCGGCGTCCAAGGCGGCCGAGGCAGTCCGGTCGTCACCATCGGCGACGGTGGCGACCTCTTCGCCGGTGGCGGGGTTGCGCACCGGCATCGTCGCCGCGCTGTGCACCCAGTCGCCGCCGATGAACTGGGCGACCGGGAGGTCGGAAAGGGTGGATGTCATCGTGGCTCCATGTCGGGTTCGAAGACGATCACCTGACGCACCGCCGCGCCGTCGGCGAGTTGATCCATCGCCTCGTTGAGGTCGTCGAGTCCGATGCGGGCGGAGATCAGTTTCTCGACCGGCAGCCTGCCCGCCCGCCACATCTGCTCGTAGCGCGGGATATCGCGCGCCGGTACCGCGGAGCCGAGGTAGCTACCGACCACGGTGCGGGCTTCCGCGGTGAACATCAGGGGTGACAGTGTCACAGTGGCCGACGGGGCGGGCAGACCGACGGTGACGGTGGTTCCACCGGGAGCGGTGGCCAGAAAGGCGGTTTCGAACGCGGCGGGGTGACCAGCGCACTCGATCACGTAGCGCGCCCGGATCCCCTGTGCCGCAACCTGTTCGGGTGTGCAGGTTTCGGTCGCACCGAGGTCGCGGGCGGCCGCGAGCTTGGCGGGCAGACGGTCGACCGCAACGATGCGCCGCACCCCGATCGCGGAGGCGGTGAGCAACGCGGCCATACCGACGCCGCCCAGCCCCACCACCATCAGGTCGTCCTCCGGTCCCGGGTCGGCGACATTGAGCACGGCGCCGCCCCCGGTCAGGACGGCGCACCCCAACAGTGCCGCGACCTCGGGCGGCACGTCGCGGCCGACCGCGACGACCGAGGCCTGGTCGATCACCGCGTGCGTGGCGAACCCGGAGACGCCGAGGTGATGACGCACGGGCCTGCCGGCCCTGGTCAGTCTGCCGGGGTGGTGCAGGAGCTCGCCTGCCGTGTTCGACCGGGTCCCTTCGGTGCAGGGCAGCTCACCGCCGCGGGCACACGCCGCACAGCGCTCGCACCGCGGCAGGAACGACATCACCACCCGGTCACCCACTGTCAGATCGTCGACCTGGTCGCCGAGTGCCACCACGATGCCCGCCGCCTCGTGGCCGAGCAGCATGGGCAGCGGCCGCGCCCGATTGCCGTCGACCACACTGAGATCGGAATGGCACACACCGGCCGCTTCGATCCTGACCAGCACCTCGGTGGGGCCCGGCGCGTCGAGTTCGAGGTCGTAGACCCCGATCGGGCGCGACGACGCGAACGGCCGCGGCCGGTCGGGGTGGTCGAGAACCGCGCCACGGATACGCATCAGATCTTCGCTTTCCGGTGCTCGGCCAGCGGACCGGACAGGTAGCGCAGGTGATCGTTCGTGTCGCCCAGGGTGTGTTCGATGGTGGTGAGCCGGGCGGTGTAGTGCCCGACCGGGTATTCGGCGGTCATGCCGATTCCGCCGTGCAGCTGTATGGCCTCCTGGCCGATGTGTTTGCCGGAGAGGTCGATTCGCCGTTTCGCACGGGAAGCCACCGTCGGATCGATGACGCCGTCTGCCAAGGACATCGCCGCGTACAGGTTCATGCTGCGGGCCAGTTCCAGCGCGACGTACATGTCCGCCGCCCGGTGGGTGAGAGCCTGGAAGGTGCGCAGCGCGACACCGAACTGCTTGCGGGTCTTCAGATACTCCGTGGTGAGTCGCAACGCCTCGGCCATCGCACCGACCGCTTCGGCGCCCAGTGCGGCCTGCGTCGTGATCACGGCTTCGTCGATGATCGCACCGGCGTCGAGGTCGGCGCCGAGCAACTCGGCGGGCGCACCACGGAATTCGATCTCGGCGCCACTACCTCCGTCGTAGGTGCGGTAGGCGGTGCGCACGACCGCCGTCTCCTCGGCATCGACCAGGAACAACGCGGTCTCGCCGGTGGGTACCACGGCCGAGACGATCAACCGGTCGGCCCGATCTCCCGAGGGCACAGGACTTTTGCGACCGGTCAGCGTCCACCGGTCACCGTTGGCGACGGCCAGGGTTTCCGAACGCGTGTCCGGCCAGCGGACGCCGGGCTCGGCGTGGGCGAAGGCGAACAGCTGCTCGCCGTCGACGATTCCGGGCAGCAGGGACGCACGCTGGTCTGCCGTGCCCGCCCGGCCGATCACGAGGGCGGGTAGCAGGGCGCAGTCGAAGATCGGTTCCGGCGCCAGGGTGCGGCCGATTTCCTCCAGCGCGAGCATCGTTTCGATCGGGCCGCCGCCGACGCCGCCGTCCTCGACGGACACGGTCAGCCCGAGCAGACCGACCTCGGCGAAGTCCGCCCACACCTTCGGATCCCAGCCGGGAACATCGGCGATCACCTCCGCGCGGCGTCCGGGAGTGTAGTGGCGGGTCAGCACGCTGCGCACCGTGTCGCGCAGCAGGGTCTGCTCAGGGGTGAAGGTGAAATCCATGGCGGTTACTCACAGTCCGAGGATCGTCGAGGCAATGATGGTGCGCTGCACTTCGTTCGATCCTCCGTAGATGGAAGTCTTGCGGTAGTTCAGGTATCCGGCGATGGTGCGACGCGCCCAGTCGTCGGTCTCCCCCACCCGGGCGACGGCAGCGGGGCCCGCGATATCGACGAGCAGTTCGGTGACGGCCTGCTGCAGTTCGGTACCGCGCAGTTTGAGGATCGACGAGACGGGGTTGGGAGCGCCGCCACTCGAACTCGCCGCGACCCGCAGCTGCACCAGCTCGAGTGCCAGCAGTTCGTTGTCGAGATCGGCGATCCGGGCGGCGAAGGTCGCGTCGTCGAGGAGCGTGCCGGTGCCGAGCCTGGTCTGGGCGGCGTATTCCTTCGCCAGCTCCAGGCGGACCTCGGTCTGCCCGACCGCGGCAATGCCGGTGCGTTCGTTGCCGAGCAGGAATTTGGCGTAGGCCCAGCCGTGGTTCTCCTGGCCGACCAGCTGATCGGCCGGGACGCGCACGTTCTCCAGGAACACCTCGTTGACTTCGAAGCCGCCGTCGATCAGCTCGATCGGCCGCACCGTCACTCCGGGGGTGTCCATGGCAAACAGCAGCATCGAGATGCCTGCCTGCTTCTTGGGCGCGGTGGGATCGGTGCGGACCAGGCAGAACATCCAGTCCGCGCTCTGCGCGGCGGTGGTCCAGGTCTTCTGCCCGTTGACCACGTAGTGATCACCGTCGCGCACCGCGACGGTGCGCAGCGAGGCCAGGTCGGAGCCGGCGTCGGGCTCGGAAAAGCCCTGGCACCACCAGATGTCGAGATTCGCCGTCGCGGGCAGGAATCGGGCCTTGAGCTCGGGCGAGCCGAACTCGGCGAGTACCGGGCCGATCATGTTCGTGTTGAAGGTGAGTGGCTCGGGCACCGAGGCGAGCTGCATTTCGTGATGCCAGATGTGGTGCTGCACGGCCGACCAGTCCCGGCCACCCCACTCGACGGGCCAGTGGGGTACGGCCAGCCCGGCGGCGTTGAGGATGCGCTGAGTGGTGACGAAGTCGTCTTTGCTCAGCTCGTGCATGTGTCGGTTCCGCCCGCAGATGTCCGCGGGAATCTCACGGCGGAAGAAGGCTCGCAGCTCGTCGCGGAAGGCGAGCTCGTCCTCGGTGAAGGCCAGTTGCATGGTCCAGTATGTTACATAGAGTTCTGCGTGTATCAAATGGAGGTAGGGACCCGGCACATGAGCACTTCCTTCGCAACGTCTCGATCCGGCAGCGTGCAGCGCGGTCGGCTCATCACCGCCGCGCGGACGACGTTCACCGCGCACGGCTATCACGGCACCACGATGGACACCGTGAGCGCCGTCGCCGATGTGACCAAACCCGTTCTCTACCGCCACTTCTCCACCAAGAGCGAGCTCTATCTCGCGGTGATCCTGGAGTATCTGGACGACGTCGCGGACAGGCTGCGCAACGCCCACGACGCGGCGACCTCAGACGTCGACCAGGTGCGGCACTGCGTGACGGTGCTCTTCGATCTCGTCGAGTCCGGCCCGCATTCCACATCGGAGCTGGTTTTCGGTGCAGGGGCCGTCGGCGACCACACCGTCGAGTCCCGAATCGCCAGGGCACTGGCGGATTTCGTCGACACGCTGGCCACTCACCTGCACCCGTACGTAAATCGGTCACAGCGCACCCGCCTCCTCGCCGCCGGACTCATCGGCGCGACCCTGGCGGCGGCACACGAATGGCACCGCCTGCGGCAACCGATATCGCGACAGGCGGCGCTGGACATCCTTGCCGCGTGGTACTGCTCACGCCTGCGCGACAGTGGCGACTAAGCCCGAAGCAGGGCAGCCTGGACGCGACTCAGCCGCTCCACGTCACCCTGGAATCCGGCCACCGCGTCGTTGTACAGGAACGCCTCCCACAGCCGGACCAAGGCATACGCGAGGGTGGCGCGATCGATCGGCGGCTGATAGCCCTGCTCCTCGGCGCGTTCGAGCAGACCTTCCACGATCGAGACCGCCGCCGGGTGCACCACCCCGTCGCTGCGGGTGATCACGCGCAGTGCCGACGTGGATTCCTGATCGAAGTAGGTGCGCAGCGAACCGTCTTCGACCAGCCAGTGAATGGCGCGGTCGAGGATCTCCACGAGCCGTTCCCCGCCGGTGGCGGTGCTGCGCCGTTCGGCGTAGGCGACCATGCGCTCGAGCTGGCGCGCCAAAGCGGCCCCGAGCAGCCCGTCCCGGGAACCGAACCACCGGTAGATACTGGTGCGGCCCAGACCGAGTTGGGCGGCAATGGCATTCGCGTCGACTCGATGACCCGCCAGGAAGACCTGCACGGCAGCATCCAGCACGTCGTCACGGCTCGCCGCGGCCGGGCGGCCGGGAGCTCGGGTTCCTTCGGTGCGTGCCACGCCGACAGCATAGAGCGCGCCGGGGAACGGACTATGCGCCGTCGCTGTCCTCGCGCAGAGAACCGATCATGCTCCGCAGGATCCGGAACGCGCCCGACTGCTCGGCCTCGGTCATGCCGGCCAGCATTCTGACCTCGACGGACCGGACGGCCACGGTGGCCTGTTCGAGACTCCGTCGTCCGCGAGGTGTGAGCCGCGTGGGAAGAACCTTCCCGACGGGCGCCGCCGCGGGCCTGGTCACATAGCCGTCTCGTTCCAGGGTCTGGAGCAGCACGTTCATCGTCTGCCGGGTGACGAACGCGCCCCGCGCGAGCTCGGAGTTCGACAAGCCCGGTCGCTGAGCCAGCAGCTCGAGGCAGGAGTAGTGCGTCACGCTCATTCCGAGCGGGCGCAGCACTTCCTCCATGGCGATGCGGAGCGCGCTCGACGCCTCTTTCAGCAGGTAGCCCAGTGACGTCCCCAGATCTACTCCGTCTTGACTCATGTCAGTATTCTGACATAGATTGGTTCGTGTCAGGATACTGACACGACTAGAAGGAGTTCATCATGCCCGCCACCGGCCCCGACTTCCTCTCGCTGCAAACACGCGACCTCGACGCTTCCCAGGCGTTCTACGAGCAGTACCTCGGCCTCGTCCGCTCACCGAACGGTCCTCCGCACGCCGTCGTCTTCGAGACGAAACCGATCGCGTTCGCCCTGCGCGACATCGTTCCCGGCACCGATCTCGCCTCCGTTTCCCAGCCCGGCATCGGTGCCGCGATCTGGCTCCACGCCACAGATGTCCAGGCCGTTCACGATGCTCTCGCCGCCGACGGTCACACCATCGTCGCCGCACCGATCGACGGCCCCTTCGGCCGAACCTTCACCTTCGCCGACCCCGACGGCTATCACGTCACTCTCCACGACCGCACGTGACGGCCGGCCGATCACCGGCTCCCGCGGCCCTTGTCGACCCCAGGAGCTAGGTCATCCTCGTGTGACGAATCGTCCGAGCAGGGGCACCGCCTCACCGGGATGCTTGGCATCGAAGCCCTCGCCGAGGGCTTGCAGCTGCCAGTCTCCGTCGCCGCGAAAGACCTTCGCCATGGCCATCGCGGTGCACCGCATCCCACCGGTCAGCGAGTATCGGGCCAGTTCGGTGTCGGTCGTGTTGTCCACCAAGCGACAGAACGCGTTGACGACCTTCTCGAAAGTATGTCCCTGGTACGAGGTCACGATGAACAGCAACGTGGTGACGTGAGCCGGGACGCGGGTCAGATCGACCAGGATCACCTCGTCGTCGCCCTCCCCCTCACCGGTGAGGTTGTCACCCTGGTGCCGGATCGAGCCGTCTTTGGACACGAGCTGCCCGTAATAGGCGACGTCGACCAGATTTCGGTCGGCGAACATCGCCACCCAGGCGTCGAGGTCGATCTCGATCGCGCGGCGCCCGAACAGCCCGCCGCGCCGGATCGGATCCCAGCCCAACCCCATCCGAATGAAGGTCAACGCGACGCCATCGTCTTTGCGCAGCGTGACCCGCTGGCCTTTCGCCAGGCTGACGGGTCGATTCTTCGACAGCCTGACCTCACCGGCGGCGACCGGTGGCGTCGCGCGCGGCGGTGGCGGGTGACCGGCAGTCGCTGGAAGCGGCGACGGATAGCTCGGGACTGGCGTGGTGGGGTGGACCGGCGGCGGAGGGTCATCGACCGTGACGCCGTGGTCGGTGACCAAGGCGGCGAATCCACCGGCGTATCCCTGTCCGACCGCGCGAACCTTCCAACTGCCCTGGCGACGGTAGAACTCGACCGCGATCACGATGGACTCGGTCGTCAACCCGTCGATCCGGTACTCGTACAACCGAATGCCGGATGCGTCTGCCACGAACACCGACGGGGCCGCAATCCGTCCGAACGTGGCACGCGCGTCGTCGAGGGTGATCACCACCCGGATCTGGGCGACATCGGCCGGGACCTGATCCAGCGAAACCGCCAACCCTGACGGTCGCCCCGACGAGCTCGGCTGCAGACGAACTCCGGGCCCCGTCGGCTGGTTGTAGAAGACGAAGTCCGCGTCCGAGCGAACCTTGCCCGCGTCGGTGACCAGTAGCGCCGACAGGTCCGCGGCCGCATCGATCTGCACCGCGACCACGACATCGTGGACGGTCAGCGGGCTGTTCTGCCCTTTCGACAGACTCGTCGACACCGTTGCGCCTCTCACCCCCGAGGAATGCTTGGTTCCACTGTACGAGAAATCATTTCGTACCAGGGCGTGAAACCTCAACGCCCACAACACCGCCGAGGGGTCGATCGATCGCGGATAGGCTACGGCCATGCATGAACTGGGGACAGGGTTCGGTTACTTGTGGAGCGGGCAGCGGTGGGTCGCGAGCCACGGTCGCTGGTTCGGCTTCGGGCTGTTGCCCGGCCTGGTCACGTTGATCCTCTACGTCGCGGTGTTCACCGTAGCGGCGTTCGGTGTCGGGGACTTCACCGCATGGATGTCGCCGTTCGCCGACGACTGGAACTCGCCGTGGCGCGGGCTGTTTCGTGGGTTGCTGGGCGTGGTGTTGTTCGGGTTCGGGGCCCTGGTCGCGGTCGTGGCGTTCACCGCGATCACCTTGGTGATCGGGCAGCCGTTCTACGAGCGACTGTCCGAGCAGGTCGACAGGTCGGAGTCCGCGGACGGCACCGCACCGGAATCGGGCAACGGGTTCGGGCGGGATCTGTGGATATCGACCCGCGACAGTGTTCGCCTGCTGATCAGAGTGCTGGTCTGGGCCGTGCTGTTGTTCGTTCTCGGGTTCATCCCCGTCCTCGGCCAAACCGTCGTTCCGGTGATCGGGATCGGCGTGACCGCCTTCTTCCTCGCGCAAGAACTCACCGCGGTGGCATGGCAGCGTCGCGGCGTCGAACTGCGCGAACAACTGTCCGTCTTGCGCGGACGACGCATGCTCGCCTGGGGCTTCGGTGTTCCGCTCGCCCTTGTCTTCCTGATCCCGTTCGTGGCCGTGCTGCTGATGCCCGGCGCCGTCGCGGGTGCGACGCTGCTGGTGCGCAGCCTCGGCGAGGAGAACCGACCGGAGGGTAAACCACTGGTCAGCGAAGCGATGACGACACCGCTCCGATAACCGAGGGCGCTCATGCCGATGTCGTGAGCGCCCCCGATCGCCGCGCCTATCTGGCGCGACCGCAGTTCGAGCAGAACAGCGCGCCTGGACCTACAGGGGAACCGCAACCTTGGCAATCGATGCGGATGTCGAGTGCGCTGCCACAGGATGGACAGAACCGGCCGCCGTCGGTGGTGGCGGCGCAGGTGGGGCAGGCGACGCGCGCGGGAGTACCGAGGTCGTGTTGTCCCGCCCACTCCTGACGCTGAGCCGCCTGGTGGATCTGCGCGCCGCGGGCGGCTGCCTGCGCTTGCGCGATCTGGTGCCCCACCTGCGGCGAGCAGTTGGTGCACTGTCCGACATGGTCGTTCCAGCAGATCCGCGCACACGTCCACGAACCACAGCCCGCACACAGACGGAACTCGCGCGCTACCTCGTCGACAGCCTTGGCGAACGCAGCGTCCTTGGTGCTCGACGCGGAGCCGCCCCAACTGTTGGAGTAGCTGTCCGCGGCCGAAGATACTTTGTGGAGGAGAGGGATTCGGTCCCCGAGCAGATCACGCATCGAGCGCAGCACACCGCGACCCCGAGACAGGTAGTTCTGCTGGAACGCTGACCGGTGGACGGTGGTGCAGCGTTCGCAACGGAACTCCCACTGGAAACCGTTGTCGTTGGACTGGTCGGAACAGTTGCTGGTGAAGACCACCGGTACGGCCATGTGTGTTCGGTTCCTCTTCCGGCGCAGGAGTTTCGGCGTTCGCCGATTCCTTATCGCCGGGGGCCGCGAAGAACGCAACACAACCGCACCACGGCCGGATCAGTCCTTGACCACCTGGGTGCCACCCGCGAACTTGTCGTGCCAGCCCTGTTTGCTCGGGCTCGAACTCACCGTCACCGCGATGCCGATGGCCGCGACGAACCACAGCAGCCCGCCCAGCCAGGGAATCAGGTTCAGCAGCATGTAGGCGTTGCGTTTGGCCGATTCGACGAGATCGGGCTTGACCGCTCCGCCCGCGCCGTTCACGTGCAGCCCGAGCAGCTTCTTGCCCGGGGTCGATCCGGTCGCCACTTCGAAGACGACGAAGTACAGGAACCCGAATCCGGCGCCGGGCAGGATCGCGATCCAGCTGGGCAGATCGGTGACTCGCTCGAGGATCCAGAACAGCACGGCGCCGACGATTCCGGCGATGATCCAGTCGATGAACCTGGCCCCTGCCCGACGTCCGATTCCAGCGGGAGTGATGCCGACTGCGTTGGTCATGGTTCCTCCTCGAATACACCAGTCACGGTGGTACACCGAGGATCTCACACACAGCGAATGGGCAGGAGCCGGTCAGTCGGATCGAGGCCACATCGAGTGCGAAGACGACCGCCGCGACCATCGGCACGGCCGACTGACGATCCCGGCGGGTCAGCGGGTGCTGACGCACACCACGTAGCGGCGCTGGTCGTAGACGACACCGCGGTCGCCGATCGTGCAGACGTTCACATCCGTGGTGTCATGCCGGATCTCGAGGACGCGGACCCGACCGGGGATGTCGGCGGCGCAGTCCACGTGCCTCGCCGCGTCCCCCGCCATGTCGAGGCACTCCCCGACGGTCCAGTCGATGTCCAGGCAGAGGGTTTGGTCCACGCCGCCGGGCAGTGTCCGAGGTTGGGCGCGGTCGACGTCGCCCGGGCAGTGCCCGCCCACCGACGCCAATTCCGTCACCTTGTAGCGGGAGTTGATGTCGCCGCACGAGACCTGGCGAATATCGTCCGGACTCGCATTCAAATCCACACAATCGCCGGCACGCAGTTCCACCCAGGGAATCCGCGTCGCGGATTTGGTCAAAGTCGACACGACGCTGCCAGAAACATCGGTAATAGTTCCCAGCGGTTGAGTTGCCGAAACCTCGCTCGGCAAAGTTTTTTCAGCGGAGGCATTCTCAGGCCCGTCGGGCTCCTCGGCCGCGAACCCCACGACGACCGAAAGCGCCAGGTAGAACGCACCTGCCAGGGCAAACACCGCCCCTATGGACACGCCGAGCATGGCTAGGTTTCTTCGACGTGCCATCTGTGTTGTCCTACTCATCCGCTGGACATCCCCGACCGACGTCCCACTCGCCTGACAGTTCTTACACGGCACACACGAACGTGTCGAATTGTGAATCTACGTCTTTTAACAATGCTAAACACTGGTCCACCGCCCAATTCGACACGGTTCACCGACAGCCGGAAAAGGATGCTATTGTCTGCCCGATCTCACTGGCGGACAACACGGTTCGTGCCCCGAGCAGCGGCACGCCGTTTTGCCGCGCAAACTTTCGTGATGCGTAAAGGAATTCCCTGATGAAACTCGGTTACTTCCCTGCTGCCACGCTCCTGGTCGGCGCCGCCGTCTGGATCACCGCGGGGACCGCCGCCGCGCAGCCGGTCGCACCGCCGCGCCCTGAGGTCACCACATCCGGGGTCGACCAGTCCGTGCACTACGAGGCCACCCTCACCGAGTTCTCCCGGGTGCTGACCACCACCGTCGCCGGCGGCACGTTCACCACCACCGACGACAACACCGCGGTCACCCTTGTCGCCGACTCCGGCGCCGTCGTCACCCGTATCCCGCTCACCTACCAGATCTCCGGCAAGGAGATGCGGGTGGCGCAAACGATCTCCGACAACGGCCATCACCTCGTCCTCGCCCCGCAGGCGAGCGCCACCGGAATCGGCGAGATGCAGGCCATCAGCCCCATGTCCCAGCTGACGAACGAGATCAACCGCAACGTGGTCGGCGTCGTCGCGGGCGGCATCCTCGGCGGCCTCATCGGCACGGTCCTCGGCTTCGGCTTCCTCAGCATCATCACCGGCCCCGTCGGCCTGGTCCTGGGCGCCATCGCCGGCGGCTACGCCATGGGCGGCCAGCCCTTCCTCGACGCCGTCACCGCCGCCGTCAGCGGCCAGCCCTGATCTACCGACGCTCCCGGCCGCGGTATCCCGCGGCCGGGCGTTCTGACCAGCCGAGTCGTTGTGGTCAGATACCCGGTCAACGGATAGCCGGGTACTGACCAGAGCGCCAATCGGACAGGCGTAGACGGATCGCGTCGACCATCGGAAGCGCGTCGGTGTCCGCACAGGTGACTTACCTACGCCACCGTGCTGGAGAGCGACCCAAACGGATGGCGGACCCGGGTACTGGACGCCGTGCGTTGATCTTTGGCTTGTTCCGGGATTGGGTACACACAGCCGTGTCGTTTGTCGCCAACCCGAACGGGCTGCCGTTCACGCACAGAGGCTCACAGATCAAGGGTGAGTCGAGGGAAAGTCGATAGCAACTACGCATTCACCGTTGTAACCGTCGAGGTCGTCGGCCAGCCAGCTTTCATCGAGCCGGATCTTGTGAAACCGGAACGTACCGTTGGTTTCGTTGGTCGCGATGATGCATCGCAGCGGAATCGACGCGTCTAGTTCACCAGCCAGTCGCCCGACCTCCCGCGCCAGTGCGATCCCCTGCCGAAGCAGGGTTCGCTGCGCGTCGACGCTGACGATCGGCCCTTCGGCGTACGTAGCCTCAACGGGCACAAAGTCTTCGAGATGGAAGCTGGTATGAGTACATTCCCAGCCAGTCAGATCGACGGCCTGCCCCGGCGCGTTGTCAGCGTGCGCGGGAACAGGACACCAGCACACCACCTCGCCGCGGCATTCGATCCCACCGTCCACCCTCTTCCGCAGACCGGCCGCCAAGCCCTCGTCTGGGTCCAGGCCGCCGAATCCGCCCCGAACACCGAGCACCCTCGTCGCCCGGTCGTTCATCATCACCGTAAGCACAACCAAAGCTATCGCTCTGACCGACGCCGACGGCACGCCGCCGAACGTAGTGCTGGACGGTAACCCGTCGCACGAAGCCAGCGACGTTCCGAGTCGACTCAACAAGATTGGTAGACCACCGCAGCGCGGAGATGACGCTGTGGCCGAACTCGCGCGCCGACTGGCAGTTCGGCCGGACATCAGCTCTCGAACTGGCCCCGGATGTGCTCGAATTCGCGCGTCGCGTCAGCTAGTGAGGCGCCCACCCATACGATCTTGCCGAAACTGTTGCCGGCCACCCACGAGCACAGGGCCGTCGCGCCCTGAACGGTTTCGGCAGTGGCGCACTGGGCGATACCGCCCAACGGGCCCGCGTCGACCCTCGTCACGTCTCGGGGCGTGGTGCCGAGCGTGTCGGTCAACAGCCGGTCGAGGTTGGTCTCGGGGTTCTTCAAAGACGCGGCCACCACATGGACCATCAGCTCGGGCTGCTCGCTGGAGGCGCCGTAAGCGGCGACCACCGAGTCGACGTCCGCACCGTAGGTGCTCTTGACAGTCGCGGCCTCGCGCTGAATTTCGGGACCGGCGAGGCGCGGAAGACCCTGCAGGGCATCGGGTTCGGTCAACCGTACCGAATCGCTCTCGATACCGAACAGCGGTTTCAGGTGCTGGAGGCCACCACCGGCCAACGTCAACCCGATCACCGCGCCGACCGCGCTCGCGATGACGATCCACCGATTCCGGCGGACCCAGGAGTGTTGATCGGGTGTCGTTCGGTCGGTGGTGTCCATGGACGTCCCTTCATGACGACGGCACCCAGACCATAACTGCCCGAGTGGAATTCAGATCATGTTTACCGAACCACTATCCGTTCGGCGACCTACCGCCACCACGATCGCCGCGAATATCGACGCCCGATGGCATGGCCCCCGGCTCAAAGCGAGCGCCGGCGAATGGACCTGGCGGTTTCGTCCGTGGTAGGAGAGTTGTCATGTCCTCGTCATCGTCCGTTCTCCGGAGAACCGGCTCGCCTGTACCCGATGTGAGGTCCGCAAGGCGGTGTCAGGCGCTGTGACCGATGTTGACGCCGATTCGACCGAGCAGACTCGTCTCGGCACGGCAACGCGAACCAACCGAGAGTTGGAGCACCGCTTCGATCTGGACGGGTTGCGGGGTCTCGCGATCGCGTTGGTCGTCGTCTTTCATGTGTGGTTCGGTCGTGTTTCCGGGGGTGTAGACGTCTTCCTGGTGCTTTCGGGGTTCTTCTTCACGGGCTTGCTGCTGCGCCGAGCGGAGTCGCCGGAGCCGTTCTGGGCTTGGTCGGTCGTGCGCCGCACTCTGCGGCGGCTCGTCCCGGCCATGACGGTCGTGCTGGCGGCGGTCGTCGTCGCGACGGTGGTGTTGCTGCCGTATACACAATGGTCGACGGCGGCGGCGCAGGTTCTGTCCTCGCTGTTCTACTACCAGAACTGGCAGCTCGCCCTGACCTGGTCGGACTACCTGGCCGCCGATCCTTCGGTCAGTCCGCTGCAACATCTGTGGTCGATGTCGGTGCAGGGGCAGTTCTATCTGGCCGCGCTGCTGACGGTCGCGGCTGTCGCCTGGTTGTGCGCGCGGCTCTCACGACCTGGTCGGATTCGCGCGACCATCGGCGCTGTCGTGGTCGCGGTGTCGGTGACCTCGTTCGTCTACGCGGCCTACGGCGTCGCCACGAACCAGGGGTGGAACTACTACGACAGCTTCGCGCGTGGGTGGGAGTTGCTGGTCGGCGCCGGGCTCGCCGTCGTCGCGCCGACGCTGATGTTGTGGCGACAGGTGCGCGTCGCGCTGTCGGTGTTCGGTGTTCTCGGTGTCGTGGTGTGCGGGTGGCTCATCATCGACGGCGCCAACCGGTTTCCCGGCCCCGCGGCCCTGCTCCCTGTCTGCGCGACGGCTGCGGTGATCCTCTCGGTGACCCAGCTGCGGTTCGCCGACTGGCCGTTACCGAACCGGCTACTGGCGCATCCGGCCATGCGGTGGCTCGGCGATATCGCCTATCCCCTGTACCTGTGGCACTGGCCGATCCTGATCTTCTTCCTCACCGAACGCGGGAACACCCACGCCGGTCTCGTGGGCGGCACCGGGGTGATCGGGCTGTCTGTTGTGCTGGCCTGGATGACACACCGCTGGATCGAACAGCCACTGCGGCAGCGCACTTCACCAGCCGACAGCAACGATGCCGGGGACGCACGATCGCGGCACCTCGTCGCGTCCGCGGTCGCGGTGTTGCTGGCGGCGACCATCACCGTCACCGCCGGTTGGCAGTTCGCAGTGGTCCAGGTCAAGCCACCGGTCGCGGCCGGGGAGCTCGACCCGGCACTGTACCCGGGTGCGGAGGCGCTGGCCTCCGGCGCTGCGACACCCGACGAGCCGATGCAACCCACCGTCTTCGCCGCGCCCACCGAAGTCCCCCCGCCCACGGCGGACGGATGTATCGCGGACTGGGACACCCGCGACGTCGTCACCTGTACCTATGGCGACCCGGATGCTGATCGGACACTGGCACTCGTCGGGAGCTCCCATGCCGAACACTGGCTGCCCGCGCTCCAGGTGCTCGCCACCGAACACTCGTTCCGCATCCAGGTGTACTTGAAGATGGGCTGCCCGCTCACGCTCGCCGACGACGCCACCTACAAGGGCGAGCCCATCCCGGACTGCCGGGACTGGTCGGCCGAAGTGATCGACCGCCTCGATGCCGACCGCCCCGACTGGGTGTTCACCACCGGTACCCGGCCCCGCGACGAGGGCGGCGACGAGACGCCCGCCGACTATCTCCACGTCTGGGCGGCGCTGTCGGACCGTGGTCTCAACGTGGTCGCCATCCGCGACACCCCCTGGCTGCGCCGCGGAACCGTCCGATACAAGGCCACCGATTGCTTGGCAGGCGGCGGGAACCGAACCAGCTGCGGCATGCGCCGCGAGGACGCGCTCGACCCGGTCAACCCAGGACTGGAACCCGCCTCGGCGTTTCCCAGCGTCTTCCCGATCGACCTGACGGACGCGGTCTGCGAACCCACGCTCTGCGCGGTAGCCGAAGGCAACATCCTGATCTATCACGACGAACACCACCTGACCGCGAGCTACTCCCGATCCCTGGCCGGACCACTCGGACGGGAGCTGCAACCGATACTCGGGTGGTGGTGAGGAACGCCGCTGGATCCGACCGCCCCATCTCGTCGTTCACCGACAGCGGGAACGATACGGAGCAGATATCGAGAGGAGATCTACCAATGGCACACGGAGGCAAGCGTCGCATTGCCGGTCTCGGTGTGCTCGCGGTGTTCATCCTCGCCCTGGGATATCGCGCCACGGATCTGTCGGTACCGGCCGAGACGATCGCTGTGGAAGCATCGGCGATTCCGCCATCCCCGATGCGCATCAACTACGGAAACTCACCGGAGACATTCGGCGACCTCTACCTGCCACCAGTATCGAACACGCTACTGCCCGTGGTGGTGCTGATCCACGGCGGCGGATGGGCGCAGAACCGGACCCTCGCGCAATTCGACGCCCATGCCCGTGCGCTGGCAGGCGACGGCGTCGCCGTGTGGAACATCGAGTATCGCCGAGTGAACGGCGGTGGCGGATGGCCGGTCACACTCACCGATGTCGACGACGCCGTCGACGCGCTGGCACACATCGTCGCACCACGCCTCGGTAACCTGCTCGACCTACAGCGGGTTCACCTCGCCGGGCACTCGGCCGGCGGCCACCTCGCCGCCTGGACCGCCGGACACCGATCGGCCGAACCACCGAGACATCCCGCGATTCGCATCCGCAGTCTCACCCTCATGGCGGCGGTACTCGACTTGGATCTGGCCGTCACCGAGAGCCAGGATTCGTTCGTCCCGAAGCTCCTCGACGGTACGCCGGCGGAGGTACCCGACCGCTACCGCAACGCCTCCCCCATTCACCGCCTCCCGGCGAACGACACGCGCATCACCGCATTACACGGCGAGAACGACCGAGTTGTGGCGCCGCTACAAAGTCACCGCTACGTCGAAGCTGTCACTCGCGCCGGCGGCATCGCCGACCTACGAATCCTGCGTGGTACCGGACACGGTGAATTCGCCGACGCCGAGTCTGCTGCATGGAACACAGCGCGCGACACCATCATCGGCTACGTCGGCACCATCAACTGACGCTCCGCTCGCACGATCGCCGGCACACCGTGGTGCTGACCACGTCACTCGAAGTAGACCGCATAGTCGCCGAAAGGGACCTGGCCGGTCGGGCTCGCTGTGATGGCGTCGGCGACCTGCGGGGGTATGGGAGCCCAGTAGGCCGGCATCTCCGCCGCCAGGGCCGGGTTCAAGATGTAGATCAGCGCGAAGTTCACAATCCACAGCGGCGGGGCCATCGACATGCCGACCTCGGCGCTCACGCCCCCCTTGGTGTTGGTCACCAGCTGCGCCGCGCCCGAAATCTGTTGTGCCGCGAAGCCGTAGGCAGCTTGCACCGTGTAGGCCGACCGGTAGAGCGCGACCAGAGTGCGCAACGCGCCGTTGTCGCGCAACCACGTTCCGACGTAACCGCCGGGCGCGAGCAAGGTGTTCACCTGTCTGGTCGGCGCGTCCACGTTGGCCGGGCTCTCCAACAGCCCACCGGGGTTCACATACAGTCCGTAGCTGGCCAGCACCGAGGGCGTGCGCTGCCCGTTGACCTCGGAATAGAGAGGGCGGCCGACCGTATTGGTGAGGATCTCGACGCAGGCGACGATCACCTCGGCCGCCTCGCGGCTGCCGCCGACGCCGCCGCCGGTGCTGAGGTCACGATATTGCTGCTCGGTCAGCGCGTCGGCTCTGTCGAGACCCACCTGACCGGCGATCGTGTCGGCCAATGCCTGACCGAGCGGCTGGTTGAGCTGCTCCGGACTCGTCATCAGCGGTGGTGCGACGTGTTCGTAGGCGGGCGCACCGGCGAAGGGGATCGCGAATCCGGTGTCGGAGGTGTTTGCCATGGGTTGCCCTGAGACGGTCTGGGTAGCCGTCAAGGAGAGCAGGCACGCACCGATCAGTGCCAGAACCGAGATGACTCCGCGGCGGGCGGACGATCCGCGCCGATGCCCCGGGCTCGCTATCCGCGTGGTACCCATCGTCGACCTCTCAGAGCATTGTCGTAGGAGGTGGAACCTATTTCCAAGTCAGTCAAAGCCGTGTCCGGCGCCCCTGTCAAGCCCCGCGCCGCGCCGCGAAGGACGCGCGCACGTCCCCCTGATCGGATCGATGGACCAGCTCACTCACTCACGGAAATATGCCGTTGCGGATAAATAGCCGTTGAGACTGCTGGTGCTCGTTCGCTGCAGCCCTCCGCGGAAATTGAACATCGGTACTGTGCGTGTATGAAGCAGGAGCCGTCCGGTTACGAACTCTCGTTGGCGCGCATCGCTCCTGTGCGGCGCTGGGACGATCGGGACAGGGCGCTGCACAGCAATTCCCCGATTGTCGACCGCTCGACTGCGGCGTTTCGAGAGGCCTACTACGCCGAGGACTCCCGGCGTGCGCGGCGAGCACACGAGGAATTCGATGCGCGGAGTTGGGAATTCGTCATCGATCCGGCGATCGACGAGTGGGCGCAAGCATGGGTTGTCGGCGCACCGGCGGCGTTGCAGCTACGCCAGTCGACGTTTCCGGACTGGGCCGACCTGCTCGGTTTCCGCACCCCCGACTTCGAGATCGAATCGGCACTGGAAGCACTGATCAACCGTGCGGCGGCCAGCGGTCTGGTGCGCTCTCCCCACCCGGGCGTTCTCGCTACGGCCTACTCCAGTCGTCATCCGTACACCGAACTCACCGACGGAGTGGGCTATGGCTTCTATCCGGCGGACACCGAAGAACTGATCGTCCACGGGTCGGCCGCAGTGCGATACGAAGACTTCGACAGCAGGCCTGAACACGGTCCGGGTGCCGTCGTTGCCGCGATCCGATTGGTGATGGATACCTTCCAACAGCCTCGTCCTGGGCATATGCAGCCTGGGAGATTTTGGCAGCCTCCAGGTTGAGCAGGTCGGGGGGCACAAGATCCGTTCGTAACACCCGATCTCGACGACTGCCGGTCAGCTTGTCCCGGTTCGGCGGGGGGCGGCGGTGAGGCTGTGGACGAGCAGGTCGATGACGGCTCGCTTGCCCGCGTCGTCGCGCTGATGGGTGAGGAGGCCTTCGATGACGAAGGTCCCGATGGCGGTCATGGCTGCGAGGTCGGCCTCGGCAGCGCCTGCCCTGCGGAGGTCGTCGGCGAACAGGGCGTCAGCCAGTTGGTGGAACCCGGCGTGCCAGGTGCCGATGGCGGGAGAGGCCGGGGCGCGGGTGTGCACGGTGTTGACGAGCCCGTGTAGCCGTTCCAGCTGGTCGACCACCCACAGCAGCCGGCCGTTGAGCGGCAGGCCGTCGACCGACGCATAGGTCGCGAGCGCTTCGGCCAGGAGGCGATCCAGGACGGCGATGAGCAGCTCGTCCTTGTCCCGGAAGTACCAGTAGACCGTATTGACGGTGACTCCTGCGCTCTTGGCGATCTGCCCCATGGGCGCCGACTCGTAGCCGTCGTCGATGAACAGGCGCTGCGCGGCAGCGATGATCTCCGCGCGCTTCTCCTCGCGATCCTGCGGGCGTCGATTCCTGGGCACCCCATCACTTTATCTTGAATGGTCCTCAAGAACGCGCTATCTTCTTGAGGACCATTCAAGAAGTCGAGAGAAGTGGAGTTCCCTGTGGGCACCGAAGCCGTGACCGCGGAGCTGCGCCGCCTGAACACCAGCGGCCTGCTTGCCCTGTTCACCACCCTCGAAGCCCCCACGATCAGCGAGATCGACGGTGAATACACCGCCGCCCTGCTGGCGCAGCCGAACCTGTTCGCCGTGGCGACCGGAAAGGTGGCCGTGGCCAACCCGCTCGGTCCATGGCTGTGCAAGGCATTCCGGCCCGTCGACGAGAACAGCGGGCGCGGCTACAACACTTTCAGCGAGTTCGGCCGGGTCCGGCAGCGCTACCCGATGCGCACACTGTTGGCGCCGTCCCGCTACGACGGCGCTGCGGCCTACACGCTCATCTATCGCGCCTACACCTCGATGTGCGGGTCGCTCCATATGGTGGACGAGGTGCGGCGTGCCGCGCCCGGCGTCTATCTGGGCATGGGCACCTGGGGATTCACCGACGCTCAGCGCCGCGTACCCCGCCCCTTCCTGCTGACCGGCCCGGTCGGCTCCTACCGGGGCGACATCGGCAAAGCCCGCCGTGACTTCACACCCGGTCCTCGCGAGCTGCCCGGCCCACCTGCCTGAACACCGCCCACCTGTCGGCCCCATCCGAAACGAAGGACCCATGACCACCTCCCCCCGCACCGCCCTGATCACCGGCGCGTCCGCCGGCATCGGCGCGGCGTTTGCCCACCACCTGGCCGCCAGCGGCTACCAGCTGCTGCTCGTCGCCCGCCGCGCCGACCGGCTACAGGAGCTCGCCACGCAGCTGACCGAACGTCACGCGGTGCGCTGCGAGGTGTTCGCCGCCGATCTCACCGACCCCGCCGCACCCGCCGCGATCCTCGACTACGCCGCCCAGCAGGGCTTGGACGTCGACGTCCTGATCAACAACGCGGGTCTGTCGGGCAAGACCGCGTTCGCCGACACCCCATGGGACGCCCTGGCCGCGGAGATCCAGCTGATGGTGACCGCCCCGACCGAACTCGCTCACCTGGTCATCCCCGGCATGAAGGAGCGCCGCTGGGGCCGGATCATCAACCTGTCCTCGGTCGCGGCGTTCGCCCCGCCCGGCGCCGGCCTGCTCTACACCGGCATCAAGTCCTACGTCCTCAACACTTCGCAAGCCCTCGACATGGAACTCAAGCCCCACGGCATCCATGTAACCGCGCTGTGCCCCGGCTTCACCCGCACCGAATTCCACGACGTCATGGGCACTCGCGACGCAGCCGACCAGTTACCCCGGATCCTCTGGCAGCAGCCCGAAGCTGTCGTCACCGAAGGCTGGGCCGCGGTGATGAAAGGCAAACCCGTGTGCATCCCGGGCATCGTCAACAAGATTTCCGCCGTCGCCATGAAGCCCCTGCCCATCCGACTGGGCTACCTCGCCGGAAAGACCCTCAACCCCTTCAAGAACGGCTGAGCCCTCGCTCGCTCGTCGTGTTCAGCGGCGGCGTGGCCGCCCGGCCGATCTCGGAGCCCACCTGTACGGGCACCTCGACGCTGCCGCGGCTGCTCAACGGTCTCGCCCGTCCTACGAACGTAAAAGTAACCGAGTGCATCGAATTTGCATCATTAGGTGCGTAAGCTGAAGGTTGTCCAACTCAGATTTCAGCTCGACCGGGCAGCCTCGCGGGTTGCCGGGTACGAGCGACACGATCGAGAGCGAGGGTGACCCCGATGTTCAGCTTCACTGCTAGGCGCGCCGCGGCCCTATTGGTAGGTGCGGGTGCGGTTTCACTGTCGGCTCTGGTCGGCGGCCCGACAGCGAATGCCGCGCCGGTCGCGGCCTGTCCGGCCCCCGGCGCTACCACGGCCCAGGCGGGCGAGGAGGGTGCGTCCTGCGCCGCGGAAAGCGAGGCCATGGGGGCGGCCGCGGCATACGGACTCGACGGCAACGCCGACGCCGACGCCGCCCCCATCAGCCTGTCGCTCGCGATCGCGGCGAACGGCGGCGCGGCCGCCTCGGCATCGCAGTACCTGTCCGGACCGGCCGCGATCGCGGTGGGGCCGGGTGCACTGGCGGTTGTCACCGGCGTGCGGCCGGGACTGTCCATCGGCATCGCCGGACCCGGAGCCACGGTGACTGTCACCGGGACCTCGACACCCACCTGTGCGGGCGGGCCCGGATTCGCAGGTGACTTCCAGACCCTGCAGGGATGCGTGTCGATGGGCTGACGCCCCGATCCGGCAAGACCCTAAACGATCTTGCATTCCACCTGGCCGACGGCGAGCTCGCCCGACCCTCGATGCGGAGGCGCTTCCCGCTCGAGCGGGAAGCGCCTTACCTCGGTCGGGTGCGATCAGGGGGCGAGCACGACGATCTTCCCGGTCAGTCGACCGGCGCCCGCGTCCGCGTGTACCTCGGCCAGCTCTGCGACCGGGCGACGGTCGGCGATGTGGAGGCGGAGCTTGCCGGCGTCCACTTTGGCGACCAGCTCGCTCAGTTGGGCCCCGTCGCTACGGACCCAGAGACTCTCGCTGCGGACCCCGCGGGCGGCGTCTTCGGGAATGGGGCCTGCCGAGCTGACGGCGATCCCGCCGTCGGCGACATAGTTCGTCAACTGTGCGAGTTCCTCGGGGGAAACGCGCACATGGTTCACCACCACCTGGAACGGACCACCCACCGCGTCCGGACCGTCGGCGAGGCTGAGCGGGCCTTCGACCCGGACTGCGCCGTAGCCGCCGAGCCGGTCCGCGTGCTCCGGCGCGTCCACCGCGGTTACCCGTGCTCCCGCATCGACAGCGAGCTGCACCACCAGGCTGCCCACCGCACCCCCCGCCCCGTTGACCAGGACCGTCTGACCCGGCTTCAGCTCGGCGAGCTCGAACGCCAACTGCCAGGCGGCGAGGCCGGTCAGCGGCAGCGCCGCGGCGTCCGTCAACTCGATCGACTGCGGTGCCGCGGCCAGGGACTCGGCGGGAACCAGCGCGAATTCGGCTGCGCCGCCCGCGGAGTCGAGGGGCAACATCGCCACGACCCGGTCACCGACCGCCAGGCCCGTCACGTCCGCGCCGAGTTCGACGACGGTGCCCGCCAGGTCGATGCCCGGCACGTACGGCAGCACGATCGGGAGCATCTGCGCCAGATGCCCGGCGCGGATGTGGTCGTCGACCGGGTTGAACGAAGTAGCGACGACCTGGACGAGTACCTGCCCCGGCGCGGGGACAGGACGTTCGATGTCTTCGTAGCGTAGGACTTCGCTGGCGCCGAACTCGTGGAAACGGATTGCCTTCATGAAACTGTCCTCCAGGGTGTGCGATCTCGTCGCCGCGGGATGAGGCGATCGAGTGGGAAGGGAAAGCCGAACCGGCTCAGGTCAGCTGGACCGAGCGGATGGAATTGCCCATGACCAGGCGGTCGATGGCGCTCACCGCACTGGCGGGGTCCGCAGCGGCACCGACAGTGAGCAGCAGCGGAACGAAGTGTTCGGCCGTCGGGTGGGCAACCGCGGCACCGGGCGCCTTCCTCCGGTGATCAGCCAGCGCATCGACGTCACCGCGGGCGAGAGCATCGACTGCCCACTCATCGAAAGCTGCTGTCTCGGCGACGAGCTCAGGATGGCGGAAGACGGCGAAGCTGTGCGTCATGAAGCCCGAGCCGAGCACGAGAATGCCTTCTTCGCGTAGGGGCCGCAGGCGTGCGCCGAGTTCGAGGAGCACGCGGGGATCGAGGCCGGGCATCGAGAGCTGTACGACCGGGACATCGGCAGCGGGGTACATGGCCATGAGGGGGATGAAGGCGCCGTGGTCCAAGCCGCGGTCAGCGAATTCGTGCACGGGCGCAGGGCCCAGCAGACCGGCGATTCGGCGGGCGAGGTCGGTGGCGTCCGGGGTCGCGTAGGGAAGGGTCTTGTAGTGGGGGTCGAAGCCGCTGAAGTCGTAGTAGAGCGGAGTGCCTGCCACGGCCGCGGTGACCGCGGCTGGTGCTTGTTCCCAGTGGGCCGAAACAACAACGATGCCACGGGGTTTGGGCATCGACTGAGCCCAGGCGAAGAGGTCGCCGAGCCACTGCGGATCGTCGAGGGTGAACGGGGCACCGTGGCTGACGAACAGGCTCGGCAGCGGCCCGTCGGCCGGACTCCACAGGAGTTGTTCGCGCGCCTGTGGCATAACACGGGCGAGGAGCTCCGCGTAGGCGGCAGCAGGCTTGCCCGAAGCTCGGCCGTTCGCGGAGAGGCGGCGGCTGGTTGTCATCAATATCAGCTCCTCAAGTTGCCCTGGAAAGTATTTTCACTTGCCTAGGCAAGTACCAACGTAGCGTACGAATACTTGCCCAGGCAAGTACGTGTTTCCTGGGCAAGTACGATGAGCGCATGAACACCCCGTCACCCTGGCTCGATGAGGACCAACAGGAGCTGTGGCAGGCGCTCCTCACGGTCGTCACCGCCCTCCCCGCAGCTCTCGACCGTCAGCTACAGCGCGACGCGGGCATCTCCAACTTCGAGTACGGGGTGCTGGCCAGGCTGTCGATGGCCGACGACGACACGATGCGCCTGAGCGACCTCGCCCGGGTCTGCGACAGCACCCAGCCCCGGCTGTCGAAAGCCATGGACCGCTTCGAAGCCCGCGACTGGGTCACCCGCCGACCCGACCCCAGCGACGGCCGATACACCTTCGCCACCCTCACCGACGGCGGCCGCCGCAAGCTCGCCGACAGCGCCCCGGAGCACGTGGCGCAGGTGAAGCGGCTCGTGTTCGATCCGCTGACCGCCGCTCAGCGCCGCAACCTCGGGACCGCGCTCACCCGCATCGCCGCCACCGTGCGCGGGGAACTCGAACGGGGCTGAGCCGCCTCAGGCCTCCCTCCCCCGCATCACCCGCGATATCCCGATAACCGACGCCGACCGTGTGTCGGCGTGGTCACCCGCAATCGAATCGATACGACCGTCGCGAATATGTGCTATCCAGCAGTAGCCGTCGATGTTCAGCCGGACGCCACGGACGACGGCCTTAGCATGCGCTATTTTTCGATTTGCGACGCGTGAGGCGGGGATAAGCCCGCAAGATGAGGCTCAAGAGCAGGGCGGTTCCCGGATTGCTTGGGTTGATGTACTCGCGAACGCCTGGTGTCGGTTTCTGTTTCGAGATCGTCGACGGCCGAGCCAGGTCCGCGACCAAGACCTGCGAGGAATTCTCCTCGTTCACGATGTCGTCGCCACGCCCAATTGGGGTGCAACGTCCGGACTGCCGGGCCTGATGATGCCGCACAGGTCGATGAAACCGAGGTCCCGCTTGACCTCCAACGACACAAGGGCGGCGGTCCAGACACCAAGACCTGCAACGCAACCGGACAACCAGGCTCGAAATTCCGCACATGGCACGAATCATCGAAGACTTTGCGAGCAGACCCGGCAGGATCAGTTGGGTCCGGTGCGAACCGCCGCGAGCGCGATAGCCGCGAAGACGATGCCGCCGAGCAGGACCAATGCGCCTGCGAGACTCAGTTTCTCCCAGGTCGCCAATAGTGCGGTCAGACCCGCGACGACGACGAACGAGTCGATACAGACTCACAACCCACCCGGTCGAACGCTACCCGAGACGCGAGCACGTCCCCGATGCTGACACGGCTCCCCGACCACTCTTTTTAGAGGGACTTTCTACTCTATTTGCCTATCGGTAACTGTGATGAGGTTGGGCCCGTCGAACGCTCCACCCCGCAGACAGTGAGGTGTTCAGGTGATGATTGCCCCTCGAGTTGCGTGTGCCGCCCGCCCGGACATCGGCGACAGCGCAGCCGATATCGCCACCAGTGGCGCCGTGCGCTACTGGTGGCGATGCGACCACTCCGTCCTATGTCCGCGGGCGGACTCGATAGCTCATCGCGCCAGATCGTTCCAGCCTGGTGCGATCTCGCCATCACCTTCCCATCCGTGCCGTGCACGCAGACATGGCTTCGACCGAAGGCAGGACATCCGATGCACAAACAGATCTCGGACCCGGCCGGTGCGCGCCGGTTCACTCGCGCCTCGGCAGACATCGGGTTCGCCCGTCGGCGCCGGCCTCCGGCCGTCAGGACCGCTATCGGCTATGTGCGTGCCGACCTGACCGGTCCGAGCCGACCGCAGTGCGAATCACTGATCCGTACCACCGCGACCGATCTCGGCTACGAGCTCCTCGGGACTCTGATACTCACGGCGACACCGTTGGCCCGATTACAGTTCCTCGTCACCGAGCTCGCCGTCGATGTGGTGTTGTGCCCCACCTTCATCCACCTCGATGGCCAGGTGCCCGCCGACCTGCTGACCGTCACCGATGTGATCGTCATCGACCCGCCCATCACCTACTGCCGACGGGACCCCCAGCTCCTGGACTGAGAAATCCCGGGGCTGCACCGTGCCGGCGCGCGGAAGTCATCGAGCGGGCGCATCTGTGCTATCCGGTTCAGCGTCGAGGCGGCCGAACTCACAGAGCCTCACCTCGGTTCGTTGCCGAGCACGATCGAGGCTCTGGTCTGCTACATGACCCGTTCCGCGGGCTGAACGAGGACTGGACCGATGGGGTCCCCGCCCGGGTCACTCAGGACCACACGCATCCGGTCACGCGGCGTTCGCGGAAGCGATCGAGGCGAAGGTAACTGGCATCGCCGCCGGTCCACGCAAGGTGACGTGCTCGCGGTAGCTCGGTGGATCGCTGACCAGGCGGGGGTCGATGACCCGGCGGGCGAAGCAGTTGATGGCGACGGTGGCTTCGAGCCGAGCCAGCGAGGCGCCGAGGCAGAAGTGCTGGCCGAGACCGAAGGCGAGATGACGATTCGCACGGGCGGGGTCGAATCGATCGGGGTCGGCGAACACCGCCGGATCGCGGTTGGCCGCGGCGAGGAGCATGACGATGAAGTCACCGGCCGCGATGGTGATATCCGGGAGCTGGATGGCCTCGCGGGCGATGCGGGGAACCAGCTGGACCGGCGGGTCGTAGCGCAGGCTCTCCTCGACCACCGACGTGACGAAAGGCGGTGCTACGCACAGGATCTGGCGATGGAGGCGATGAGAAAGCAGAGCCAGAACGGTGTTGGAGATGAGATTGACCGTGGTTTCGTGTCCCGCGATCAGCAGGAGCGCGCAGGTGGTGATGAGTTCGTCGTGGCTCAGGGCCTGTCCTGAGTCCTCGGCGACGATCAGGGCGGACACCAGATCCGCACCCGGCCGGGTGCGGCGGTGGCGCACAAGCTGTTCGAAGTAATCGTGCAGCGCGTTGTTGTCGCCGACCAGTGCCGCGGGGTCGGGACGGCCGGTGGTGGCGGTGGCCGACACCGGGTCGAGAGCGCGTGCCAGCCCAGTCGACCACCCTCGAATCAGGGGTTCGTCATCGAGTGGGACACCGAGTAGTTCGCAGATCACTGTGACCGGCAGCGGGCCGGCGAGATCGGCGACGATATCGAGTTGCCCGCGCTCGGCCGCACGGTCCAGAGCTGCGTCGGCGATGGCGGTGATCCGTGGCTCCATCCGGCGCACGACGGCGGGAGTGAAGGTCGCGGCGACCAGACGACGCAGGCGGGCGTGATCCGGGTTGTCGCGGAACAGCATCGGGGCGATGCCGGTGAGTTCGCCGGCGAAGTCTCCGGCGAGGTCGTGAACGGGGGTGGGTCCCAAAGGAATCGAGGCGTAGTGGCGTTCGACGCTGCTCGCCTTGTCGCGCAATACCGTTGCGCAGTCCTGATACGACGACAACACCACTACCGGTGCCCCGCCGAGCCGGACAGGTCCGTGCTCGCGGATGCGGTGGTAGAGCGGGTACGGGTCTGCGCGGTGTGCGGGATCGAGCAGCTGAGCGAAAAGTCCGAGGTTGCGCGCGGGTGTGGTGGTCATGATGCCGCCGAGTGGGTCAGCCGTGCCGGATGGCGCGGTGGGTGAAGGTGGGTGCGGTGCCGGGATTGAGCAGTGCGCCGGTCAGCTCGCTGGACGGGAAGAATTGCAGGAAGCGTGAATCCTGCTGGGACACATCGACGATGGTCTTCTCGATGACCAGCGAGTTGTACTGCTCGTACGTGGTTTCGATGGTGTTGGCGTTCAGCACCACCTCGTGTCCCCAGGATTTCGCCGCCTTCGCCAGACCCGGAATTCGAGACTGGTCCGGCGTGAGACATTCCGTGGCGATGGCGTTTTCGCTGATCGCCCAGATGCCGGTGTCGGTATTGAGCACCAGCGACTGGTTACCCATGGCGTGGCCGGGCGTGGTGATCAGCGCGACACCGGGGCCGAGCAGGACACTGCCGTCGAGCGGCAGGATCTTCTCGGGTGGCAGGTCGACGAAGGTGCTCGGCTGATACCAGGGCCGCTGGAACGGGTGCAGGTCGGCCATGGCCTCGAGCTCGTCACGCTGAGCCAGCAGCTTCGCATTCGGGAAAGCCGCTACCACAGGTTGATTCGGGCTGATGTCGGGTTGCGGCGAGGTGGTGCCCAGCCAGCGCCGCACATCCTGGGTGTGCAGGTGGTCGAAGGTGAGGTAGTCGACCTCGGCCGGGTCGACTCCGGCACGGCGGCAGGCGGTCAGCACATCGGTGTGCTCATGGACGAACAGGCCTCGTACCGGTCCTGGCGCCAATCGCTTCATGTCATCGAAATACGGTGTGTAGGAGTCGAGTTCATGATCGCTCGGCTCGAACAGCAAAGTGCGCGGGGTGCCGTCGGTCTCGGTCCAGCGCACGATCAGCAAGCGGTTGCTGATGGTAACGAACGGCGTGGGACTGATCGCGGCGCGGAACAGACCGTAGCGGGTCGGGTACGGCAGCGAGATCAGATCGTGGGTCCGCACCGAGTCCGGTCGCCCGGTGGCGGCGAACTCGCGACGGAAATCCAGTGCGGCCGTGCGGCATGCGCGCAGTCGTGGACCGAAACCGCCCGGTGCGGTGAGTGCCTTGTCGAAGGTATCGATGCGGGGGAACGGCGCGGTGACGGCCGGTCGCGGGATGGCGAGCGGTTCGGTGATGAGTCGATCGGCGATGCTCATAGGACTCGAGGCCGCATCCGGCTCGCTGTGAACAGCGGGGTGAGCGGCCGCAGCGGTATCGGTGGCACCCACACACCGAGCAGATCGACGCGGTGCAGCCGTGCTTGGATCACCCGCCCGATCCCCATCTGGTCGAGTGGATCGCGTTCGGAACCGTGTACGTCCAGGCTGAAGTCCTCGATCTGGCGCACCTCGATCACCCGCTCGCGGGGGGTGAAGCCCACCACAAAGGCGGGAAACAGCCCGGCGAGGCCGACGACATTGCGGTGCGGGCGGCCCAGAATCGGTGGCGGATCGGCGATAACCGCGCCGAGCCTGCCACCCATGGTGAGCAGCTTGTTGCCGCGGCGCGAGGCCTCGGCCCGGATCTCGGTGTCGGTGACTGTCCAGTCGACCTCACCGAGCTTCTTCGGATAGCCGAGCAGTTCGCGCCCCATGATCAAGGCGACATCGTCGTCGAGAATCATCCACGGGCAGTGGATTCCGGTGCCCTGCACCGTCTTGATGTGCACGAACAACCCCGCCTCGTGGTATCCCGGCGACTCGAAGTTGTTGTCCGGGAAGCACGCGGTGAACAGATCCGCGCGCGCCGGTTCGGTCAACCGCACACCGGCCGGGAGCCATCTCTTCATCGCAGCGGGGTCGATGTCGACGGTGGCGCTGAAGTAGTGGGCGTCGCGGTAGAGGCTGCGGCGCGGATCGCCGATCGCCAGTGCGCGGCGCATATCCGCCTGGAAAGATCGGCCCTCGGTCCGGTCGGCAGGTTCCCAACCCATGTCACTTGACCCTTCGGTAGATGGTGCGCAGGATCGGCCCGACCAACCCGCGCGGGGTGTACTGGCCGCCGACGGTCTGTACCTTGGCGAAGATGCCGGGGACTACACGGCGGCGACCGCCTGCCATGCCCGCGATCGCATCGTTCGCGGCCTGTTCGGCGCTGACCCACAGCGGGCCCGGCACCATCCGGTCCAGGTTCGGAACCTCAGCCACCTCGGCGTATTCGGTCCGCACCGGCCCCGGCGCGAGCAAGGTGCACTGCACGCCGGTGCCGGCCAATTCACCGTGCAGCGATTCGGCGAAGGTGTTGGCGAAGGCCTTGCTGGCGGCGTAGGTGGCATTGTTCGGGCCGGGCTGGTTGCCCGCGGTGGATCCGGTGATCAGGATCGCGCCCGCGCGGCGGGCGAGCATGCCGGGCAGTACGGCGAGCGTGAGGTCGTGTACGGCAACGGTATTCAGCTCCACCTGTTGGCGTTCTCTGGCCGGGTTCGCGGTCGCGAGCGTGCCGTAGGTAGCGAAGCCGGCGTTGTTGCACAGGACGGCGATTTCACGGGTGGCGAGTTCCTCGCACAGTTTCGCGCGCTCGTCGCGGTCGGACAGATCGACGGCCCGGACCTCGGCTTCGATGCCGTGGCGATCGGCAAGCCGATCGGCCGACTCGCGCAGCCGGTCTTCACGGCGCGCCACCAGGATCAGCGAGTATCCGCGACGGGCCAGGCCCTCGGCGAGGGACTCGCCGATGCCGGAGGAGGCCCCGGTGACAACGGCCCGGAGGGCGGAGGTGGGAGTGGGCAGGCTCATGTGTTGCTCCTCGGTGGTCAGAATTGGGTGAGCGCGCGGGCGGTCACGGTGGTCCCGGCCGCGGCCAGCGTCCGGATCGCGCCCGGTCCGCTCACGTGTCGCTCGCCGGCCGCGATGCGACGGAAGTTCGCGGCGTGCCAGGCGAGTTGGAGGTAGGAGTTGATCGGTGTCGCGCCCTTGATCGGGATGCGCGGCGCCGTGGGCAGCGTCTGCGGCTCCTGCGTACCGGCCAGCAGTTCGGCCGCGACCTCGGGGCGCACGGCGAACGGGCGGCCGAGCCCGATCACATCGACCGCGCCCTGTGCCAGCACGTCGTTCATGAATTCGAGGGTGCGGACACCGCCGGTGAGCATGAGCGGCATCGCCGATTCGGCGCGCAGGTTCTCGGCGTAGCGCAGGAAGTAGGCCTCGCGCGCACGGGTGCTGTCCTGCACCACGCCGGTCATCGCCGGCGCTTCGTAGTTGCCGCCGGAGACCTCCAGCAGATCGATCCCGAGCTGCTCGAGGGCGAGTGCGATATCGAGCGATTCGCACTCGTCCAGTCCCCCGGTCTGAAAGTCGGCGGAGTTGAGCTTCACCGAGAGCAGTGCACGTGGCCCGATGGCTGCGCGCACGTCGGCGACGATGTCGAGTAGCAGTCGACGACGATTCGCCGGGCTGCCGCCGTATCGGTCGGTTCGCTGGTTGGCGATGGGAGAGAGGAACTGCGAGAGCAGATATCCGTGCGCGGCATGCACCTGCACACCGGCGAAACCGGCCTCGACCGCCAATTCCGCGGAGCGTACGAAGCGACGTCGCAGGTCGGCGATGCCGTCGAGCGGCAACGCGCGCGGCTTGCGCAGGTTGTAGCCGATCGTCCCCGGACGCAATGCCGAAGGGCCCACCGGAAGCCGGTTCAGCGGGCCGATCGCGACTCGGCCGGGATGGTTGATCTGCATGACCATCACGGCGCCTTCCCGCGACCCCGCGCGCGCCCAGTTGCCGACGGCTTCGAGGTGGCGATCGTCTTCGAGTGTCACATTGCGGGGCTCGACGTAGGCACGACGGTCGATCATGACGTTGCCGGTGATCAACAGACCCGCGCCGCCGCGACCCCACGCACTGTAGAGACGGGTCAGCGTCTGGCTGGGCGCACCGTTGATCTCGCCGAGCTGTTCACTCATCGCGGCCTTGGCGATGCGGTTGGGCAAAGTCACCCCGCACGGCAGGGTCAAGGGGCTACCGACGGCGATCGTCCGGGGTGCACGATTCTTGGGAGGCATGGAAGGGGCTCCTGTGTAGTGGGTTGGGAGTCAAGCGATCCGACGGGCGACGGCGAGGACTGGGCTCACCACGATGCGGGTCAGCCTGCGTGGCGCAACCGGCACGGGTTCTGGGCTCGCAGGTTCCGTCGCCGTCGTGACGGGACTGCGCAACAGCAGGATCCGCAATGTGGACAGCTGGGTGAGCACGCGCACCAGCCATCGGCCGCGCAGCACCTCCCAGCGCAATTCCGGTCCACCGGCGAGGATTTCACCGGAGGGTTCGGAGACAATCGAGTAGAGATCGCCGAGCGGGGTGCGTACTTGCTGTTGCAGCAACGCGGCCTCGGCGAGTAGCCGGGAGCTGTTCATCAACAACATGCCCGCGCCGGAACGCGGCGCGACCAGTCCGGCGAAGGAGAGGTTGGCCAGGCCAGGCGCGAAAGTGTGCGACACCAGCCGCGGCTGCCCGTTCTCCCAGGTGAGCAGCCCTTCGCGCAGGAACGGAAAGGTTGTCCTGAAACCGGTGGCCCAGACGATGGTGTCGTACTCCCCGCTGGTGCCGTCGACGAAATGCACTATGTGCCCGTCCAAGCGCGCGATCTCGGGACGGACCGCGATCCGGCCGTGCTTGAGGAAATACGGCAGTTGCTGGTTGACCACCAGATCCTGGTCGAAGATGCGGTGCTTCGGCTTCTCCAGCCCGAACTGGTGAAAGCTACCCATCCCCACTGCGACGATCGACCGGAAGACGGCCTCCTGCAGCAGTTTCGGCACCGGAACCGAGCCGATGTCGAACTTGCTGCTCGGCACGCCGAGCACATACTTCGGGATGAACCAGTAGCTGCGGCGAAGAGAGATCTCCGACGTGCCGAAATTCAGTGCGGCTTCCACCGCCAGATCGCATCCGGAGTTACCGGCGCCGACGACCAGGACCCGCGTGCCGTCGAGGTCGGCGGGGCGCTTGTAGTTCTTGGAGTGGATCTGCTTGCCGGTGAATTCGCCGGGATACGTCGGGATGTTGGTGTCCCAGTAGTGCCCGTTGGCGACGACGACGCCGGTGTACTCGCGTGCCTCACCGGTCGCGAATTCGACTCGCCAGCCCGCCGTCCCGGTGTCATCGAGCGGCGCGACGTCGGTGACCTGAGAGTCGAACTCGATGCGCCGATCGAGCCCGAATGCGGCAGCGAAGGAATGCAGATAGTCGCGCATCTGCCCGGCACTGGGGAAATCCGGATAGTCGTCCGGCATCGGATAGTCGGGGTACTCGGTGACCGCTTTGGCGCTGATCAGGTGGGTGGAGTCGTACACCCCGTGCGACCAGTTGCCACCGATCGCGGCGGTCGCCTCGATGTGGTCGTAGTCGAGACCGAGGTCTGTATAGGCCTTGGCCACGGCCAGACCGGTGTATCCCGCTCCGATGATGCAGTACCGGCGCGTCATGGCGACCTCCCATCAAAAGCTACAGTCTTTGTAGCTACATTGAGTGTAGTATTTGCTACCTGGCGGTGCCCTGTCAAGCACGAGTCGGTTTTCGGGCCTCACGCGGGGCGTACACCGGGAAGTCGATGAACATGACGGCAAGGCATGCCGAGGTCGCCGCTCGATAACGGCGATCTTCGGCCGGTAAACAGCAGCGCCTAGAGAAGGCGGCGAAACATCGACGGCCGCGAGGGTGTCGACCCGGCTCGATCAGGCAGAGGTATGAAACGCAGGCAGAGCGGGAATGAGCTGTGCGGCGTAGTCACGAATGCGCTGCGGCGGGAAGGCATCGGGTTCCGCCAGAACGAGTCGGCCCGCTTCCCAGAACAGCGCGTACACGAGACGGGCAGTGAGTTCGACATCGACCGAGACAAGCTGTCCGGATGGTGCCGCCGCGCGCATATACGCGGTCAGCGCCTCGGTGAACGCTCGGCGTCCGCGCTCCAGACGGCGACGGAAGGCGGGAGTGCTGGAGTCGGCGAGCTGAAATGCCGCCCGCCATCTATCGGGCGCGGCCTGCACCGCGTCGAGGAAATGCTCGAGGCTGTCCGCCATTGCCTGGATCGGATCGGTCGTCATCATCGGGACTACGGTGGCCATCTGCGCTACCGCCGCGGCCTCCTCCCGGTCGAGGCAGGCCAGCAGCAGCTGGTCGGAGTCGTCGAAATGGCCGTAGACGACCGGGCGACTCACACCGGCCTCCTTCGCGACAGTGTCGATGGACACCTTGTGTACGCCCTGCCCGACAATGACCCGCAAAACCGCGTCCAACAGTTGCTCCCGGCGCTGCTCAGGAGCCATTCGCGGGGCATATGCTGCCCTGCTCTGCCGTTCGGCCACGATCGCGTACCACCCTCTCCGCGCCGAGCGAGTCCAGCGACAGCGCAGAGGAAAATTCTACACACACTGTAGCTGCACTAGATGCAGCAATAGGAATTCGCTCCCATGGCCCCAGAGTGCCGGCTCCCTGCGGAGCTCGGAACACGGGCGACCATCGCGACGCCAGGCGCCAAGGCACCTCAGCCGGCGACCACCGAGGTGAGCAGCCCCTCGAGTTCTTCTATGACATCGTCGAGCGCCGTCGTGGATCGATTGACCCGGCACAGGATCACCGCGCCTTCGATGGCGGCGATCGCCATGGTGGCCAGCCGAACGGCGCGCTCGGATTCGACACCGTCGGCTTCGAGCGCGGTGACGAGGGCGGCTTGCCACCGTTGGATGATGCCCGCGACCGCCGGTTGCAGGTGCCGGTCATCGGGCGAACTACCGACTGCTACCGAGACGACCGGGCAGCCTGCCTCGAAGTCGGACTGCGCGAGCAGGGTGTTCCAGAACTGCCCGAATCGCCGCAACGCCGCGACCGATCCCTGCTCCACCGCCTTGTCGATGATGGTGCCGATGGCGTCACCGGCCAGCGCGAGCGACTCGGTCATGATCTGGGCGCGTCCACCGCGGAAGTGGTGGTAGACCGATCCGCGCGGTGCCTCACTGCGCGCCAGCACGGCGTCGATGGTCACCCCGGCCGAGCCACGTTCGCGAAGGAGCTCGACAGCGCTGTAGAGCATCTTCTGCCGGGTGTCGGTGCGGGCTCCCATGTCGTCGCGCTCCTTACGAGATTCGGGTCAACTCAGCAATACTATGCTACTTGGCATAGTAATATGCTATGTTGCCTAGCATACTATCGTCGAAGGGGTGTGACATGGCCGAACCGAAGGCGACCGCGTGTGTGCTGTGCGAGTGCAACTGCGGGATCACCGTCGAGGTGGCGGGTCGCCGCCTGGCGAAGATCCGCGGCGACAAGGCGCATCCGGCATCGGAGGGCTACACCTGCGAGAAGGCGATGCGCCTCGACCTGTACCAGAACGGCGCCCACCGCCTCACCACCCCACTGAAACGCCGGCCCGACGGCACCTACCAGGAGATCGACTGGAACACAGCGATCGATGAGATCGCCGCGAAACTCTCCGCCATCGCCGACGAACACGGCGGAGACAAGATCTTCTTCTACGGCGGTGGCGGCCAAGGTAACCACCTCGGGGCCGCCAACGCGGCCGGGCTGCGCGGGGCACTGGGCTCGATCTATCACTCCAATGCGTTGGCACAGGAGAAGACCGGGGAGATCTGGGTCGACGGCCGCCTGTACGGCGGTCACACCAAAGGCGATTTCGAACACGCCGAAGTACTGGTGTTCGTCGGCAAGAACCCCTGGCAATCACACAGCTTTCCGCGGGCCAGACCGGTACTCAAGCAGGTAGCCGCCGACCCGACCCGTTCGATGATCGTGATCGATCCGCGCG
Source organism: Nocardia sp. NPDC055165 (assembly GCF_053606985.1). NCBI lineage: Bacteria > Bacillati > Actinomycetota > Actinomycetes > Mycobacteriales > Nocardiaceae > Nocardia > Nocardia sp. NPDC055165. The sequence continues at coordinate 450,198 of NZ_JBSGSS010000001.1, forward strand.
TCAGTGAAACCGCGGCGATGGCCGAGCACCACTTGCGGGTGTTGCCGGGGCGCGACGCCTGGCTGATGGCCGCACTGGTCGCGGTGATCGTGCAGGAAGACCTGGTCGACGCCGACTTCATCGCCGCGCACACCACCGGCTACGACGAGGTCCAGGCGGCGTTCCAGGCCTGCGACATCACGGATTTCGCGACGATCAGCGGTGTCGGCGAGGGCGAGATCAGGGCGGCAGCACGCCGGATCGCGACCGCGTCGAGCGTGTGCGTCTACGAGGACCTCGGAATCCAGCAGGCGCCCAACAGCACCCTGGTGTCCTACCTGAACAAACTCCTGTGGATCGTCACCGGCAACTTCGGCAGACCCGGCACCATGTACCTGCACTCCTCCTTCGCGATGCTGACCGGCGGTTCCGGGTCCGGATCACCGCGCAAGAAGCCGAGCGCACTGGCCCGCGCGCAGAAGCGGTTGACGGCGCGGACCGTCACCGCGGCGGCCACGGCGATCAGCGCGACGTTGCCCACCCTCGCCCGGGTGACTCCGCTGCGCGCGCGGGTGGAGGCCGGGGCCTCGGCCCTGCTCGACGCGATGGTTCCCCTGGCGGGCGGGATGCTCGGCAGCGGCGGTAGTGGCGGCGGCGGCCGGACCTCACCGGTCACCGGCGCCAAGATCATCGGCGGCCTGATCCCCTGCAATTCGATAGCCGACGAGATCCTCACCGACCACCCGAATCGCTTCCGCGCGATGTGGATCGACTCGTCCAACCCGGCGCATTCCCTCGCCGATTCGCCCCGCTTCCGGGCCGCGATGCGCGCACTGGACTTGTCGGTCGTGATCGATGTGGCGTTCACCGAAACCGCGCGTGAGGCCGACTATGTGCTGCCCGCCGCCAGCCAGTACGAGAAGCCCGAAGCGACGTTCTTCAACTTCGAATTCCCGCGCAATGTCGTTCACCTCCGCAAACCGCTCATGGAGCCGCTCGACGGCACGCTGCCCGAACCCGAGATCTACGCGCGGGTACTTCGACGCATGCGGGTCCTCGACACCGATACCATCGCCCGGCTCCGACGCGCCGCGCAGACCGGCCGTGACACCTTCGGTGCGACCTTCTTGGCCACCGTCGCCGCTGATCCCGCCCTCGGAAAGATCGCTCCGTACTTGTTGTACGAAACGCTCGGCACCACGATGGCGCCACAGATGAGGGGCGCCGCGGTGCTGTGGGGTATCAGTCAGATATGTGCGATGTCGAACCCGAAAGCCGTTGCCCGAGCGGGCTTCACCGGTACCGGCCTGACGCCGGGCAACCGGCTGTTCGACGCGATCATCGAATCCCCGACCGGCGTGGTCTTCACCGACGACACCTGGGATGACGTCTGGCACTACGTCAAACGCAAGGACCGCCGCTTCACCATCGACATCGACAATCTGCTCGACCAGGTCCGCCGGCTGCCCACCGCACGCACGGCGTGGACGACCCCGGAGTTCCCGCTGGTCCTGGCCGCCGGTGAGCGGCGCTCGTTCACCGCCAACACGATCTTCCGCAACCCCGACTGGCGTCGCCGTGACCGCGACGGCCACCTCCGGATCAGCGCCGAGGATGCCAACGTCTTGCGGCTGACCGACGGCGCCCCGGCACGACTGGTCACCGCGAATGGATCCGCCACCGTGATCGTCGAGGTCAGCGACATGATGCGGGCAGGAAACATCGCCCTGCCCAACGGTTTCGGCCTCGACTACCCCACCGGCGACGGAACAACGACCAGCGCCGGGGTCTCCCCCAACGAACTGACCGGCCTCGAACTCAAAGACGCCTTCGCAGGCACCCCATGGCACAAACATGTCCCGGCCCGACTCGAAGCACTCGAAGAAATCCCGACCGCATGACCTACGTGATCGCCGAACCCTGCGTCGACATCAAAGACAGAGCCTGCATCGAAGAGTGCCCGGTGGACTGCATCTACGAGGGCGACCGGATGCTCTACATCCAGCCCGACGAATGCGTCGACTGCGGTGCCTGCGAACCGGTCTGCCCGGTCGAGGCGATCTTCTTCGAGGACGACGTCCCCGACCAGTGGACGGGCTACACGCAGACGAACGTGGACTTCTTCGACACGATCGGTTCCCCCGGTGGCGCCGCCAAATTCGGGAAATACGACGGAGATACCCCGTTCGTGGCCGGTTTGGCGCCCAACACCGCCGACGGCTGAGCTCGGTGACACTGCCGCTCAGCACACGCGTCGCGCCTCGATGAATGTCGACGGGACCTACTTGTGTGCGAGCCGGTCTGTTAGTTCCCACAGAACGCGGCCTGCTCACGCCGTTCCGCGGTCCGCGCCGGGCGGCTTTCGATAGCGTCGACACATGTGGAGACACCGGCGGTGGACTCGACGGCAGACTCTGTCGATGGGAGCCCTGCTGGTCGGTGGAGCGTTCTCGGGCGCGGGGGCCTCGGCCGTGTCACATGCCGAAGAGGACCCCGGCGTCCGATACCAGGGGTACTCCGCCGACGACCGGGCGAAGCCCTATGCGCGGTTCATGGCCGCACGAACCGCACCCGCACCGGCATCAGTGCTCACCACCTACGACGGTCCGCCGGTGCCGCCGAATACCATTCCGGATTTTTCGGCACTTTCGCACGATCTCGCCGCCCATGGCTACTCTCCGGTCGAGACCGGATACGGACAGACCGCGAGCGGGATGGTGTGGGCGGCAGTACGCACCGATATGCCGAATGTCTCTGCGGCGATGTGGGATTGGTGGTTCGGCTGGCATTCGGCGGAATCGGCGAGATACAAGCTGTGGCATCCTGACGCACACCTCTATGCCGGAATCAGCGTGGACAAGACCGGCCACGCGGTGCCGGATCGCGCGAAGTACGTCGGCAATATCTCCTATGTCGATGAGTACGTCGGCCCGAAACTACAACAGCTGGCTATCGCTTTTCTCGATCCACAGGACCACGGATTCGATGTACCCGCTGGACACACAGTGATTTTCGGACGGGTAGGCAGCAGCGTGGCGCCCGTCGATCTGGGGTGGCTCGCGCATCAGGTTCGGCCCGTTCCCGGCGGATGCGAAATGCGCAGCCGCTTCTATCTCAACCACTACGGGCTCCACAGCCCCGACCTGGTCCGAGCCGCACAAGCCATCAGCCGGGGCGCCGCGGTCGATGCAGCGGATCTCGTCCTCGGCACCGATCTCGCCCGCGATCTCCTGCTGCACTGTGGGGAGGAGATGCACCACCTGGCCCAGTTCCTGCCCGATCTCTACCAGGAATTCGCGAACACGTAGGGAGCGACCGGGCGCTGTCAGGAGAACTTCGACCGTGGGGAGGACGCCGCGAGATTCGGTCCGGGAGCGAAGGCACTGCGGACGGGGAAGGCCGGTTCAGCCGCTCCCGGCCGGTGCACCGCCTCGTCCGCAAACCGCTGATCGAGTACGTAGCCGACTGCTATTCCAGCCTCATCCAGCAAGTTGCCGGAGTCGGCCGACCCGGGGCGATTCAGTATGGCGATGGTTCCTACTCACTCGCAGCTGTGTGCGGGTGGGATGGCTTGCGGAGGGAAGAAATCTATTCGGTTCGCGTCGGATCGAGGGAGAAGGAAGGCTGCTCCGTGCGTACGGCTCCAGGAGGTCGGGAGCAGCAGATACTGGTTTCCTGATTGCAGGATGAGTTTGAGGCCGTCGTAACGGAAGTGGTAGGCCGCGTCGGGAGCTGGGCAGGTGAGTTCCACGACGCCCGGCGCCGCCAGGCCGAGGCGTTTGTCCGAATAGACCGACACGCTCGGCTGTTCGGCGAACGTTTCGACCTGATCGATCGCTCGGCCGGTGCCGACGGCGGCCGAGTAATCGGCTACCGCCCAGAAGAGCCCGACACCGACGAGAACGAACACAGCGCCCCATTCTCCGGCGGTGAGGACGTCTGCCGATGATTCGGTGGTGGCCTGATCAGTGCGTCTCGATCGGACGGCGGAAACGATCAGAAAGATTCCACCGACCATGCACAGGCCCGGCGCTCCGACAATCATCCTCAGCGGTGTCGAGATCACGATGGTGAGCAGTCCGGCGGCCACGAGCACGAAGCCGGCGGCCATCGATGCGATCACCAGTCTGCGGCGATTCTCAGGACTGATCCGCGGCAGCGCGAATTCCCGGAACATCCTGCGGCAGAAGAGATATGCCGTGAACAGGCAGGCGCTCGCCGCGAGCGGGATGAACAGGGAATCCTGACTGCGCATCAAGTAGTCCTGGGTGGTCAGGCCAAGAGTTGTGGCGTTCACGCCGAAGTAGTCGAAAAACCAGTAGGCGTGAGACCAGCCGAAGAAGAACAGCAGTGCGGTGATCAACGTCGTGGGCGCAGCGAAGTTGCGGATCATCAGGCTGAGGCGGGACAGCCCGGTGTCTCCCGGTGCAGCCGAGGTCGAGGCTTGCGGTGGCTGCGCCGGTCGGGGAACACCCGTCGACCGGTGTGTGGCGCGTCCAGAACGCGCGGTCCCGGCGGGACGAAATCCAGAGCCCATATCGTCGTCCTATCAGTTGCCGATCATCCACCGGACGGTGCTGGTGGATGATCGGTGCCGCCGTTCGTGGCTCCGCTGTTGCCGGTGCCCGGGGCCGTCTCACCACCCCCGGACTTGCTGTTGCCCGTACCCGCGCCATCGCCGGTACTGCCGCTCCCGCCGGTGCCGCCCTCGGTCGTGCCGCCGTCAGTCGTGCCGCCGCCCTCGGTCGTGGCGCCTCCAGTCGTGCCGCCGCGCTCGGTCGTGGCGCCTCCAGTCGTGCCGCCGCGCTCTGTCGTGGCGCCGCCAGTCGTGCCGCCGCCCTCCGTTGTCTCGCCACCGCCACCACCGGTACCGTCTCCGCCGCCGCTGATGGGGCAAGGTTGTTTACCGGAGAGCTGGACCGTCACGGTCGTCCCAGCCTCGACGGTCGCCCCGTCGGTCGGCGAGAATCCCGAATACGCACAATCGGATTCCAGTGGCAACGTGATGGTGTAGGCGAGCTCGACACAACCCGCTGCATGGCCTGCCTCCTGGCAGGCCGACGCGAACGCGGCATCGATGCGTCCCTTCAAGTCCGCGGTGAGCGGAGAGCCCTTCTCCTGAAAAGACGGGATTTTGACCGGAGAACCCTTCGCCTGGTTTCCGCCACCCGGCTTATCCGGAGGTGGTGCGCCGCCGGCAGGAGGTGGTGAGTGCGGACCTACCGGGCCGCCGGGCGCGGGAACTCCCGCGCCGTCCTGGCCGATCGGTCCACCGGGCGCGGGGCCGCTGCCAGGCAATTGCCCTCCCGGTTCCGTTGCCGAAGCCTCTACATTCGCGGCTGTCGGTGCGGGCGAGAGTGATTCGGGCGGGGGGCGGACGCATCCGGCCGATATCGTCGCAATCGCGGCCGCGGTCACGATCACCAGCCATCCAGGGGTGATTCCAGCGGCCGAACAAGCGCCGAGACGACGTCGACCGCGCGCCGTGTCACACCGATCGGATTCGCATCGCATCGCCCGCTCCTATCGCGCAAATGAGACGAGAATGCGCCATGCGGGCGCAGCGTGCACGAGTACTCGACTACTCGCTTCACTGGCTCGAGGTAGGCGGGGCATACCGGCTTCAATACTCCGCTGTCCCGCGATACAGATCCTCGCAGTAGCCGGGCTGCACCGGCCTCCAGTTGGGCGTCGTCGGGTGGCGGCTCGCCTCGACCAGGACGGGCGGTCGAACACTTAGCGGCAGCGGGCCTCGGCAAGCATGCTGCGCAGCTACCGCAATAGAAACACGTTGTTCGACCGTGCACGCGCGAGGGCGCGAGATTCGATCCAACGTCAGGTGGAGGCCGTCAGTAGGGGTGGTCTTGAAGTGCGCCGGATCGATAACCTCCTGACACTCTTTGGTCCGCGAATGAAGTTCCGAGGCATGATCGAAGGTCAGGAACCAGTAGTAGCCGAGCGGGCCGTTCTCGAGCGGGCGTGGACGCAGACTGCCCAGATTTCCGGTCACTTCTCACCGCCTTTACTGGCCAGCGCATCCCGGATGCCCTTCAATTGCGAGGTATCGCCCCATTTTTCGGCCACATCACGGAGAAATTCCGAAGCTCGGCGCTGAACCTGGGCTATAGGCTTGCCCGGCGAAGTGTCGAGGGCATCATGCATTATCGCCACAGCAGCATCCAGGTCGGCAGCGTCGGCCAAGACATGCGAGCGTGCCACATCGATCATCACCAGCGACCTACCCCACGGCGAGTTCGTGTTGTTCATATCCGCCAACGCGAGCTCCGCATACTGTTCGACCTTGTCCGGCATCGCCAAGGACAGATACGATGTCGCGGCATTTCCAGCCACCTGCGCCGCACTGTAGCTTCCCGCACACCGTCAGTATCACCGAGCTTTCCCATTGCTCGCGCAACTCCGTCGATCGCTAGCCGTACACTTTGCGGCCCACCCTCCGCTCGAGCGAGGCCGTCTCGAGCATAGTCCAACGCTGGCTCATATCTCCCCGCGTAATACTCACAGAAGCTTTGCAGCCCACGCGCCCAGGCCGTGAGATTAGCATTCTCACGCATTGTCCCCCAGATGGAAAGACTCCAGGCAATACGCTCGAGACATCGAATAATTGCCAGTTCCGACGGCTATATAGCCGAGCAGTCCCGAAGTTTCGCCGGCTATGTCGAACAGTTCGCTCCGCTGTTTCGGGTAGCTATATTCATCGATAAGGTCATAGAGCCATTGTCGCTGTCCGCCACGATCTGGTCGAAGCGTTCTCTATCCGCCGGAGATGCACGCTGCAGGTAAGTCGTATCCAGGATTGCTTGCGCCGTGGATCTGGGTTTCACGGCGTTCAGGCCCGAGCGCCAGTTGTCGACCGTGGTCGTCTCGACACCGAGAAGGACGGCGAACTCTCGAATCGACTTTCGCATCGCCTCTTGAAGCGCAGCCGCCTCAATTCCTGTCCGAGCCCGCCCTCGCATCATCGCCGCTTCCTACTTTTCAGCACCTGATCTCGGAAGCGCACACGATACGCCTACGGTACGCGATCACTACGCGGTTACCTCCGATACCGCTGGTGGGCGACGCTTTTCATCCGTACCTGTTCCCGGGAATCCATGGCGAGGCCGCCAGTTCGGATGCCTTTCACTGCCGGATGCGTCGCCAGGGAGACCGCACATGTCGAGCCACTTGCTCACCGAATTGATCAGGCTGGTCGAAGTAATGAGAGAAGCCCGTTGGGTCAACCTCACCCTGGCAACCCCGAGTTCCCCTGTCGCAGACAATCCCCATGCTACGGAAACCGTCGACGTTGTTCCCACCCCGCACGAACTACCAACCGGCTGCCAGCTGATCTCCGCCTTCCGTGGCGCATTCGGACACTTTCCCGGTGACCACCTGATCGCACGCTGGGCTCGAGCCTTCGCCCACCTGCACCGCTGCCGCCCATATCAACCCCGCAAACACTGCTCGAATCGATACGCGCAGAGCTGAACTCGCTGAACTGGTCGATGCGTGGGTGGCGAACCACTCCCGACGGCACCTGCATCCGCGACTACATCCACGTCACCGACCTCGCGCAAGCGCATCTACTAGCGCTTGCCGCCATCCGCCCGAGCACCGAATTTACAATCTGGGCAACGGTATCGGCTTCTCCAACAATCAAGTCCTCGACGTTCACCCGCCGACTGCCTCGGCGAGGCGCGGTAGCTGCCGCAGTGGGTTGTGGTGTTCGACGTCCATTCGCTGGTCGGCGCCGAAGATGTCGCTCAGTCCCGGTGCGGGGTCGTTGGATCCGGACTGGGGCAGGGTGGCTGCGCTGAAGGGCCAGTCGGAGCCGAAGACGATGTGGTCGGGGCTGGTGACGGCGAGGACACTGGCCATGGCGGCGGCGGAGCCGCTCAGTGCCGTGTCGTAATAGAAGCGTGAGATCTGGTTCTCCATGTCCAGGACGGACGGTCTGGGCAGGCCGTCTGGCCACAGGTCGCCGAGGACGGTCTGCGAGGCGACGCTGATCCGATGGGACAGGAACGGCACAGTACCGCCTGCGTGGGCGAGTTGGAAGCGGATGTCGGGGTAGCGCTGGGTCATGCCGGTGACCATCATCATGGTGGCCGCGCGGGTGGTGTCGAAGGTGAATTCTGCGAGGAAATCCGGCAGGGGCAGTTCGGGTTTCGCGTCTGTGGGGATGGCTGCCGGGTGCACGAAGACGAACGCCTTGCGCTGGTTGAGGGCGATCATGAGTGGTTCGAATCGCGGATCGCCGAGGTAGATGCCGTCGTAGGCGGACAGCAACACCACGCCGTCGAGGTGCAGGGTGTCGAGTGCGTGGATCGTCTCGGCGACGGAGGCGAGTACATCCGGCATCGGAAGGACCGCGAACGCGCCGAAACGACCGGCGTGGCTCTTGAACAGGTCAGCGGCGTAGGCATTGCAGTAGCGCGCCATGTCGTCGGCTTCCCTTCCGCGCAAGAAGCTCACCCCCGGATCGGAGATCGACAGCGCCTGGGCTTGAATGCCGTAGTAGTCCATGAAGGCGATGGCCGCCTCGGGAGACCAAGTGGGTGTCGGATAGCCACCGATGGTGCTGTGACCGTGCTCGAGTAGGGCTGCGCGATAGTCCGGCGGCAGAAAATGCGCGTGCAGATCGATGCGGTAGTTGCCCGAGGGAGGACCTTGCCGGCGTGCGGGCGTCGCGTTCCCTGCAGGAAGGCGAGTGGCGAGTACCGCGGCGGCGCCCACAGCAGCACTGCCGAGGATACGGCGGCGGCTGGGCCCGGTCGCGGCGGAAGCGGAGGTGGTCAATCGAGGCTCACTTTCATGAGGTGAACGATGGGTGGTGCGCTCACGTGGTGCGTGCGCACACGTCGAGAGCGATGTCGACGAGCATGTCCTCCTGGCCGCCGACCAAGCCGCGCTTGCCTGCCTCGACGAGCAGTGTGCGCACGTCGACTCCATAAGCGGCCGAGGCCTTCTCGGCGTGGCGCAGGAAACTGGAGTAGACGCCCGCGAAACCGAGCGTCAGTGTTTCCCGATCGACCTGTACCGGCCGGTCCATCAGGGGCCGGATCAGGTCGTCGGCGGCGTCGGTGAGCGCATCGAGGTCCGCGTGATGCTTCCAGCCGGTGAGTTCGGCGACCGCGACAAACGCCTCCAACGGCGTATTCCCCGCCCCCGCACCGAGACCGGCCAGTGAGGCGTCGACGCGAGTGACCCCCTGCTCCACCGCGACGACGCTGTTGGCCACCGCCAGCGAAAGGTTCTGGTGGGCATGGATACCGATCTCGGTGGTCGGGTCGAGAACATCGCGATAGGCGCGGACACGTTCGCGCACACCGTCCATGGTGAGTCGGCCACCGGAGTCGGTGACATACACGCAGTGCGCGCCGTAGGACTGCATCTGCCGGGCTTGCCCGGCCAGACCCGCAGGGGAATTGAGGTGGCTCATCATCAGGAACCCTGAAACATCCATACCTAACTCGCGCGCGAATTCGATGTGCTGGGCGGCGATATCGGCCTCGGTGCAGTGGGTGGCAACGCGCACCGAGCGCACTCCGAGGTCGTAGGCACGACGCAGATCGTCGACGGTGCCGATGCCCGGCAACAGCAATGTCGTCAGGCGTGCACCGGTGAGCACGTCGGCGGCCGCGGCGAGCCACTCCCAGTCGGTGTTGCTGCCGGGGCCGTAGGTCAGACTGCCACCGGAGAGGCCGTCGCCGTGGGCGACTTCGATCGCGTCGACCCCGGCGGCGTCGAGCGCGGCAGCGATCGTCGCGACGTGCTCGGGGGTGATGCGGTGGCGCAGTGCGTGCATGCCGTCACGCAGTGTCACATCTTGGAGGAACACCTCGGTCATCGCGGGACCTTTCGGGAGTGCGCGATGCGCTCGGCGACGCGCAGCGCGGCGGAGGTCATAATGTCGAGGTTGCCCGCGTAGGCGGGCAGATAGTGTGCGGCGCCTTCGACTTCGAGGAACACCGACACCTGGTGGGTGACCCGGCGATCGTCGACCAGCGTGCGCACGGATGTGCCGTGGTCGATCGGGCTGATCTGGATGTCCTGTTTGAGCCGATAGCCGGGCACGTAGGCGGCGACGTCGTCGACCATCGCACGTACCGACGCGCGGATCGCGTCCGCGGCATGCGCTTCGGGATCGTCGATCAGTGCGAGCACGGTGTCACGCATGATCAGTGGCGGTTCGGCGGGGTTGAGCACAATGATCGCGCGCCCGCGGTCGGCGCCGCCAACCTCGCAGATGGCCCGGCTGGTGGTTTCGGTGAATTCGTCGATATTGGCGCGGGTGCCCGGTCCCGCCGATCTCGATGCGATGGACGCGACGATTTCGGCGTACGGCACCGCGGTCACCCGAGTGATCGCCGCGACGATCGGGATGGTGGCCTGCCCGCCGCAGGTGACCATGTTGACGTTGCCCGCGTCCAGGTTCGCGTCCAGGTTGACCGCGGGGACGACGAACGGTCCGACGCCGGCCGGGGTCAGGTCGATCAACCGCTTCGCGTGCGGTGCGAGCGCGGCAGCGTTCGCCACATGCGCGCGAGCGGAGGTTGCATCGAAAACGATGTCGATCTCCTCGAAGTCGGGCAGGGCGATCAACCCGCGCACTCCGTCGGCGGTGGTGGGCACTCCGAGCCGGGTCGCGCGCGCCAGGCCGTCGGATTCCGGGTCGATACCGACCATCGCGGCCATCTCCAGCGACGAGGACAGACGCAGGATTTTGATCATCAGATCGGTGCCGATGTTGCCGGACCCGATCACGGCGACCTTGGTTCGGCTCATGCCGGGACCTCCCAACAGAATTCGACGCTGCCTGCCGCGCCCAGGTCGGCGCGTGCGTGGGTTCCCGGTTGCAGCGGCACCATCGGACCGAGCGCACCGGACAACACGATTTCTCCGGCGCGCAGCGGCGCACCGACCTCCCTGGCCGTTGTGGCCAGCCAGGCCAGCGCCATCAACGGGTCGCCGAGGCAGTCCTGTCCGGTGCCCTCCGACACCAGAACGCTGTCGATCGACATCCGCATCGTCACCTCGCGAGGTTCGACCTCATCGAGAGTCCTGTGCTCGTCGCCGAGGACGAACCAGCCGCTGGAAGCGTTGTCGGCCACGGTGTCGCCGAAACTGATGTCCCAGTTCACGATGCGGCTGTCGACGATCTCGAGCGCTGCGACCAGATAGCCGACCGCGCCACGGACGGTGTCGATGTCGAGGTCGGCGCAATCGAGATCGGACGCGAGCACGAATGCGAGCTCCGCCTCGATCTTGGGTTGCAGCAGCGGCGGTCTGCGCGCGAACGGCGTCGTTGCGGCATTCATATCAGCGAACAGCACTCCGAAATCCGGACGCTCGACTCCGAGTTGCCGTTGGACCGCCGGTGAGGTGAGGCCGATCTTGCGACCGACGATCCGTGCACCGGATGCCAACCTGCGTGTCGTGCCGAGCCGCTGGACCGCATAGGCGAGTTCGACATCGTCGCGACCGATGAGGTCGCGCACCGGGGGGACCGGAATGCCCGTGCCGGCGGCTTCCGCGAGACGGGCGGCGGCACGGCTCACAAGTATCTCGGTGTGCGTGGAGGTCACCGGGTCTCCTCGTCTTCGGGCACGGTAGTCGTGGTCGGTGTGGAGCTTGTGCTCAGCGGCGCAGGATCTGTGTCGACTGTGCCCGCGCCGGTGCTGACATCGTGCTCGGCAATCGGGACTGTGAGCCCCAGTTGGCGAGCGAGTTCGTCGACAAGGCCATCACTTTCGGCGGTCGACGCGGTGCCGAAGACGTATCGGTCGGGGCGCAGGAGCACCGTGCCGCCTTGGTTCATCCGGGCCTTGCGCAACCATCGGGTGAGGACGCCGGTGTGATCCTCGATGTCGACCACATCACCACGACCGTCCCCGGGAGAGCCTTGCGGGCGCCCGCCGAACGGGTAGACGGTGACGAATCGAGTGCCCAGGTGCTCGAGCAAGGCCAACTGCCCGGCGCTGAACGACATTCGAGGGTCTGCACCGTTGCCCAGCACCGCGAAGCCGAGCCCGAGGACGTCGTCGAGTCGACGAGGCCGGCCGTCATAGCTACGCACCTGCGGTTGCGGAGCGAGCGTGCCGGCAACCCCGAACAACGGGGGCCGTGGCAGCCCCAGGTACGCGCCACGGCGGAACCTCGGTCGCGGCTTCATCTTCGCGCCACGAATCCATCCACTCAATCCGGGAATTCGAAGTGCCGTCGTCAGCCCCACGTCACGGGCGGCCGCCAGCAACGGGTTGTCCAGCGAGACGATGGTCTTGTTGAGTACCGACAGGTCGATCATCGCTTTCGCGTGCGGTCGGCGTTCGCGTTCGTAGCTGTCGAGGATCGACGGGTCGGCGCCGTGCCTCAGGATGGCGGCGAGCTTCCAGGACAGGTTGTCCGCGTCGCGCACACCGGAGTTCATACCCTGGCCGATGAACTGGGGGGTCATGTGCGCGGCGTCGCCCGCGAGCAAGATCCGTCCGTCGCGCCAGCTGTCGGCGATCACGGCGTTGAACGTGTAGACCAGTTTGCGCAGGACCACGACCTCGTCGGGATCGACGAAGCGCGCGATATGGCGCCGTACCGTGGCGGAATCCTCCATTTCCTCGGTGGTCTGGGAATCGCGAAGCATGAACTCGAATCGGTGATGACCGTCCGGTTGCGGGCACGACACGATCGGCAGTGCGGGCTCGCACACGAAGTCGAAGTACGGCAGGTGACGGAAGGCATCGATCCCGGCGCGTGCCTTCAGATCGACGACCAGCCAGCGCTCGGGAAACTTCGTTCCGGTCATCTCGATGCCGAGGCGAGCACGAATCACGCTGCGCCCACCGTCGCAGCCGATCACGTAGCGGGCCCGGATTCGCTCGGTCTTCGTGCGATCGGTGTCGGGTGCGTGCTTGCCGTATTCGGTGCCGCCGCAGTGGGCATGCTCGATCTCCACGCCGTCGGTGTCCTGGTCGACACCCAGCACTTCGCGCCCGCGACGCACGGTGACGTGTGGATACTGCTGCAGCGCCTGTTCGAGGGTGGTTTCGAGGTACGGCTGATAGAGGAAGTTCACCACCGGCCACCCCAACGGCCGACCGATCTGATGGAACTGGGCGAGCAGACGCCCGTCGGCACGCACCCATTGCACGGTGGAGTCGATGTTCATGTCGGCGGCCACTTCGTCGGCGACGCCCGCTGTTTGGAAGACCCGCATTCCTTCGTCGTCGGTGTAGACGGCGCGGGCCAAACCGTAGTGCTGCGGCTCTCGCTCGAGGACCAGGACATCCACACCGCGTCGACCGAGCAGGTTGGCGAGGGTGAGGCCGGTGGGTCCGAGGCCGACGATCACGACCTCGTAGTCGAATTCAGTCATCAGCGTGGGCTTTCGGTGAGTTGGGGGACGGTGAGCTCCGGTGTCCGCACTGTCCGGACGGCCTGCCGGATCTGCGCGAGCTTGTCCAGCACGGTTTCCCCGACCGGGTTGTGACCCCAGATGCTGATGCCCTGGTAGGTGCTCGGTTCCCAGGTCGCTTCCGTTTCGGGTCCGAGGACGACCGGGTTCCAGCCCACCTCGAGTTCGAACCCGGACGGTGTGACGCAGTAGAACGACAGTTCGCGATCGTTGGTGTGCTGGCCGACCGACCACGCCATCCGGAACCCCGATTCGGTGACGCGCCCGAAGGATCCGAGCATGTCGTCGAGGGTGCCGGCCTGGATGTTGACGTGCTGAACACGCGTGCGGATCGGGTCGATTCTGATGCCGCGAATGTTGGCGACCGCGATCGAGTGATGGCGTTCGTTGACGCGGAGAAACCGGATCTTCATCGTCAGTCCGGAAATGTTCTCGTCGATGTAGTCGGTGAGGCGCGCGTCGAACAGCGTCCGGTAGTAGGCACGCATCGCCTCCGGTTCGCGCGAGACGATCGCGACGTGGCCCATGCCCGCCTCGCCGGTCACCCAAGCGGAGTTGAGCATCTGCAGCGGTTCGGCGGTGGTGAGCGCGGTGGTGAAGATCTCGGTCGCGATCCCCTTGGGCCCTGGGAAGCGCCACAGTCGCGTCACCCCGCGCAGCGCCGCCTGCTCAGCCGTGCCCTCCTCGATCGGCACGCCGCGGTCGGTGAGCCGGGCCAGGATGCGGTCGAAGGTTTCATGATCGTCGATCTGCCAGCCGATCGCGGTGACGTCCTCGGCGGCGCCGGGTTGGATCAGGAAACGGCAGGCGTGGTCGTCGAGCCGAAAGCGCAACAGATCGTCGAGCTGGTCGACGTGTAATCCGATCGCCTGTGCGCCGAAGCGCCGCCAAGCGGTCAGCCGCTGGGATTCCACGACCAGATAGCCGAGATGAACCGCGCCGAACACGGAGCCGCCGGTGCCGGTCATGACGACTTCTCCAGGAACGCGATGGCGATCCTGTTGAACAGTGCCGCGCGCTCCCATTGCACCCAATGCCCGGTGCGCGCGGCCAGGAACAGATCGCAGTTCGGCATCCGATCAGCGAGCATGCGTCCGCCAGAGGGCCGGTTGACCTTGTCCTGTGTCCCCCAAACGACCAGCGTGGGGTGCTCGACTCGGGACAGGCGGGCATCGCGAGTCAAGTCCATCCGCCACAACGTCCGTGGAGCCGACGGCCCGGAAGGTCGACGCAGGGGCGGGTTCTCGATCACCTCGGGATCGAGACTGGCCTGATAGCGGCGGTCGATCAGGTCCTCGGTGATCGCACTCGCGTCGTAGACCAGATAGTCACGCACGAAGGTGGCGAGCTTGTCGCGGCTCGGTCCGCCGCCGGTGTAGTACGACAGCAGGGATCGCAGGCCCCGGGTGGGTAGGCCGCGGGTTGTGCCGATGCCGCCGGGGCCCATCAGGATCAGCCGATCCACCATGTCGGGCTGGTCCATGGCCAGCCGCAGCGCGGCCGCACCGCCGTAGGAGTTGCCGATCAGATGGGCCCGCGGAATGTCGAGCGCGGTCAGCAGTCCGGCGACGGCCGATGCCAGATCACCGAAGGGGTCGGAGCCGTCGATCCGCTTCGTCGACCGCCCGTATCCCGGCATATCCGGCACGATCACCCGGAACTGCCGAGCCAGGATCTCCACGTTCCGGGAGTAGTTCGACAGTCCGGAAGCACCGGGTCCACCCCCGTGGAGCAGGACGACGACCGGCCCGGAACCGGCTTCGGTGAAGAAGATGTCGCGGTCGCCGACCCGGACCGTGCGCCCGGTCTCGACTCCGTCGTGCGTGCTGGTCAAGGCTGCCTCCATCAGTTAATGATGAAAGCATCAAGTATGACCAACACCCTTGTCAAGACTTAACTGATGAAATGATCACCAACTGACGGCCTTCGCCGGTCACAAATTGATCATTTCATCAGCTGTGACTACTGGGGTGAAACCTCGACATCGGAGTGCGTCGACGGCCTGAACCGATCGATCGCTACGACGGCCAGCAGCGAGATCACACCCCAGATCGCGAATACGGCCAGATGGTCGCCGACGGTGTCGGCACCGAAGTACAAGACCGACCGCACCGACTCGACCGCCGCGGGCATCGGCAGGATGCCGTGCAATATCCGGAACACCAACGGCTCCATGTAGATGGACATCGCGCCGCCCGAGGCCGGTATCCCGAGGAACATCAGCACCCCGATCACGGGTACCACGGCGAACAGGCCGATCAGCCGGACGAACACGGTGGTGAACATCGCGGTACTGAATATCGCCAGGCAACCGATACCCACCAGCGGCCAGAAGTGCCCGTCGACCGCGCCGACGAGCGGATCGGCGATCACCCAGAGGACCACCGCCATGGCGACAGACCACCCCGCCACGATCGGCAGCAGATTCCTGATCCGCATCGCCGGCGGGAAGGCATTGGCCGCGACCACGATGATCATGAACCCGGCCATGATCCATCCCATGGCCACGTACAGCGTCACTGTTCCCATGGTGTCGTCACTGCTCAAGGACGTGACATTCTCGACGACCAGGGGTATCTGCTGACCCGCCGCTACCCGTGTGAACACCTGTTCGGCGACCTGTTGCTGACTCACTCCGGCAGCTTCGTTGGTGATCAGCGTGGCGTGCGGGGCATCCGCGGTCGGCAGCAGGTAGGCAGCCACAACGGAACGATCCTGCACGAGCCGACGGGCTTCGTCGCCATCGGCGACCGCACGAAGATCCAGTAGGCCGCTCATGCTCTGCTGCAGTCCGGTGATCGCCCGATCGGTGTGCTCGGGCGAGCCCGCGGCAACGGCGACGGGCATGTCTTTGGGCGCGGGCTCGTTCATCGCACCGAGCATCGCCGACATCATCAGGGTGATCATCGCCAGCGGAAACAGTGCCACCGTGGTGTAGAGAACCGGTTTGCGGGCCCGCCCACCGCCGGTCAACGACACCAGGGTCGGCGCCGGAAGCGCGCTGTCCGGATCGCGGCGACGCTTCACCACATCGACCACCACCGTCGCCAGCAGCGCGGCGACCGCCCCCACCGCCAACACGATCAGGTGGCTACCGATTCCAGCGCCGCCGAAGTACAGAATCGAGCGCAGGGCTTCGCCGGCGGCCGGACCGGGAAGGAAGGTGTGCAACACCGGATACAACGCGGGGAGCGCGTGCACCGACATGCCCATATTCGACGCGGGAACGCCCAGCACCATCACGAACAGCATGCCGACCAGCACCGCGAACGGACCGAAAATGCGGGTGAAGAACAGCTGCACCATGCCGACTGCGAAGACCGTGAGGAATCCGATCCCCACGATCCCGATGGCATGTCCCTCGACCGCGCCCATGATCGGTCCGGCGATGAACCACACCAGTACCGACGCCAGCGCGGACCAGCCGGCCAGCAACGGAAGGAACGTCCGCAGACGGAGAAGGTGGGGGGAGGTCGACAGCAACAAGCTCAACGGCATATAACCGGCCAGCAACAGAGCGTTCATCATGAACATCGCCGACAGTCCGGCACCGTCGTGAACAGGCAGCGGCGCGAGGTCGTGCGAGGTCACCACAAACCCCTGCTCGATCATCGACGGAGCCACCAGCCCCGCGGCCATGGAAGCTTGCGACGCGCCTGCGCCGCCCGCGGTATAGAGAACCGCGTTCTTGCCCGTTTCCGGGAGGGACACCGCGGCCGACACCTCACGGTCGAGCATCAACTGCCGGGCGTCGGCGTCGGTGCCGACAACACGGACTTCGACGGCGCCGGGACTGCCGGATTCCAGCGATTCGGCGAAGCGCTGGGCGTCGACCACCGGGCCTGCGACCGCGATCGGCATGTCGTGGGGCGTCGGCGCGTGCATGGCGCCCAGGTACCCGGTGATCATCATCGAGACCATCAAGAACGGGAACAGGAACATCCCGACGATGCGGCCGATCCGTTCCTTCCTGTCCTCAGCCGACAACGCGACGTCGTCGACTGCGCCCGGGCCGGCCGGCGCGTCCTCATTGTCGACTGCGGGCGGACTTGCCGTGGCGTCCTCACTCGAGACTGGATTTGTCGTCACCGATGTTCTCCTTCGGACTCGCAGCAGGATGAGGCGCAATGTGTCCCCGGCGATCACCGAGCGGGACGTCGACGCGAATGCGCTCGCCGATGAGCGGCGCGTCTGTTCAAATTTACGCCAAGTGACTTAAAATTGACGGCCCGGGAGCCTGTGATACTTGTCGCAGCGCCCTGCGGCGGCGCGAACGCGCGAGGGAGGCAAGCATGGGAAGACACGGTGACCGGGCCCGAGAGGCGCTGCTGGACGCCGCCGAAGAGCTGTTCGCGACCCATGGAATCGACTCGATATCCAACCGCCGCATCGCTGAACACGCCGGTCAGTCGAACCACTCGGCAGTCACCTACCACTTCGGTGGGCGCGAGGAATTGATCCGCGCGACGCTGCAACGCCACTCCGAGCCCATCCGCCGCATTCGAGCGGACCTGGCCGAAGGCTTGACCGACGACGCGAGTGTCGACGACTACCTTCGGTGTCTCATCCTGCCCATGACGCAACATCTGGCCGCGCTACCCGCGCCCAGTCGGCTGGCACGCTTCCTGCAGTACCTGCGCGTAACAGCGTCGGCTTCGGAGATAGGTTTCGACATCGTCGGGTCCGATCCACTCACCAAAGAACTCGTCGAGCGGATGTCCACGCTGCTGCCCCCGATTCCGGCCGATGTCCTGCGTGCACGACAGGTAGTCCTCGGGCGCATGATCGTCGATGTCTGCGCCGACTACGAGGCTCGGATAGACGCCGGTGGCGAGTCGCCGCAATGGAACGCACTCGGATACTTCCTGACCGACGCGTGCGCGGGCATGCTCAGCGCGCCGGTCACGAATCCCGATATCGGCGTCCCATAGCGCACGCGGGCACCGCCGAGTTCAGGCCGCGATCACGACCTCACCAAAGGTCTTGACGAACTCGGTAGCGGCCGCCGGGCTCGACCCGTCGACGTGGACCACAGCCCATGTCGCACCTCGTTTTTCGAGGTCGTCGAGGAACTCCCGCGCCGCCCTCACCGTGGCAGGGTCGGTGAAATCCAAGTGCGGACAGACGACTTGAACATCGACGGTGTCGGGGTCGCGATCGGCCTGCGCCAGCCCCCGGCGTAGTTGATCGACACCCGCACCGAACGCATCCGGGTTCTCGATCGCACTCGTGCGCATCGCCGCGGCCATATTCGCGTCGGCGATGATGGGCATCCAGCCACTGCCGTGTCGGACGACTCGGCGGCGGGCGGGCGCACCGTTGCCGCCGATCCAGATCGGCGGATGCGGACGTTGTACGGGGGCTTGCAGCCACAGCGGCCCAGGGGCACCGAAATCTGCTCCGGAGACCGGGGTTTCAGGGTCGGTCCAGATGCGCCGAACCGCGTCGAGCGCCTCGTCGAGCAATGCGCCACGCCGGTCGTGGTCGACACCCAACGCGGCGAACTCGGCGCGCAGATACCCCGCACCGACACCGGCGATCAATCGGCCGCCCGACACGATGTCCACGCTGCCGAGCGCCTTCGCGGCGAGGTAGGGACTGCGGAAGGGCAGCACATACAGATTGGTGAGTAGCCGAATGCGCGCGGTGACACCGGCCATGTAGCTCAGCGCGGCGATCGGGTCGAGCGTGTTGTGTCCACCGTTGCGACGCCATTTCAGCGACGGCGCCGGATGCTCGCTGAGCGCCACCGCGTCGAAACCCGCGTCCTCCGCCTCGCTGACGATGTCTCGGATCACCCCCGGTTCGAGGAAAACGTCGGAGGCCGCAGGCAACTCGCTGGGATATTCGAGGACGTACTTCATTGCGCAGATTCCTTGTCGAGATCGGTGTGCACTCCGCCGCCGATCACCATCACAGCGCGGAAGTAGCCTGTTAGGAATCCATACTGTATAGGTTACAGTACAATTTTCTCCATCAGAGCCGTGTGGTTCGACGATGCCGATGAGGTGAGCTGTGCACATCCCTGTTCAGGACGAGTCGGAAGCCGCGGACCAACCTCCGGGCCCGACACGCACGGGACCCCTCGCCGGGATCACCGTCGTGGCGCTCGAGCAAGCAGTCTCAGCGCCCATGTGTACGCGGACGCTCGCCGACTTCGGCGCGCGAGTGATCAAGATCGAGAATCCTCGGGGCGGCGATTTCGCGCGTCACTACGACACCGCGGTACACGGGATGGCCGCGCACTTCGTCTGGGCCAACCGAGGCAAGGAATCGGTCGCACTCGACCTCAAGAATCCGGATGGCCAGGCGGTGCTCCACCGGCTGCTCGAGTCCGCGGACGTATTCGTCTCGAACCTCGCGCCGGGAGCGACTGCCGCACTCGGCATTTCGCCCGAGCACCTCGCGATCCGCCATCCCGACCTCATCGTGATGGAGATCGACGGATACGGTCAGGGTGGGCCGCTGTCGCACAAACGCGCCTACGACCTGTTGATTCAGGCCGAGTCAGGGGTGTGCGCGGTGACCGGATCCCCCGGTGCGCCTGCCAAACCCGGCCCACCGATCGCCGATGTCGGGTCCGGCCTGTACGCCGCCCTGACGATTCTCGCCATGATCTGCGGCAAGCGGTCTGGCGTGCACCCCGCCCCCGCACTCGATCAGCCCGGTGATCAATTCACCACGGCATCGGTCAGCCTCTTCGACACCGCCGTCGAACTGATGGGCTACCAGCTCACCTATACCCGCCACACCGGCATCGACCAGCAACCGCTGGGGATGAGTTCTCCGGCGGTCGCGCCCTACGGCGCCTACCGGACAGCGGATGGCGAAACGGTGGTGCTCGGCACCACGAACGACCGGGAATGGCAACGCCTGGCCGGCGATCTGCTCGACCGGCCCGACCTCGCCGCCGACCCCCGCTACGCGAGCAACGCGGATCGGGTCCGGCTGCGGGCGGAATTGGATCAGGAGATCGCGTTGTGGTGCGCGCGCCACGACGTCGACACCGTCCAGGCGCGGGCCGACGCGGCCGCTATCGGGAACTCCCGGTACCGCACTCCCAGCGAAGTGATCGCGCACCCACACCTGCGGGCACGTGGACGTTGGCGCGACATCGGTACTCCGGCGGGACCGGTGACCGCACTGTTGCCGCCTCCGGTGATCGCGGGCTTCGAACCACCGATGGGCGCGGTGCCCGGACTCGGTGAGCACACCGAATCAGTGTTGGCCACAGCAGGTTTCGACCAGTCCGACATTGCCGAGCTTCGTCGACGAGGCGCGATCGGCTCCACCAACCCCCTCCCGTCCGCCGCGGCGGCGACGAAAGGATGACCTCGTGACGAACGAGCCCGTACTTCTCATCGACCACACCGACGGCGTGCGCACGCTGACCCTCAACCGCCCGCACCGCAAGAACGCGATCAGCACACCGCTGTGGCACGCCCTGCGCGCGGCACTGCACGACATCGCCAACGACCGCGATGTCCGCGCCGTGGTACTGACGGGAGCGGGGGAAGCATTCTGCGCGGGCGCCGATATCGCCGCGACCGAGGGCATGGACGAGTTCCCCGATCCGACCCGTGAATTGCACACCATCAACGACACTGTGCGAATGCTGCACGAACTGCCCGTGCCGACCCTGGCCAAGGTGCGCGGCGTCGCGGTCGGCGCAGGCTGGAATCTCGCGCTGGCCTGTGATCTCGTCGTCGCGAATACCCAGGCACGGTTCTGCCAGATCTTCGCGCGCCGGGCGCTGTCGGTCGACTGCGGCGGTTCGTGGTTGCTGCCCAGGCTCGTCGGCCTCCAACAGGCCAAACGACTGGCCTTGTTGGCAGAGATGATCGACAGCGAACAGGCTCGCGAGCTCGGCCTGGTCACCTGGGTACAGCCGGACGAGACGATCGACGAATTCGCCGACGATCTGGCGCGAAGGCTCGCAGCGGGACCACCCACCGCGCTGCGGCAGACCAAGGACCTTCTCAATGCCGGAACCGACCGCACACTGGGCGAGGCTCTCGACGCCGAGGCGGCAGCGGCGGGTGTCAATCTCACCGGTGCCGATGTCATCGAAGCTTTCGCCGCCTACGCGGAGAAGCGCGAGCCGAGGTATGCGGCCACCGCCGATCCGACCGCCGCACTATGACCGGCCGGCAGCTCGGCGATCAACGGCGGCGGCGCGAACGAGGATCGCTCAATCCCGAGGACATCATCGACGGCGCGTTCGAGCTCGCCGAGCAGGTCTCTGTCGACGGCCTCAGCATGCCGTTACTCGGCAGGCATCTCGACGTCGGGGTGACGAGCATCTACTGGTACTTCCGTAAGAAGGACGACCTGCTCAACGCCATGACCGACCGCGCGCTGCGCCGATACATCTACGCGGTCCCCTTCCCCGCGGTCGAGGCGCACGATTGGCGCGAGTCGCTCTCGCGCCACGCACACATCATGCGGCGCGCGTTCCTCGGCAATCCGATTCTGTGCGATCTGGTCCTGATCCGTTCGGCACTGAGTCAGCACGCAGCTAGGCTGGGGGCCGAGCAAGTCGAGCGAACCGTGGCCAGCCTCGTGCGCGCCGGGTTGTCGGTCGACGATGCGTTCACTGTCTACTCGGCGGTCAACCTGCACGTCCAGGGTTCGGTGGTACTGCAACGGCTCCACGACAAGAACCAAGAATTGGGCAGTCAGGCCGCCGCGTACTACGACGTCATCCGCATCGAGCCGAGCACCACTCCCCTGTTGGCCGCGGCCATGGCCGCCGGACGACGGTCCGGCGCGCCGGACGATCGGAACTTCGAATGGGGCCTGCAGTCGATCCTCGACTACGCCAAGCGGGCCATAGACGCACGAAAGAGCTAGGCGTAACCAGAAAATGAAGCAGTTCAGGTCGTCTCGCAGGAAGGCCGCCGTCCGCGCAACACCCGATTTCCACCCCGACCTGCGCCTGGCGGGGTTCCTGCCGCGCACCGTTGTCGGACCGCGATCGGTCGGCCTTGTCCGGAAGCTGACCGACCGTGCCGGTCGGCGCCCACCGGCGTTCGGCTCGGTGGAGCATGTCGATACCAACGTTTCGGTGCGGATATTCCGGCCCGAGCACGAGCAACGACGAGCACCTGGGGTCTTGTACGTGCACGGCGGCGGATACGTCATCGGCAACGCCGCGATGGGCGACCGGTTCTGCCGACGCGTCGCCCGCGAAATCGGCGCTGTCGCCGCCTCGGTCGAGTACCGACTCTCACCCGAGCACCCATTTCCGACGCCGCTCGAGGACTGCCACGCGGCGCTGTGCTGGCTGGCCGCGCAGCCGGACGTCGATCCGCAACGCCTGGCGATCGTCGGCGAGAGCGCCGGCGGCGGATTGGTTGCGGCGTTAGCGCAGCTGTGCACCTGGAGCCCACGAGTACGACCGGTACTCCAAGTGCTGTCCTATCCGATGCTCGACGACCGCACGGCGGCACGTACCAGCATCGACCGGCGGTTGCGGATGTGGAACGAGCACAGCAATCGACTCGGCTGGCAGGCCTATCTCGGGCCTGCCGTCGGCGGCCCGATTCCGTCTCTGGCAGCACCGGCCCGGTGTGAGGATCTCAGCGGACTTGCCCCGGCGTGGATCGGGGTGGGAACCAACGACCTCTTCTACGACGAGGACCTCGCCTACGCCACGCGGCTGCGACAGGCAGGCGTTCCGTGCACCCTGCAATTGGTGCACGGCGCCTATCACGGCTTCGACCTGATCGAGAGCTGGACGCCGGTCGCGCGCGCGTTCCGTCGTGCGCAGCTGACGGCACTCGATGAGGCGTTCAACGCCAGCACCCCGAGCTAGCAGCAACCTCGGCCCCGCACCAGATCCGAGGACTGCTCCTTGATATCCTGAATGTGCAACGGTAATACTTACCGTAAGCGATACCACATAAGCGCCGGAGTAAGGATTGGGGCAGCTGATGAGCAATATCGACTACCGAGAGCCGATCGTCCTCGCCTCTCCTACCCTCGCGACGGAACTACGTCGTGCCGCACACGCCCATCCAGCGAGAAATCTGCTGGTCTGCGACGATGAACAGCTGACCTACGGCGATGCCGAGCGGCGTTCGGCACGACTCGCGCGCGGCCTCGTCGCGGTGGGCGCAGGAAAGGGCACCCGTATCGGCCTGCTCTACCCCACCGGCGCGCAGTTCGTCGTCGGCTTTCTCGCCGCCGCCCGCATCGGGGCGATCTCGGTACCGCTCTCGCAGCAAGCCGACGCGCGCGAACTGCGAGCGAGACTGGTGCACAGCGATGTTCAGATTCTGCTCGGCGCCACACCTGACGACACCCTCGCCCAACAGCTGACCGAAGCGCTGGGCAACCCCGAATTCGATGACAGGGGCAGGTACTACAACACGGCCCTACCCCAACTGCGCTACCTCGCGATCGGCGGTCACCACACGCCGCGGCCCTACGTACTCGATATCGACGCACTCGCGATCAGGACCGACGAGGAACACCTCCATGCGCTCGAGGACGACGTCCACGAATCCGATCCGCTGGCGGTCATGTACTCCCCTGGTTCCACGGGCACAATGCTCGGTGCCATACACACGCATGCCTCCATGCTGGGAAACCAGCAGGCCCTCAACGAGATCCGCGGTTTGACCGACCAGGACATCCTGTCCTGCGATGCACCGCTGACCTCGACCGCGGGCCTTGGCTACGGGCTGCTCGCAACCCTGGCCGCCGGATCCACCCTGCTGTGCTCGAACAGCACCGATCGCGGCTCGACTGTCGAGCTGCCGACTACCGAAACGCCGACCATATCCTGCACTTTCGCATCCGACGTAGTCCACCTTGCCCACCCCCCCGCCGACACCCGGCCCGGCGACACGACATCTCACCGAATCGGCGAGGGTATCCCGGCTCCTGGTTTCGAGACGAAGATCGTCGAGCAGGTGACGGGTGCGGCCGTCGATCCGGGCGCGATCGGCGAGCTGTGCCTTCGCGGCCCGTATGTCATCCACGGCTATCAAGGCCGCGGTCGCGAACAGTGTTTCGACGCCGAAGGATGGTTCCACACCGGCGAACTCGCATGCATCGATGGCAGCTCCATCCACATCATCGGGCACGACGACGCGACCCGCGAGACCTTGGGGCAAGCAACCGGCCCCACTGAGACGATGGACCGGCTGATTCGCGCCAATGCCACCCGGTACGCCGACAAACACGCGGTGATCGAACCGACCGCCCGGCTCACCTATGCCGAGCTCGACGCGACCACCCGAGAACTGGCGGCCGTATTCGTCGATGCCGGCGTCTGCAAGGGCACGCGAGTAGGGGTCCTGTTGCCCAACGGCGTCGACTGGATTCAGGTCGCTGTGGCACTGACCCGAATCGGCGCCGTACTCGTGCCGCTGAGCACTCTGCTGCGTCCACCGGAACTCCGCGCACAACTGCGAGTGGCATCCGTGCAATTGCTGGTCACGGTGCAGGAGTTCCGCGGCCGCCGGTATCTCGACGACCTGCCCTCCGCCCCGTCTGCCGAGGAATCCCTGCGAGATCCGGCACTGCCCGCGCTACAGCAGATCTGGACCGTGGATCGTCTCCGCGCCGGGACGGCCGGCGCACCCGCGGCCCGCATCGCCGACGCTCTCACCGAGACCGTCACCGCAAGCGATCCGCTGGCCATTCTGTTCACCTCTGGCAGCCGCGGCATGCCCAAGGGCGTCGTGCATTCCCATGGCAGCGCCTTCGGCGCGGTGCGGGCCGGACTGCCCTCGCGACGCATCGACGCCGAGACCCGGCTGTACCTGCCGATGCCGTTCTTCTGGGTCGGGGGCTTCGGCGGGGGGATCCTTTCCGCCCTACTCGCCGGTGCCACACTGATCACCGAAGACATCCCGCAGCCCGACACCACCCTGGAACTCCTGCGGCGCGAGCGGGTGACCCTGTTCCGTGGTTGGCCGGATCAGGCGAAAGCGTTGGCCCGCAGGGCCGAAGAACTCGGCGTCTCGATTCCCACACTCCGGTCGGGCAGCCTCGAGGCGCTGTTGCCGCCGGAGATGCGAGCCCGGCCCGGTGCGCGCGCCAATCTGTTCGGGATGACGGAATCGTTCGGCCCGTACTGCGGATATCCGGCGAACATCGACATGCCACCGTCCGCGTGGGGCAGCTGTGGCCGACCGTTCCCCGGAACGGAGGTCAGGATCACCGATCCCGATGACGGCAGACCCGTTCCGGTAGGAGCCACCGGCGTCATCGAGATCCGCGGACCGCACGCGCTGCGCGGCATGTGCAGGCGCAACCGCGACGATCTCTTCACCACCGATGGGTTCTATCCCACCGGCGATCTCGGCCATCTCGACGCCGAGGGATTTCTCTTCTATCACGGGCGCGCCGATGACATGTTCAAGGTCAGCGGGGCGACCGTGTATCCCAGTGAGGTCGAGCAGGCGCTGCGCGCAGTCGACGGGGTGATCGAGGCGTATGTCACCGATACGCCCGGCCCCCACGGAGTTCGAGTCGGGGCGGTCGTGGTGTGCAACACCGCGACCACTACACCCGAGTCGCTGCGCGCCGAGGTCCGGGAATCGTTGAGCGCGTTCAAGGTACCGACAGCGTGGGCATTGCTGGACTCTCCCGACAGCGTGCCGCGCGGAGCTACCGGCAAGGCGGACCTCGTCGGCCTGCGCGCCCTCCTGCCCGACGCACCCGCGGTCGGGGCCGCCTGATGAACGCAAACGAACAGACCGCGGCCCAACCGCTCGCCGGCGTACGGGTGGTCGAGATCTCGAGTTTCGTCGCCGCGCCGCTGGCCGGGATGACCTTGGGCCAGCTCGGCGCCGACGTCATCCGTGTCGATCCGATCGGTGGCGCGGCCGACTACCACCGTTGGCCACTCACCGACGACGGCGCCAGCATCTACTGGACCGGGCTCAACAAGGGCAAACGGTCGGTGGCAGCCGATCTGCGCTCCCCCGCCGGGCAACAACTTGTCACCCGCCTCATCACCGAGGGCGGACCTGAGGGCGGCATCCTGCTCACGAACACCGCCGGGCGCGATTGGCTCGACCACGACGTTCTCGCTGCCCGGCGCCCCGATCTGATCCGGCTCGAAATTCTCGGTCGCGCCGACGGATCCAGCGCAGTGGACTACACCGTCAACGCCACCACGGGATTCCCGCTGGTGACCGGTCCATCCGATTACTCGGGACCGATCAATCAGGTCCTGCCCGCGTGGGATCTGCTCTGTGGCATGTACGCGGCACTGGCGATCACCGCGGCCGTACGCCACCGCGACGCGACGGGGCAGGGCAGCCGGATCATCCTGCCACTCGAGGACGTCGCGCTGGCCACGGCGGGCAATCTCGGTTTCCTCACCGAAGCGATGCTGTGCGCGACGCCGAGACCGCGCCTCGGTAACGCCATCTTCGGCCAGTACGGCCAGCATTTCACCGGCGCCGACGGCAGTGCGTTCATGGTGGTCGCCCTGACGCCCAGGCACTTTCACGCCCTCACCGAACTCACCGAGACCCGCAAGGCCGTCGATGCCCTGGCTGCGGCACTCGAGGCCGATTTCTCTGACGAGGGCACCCGCTACCACCATCGCGATGTCCTGACCGGCCTGTTCACACCGTGGTTTCGTGAACGCACAAGCGACGAGATCACGGCGGCGCTCGGGCAGACCCCGATCCTCTGGGAGCGCTACCGCACCTTCGGCGAGGTGGTCAGCGAGCCCCGCGTCACCGCCAATCCACTGTTCACGTCGCTGGACCAGCCCGGGATCGGCATCTATCACGCACCTGGCGCGCCCGCGTCGGTGAACGGCGCGCACACGGCCGCACGTCCCGCACCGCGTCTGGGCGACCATACCGACCAGGTCTTGGGTGAGCTCCTCGGTCTCTCCAGCGGCGTGGTCTCGGAGCTGCGGTCGGCGGCGGTCATCGCGTAGCGAGTCCGCCGAGTTTCCTGGCGGACTCGCTCGAGCATCGCGTTACGGCGATGACCGCCGACGCGAACCGGCCAACACCGCCTGCGCCCTGACCAGGTGGGGGCGATCGAGCAACGTGCCATGATGCCCGATCGCTCCCACCTCGGGCTGGGCCGCGAACAGGTCGACGATCTCCTGGGCAGCGGCGATCTCTTGCGCGCTCGGCATGAAGGCCTCGTTGATGACCTCGACCTGGGCCGGATGGATGGCCAACATCCCGCGAAAGCCGTCGCGACGAGCCTGCTCGGAACGGGTGCGCAGGCCGTCCAGATCGCGGTAGTCGCCGTGGATGGTGTCGACCGCCGAGACACCGGCAGCGGTAGCGCCGAGCAGGCACAGACTCCGCGCGAGCTCATAGGTGAAGCCGTAGCGACCGTCCGCGCCGAGCGCGGCGGACCCGCCGACAGACTCGGCGAGATCGGCTACACCCCACGTGAGGGCCGCCAATCGTGGTGCGCCACCGTAGGTTCCGGTGGTGAAGACAGCGTCGGCAGACTCCGGCGCCAGCGCGATCACCGCGGTGCTCCCCAGATCGGCGCCATTGGCGGCTTCCAGCGCGGACAAGTAGTGGTCCAGGATTCGAACGTCCTCACCGCCGCGCGATTTGGGCAGCATGATGCCGCCCGGCCGCGCGACCATGACAGCGGCCAGGTCGGCCAAGGTATGTGGACCGTCGAGAGGATTGACTCGGACCCACAACCGGCGCCGGTCCTCGTCCGAGTGGGCCGCGAGGAACTCGGCGGTCCGCGCGCGAGCACCCGGCTTGGCCTCTACCGCCACGGCGTCTTCGAGATCGATGAGCACGATGTCGGCTGGCCCGGCTGCGGCCTTCGCCATCTTTCGCTCACTGTCGCCCGGCGCGAAAAGCCACGACCTGGCCTGGAAGTCCACTGGTTTCATCGTCGATCCACTCCCTCGAGAACGTGTACGGCAACCTGTCCTTGCGCGTTCGGGTCAGCGGGCACCAGGACGATGGTGCGTATCCCGCCGTAGTCGGAATCGGTGAGGCGCACGGTGATGCCGTGGCGCGCGGCCAGTCTGGCCACCACGAACAGGCCGAGCCGCGAGCCCTCGGCCAACGCGCTGACCCCGAACCCGGGTGGCTTTTCCAGCAATTCGTTGAGACGCACCCGTTCGGTCGCCGGTATGCCGATTCCCTGGTCGATGATCTCGATCGCCAGACCTCTGCCGACGACACCGCCGCGAATGTCCACATGCGACGTCGGCGGGGAGAAGGACGCGGCATTGTCGACCAGTTCGGCGATCAGGTGTACCAGGTCGGCGACCATGATCCCGGCGACCGACACATCGGGCAGCGTCGAGATCCGAACTCTCGTGTAGTCGACAGCCTCACCGACGCCGCTGCGCACGACCTCGATCAGCGGAACCGGCTGCCGCCATTGACGCCCGGGCTTGCCGCCGGCGAGAACGGTGAGATTCTCGGCATGGCGACGTTCACGGGTGGCCAGATGGTCGAGGCGGAAGAAGATGTCCAGCAATGCCGGATTCTCCTGTCGCGCCTGGGCTTCGTCGAGGATCTCCAGCTGTCGGTGGACAACAAGCTGACTGCGATGGGCGATATTCAGGAACACTGACTTCACGCCCTCGCGGGTACGGGCCTCGGCGATCGCCGCCCCCACCGCGACGGTGTGGGCATGATCGAATGCTTTGGCAACCTGCCCGATCTCATCGCTGCCGAAGTCCAGATGGGCGTGTGTCTTCGGATCCACCGGCTCGTCGGCTTGCAGTCGGCGCATCATCTCCGGCAACTGTTCGTCGGCCAGCAGCATCGCCTGATCACGCAGCCGGGTCAGCCGCCGGATGATGCGGTTCGCCATCCACAACGCCACCAGGAACGCACCGACGGCCAGCACGAGCACAGTCACGCCCGCCATCACCGAATCGCGCCGGGTTTCTTTCGCCGCCGTGACGGCGATGCTCTGCGCGGTGCGGTTGTGCACGTCCCATTGCCCCAGCAGAGAGCGCGAGACCGAATCGACGGCAGACTGCCACTCCTCGGTGCCGAGAGGTAGCGGTGTCCGGGGTCCGTTCGGTACGACAGCGCGACGGGTCAGTGCCGCCTCCATAGCAGTCACATCGACCCAGGCCGAGCCCTCCATGAGCCGTTTCACCGCGTCGGCACGACCAGCGTCGTGGTCCTTGGTGAGATTCTCGACGGTGGTGTGGTAATAGCCGATCAACCGGACGTACTCGGTCGCAAGCGATTCCGGCAGTTCGCGTTCGCGGGCCAGGACCGCGCCGAGAGCGGTGGCGCGGCTCAGCGATTCCACCGCGGAGAGCACCTCGACCGCGACGGCGAGTTCGGATGCGGTGGCGGTCGAGGGTGCCTCATCTTGGATGACGCTCGTGCCGAGGATGATCAGCTGCGGCACAACACCGTAGAACGCGTACGCGTCGACCATGCTCAGAGTGCCCGAGTCGACTCCCGAGCGCACCCGGAACAGCTGCTGGATCAGCGCGGAGTGGTCGCCGATGTTCGAGCGCAGCTGTTCGGACCCCTGTACTTGGGCGACGTTCTCGGTCGGCGCGATCCGCTGCCGGGCCGCGTCCACCCGCGTTCGAGCCGTCGTCAGTACCCCCCGGTCGGTTTCCGCGCCCGCGTACAACCACAGCGTCGCCTGACGCTCCTGCTGAAACGCGGCGACCATCTCCGACATCGGGTCGATGCCGTCGAGCATTCCCGACGCCCATCGTTCACTGCGATATCCGTTGATCATCATCGAGCCCGCCGTGGTCGCC
This sequence comes from Nocardia sp. NPDC055165, assembly GCF_053606985.1. Lineage (NCBI taxonomy): Bacteria > Bacillati > Actinomycetota > Actinomycetes > Mycobacteriales > Nocardiaceae > Nocardia > Nocardia sp. NPDC055165. Next base: position 480,302 of record NZ_JBSGSS010000001.1, read on the forward strand.
CCGACGCCGAGTAGGACCGCGCTCGGGACCAACGCGATAGCCAGAATGCGGCCACGAACACCGAGCCTTGGTTTCAACACCACGGAATCCTCACGCAAAGGGGACTGAGATCGCGGCCGGTTTTCGTGGCACATCGCCGAAACAGACGAGCTGGAGCCATCGTCCGAGGGAATACCGAACCTGCGATAGAACGCTATACTGTACTAATTACTGTATATGCGCAAGAAGGTTGCCGGACACGCGGAAGTCGCCGGTTCGAACCCTCACCGAGATCCGCTTGCCGAACCGATAGAATGCCTCGCGGTAGTATTTACTGTGGCGCGCACCACCGAGAACGGTGACGCCGCGCCGACAACGGTGACCGTCGGCACCACAAGGGACTTCACGGAGGTGGTTACGACATGGCGAAGCAGGCAACCGCGGACAAGCGGCCACGACGCGAACGAGGCTCGCTCAACCCTGAGGACATCCTCGACGGTGCGTTCGAGCTCGCCGCGGAGGTCTCACTCGACAACCTGAGCATGCCCGAGCTGGGCAAGCGCCTCGATGTCGGCGTGACGAGCATCTACTGGTACTTCCGCAAGAAGGACGAGCTGCTCAACGCGATGACCGACCGTGCGCTGCAACAGTATGCGGTCGCCGCGCCGTTCATCGAGGCCGACGACTGGCGCGAGACACTGCGCAATCACGCCAGGACTATGCGCAAGACGTTCCTGGGCAACCCCATTCTCTGCGATCTGATCCTCATCCGGTCTGCGCTGAGCCCCCGGGCCGCCGAGTCCGGAGCACAGCAGACCGAGAAGGTGGTCGCCAGCCTGGTGGAGGCCGGCCTGTCTCCCGATGACGCCGTCGACACCTACTCGGCGATCCAGCTGCACACCCGTGGATCGATTGTCCTGCAGCGGCTCTACGACAAGAACAAGGAATCCGGCGACGAGTCGGGCGCCTACTACGAGCACCTCACCATTTCCCCGGAGACCACGCCCTTGCTGGCCGCGGCCGGCGCCCGTGGTCACCGCAGCGGCGCGCCCGATGATCACAACTTCGAGTACGGTCTCGAGTCGATCCTCGATCGTGCGAGCAAGCTGATCGACGCGAAACCACGCTCGGCGGCGAAGAAGATCGCTCCCGCCGACAAGGCGCCGACTCGCCCGGCGAAGAAGAGCGCACCCGCGAAGAAGGCCGCTCCTGCGAAGAGCTCCGCGGCAGCGAAGAAGACCACGCCCACGAAGAAGACCACAGCCCCGCGTCGCAGGCCGTCGACGTCCGGGACGGAATAGCCCGGAGGCCGGCTTCTAGACCTCAGGACGACGGACGTTCCATTCACCGGTGAACGCGGCCTCGCGCTTCTGCGCGAAGGCCGCGTACGCCTCCGGAACATCGGTCGTCGCGAAGTTCACCGCTTGCGCGCGTGACTCGTTGGCCAGCGCCTCGCGCATCGTGTGGTCGGCGCCTTCGTTGAGGAGCGCTTTGGTCTGAGCGACGGCGATCGGCGGACTCGTCGCGAGCCGCTGTGCGATCTCGTCGACGAAGTCGTCGATCTCCTCCTCCGATTTGATCCATGTGAGCAGCCCGAGGTCGAGCGCCTCGGCCGCATCGATCATGTCGGCCAACAGAGCCAGCCGCTTGGCTTGCTGTACGCCCACAAGCTTCGGCAGCAGCCAGGAACCCCCACAATCCAGCGACAGCCCACGCCGGGCGAAGATCTGCGAGAATCTCGCGTCCGGCGTCGCGACGACCAGGTCACATCCCAACGCGAGATTCCATCCCGCTCCGACCGCGGCGCCACGCACTTTGGCGACAGTCGGGACCGGCAGGTCGTGGAGTCGTTGAGCAACTTCCGAGATCGCCTGCAGTTTCACGAAGGGCGCGGCATACGGATCGCTGTCGACTACATCGGCGCCGGCACAGAAAGTCCCGCCTGCGCCGGTGAGGACGACGGCCCGCACGGTCGGATCATGGCCGATCGTATCCAGCGCTTCCCGCAGTGCGACCCAGAGATCGATATTGATCGCGTTGCGCCGGTGTGGACGATGCAGAGTCAACGTGCACACACCACCTCGGCGCAGCTGGTGCAGCACAAGATCCACTGTCATGACAGGAACAGATCCAGGGCCAGCGGTTCGTCTCCCGGCACCGCTCGATATCTGTCGAGGTCGGTGATCCCGTGCTCGGCCAGCACCTGCTCGTCGATCAGGAAGTTCCCTGTCGTCCGGTCGGCCGACGAGGTGAGGACGAGATAGGCGGCGTCCGCGCAGATATCGGGGGTGCGCGACGCGGCGATCCGCTTCTCACCGCCGGGACGATTCCTGATCGCCGCCGTGGCGATCGTGGTGCGCGGCCACAGGGAGTTGACGCCGATACCGTCGGCACGCAGTTCCTCGGACAAACCGAGCGTCGTCAGCGACATCCCGTATTTGGCGATCGTGTAGCCCAGATGCGCACCGGCCCAGCGAGGATCGAGGTTCAGCGGTGGCGACAGGGTCAGGATGTGCGGGTTGCGTCCGGCCAGAGCCGAGCGCTTCAGTGCCGGAATTGCCAGCTTCGAGAGCAGAAAGCTACCGCGGCAATTGATATCGAGCATCAAGTCATAGCTCTTCATCGCCAAGGTCTCGGTAGTGGCCAAGTCGATCGCGGAGGCGTTGTTGACCACCATGTCGATCCCGCCGAATGTCTCGACCGTCCGATCTATGGCCGCCTCGACCACCGCGTCGTCACGAACGTCGCCGACGATCTTGATCACCGTGCCACCCGCCCGCTCGAGTTCGGCCGCCGCGGTGTGAATGGTGCCGGGCAGCTTGGGATGTGGCTGATCGGTCTTGGCGATCAGGGTGATATTCGCTCCGTCCGCGGCCACCCGCTTGGCGATTTCGAGTCCGATGCCACGGCTGCCGCCCGACATGATCATGGTTCTGTGCGCGAGCGGCTTGTCGCTGTCCGGCATCGACCGGCTCTCCCGTCTGTTCGGCCCCGGCGAGTCCTCCGCTCCGGGAAGGTGCGCGGACACGAGGCGTTGTACCGAATGTATTCCAGTTACTATTACAGTAACACCATCAACCCATCGCGCGTCCACGGGAACCAGCGGAGGGGTACATCGCTTTTCAGAGGAGCAGCAGACCATGGCATATGTGATCACGCAGCGTTGTTGCAACGACGCCAGCTGCGTCTCGGAGTGTCCCGTCGATTGCATCCGTCCCCGGCCCGACCAGCCGGAATTCGCGACCACCGAGATGCTGTACATCGACCCCGACACCTGCATCGACTGTGCCGCATGCGTCGACGCGTGCCCGGTGGACGCCATCCACGCAGCGGACGAACTGCCAGTGCCACTGGTGCGATTCCGCGACATCAACGCCGACTACTTCCAACGGAATCCGTTGGAGTCGAACTTCGCTGCGGCCCACGTGCCGACCCGGCCTGCGAAGGATCTCGGCACTCTGCGAGTAGCGATCGTCGGAGCGGGCCCCGCCGCCTGCTACGCGGCCGACGAGCTGCGTCGGCGCTGTGATGTCGAGGTCGAGATATTCGACCGTCTGCCCACACCATGGGGCCTGGTGCGGGCAGGCGTAGCTCCGGACCACGCGGGCACCAAGGCGGTGTCGCGCTTGTTCGAAACCGCGTTCCGTGGCCAGGCCGTGCAGTTCTATCTGAATGTGGAAGTGGGAAATCATATTTCACACGAGGAGCTCGCGGCCCATCATCACGCGGTGCTCTACGCCGTCGGTGCCGCAGCCGACCGCAGGATGGGCGTACCCGGCGAGGACCTGGCGGGTTCGCACTCGGCGACCGAGTTCGTCGCTTGGTACAACGGCCACCCCGACTTCGCCGAGCGGTCGTTCGATCTGTCAGGTCACCGCGCGGTGATCGTCGGCAACGGCAATGTCGCGCTGGATATCGCCAGGGTGTTGACCATGTCCCCCGATGCGCTGGCCGAAACCGATATCGCCGACCATGCTTTGGCAGCACTGCGCGCGAGCAATATCCGCGAGGTCGTCGTCCTCGGACGGCGTGGCCCGTTGCAGGCCGCCTACACCAGCCCGGAATTCCTGGCGTTGACCCACCTCGAGGGCGTGGACGTGGTCGTGGACGAGGCCGATCTCACGATGGACCCGACCGACCGGGCCATACTCGACGACCCCGAAGTCGACCCGTCCGTGAAACTGAAATACGACCTGGCGCAGGAGTACGCCACCGCGCGGCCCGACGCGCACAACAAGCGAATCGTGTTGCGTTACCTGGCGTCGCCGACCGCGATACACGGCGGCGACCGAGTTCATGCCCTGGAACTCGAGCACAACGAGCTCGTCGACGTGGACGGGCAGCGAGTGGCGCGAACGACCGGGCGAACCGAATCCATCGACACCGGGCTGGTCCTGCGTTCCATCGGCTACCGAGGCACCCCTGTCGCCGACCTCCCCTTCGACGACGCGCGGGCCGTGGTGCCCAATGAGCACGGGCGGGTCATCGATGACCAGGGGGCGCCGATGACCGGGGTCTACGTCAGCGGCTGGATCAAGCGCGGACCGCGTGGTGTCATCGGGTCCAACCGCGTGGACTCCGAGGAGACGGTCGACTGTCTCATCGCCGACTTCATCGCGGGCAGGCTCACCACGCCGATCGGCGATCGAGAAGCGCTGCGGAGCCTGATCAGTGAACGCCAACCCGATCTCGTCGATCAGGACGGCTGGCACGCCATCGACACCGCCGAAGTCACTGCGGGCCGGGCATCCGGCAGGCCCCGAATCAAACTCACCACCCATGAGGACCTACTGAAGGCCGCCTCGAACGGCCCGGTGCGGCACTGACAACAACGACCGCCGCTCCGAATCCGGAGCGGCGGTCGAGTGCTGAGGTCTGACGGCTATTTGGGCTGGAACCGCTGCGCACCGTCGATGCGGACGACTTCGCCGTTGATGTACGGGTTCTCCAGCAGATGCCGAGCCAACGACGCGTACTCGGCCGGCGCACCGAGGCGCTTCGGGAACGGCACGGAAGCCGCGAACTTCGCGAGCTTCTCCTCGCCGACGACGTCCATTGTCGGGGTGTGGATTGTTCCCGGCGCGATGCTGTTCACCCGGATACCGAGAGCAGCGAGGTCACGGGCGGCGGTCAGCGTCAGCGAGATCACCCCACCCTTGGCCGCCGCGTACGCCGATTGCCCGATCTGGCCTTCGTACCCCGCGATGGAGCTGGTCATGACGATCGCGCCACGTTCGCCGTCGCCTTTGGGCTCGAGCTTCGCGATCTCGGCCGCGGCGAGCCTGAGCACGTTGTAGGTGCCCGTCAGATACAGCGCGATCGTGTCGGTGAATCCCTTCAGAGTGTGCGGGCTCCCGTCACGATTGACGACCTTCTCCAGAACACCGAAACCGCCGTGCGCGATGACCGCGTAGCGCAGCGTGCCGAGCTCGGCGGCCTTCGCGAAGGCGGTCTCGATCGTCGCGTCGTCGAGCACATCGGTGCGCACGTAGACAGCCTTGTTGCCGAGTTCGGCGGCCAGCGCGTTGCCCTTCGCGTCGTCGACATCGGCGATGACCACAGCGGCGCCCTGAGCATGCAGCTCACGCACTGTCGCATCTCCCAGGCCACCGGCGCCACCGGTAACCAGTACTACTTCACCTTCGAACGACACTGTGTCTCCTCACTTTTCATGGATGGATGGCCGGTCAGGGGTTCACTTCGATGACGAGGGCTCCGCCCATGCCACCGCCCGCGCACATCGCCGACACCCCGATGCCACCGCCACGACGCCGGAGCTCGTAGATCAGCGTCGTCACCTGGCGTGCTCCCGACGCCGAGATCGGGTGGCCGAGGCTGCATCCGCTGCCGGAGAAGTTCACCTTCTCCTCGTCGATGCCGTAGGCCCGGCACGCGGCGATCGGCACGGACGCGAACGCTTCGTTGATCTCCCACAGCGCCACGTCCTCGACTGTCAGTCCGGCACGGTCGAGGACCTTGCCGATGACCTTCACCGCGGCCAGGCCGTTGTCCGCCGGCGTGACACCGACATTCGCCCACGCTCGCACCGAGGCCAGCACCTCGAGGCCCGCGCCTGCCGCGTAGTCGTCCGAGGTGACGGTGACAGCGGCGGCAGCGTCGTTGATGCCACTGCTGTTTCCGGCGGTGATCGAGAAGCCCTCGATCTCGGGATGCAGGACCGGCAGGGCAGCCAACCGTTCCGGCGTCGTATCACGGCGAGGGTGTTCGTCCACCGCGAAGTCGATCACCGAACCGTCGGCTCGGGCCACCTTCAACGCCAGGATCTCGTCGGTGAACCTGCCCGCGTCGATCGCGGCGACGGCGCGATGATGCGACCGCGCCGCCCAGTCGTCCATCTCCTGACGGCTGATACCGACCTTCTTCGCGGTGTTCCAGCCGACCGTGATCGACATGTCGGAGGCGGGCGCGTCCGGCGTCTCGGGATGCGGTGGCGGCATCCACCGTTCGATGAACTCCGGTTCGGGCCCCGAGCCCGGCACCCGCCAGGTCATCGCTGGAGCGGTCGACAGCGATTGCACGCCACCGGCTACGACGACTCGTTCCATTCCGGCCCCGATATGGGCGGCCGCGTTGGCGATCGCGGTCAGGCTGCCCGCACAGTGCCGGTTGACCGCCTGGCCCGGCACGCTCTCCATGCCTGCGGCCACCGCGGCATAACGCGCCAGGTCACCGCCGCCATAGTTCAGTTCGGCGAGGATGACATCGTCGATCTCCGCCGGGTCGATGCCCGACCGGCGGACGGTTTCGGTGAGAATTTCGATCGCGAGCGTCTCCGACGCCACGTTCACGAGCGCACCTTTGAAGGAGCGCCCGATGGCGGTACGGACCGCGCTGACGATCACGGGTTCGGGCATTTCAACCTCCGACGAATTGTGCTGGTGCCGAAGCCAACTCGACGAGGTCGAGCTCATCGGCACCGAGAGCGGCTCTCGACAACTGTGTTCCGCTCTTGATCAGGGCTTGCGCGGCGCGGATATCACGCGGCCGACCGACGCCGAGCGCGCCGACCAGTCGGCCGTCGGCCAGGCTGACCGCCAGGAAAGGCCCCGCGTCGATGTCACCGAACACGACCAACTCGTTGCCGAGCCGGGGCCAGCCGGCGATCTGCAGGCTGCGTCCGAACTGATTCGTCCAGCACCACGGGACTTCCGCGTACGGCTCGCGCGCACCCAGGATCGTGCGCGCGGCCGCGGCGCCGTGGGCCTGGGCGTGGTTCCAGTGCTCGATTCGTTCACTGCCACCGAGGACCAGGTTGGGGAGCCGAGCCACGTCGCCGACCGCATACACCCCGGACACCGAGGTCGCGCAGAATTCGTCCACGACGATGCCCCCGGCTACGGTGATGCCGGCACGGACCGCCAGTTCGGCGTTGGGCGTCATGCCGACGGCGACGATTACGGCATCGGCGATCCACTCCCGTCCGTCCTCGTCCACCAATCGGGTTCGACCGTTCTCGTGGTGCGCCGTGTCCAGCCGTATCGCGGTGTGCACCGCTACCCCACGATCCCGGTGCAGCCGTTCATAACTCGCCGATACGTTCGTGGGCACCACACGTTCGAGCACCCGGTCGGCCGCTTCCAGCACGGTGACCTCGGCGCCCATGGTGCGGGCCGCGGCCGCGGCCTCCATACCGACCAGGCCGCCACCGACGACGAGAACCGAAGGCGCCTCTCCGGTGGCACCCACGCGCTCGAACACTGAACGCAGCGCGGTGACATCCTGCAGATCTCGCAGCGTTTCAGCCTCTGGCAGCACCGATTCCAGCCGGCGAGCGCGCCCACCTGTCGCCAAGACGAGAGCGTCGTACTCCAGGCCGGAGCCGTCGTCGAGTTCGACACGGGCAGAAGCCGTGTCGAGGTCACGAGCGGAAACACCCGTGCGCAATTCGATCGACATCTCGGCCCAGAATCCGGGCGGTTTCAGTCGCGCCTTGTCCGCGGTGGCCGTTCCGGACAGCAACTCCTTGGAAACCATCGGCCGACGGTAGGGCGCCGACGGATCGTCGCCGACCAGCACGATCGATCCGACGAACCCTTCTTTGCGCAACGTCTCCGCTGCGGTGGCCCCAGCGATTCCGGTCCCGATGATGACCACCCGGCCGGTGCGCGGGACAGTCATCGCTGCACCTCGATCATCTCGAACTCGGCCTTCTCGGCGCCGCAGTCCGGGCAGGTCCAGTCCTCGGGGATATCGTCCCAGCGGGTGCCCGGCGCGATGCCGTCATCAGGCCAGCCCAGTTCTTCGTCGTACTCCCAGCCGCAGATGATGCAGCGGTAGAGCTTATAGGCGGTAGTAGTCGTCATGGTTCACTTCCCCCACGGCACTGCCTTGACGAAACCGCCCGCGTCGACGCGCAATTGGCTGCCCGTGATGTACCGGGCTTCCTCGGACGCGAGAAAGACGACGAGGTTGGAGACGTCCTGGGCCTGGATGTACGGGACGGGCATGGCCTGCATCGCCGGGAACGACATCTCCGCGTCCTCGCGGGTCGGAGTTTCCAGATCGGGACGGAACACCTTGTACATGCCCTCGTTGTGCAGCATGTCGGTGTCCACGTTGGTGGGGTGGATCGCGTTGACCCGGATCATCTGCTTCGCCAACTGGATCGCCAGATCGTTGACATAGTGCGCCACCACCTGTTTCGCGAGGCTGTACGCGGAACCGCCGGGGCCCTGCTTGGTGGAGCTGCCCAGCTGCGCGGCGAGTGAGCCGGTCGCGATGATCGACGATCCCGCACCGAGATGCGGCAGACTCGCCTGCACCACGTTGAACACACCAGCCAGATCGGTGTCGATGGTGTCCGACCACGACTGAATCGTCTGCCCCTTGCCCATCGCGGCGATGCCGGCATTGGCCACCACGATGTCGAGCCGTCCGAGCGCCTCGACGCCCGCGCCGATCGCCGCCCAGACGGCGGCGCGCTCACGCACGTCGACGATCACAGGATGGAAGCGAACTCCCTCCTTCTCGACCAGTCGGCCCGTTTCCTCGAGATCCTCGGGCCGCGCGAGCGGGTAGGTGTTGCCGTCGAGATCGGCGCAGATATCCAAGGCGATGATGCTCGCGCCCTCGGCCGCGAGATTCACCGCGTGCGATCGGCCCTGGCCTCGGGCCGCACCCGAGATGACCGCGACCTTGCCGTCCAATTTTCCCACTGCTGACAACCTTTCGATATTTCTCGATGATGTGATCTGTCCCGGACGAGCGGTCAGCTCGTGCGCGGGATCCTGGATCCGATGGTCTTGGTCTCGAGGTACTGCTGGAATCCTTCGATGCCGCACTGGCGCCCGACTCCGCTGTTCTTGTAACCGCCGAACGGTGCGTCGGCGCCGTAGAACATCCCGCCGTTGACGCCGACCGCACCGGTCCTGAGCCGACGTGCGATGTCCATGCTTCGTTCGTCGGATCGTGAGAGCACCGCACCGGCCAGACCGAAGGCACTGTTGTTGGCGATGCGCAGCGCCTCCTCGTCATCGGAGTACGGGATCATCACCAGGACCGGTCCGAAGATCTCCTCCTGAGCGATCGCCAACCCCGGGTCCTCGGTGACGAACACGGTCGGCTGAACGAAGTGACCGTCGGCGAGGTGGGGGGCGAGATCGGCGGGAACGCCGCCGCCGGTGACCAGCTGTGCCCCGTCACGGATGGCCTGCTCACAGGTATCGAGCACCCGCGTCCGCTGGCCCGCGCTGATGAGCGGGCCGACCAGCGTCTGCGGCAGCGCCGGATCCCCCACCGGTACGGCCGCGAAGGCCGCGCCGACCGCGGCGACCATGTCGTCGAACATCGAGCGATGCACCAGCATTCGGCTCGTCGCCGCGCATGCCTGGCCCGCGTGCACACACACGCCCACCGCCGCGCGCAAGGCGCTCTCCGGTTTCGCGTCGTCGAGCACGATCAGCGCAGACTTGCCGCCGAGTTCGAGGAAGGTGCGCTTCATGGTGCCCGCGGCCTGACGCATCAGAGTGCGCCCGACGCCGGTCGAACCGGTGAAAGAAATGAGGTCCACGCGCGGGTCGGTCGCCAGCAATCCAGCGACCTCGTTGGACGGTGTGGTCACGACATTCACCACCCCGGGCGGGAAGTCGGTGTGCTCGGCGATCAACCGGCCGAGCCGCGTGGCGTTCCACGGCGTATTCGGATCCGGTTTGAGCACGACGGTGTTGCCCGCTGCCAGGGCGGGACCGAGCTTGTTGAGGATGACCTCGATCGGGAAGTTCGACGGACAGATCGCGGCGACCACGCCGACCGGTTCCTGCAGGACGGTGCGCTTGTTGCGGTCACCGAACAACCCACCGCCGTCGAGGACGCGTTCCCACTCGAATTCTTCGATCAGCTTCGCCGGATAGCGCAGCGCTTCGGTGAGCGGCCAGTCCAGTTGCGCGTTCTGGGTCGTCATCACCGGACAGCCGACTTCGGCGACGAGTTCGGTGCGCAGCAGTTCCTTCTCCGACTCGAGCGCCGACTGCAACTGCTCGAGGCAGCGCCTGCGCAGGGCGCCGTCGGTCGACCACGGTGTGTGGTCGAAAGCTCGACGGGCGGCCGCGATCGCGCGCAGCATGTCGTGCTCGTCCGCCGCGGCGGTGCTGCCGAGCACGCGCCCGGTCGCCGGACTGCGATTGTCGAAGGCTCCGCCCGACGCTGCTGCCGTCAGCTCACCGTCGATGAGCATGCGGAACTCCGCTTGCTCCGCGGCGGCGAGCCCCAGCTCCGGACTCAGCGCTGTCCGCACTTCGACGACGTCGCTCACATTGCCTCCCGATAACCATCCTGGATGAATAACTGTAATGCTTACCGTATAGTACTTTTCGACACGTATCAATCACCGGAAAGGAGCACCGATGTCCGGTCTGCTCAGTGGCGTCGCAGTGGTCGAATTGGCATCGTGGACCTACGTCCCGAGCGCGGGGGCCGCGCTGGCCGACTGGGGTGCGGACGTGATCAAAATCGAGGACACCAACGGTGGCGATCCGTGCCGCAACCTGACGATCGGCGGACTCGACGGCACCGGTACGCAGGTCGAGGCCAACTTCATGATGGAGCTCGGCAATCACGGCAAGCGCAGCATCGGGATCGACATCAAGTCCGAACAGGGCAGGCAGATCCTCGGCCGGTTGATCGCGAAAGCCGATGTCTTCCTCACGAACTGGCTGCCCGCGCCGCTCGAGCGCGCCGGCCTGACCATCGAGCAGATCCGCGAGTTCAACCCGAATGTGATCATCGCCCGAGGCAGCGGTCAGGGCAGCCGTGGCCCGGAGAAGGACCGTGGCGGGTTCGACGCGGCCAGCTATCTCGCGCGCGCCGGCGTTGCCTACGCCCTGACACCGACCAACGCCGAATTCCCCATGGCACAGGGCCCCGCCTTCGGCGACCTCCAGGGCGGCATCACCTTGGCCGGCGGCGTCACCGCGGCACTGTTCCACCGCGAACGCACCGGCCACGCCCCCCTTGTCGACAGCTCCCTGCTCGCCCAGGGAATGTGGGCTGTCGCGCCCGACATCGCAGCCGCCGACTACTACGGCATCGACCGCATTCCGGCCGGCGAAGCGGGCACCGCGCTCAATCCGGCCGTGAACCGCTACCGAACCAGGGACAACCGCTGGGTTCAGCTCGTCCTGCTGCAGGCCGACCGCTACTGGCGTGGCTTCTGCGAGCGCATCGGCAGGCCCGACCTCGGCGTCGACGAGCGGTTCGTGCCGCTCGCGAACCTGGTCGTCAACCACGAAGCCGCCACCGCCGAGCTGCGCAAGACCTTCGCCGAGCGTGACCTCGCCGATTGGCAGAAGGCGCTCGCCGACGAGCCCGGCGTGTGGGCCACCATCGCGAGCCCGCAGGAGGTACTCGACGATCCCCAGGTCGTGGCCAACGGATATCTGATGACCCCGACCGACAGTGCGGGAAACGAATACCGAACCGTCTCCGCCCCTGTGCAATTCGATGAAACGCCGGCACCGGCGAGCCGAGCACCCGAATACGGCGAGCACACCGAGACCATTCTGCTCGAGCTCGGCATGGAGTGGGACGACATCATCGCGGCCAAGGAGAGCGGAGCGATCCTCTGATGAAGCGGCACCTGAGTTGCCCGTGCGGGGAGTTCCTGGTCGGCGAGGACGAGGAGGACCTCGTCGTCAAGGCCCGCCTGCACCTCACCGAGCAGCACCCCGACCACAGCTACACCCGCGAACAGATTCTGTTCATGGCCTACTGAGGCGACCATGAGCTATATTGTAAGCCTTACTGTAACGATTTTAGGAGTGTGATCGTGGACAAGAACGACATGATCCTGATCAGCGTCGATGACCACATCATCGAACCGCCGGACATGTTCAAGAACCATCTCCCCGCGAAGTACGCGGCCGAGGCGCCGCAATTGGTGCGCACCCCTGACGGCGCGGATGTGTGGAAGTTCCGGGACATCGTCATCCCCAATGTGGCGCTCAATGCCGTGGCGGGACGCCCGAAGGAGGAATACGGCCTCGAGCCCGACGGCCTCGACGAGATTCGCCCCGGATGTTTCGATGTCCACGAGCGCATCAAGGACATGAACGCGGGCGGGGTCCTGGCATCGATGAACTTCCCGTCGTTCCCCGGCTTCGCGGGACGACTGTTCGCGACCGAGGACTCGGACTTCTCCCTCGCCCTGGTGCAGGCTTACAACGACTGGCACATCGACGAGTGGTGCGGCGCCTACCCCGGCCGCTTCATCCCGATGGCGCTGCCGGTGATCTGGGACGCCGAGTTGTGCGCCGCCGAGGTCCGCCGAGTCGCGGACAAAGGCGTGCGCTCACTGACCTTCAGCGAGAACCCCGCCGCGCTGGGATACCCGAGCTTCCACGATCCGTACTGGAATCCGCTGTGGAAGGCACTCGTCGACACCGACACCGTGCTCAACGTCCACATCGGCTCCTCGGGCCGCCTGTCGATCCCCGCGGTCGACTCGCCTCCGGATGTGATGATCACGCTGCAGCCGATGAACATCGTCCAGGCCGCGGCGGATCTGCTCTGGTCACGCCCGGTCAAGGACTATCCGGACCTCAAGATCGCGCTGTCCGAGGGCGGCACCGGCTGGATTCCGTATTTCCTCGAGCGCGTCGACCGGACTTTCGAGATGCACTCCACCTGGACGATGCAGGACTTCGGCGGGAAGGTGCCCTCGGAGGTATTCCGCGACCACTTCATGACCTGCTTCATCAGCGATCCGATCGGCGTGCGGCTGCGCCACGAGATCGGCATCGACAACATCATGTGGGAGATGGACTACCCGCACAGCGATTCCATGTGGCCCGACGCACCCGAGGTGCTCGCGCAGGTGCTCGGGCGCGAGCAGGTGCCCGACGACGAGATCGACAAGATGACCCATCTCAACGCGATGCGCTGGTACTCCTTCGACCCGTTCAAGCACATCCCGCGCGAGCAGGCCACCGTCGGGGCACTGCGGGCCGCGGCTGCCGACCACGATGTGAGCATCCAGGCGCGCAGCCACCGGTCGACCTCGTCCGAGGACAAACTCCAGGCATTCCAGTCCCAGATCAAAGCGGCCACCGCGCAGAACGCGAGTTGACCGTACGACGGTGCGGCCACCCTGGCATCCATGGCCACGGTGGCCGCTTCCTTCTCTGAAACCGATGAGGTGATGTATTGAGCATTTCGGTGATGCTCGAGATGGTCGCGGCGAGTGAACCGGACCGGATAGCCGTCGTCTGCGACGGCACCAGGACGACCGCGGCGGAGCTGAGCGAACTGGCCGACCGGGCCGCCGGATCGATCGCCGACTCCGGCGCCGAACACGTCGCCTATGTCGGCACCGGCGGAATCATGCTGCCGCTGCTGATGTTCGGCTCCGCGCGAGCCGGCAAACCGTTCACGCCATTGAACTACCGACTCAGCGCATCGGCGTTGCGCGAGTTGATCGAGCGGCTCCCCGCGCCGCTGGTCGTCGTCGATGCCGAATACGCCGCCATGGTCGCGGACTGCGGCAAGCAGGTAGTCGATTCGCAGACCTTCATCGCCGCTGCCGAAGCCGGGGGGAACGAAACGATCGCCGAGGTCTCCCCCGACGACGTCGCGGTGCTGTTGTTCACCTCGGGGACGACATCGCGGCCCAAGGCGGTGGAACTCACCCACGCCAACCTGACCAGCTACGTGATGGGCACGGTCGAGTTCGCCTCGGCCGAACCGGGCGACGCCGCGCTGGTCTGTCTGCCGCCCTATCACATCGCCGGAGTAGGTGCGGCGCTGTCGAATCTGTACGCGGGTCGCAAGGTCGTGTATCTACGCCACTTCGACCCGGCCCGCTGGATCGAGCTCGTGCGCGAGGAACCGATCACCAATGCCACCGTCGTGCCCACCATGCTCGACCGCATCGTCACCGCGCTGCAGAGCATGCCTCGTATCGAACTGCCGACCCTGCGAACCCTTGCCTACGGCGGATCGAAGGCACCGTTGCCGCTGGTCCGCGCGACACTCGAGCTGCTGCCCTCGGTCGGTCTCGTCAATGCCTACGGTCTCACCGAAACCAGCTCTACCATCGCCGTTTCGACGCCGGAGGATCACCGGACCGCCTATGAGTCCGACGATCCGGCGATCGTGCGACGACTCGGCTCCGTCGGCCGCGCGGTACCCGGTGTCGAGTTGCAGATCCGTGACGCCGACGGCACCGTCCTCACCTCCGGCGAGGTCGGCGAATTGTTCGTCCGCGGCCCCCAGGTCTCGGGCGTCTACGCCGAGATCGGCTCGGTACTCGACGCCGACGGCTGGTTCCCGACCAAGGATCTCGCCGAACTCGACGCCGACGGCTTCCTGTTCATCGGCGGCCGGTCCGACGACACGATCATCCGCGGCGGCGAGAACATCGCACCCGCGGAGATCGAGGACGTTCTCGTCGAGCATCCCGATGTGCACGACGTCGCCGTGGTCGGCGTGCCCGACCACGAGTGGGGCCAGATCATCGTCGCCGTGGTCGTGGCGGCCCCCGGCACCGCACCCGATCCCGAGCTGCTCCGCACCCATGTGCGCCTGAGTCTGCGCGGATCGCGCACCCCGGATCGGGTCGTCTTCCGCGACGAACTCCCGACCACGCCGACAGGAAAGATTCTGCGGCGCACCCTCATCCAGGAATTCTCACCTGTTTCCACTACCCGCGAGGAGTCATCGTGATCAAGAGCGGCACCCGGCTCGAGAGCCAGGTCTGTCAGACCCAGGTCATCGTCATCAAGTACACCGAGGCGGTCGATGGGCTGCGGTGTGGTGGCGCCCCGATGGTGCCGTTCGGTCAGGACAAGGATGCTGAGGCCGTCATCGATCCGGAGTTCTCCACCGGCACCGCGGTGGGCAAGCGGTACGTGCACGACACCGGCGCCGAAATCCTGGTCACCCAGGCGGGTAGCGGCACACTCGCGGTCGATGCGGTCCCGTTGAATCTGAAGGACGCCAAGCAACTTCCGTCCAGCGACTGACTTACCGTGCCGACGCGAACGGCGCTCCGACCTCGAGGAGGTGGAGCGCCGTTCGTCGTTTCGTGCGGACTCGTCAATGCCAGGCGGCCAGCAGTTCCTCGGTGGTGGTGACGGTGGCGATCAGCGACAGCGTGTTGTCGACGATCGATTCCCCGTACTGGCGCGGGACGCCTGCCACCGCATCGCGGGGAACCACGACCTCGTAGGCGGCGTTGACCGCGTCCATCACCAGGTTCGGAATGGCCACGTTCAACGAGACCCCGACCGTCACCACGGTTCTGACTCCGAGGTTGCGCAGGACAGCGTCGAGGTCGGTGCCACCCATCGGCCCCAGTCCGTGCTGACGGGCGAGCACCAGATCCGTGGGAGCCGGACCGAATTCGGGCAGCAGGGTCGCGCCTTCGCTTCCCGGTGTCACCGCGACGCCGCGGCGGCCGAGCGCGAACAGTTTGGCGTTGTGGTTGGAGCCGAGACCGTCGGCTCGCCGCCAGACCAGACAGTGCACCACCTTCACCCCGGCCGCACGCGCGGCCGGGAGCAAAGTGGCGATATTGGGTAGCGCGGCACGGCGTGCCTCCTGCGCCAGAGCGGGCAGACCGGCGGCCCGGCCGACCACCGCACCCTGGCACTCCTGCGTGATGAGGGCGGTATGCGCCGGCGCCACCAAATCGGCAAGCGACCGTGTGCTCATTCGACCACCACCCCCGCCCGCCGCGCTCACACCGGAACCGAAGCGTCCGCGGGTGGAACGTCGTAGAACTGGGTGGCCCACTTCCGCAGCGACAGATACGGTTTGGCGTCCTTGGGTGAGAGCGGTGGGCGCTCGACATACTTCTGGTAGCGCCAGATACTCAGGTCTTCCCAGACCGTCACCAAAAACTGCTTCTCCACACGCGCGCGGACTTCCGGCGGGGGCACGTCGGAGTCGTCGCCCGGGTTCTTCGGCCACCAGATCGAATAGAACAGATCCGAGCATTCGTCATCGACCGGGGTCGTGGCGAAGATCAGCCGGTGTTTCGACGATCCCTCGAAGGCGCTGATCGAGCCGCCGAGGCCGAACATCTGCGCGTGGATCTTCAACGCCATCTTGTTCGGGTCGTCGCTGCGCGCGTCGGGCCAGCCGGTCAGGAAGTTCCAATTGTGATCGACCGCGCTGTAGTCGAGCATCTGCGGGGTCACCGTCGCGCCGTGGACATACTCGAAATGCAGGCTGTCCGGACCGTTTTCCAGAACGACCTGGGGATGCACCGGCTCGCGTTCGGTCTTGCTCGAGAACTCGGGGTAGGGCCGGTAGTACTGGGTGGGATCGGAACCGAGGTCGGGAAACATCGTCAGGATGTCGGGCATCTCCCAGGTCGGGGGCTTGCCCTCCGGGTGATGCCACATGAACACGCAGCCGTTCTGCTCGTTCACTGGGTACACCTGCAACTTCAGGCCGCGGTTGACCCGGTCCTCCCCCGGGATGTGGCGATTGGTGCCGTCGGGCCCCCATCGCCAGCCGTGGAACGGACACTCCACACAGTCACCGACGACCTTGCCGCCGTGACCGATATGGGCGCCGAGGTGGCGGCAGTGGCCGGTGAGGATGTGCATTTCGCCCGCCTCGTCACGGTAGGCGACCAGGTCCTCGCCGAAGTACCGCAGCGGGCGGGTTTCGCCGATCGGGAATTCCGCCGACCAGCCGACCATGAACCAGCCGGTGACCTTCCAGGTGAACGGGACTTTCACAGGGCACCTCCAGTGCGTGAGAAATCTTCGGGGTGATTCATGTGGTGACGACCGTGGCACCCGCGGTGCCGGGAGCACCGTAGAGCAGGGCGAATCCGGCCTTGGGCGAACCGGCGACCTGCCGCTCGCCCGCGGTCCCGCGCAGTTGCAGCACCAGTTCGTGCAGCTGGCGCATACCCGAGGCACCGATCGGTTCGCCGTTGGCGATGAGTCCACCGTCGGTGTTCACCGGCAGTGACCCCGAGATCTCGGTGGCGCCTTCGGCAATTAACCGCTCCTGGTCGCCGTCGGCACAGAAGCCGGCCTCCGCCATGTGGATGACCTCCGCGCCCGCGTCGGTGTCCTGCAGTTGCACAACGTCGATGTCGTTCGGCGAGATGCCCGCCGTCTCGAACGCGGCCCGGGACGCGTACACCGACGGGGACACATCCTCCTGGACCGGCGCATAAGTCGTATTGACCTCGTAGGCGCCATAGGTACGTGTGCGAACCTCGACCGCGCGCACATACACGGGTTTGCTCGTGTACCGGTGCGCGATATCGGCCCGGCACATGATCACCGCGGCCGCGCCCTCGTCGGGCGCGCAGAACATGTAGTGGGTCAGCGGGTAGTTGAACATGGGCGCACCGAGGATCTCTTCCTCGGATATCGGCTTGCGGCGGAAGGCATTCGGATTCAATCCACCGTTGCGGTAGTTCTTGGCGGCTACCTTGGCCAACGTCTCCACCGAGATGTCGTGATCGTGCAGGTAGCGGTTGGCCTTCATGCCGAAGAACTTGGTGGTCAGGTACTGGCCGTTCTCGCCGTACCACTTGGGCATGCCGACCAGCGTCGGATCGACGGTGAACGCTCCGCGGGGATGCTTGTCCATGCCGATCGCGATGCCGATGTCGTACTTGCCGAGCCGGATCGCGTCCGCGCACGCCTCGGTGGCGCTGGCCGAGGTCGCGCACGCGTTGAACACGTTCGTGAACGGGATGCCGGTCAGCCCCATCATGCCCACGATCGCGTCGGGATTGGCGATCTCCCAGCTGCCGCCGACAGCGAATTGGATATCGCGCCATGCCAAACCCGCGTCGGCGAGCGCGGCACGGATCGCGTCGGTTCCCATCTGCATCGCGGACTTACCGTCGAACCGGCCGAAGGGATGCATCCCCACGCCGATGATCGCTACCTCGTCGGTCATCTCAAAGCTCCTGTTCCACAGGCTGGAAGGCGAAGGTGAGGACCTCGTTGCCCTCGTCGTCGGTACCGAGCGGGGCGGTGGTGAGCGTGACCGCCATGCCGAATACCAGCTTCTTCGGATCGTTCTCGGTGAGCCGGCCTTCGACGCGGATCACGTCACCGAGCTGAACCAGGCCGACGCCGAAGGGGACGAACGTCTTCGGCGTCTCGTCACCGAGGTACGGGGCGCCGGGCAGGAAGCCCTGCGTTGTCCACGCGACCAGAGTTCCGGTGCGGGGCAAAGTGGTCGGTGCTATCGACGGCATACTGCACTTCGGACACAAGTCCTGGATCGGGAAGACCGTGGCGCCACAATCGGCGCACGATCCCCCGACCAGCCGGAAGTCGTCTTCGGGCCAGTTGGAGATCTCGGGGGCAATAATTCGTTGCATTTATCGTTCCTCGACTTCGGATTCGTTGCCAGAGTGGTTCGACCGCAGGGCACATTCCTCGACGAACGACAGCAGGCCGAGGTGATAGGCCACACCGCCGAAACCGACGCTCATGTTGTGCCCGGACCCGTGCTGGTCATAGCCCACGAAACGTGGTGTCGCGGTGAAGGATTCTTCGATTTCTGCACGTGCGGCAGGGTCGGTCCGCCACACCCGCTCGTACTCGGCGTCGGTTACCCGCACGGGCACGCGTACACGTGCGGCGAGCGCCGGGAAATCCGTCGGCCAGGTCTGGACAACGGATGCTTCGTATCGCGGCGTGCCCGAGGTGAGCGACCGGCCGCCGAACACCTCCGCCGGGTAAGCCCCACGTGGGGTCCACAGCAGGTCTCGAATCCCGCTCGCGTTGCCGGTCGCGCGGATCTGTTCGATGATCCGGATCGCGTCGGGGCGTTTGTGGATACCGGTGCCGGCCAGTTCGAGGCCGAGCAGATCATCACCGCGGTCGTCGGCGGCCATGCGCGCCGCCAGATCGCAGCCCGCCGAATGTCCGGCAATGAAGACACCCGCGCCGCGACGGCTCGTTCCCAGCAGTTCATCGATCACGGCATAGCTCACGTCGACTCGGCGCTGAGGTACGTCGAAAGCCCAGCCCCATGATTCGGAGGCGCCGTAGCCCGGGCGATCGAGCGCGAGGACGGTGTATCCCAGCCTGGCGCCGAGCCGCAGTAGTGACAACCAGGGCAGGCCGGGCAGGTCGAAGTAGCGAGCGGTGGTTGCCCCGCCGTGGACGGCGACGAGCACCGCGCGCGGGTCGGCGACCTCGGCGCACAGCGCCGAGAACCGCATTCCGTCCACTTGGACTTCGCGGGCGACGACGTTGTCGACCGCGTTCGGATCCGGCAGCAGGCCGGTGCTGTCGATGTTCATGCGTCCGCCCGCAGCAGCATCACACCGCTGGGAGTCAGACCACCGCTGCTGACGACCGCAACCCGCGCGTCCGGAATCTGGCGCGCACCGGCCCGCCCACGCAGTTGCTCGATCGCCTCGTAGACCAGGCCCATACCGTGCGTGCGTCCGTGTGAGAGCTGACCACCGTGGGTGTTCAGGGGCAGGAGTCCGTCACGGGCGATGTTCTTGCCGCCCTGGAGGAAATCCTTGGCCTCGCCGATACCGCAGAATCCGAGCGCTTCGATCCACGACAGACAGTTGAAGGTGAAGCCGTCGTAGAGTTCGGCGACGTCCACATCGGTGGGGCCCAGGGTCGTGCGCGACCACAGATGCGCCGCTTGTCCCAGCACCTGCGGCTCGTGGGTGAGCGTGCTCTGATCCCATTCGAGCCGTTCGATGATCTGGGTTCCGACCGCCTCGACGAAGACCGGTGGTTGTGCGAGATCGGCTGCGGTTTCCCGCGCCGAAACCACCACTGCGACAGCGCCATCGCACGGTACGTCGCAGTCGTAGAGCCCGAACGGCGTGGTGACGGTGCGGGCGGACAGGTAATCGTCCATGGTCAGCGGATCTCTGTAGATCGCCGAGGGGTCCAGCGCCGCGTTGGCCCGCTGGTTCAGGGCGATCCAGCCCAGCGTCTCCCGATCTGTGCCGTAGCGATGGAAGTGCCGTTGAGCGGTCTGCGCGAGCAGGTGTGCCGCCGAGATCGCGCCGAACGGGGTCAGCCACGGGTCGGTGATGCCGCCGGACGGCGAGATCGACCCGGCGCGAACGAGTTCGCCATAGGTCGACTCCCAGACGGTGCGGAAACACAGGACGTGCCGGGCCAGGCCGGTCGCCACGGCGAGCATCGCCGCGATGATCGACCCGCCGGGTCCGAAAGTTTCCGCCCCGCCGTTGTGCCAGGTCGGGTGCAAGCCGAGCGCCGATTCCACGGCCGTGACGCCACCCTCGGTGAAAGGCCCGAGGTTGCCGGAACCAGGGTAGGTGGACAGCCCGTCGATATCGTCGAGGCTCAGCCCGGCGTCCTCGACCGCGCCACGACAGGCTTCGAGCGTCAGTGCCAGCGGATCGGCCATCAGCCTGCGCCCGATCCGCGACCTTCCGATACCGGTGATCGCGACCTTGTCCTCGAACTTCTCGCGAGTCACCATCGGCCGGACGTGCTCGCGCATGGCGGACGGCTCGATCGGATCGGCGGGTAAGGGGGCAGGCGGTGACGCCGGGTCCGCGGGCCGGAACAGCGGGATCCACGCCGCACCGGCCTGTTCGAACACCACCTCCATCCGCTGCCCCAGCACCAGGTCGGCGGGATCGCATTCCACGACATTGGTCGTCAGCCGGACCCGGGTGTCCTCCTCGAGCGCGACCTGCGCCACCACATACCGCGCGGGTAGTCCGGGCACGGTGAATCGGTGATTCACCGTGAATCCGATCAGGGTCGCGAAACCCGAGACCTCGGTAACCTCCAGGTGCTCGCCTCGGCAGTACCGGCACGCGGGGCGCGGCGGGTGGACGAGTGCGGCGCAGGACCCGCACTTCTTGATCCGCAGGCGCCCGTCGGCGCCGGAGGCCCAGTAGAACTCGGTCTCCGGCGTGATCGACGGCTGCGGCCGCTGGGTGGCCTCGGCCACGGGTACTCCTTCCGAGCTGGGTGTCAGCTCGCCTTCGCCTTGGGTTTGGCGGGCAGCGAGTAGTTGGGCCTGCCCAGTCCGAGAATGTGCTGGGCGATCATGTTGCGGAACACCTCGAGCGTGCCGCCGTAGATGCCACACAGCGGCGCCCAGCGGTAGATGTACTCCATCGCGCCGTTGTCCGCGGCGCCGTCGGCGTCCACCGGCAGCGCCGAGGCGGGGCCGAGGATGTCCATCAGATCGGGCGAGATGTCACGCATGGTCTGCGCGATCGCGACGCGGCCGAACATGTGCGGCGCCGACAGCGACGCCTCCATCCGCGCGATGCTGCGGCCGAGGCGGTAGCCGACGGACCGGTCGTCGAGGAGCCTGCGCCCGTCGGGGCCCTTGCGGTCCGCGATCGAGACCACCGCGTCGACCGAGGTCGCCATCATCGTGCCCTGATGGACGAGGATCGAGACGTCCTGCAGGCCGTCGTCGCCGGCGCCGACGACGCCGTGCTCCTCGTTGAGCGGGCCCATCAGCACCGCCCAGCCGCCGTTCACCTCACCGAGGCGGTATTTGTCGTCCACCCGGACATCGCTGTAGTAGACGATGTTGGTGCGGTCGCCGTCGACCGTGCGAATGCCCTGGATCTCGATGCCGGGACTGTCCAGCGGAACCAGGAACATGGTGAGGCTCTTGTGCTTCGACGACGCCTCGGGATCGGTGTTGGTGATGAGGAAGACGTACTGGCAGTTGTGCGCGCCAGTGGTGAACATCTTCGAACCGTTGATCACCCACTGATCGCCGTCGCGCACCGCCCTTGTCTTGCACGTCGCGACATCGGACCCACCTTCGGGCTCGGTGTATCCCAGGCACAACCGGATCTCGCCGCGCTCGAGGCCGGGCAGGACCTCTTGCTGGAGTTCCGGCGAACCGTGGGTGCGGACAGATTTGGAGACGATCCCGGTCGTCCCCCAGGTGACCCAGGGGATGTGCACCCGTCGCCGCTCCAGATCCCAGATCCGGCGCCGCAGACGGCTCAGACCGCCGTCCTCCTCAGCGGCCAG
This sequence comes from Nocardia sp. NPDC055165, assembly GCF_053606985.1. Taxonomy (NCBI): domain Bacteria; kingdom Bacillati; phylum Actinomycetota; class Actinomycetes; order Mycobacteriales; family Nocardiaceae; genus Nocardia; species Nocardia sp. NPDC055165. The sequence goes on from NZ_JBSGSS010000001.1 coordinate 502,738, forward strand.
CTCGGCACTCAGCCAGCCGGCCTCGGCGAGCGCGAGATGCACGCCCTCGTCGAAGTTGTCACCGGTCTCGCGATCACGGCGACGGACCTCGTCGGTGACGTGGGTGTCGAGGAAAGCTCGCGCTTCATCGAGGAACTTCTGGTCCTCATCGGCGAGTTCGACTCGTGAGAAATCCATGTTCTACTCCGTCCTATGCCGACGCTGCGGCGAAAAGTTCAGCGACCTCTACGGCGCTGGCGCCCAGATCGCCGGCGGCCAGCGGCCAGCCCCTTGCGCGCAGCAGATAGGCCGACGCGGCCGCTTCCTCGGAGACCCCGAGTCCGCCCTGGACCTGAACCGCCATCGTTGCCGCGCGCGGTGCTTCCTCGGCGATGAACACGAACGCCGCCGCGGACAGGCCGGGCTGGAAGCCGGGTTCGTGTTCGAGGAACCAGGCCGCGCGCCGGGTCAGGTTGCGCGCAGCGTTCACGGTGATCGCGATGTTCGCCAGTGGGTGCGAAATACCCTGCAGCGTCGAGATCGGGACCCCCATCGTGTAGCGGGTTGTGGCGAATTCCGCGGCGATCCGCAGTGTTTCGTCGACCAGACCGACAAGGGCGGCCGCCGTGAGCACACGCCATTCATCGAGAGCACGCTGGTATTCGGCGAGTGCTTCGGCACCACTGGCCAGCACGGTCCGTTGGTTCGCGGCGGCCGGGTCGACCCAGGCCATCGGCAGTCGGCCGATATTGTCTACTGCCGCAGGCCGGGTGTCGAAGCGCAGCAGCACGATCTCCTCGCCGTCGCGCACAACGATGTGGTCGGCGACCGAGCCGGCGCCGATCAACCGCACCCCATCGGCGTGGCCGACGCGGGTGTCGAGGGCGAGCAACTGCCTACCCTCGACGATGTCGGCGGCCGCACTGTCGTTCTCGCCCAATGCGCCGAGCCTGGCCAGCAGGCGCGCTGCGCAGACATGATCGATCCACGGCAGCGGGGCGATCACGCGCCCGAGTTCCTCGGCGACCAGCGACAGTTCGACCAAGGTGGCATCGTCGCCGCCCACCGACTCCGGCAGCGCCATCGTGGTCGCGCCGGTGGCGCACAACTGCTCCCACAAGTTCTTGTCGAAGCCGGTTTCCTCGGCCGCCCGGACAGTGTCGAGTGAGCATTTCGAACGAAAGAACTTCGCGTATACGGCCTGGAGTTCGGTTTGATCCGCCGACAGGCTGTAGTCCTGGCGACGCAATTCGTAACGGTCCATATTCCTTTGCTCCTGGTTCCGGCGCGTCAATCGCCGACGGATCGGTCGCCGAAGAAGAACTCCTGCGCGTTGTTGTAGAGGTAGTTGTCCAGCACGTCCTCTGGCAGATCCAGCGCCTCGGCTTCGGGAACCAGCCTGCGCATGGAGAGCACCGGCCAGTCCGAACCGAAGATCACCTTGTTCTTGCCACGCGTACGCATGAAGTGGATGAGGCTGTCCGGCAACCGTTTCGGCGACCACGCCGAGGTCATCAACCGAAGGTTGTCGTACTTGATGAGCAGCCGGATCGCGGTCTCCCACCACGGATCGGCACCGTGGATCATGCACAGCCGCAGTTCGGGGAACTGGTAACAGATCCGGTCCAGGTAGATCGGATTCTGGACCTCACCCGGGATCGGAGGACCCGGGATCCCGGTGTTCATGCACAGCGGCAGACTGATTTCGGCGCATTTGTAATAGAGCGGGTAGTAGACCGCGTCGGTCGGCGGATACCGGCCGTCACCCCAGAAGCTCGCCCCGGTGGTGGTGTAGGTGACAGGCAGGCTCTCGACCAGCGCGGTGAGTTCACGCAGCGAGGGAACGGGGTGCAGCAGATCCACCCCGTTCACCGCCAACGAGAACCGGTCAGGGCGGGCCTCTACGAACGACAGCGCGGTCTTCGACGGCTTCACCATCGAGTACATCAACACGGCCTTCTCGACGCCCTGCTCGTCCATCTCGTCGACCAGCTCGGAGAGTTCGACCTGGGCGTACATCGAGCTCGCGCCCTTGAAGTAGTCGTCGCGCACCTTGAGCATCCAGGTGGGTTGCTCGCGTTCACCGAAGTGAACATTCACCAAGCAGTCGTTGACCTTGCGCATCGTCATGCCCCGACTTCTTCGCCTGCGGCCTCCACGGCCCGCTGCATCGCCCATCGGTAATCCGGCTTGCCGTTGCCGAGCCGGCGGATCTCGTCGACGAAGATCACTGCCTTGGGCACCTTGAAGCCGGCCAGTCGCGACCTGCACAGCTGCTGCAACGACTTCGGGCTGGCATCGTCGCGGGATCCGACGCAGACCAGGGCGACCACTTCGTTGCCCCACCGTTCGCTCGGCCTGCCGACGACGAGCGCGTCGTTGATCTGCGGATGTCCGCGCAACACCTCCTCGACCTCTTCCACGAACACCTTTTCGCCACCGGTGTTCACCACAAGGGCGTCACGGCCGAGCAGACGCAGTGCGCCGTCGGCGTCGACGGTCGCCCGGTCACCCGGGATCGCCATGCGCAACCCGTCGATGACCGGGAAGGTCCGCTCGGTGGCCGCGCGATCGTCGAGGTATCCCAGCGGGACACGACCTGTCCGGGCAGCCCAGCCGACCTCCGGATCCCCGGGCTTGATGAATCGGGTGCGGTCGTCGGAGACCAGGGTTCCACCCGGCATCGGCGCGAAAGCGTCGACTTCGTTGCCCTTGGTGCTGCGGCCGAAGCCCATGCCGCCGGTTTCCGACGAGCCGTAACCCTCGACCACGAAGGCGTGGGGAATCAGCTCCAGCAGGTCGTGTTTGTGCACGGGGTTGGTCGCCGCGCCGCCGCTGCCGATCGCCATGAGCGAGGACATGTCATAGGTGCCCTCACGCAGGGCCCGCACCAGCGGGCCCGCATACGCGTCACCGACGATCGTCAACAACGCCGCCTTCTCCCGTTCGGCGATCCGCAGCGCGTTGTGCGCGTCGAACTTCTGCCGATCGTCGTAGAGCACGACTGTCTGGCCGGAGAGCAAACCGGCGAACGAGGTCCAGATGCCTGCCGCGTGCGACAGCGGCGACACCGCGAACCAGACGTGCCCGGTCATCAGCGCGAGCTGGCGCAGCCCCTCACCGGATTCGTGATCGGCGCCGTTCATCGACGAGACGTACATGTCGCCCTGGCGCCAGAGCACGCCCTTGGGCCTGCCCGTCGTGCCGCCGGTGCACAACATGACCAGATCGTCGGGCGAGGTCTCGATCACCGGTTCGTCGGCGCCGAGGGCTATCGCGTCCTCGTAGACGACCGCGCTCTCGAGCTCGGGAACATCGCTGTCGTCATCGACCGAAATCAGCAGTTCGACGCCCTCCGGCGCGGCCCGCTCCACCACGGGCCCGAAGGACTTGTGGAACACGATGGCAGTCGGCCGGATGTAGGCCAGCAGATCCCGGATCTCGTGTTCGGTGTAGTGGTGGTTGATGTTGACCGGCACGACACGCGCCTTCATGCAACCGATCATCACGTCGAGGTACTGGTCGTTGCGCATCAGCAGCGCGACGCGATCCTGCCCGCACTCCCACCGTTCCAGCTCGGCGCGGGGTGTGCGCTCACCGAAGCCGCGCTCGGCCAGGTAGTTCGCGAACTTCCTCGTTCGCAGCGCAGTGTCGCCGAAGGTGCGACGGCGCTCGCCGCACACGGTCACCGTCCGATCGGGCACGGCGGCCGCGACCTCGTCGAAGACTGCGCTGATCGTCCATTCGGTCAACAGAACACTCCGATGCCGGAGCCGGAAATCGTCACTGTATGCATGGTTCGGTCCTCGTTGTCCTAGCGGGAAAGCGCGGCGACGGGCACGCCGAGCAGATCGAGAGAGTCATCGGATCCGGCCGTACCCTTCTGCCGCCGAAAGGCTTGCCGCAAACCAAATAGATACGACTACTGTATACGTAACAGTAGCGCCTTGCGCAAGGTATCGCGAAGGGTTTGCGCGGGAATGCCCGGCATCGCTCGCGCCTCCCACCCGCCCGGATCCACCACTGACGCGACAACAAGACAGTATCATTTACTGTATTCGCAACAGTATGTCTGGAAATATGGACCGACCAGGAAGAATCGGGGAACAGTGACCACCGAGAACGCATCCGATGACGGCTCCGGGGCCGTCGGCGTCACCTACGACGGGCCGGTTCTTCGCCTGACCATCGACCGTGGGAGCCGGCGCAATGCACTCTCACCCGCGATGATCGACACCCTCGTCGCCGCGCTCACCGCCGCGGCCACCGATCCCGAGCTGCGAGCGGTGCACATCAGCGGTGCGGGCGCGGACTTCTGCTCGGGCGTGGACTGGGTCGCGACGAACAGCGGGGACGCCCGTCCTCGCACCGGAGACCTGGTCCGCCGCATCCCGCATACCGCGCACCGCCTCATCGAGCTCGTACACACCCTGCACCTGCCGGTGGTGTGCACGGTGCGCGGCTGGGCCGCCGGACTCGGCTGCAATCTCGCGATCGCCGCCGACTTCACTCTCGCCGACACCGACGCGGTGTTCTGGGAGCCGTTCCTGCCACGCGGCTTCAGCCCGGACTCCGGCTCCACCTGGTTGCTCCCGAGGCTGGTGGGTCTGGCCAGAGCCAAGCGGATGCTGTTGCTCGGCGAACGGATCGGCGCTCCCGAGGCGGCCGACTGGGGGCTGATCCACCAGACGACCACACCCGACGACCTCGACCGGGCCACCGAGGATCTGCTGGCCGGACTGGCCGCCGCACCGACCGTTGCCGTCGGACTCGCCAAGCAGGCTCTGCACCGCAACCTCGGCGCCGGTCTCACCGAGGCGATGGACAACGAGCTCTACGGACTCGAGCTCGCTTGCCGTACGAAGGACTTCAAAGAAGGGCTGGCGGCTTTCCGGCAACGGCGCACTCCCGAGTTCCTCGGCTACTGAGAACGCGAACACCCCCGATCAAGCCCGAGACAACGAAGAGGTTCGGATGAAGACCAAAGGCGCCCTGATCTGGGAGCGCGACCAGCCGTGGTCGATCGAGGACATCGAGATCGGCGAGCCACGAGCCGACGAGGTCACCGTCCGGATGGAGACCGCCGGGCTCTGCGATGCCGATCATCACCTGGTGACCGGCGACATCGCGATGGCGGACTTTCCGGTCCTCGGCGGACACGAAGGCGCGGGTGTGGTCGTCGAAGTCGGAGCGGACGTCCACGACCTGAACGTCGGCGACCATGTAGTGATGTCGTTCGTCCCGTCGTGCGGCACGTGCCAGCCGTGCCGGGCAGGGCTGTGCAATCTGTGCGACCTCGGTGCCGGCCTACTCGGTGGCGCCGCCGTCGCGGACGGCACCTTCCGCGTCACCGCGCGGGGACATCGCGTCCATCCGATGGCCCTGGTCGGAGCGTTCGCACCGTACACGGTGGTCCATCGTGCCTCGGTGGTCAAGATAGACCCGTCGATCCCGTTCGACGTCGCCTGCCTCGTCGGCTGTGACATCACCACCGGCTACGGGTCAGCCGTGCACACCGCGCGGATCCAGCCGGGTGAGGATGTCGCCATCATCGGCCTCGGCGGCGTCGGCTCATCCACCCTGCAGGGCGCGGTCATCTCAGGCGCCAACCGAATCTTCGTCGTCGATCCGATCGAGTGGAAACGCAAGCAAGCCGAGAAACTGGGCGCCACCGACGTCTATCCCGACCTCGAGACCGCCGCCGCGGGTATCGCCGAGGCAACCGGAGGACGCATGTGCCACAAGGTGATCGCGTCCATGGGCCGTCGGGACAGCCACGAACTGGAGGCGTGGATGGATCTCACCGCCAGGGCGGGCACCTGCGTCCTGACCGCGATGGGCACCACGATGGCCGCTGAAGTGCCGCTCACTCTGTCGATGCGCACGCTGATGCAGAAGAATCTGCAGGGCAGCCTGTTCGGCGGCGGCAATCCGCACGAAGACATCCTCGAGGTCCTGGCGTTGTACAAGCTCGGCGAGCTCGACCTGAACGGCATGGTCACCAAGGAATTCCGGCTCGACCAGATCAACGAGGGTTATCAGGAGATCCATCGAGCCAACGGGCTGCGCGGGATCATCCGATTCACCGACGCCGACCGCTGAACCCTTGCCGAAAGAGAAGGGGCCGGACAGTATGTCCGGCCCCTTCATGTCGCCTGCTCAGGGAATGATGACGGTGCGCTGCACCGGCTCCGCGGGCGTCTGCCTGCCGTAGAGGCCGCGCTGCAAGGATTGCAGCAGGACGTCGCGCGTCTCCTCGGGCCGGATGAGTTCGTCGAAGCCCATGTGCTCGGCAGAATGATAGGACGCCTTCAGTTCCATGTCGCGCAGTTCGGCGGCGAGGTCCGCCTCAGCGTTCGAGGCATTGCTCAGCGCGGCCGCACCCATCGCCCCCATCGTCGCGCCGGGGAAGGCGAAGGTGCCCTCCTGACCGTCGAAACCGATCAGCGACATCACCATCGACCCGAATCCGTACGCCTTGCGCAGCGTCACATGCATTTTCAGCGTGGTCGCCGCAGTCTGCGCGACGAACATCCGCGCTCCGGCGCGCAGCACACCCTCGCGCTCGGACTCGCTGCCCGGCAGCATGCCCGGGTTGTCGGCGAGGAAGATGATCGGCAAGTGGAAGGAATCCGCGACCATGATGAAATGCGCTGCCTTGTCGGCAGCCTCGGTGTCGATCGACCCGGCCAGCACCTGTGGCTGATTGGCCACCACCGCGACTGGATGACCGCCCAGATGTGCCAGCGCGCAGATGATCGGCGTCCCGCGTTCCGGCTGCACCTCGAACCAGTCGGTGCCGTCGAAGACCACGTCCAGCACCGCACGCATGTCGTAGCTGTGCCGGTTGTCGCGGGAGATCAGATCCAGCAGTTCCGGCGTCGCGCGGGGACCGGTCGACTCGTCGGGGAGATAGGTCGGCGGGTAGGACCACGCGCTCGGCGGGAAGTAGGACAGGTAGCGGCGGATCTCGTCGAGGACGTCCTCGTCGGTCTCGGCGACATTGTGGATCACACCGCTGGGCAGCGCCACGCCGGGGCCGCCGAGGTCTTCCTTCGAAATGTCCTCGCCCGTGGAGACTTTCACAACCGGCGGACCCGCTGTGAAGATGGCGCCCTGCCTGCTCATGATCGAGAAGTCCGCGACCGGTGCGACGAGTGCGCCGTGCCCCGCCGAGGGCCCGAGCACGCCGGTGACCATCGGCACCTTGCCCGAACACTTGGCCTGGGCGAGAAGATCGGTGGGAGTGCGCCCGTAATGGTCGCCGGTCGGCCGGAATCCGGCTCCTTCCAGCAGCATCACCAGCGGCACCTTGTCACGCACCGCCAACTCGGCCAGCCGGTAGCGCTTGGAGTTGCTACCCGGGGCGATAGTGCCCGCCAATGTGGTGAAGTCCTCGGCGCCCACCATGACCGGGACACCATTGATCAGGCCGGATCCGGTCACGATCGCGTCGGCGGCCACCTCGCCGCCGACGAGAGTGCCGAACTCCTGGAACGTGCCGGGGTCGAGCAGTCGCTGGATCCGCGCTCTGGCATCCAGCTTTCCCTTCCCGTGATGTTTGGCGACCCGCTCGGGCCCTCCCATCTCCAGCACACGCGCGCGACGTAGTTCGAGGTCGTCGAGCGTCTCGTTCCAGGTCTTGGCATTTGTCATATCGGGCCTGTCTTCTGTGAGTGGTCGAGCGGAGCGGTCACATTGCCCGCGCCGCCACGGTCAGATACCGTATGTCTTACAGTAAGCATAACCCCGAACAGCCGTACGGTGTGACGAAGCCAGAGGTGAGCTGTGAACAGCCCAGTTGAGGATCAATCCGTGACGATCGGGGAGGTCCCCGATCCCCACGACCCCTATCCCTTCTTCGCCGCACGGAGGCGGGAGGGCGGCGTGTTCCACGGGACAGTGATGGACTACTCCAGAACCCCGAAGGAATTGCGGCCCGCCGACAGCTACGCCGCGGTGTCCTGGAGCGCGGTCAACAAGGCGTTGCGCGACAACACCGTGTTCAGCACCCAGCTCTACGACACCACGATCGGGGTGTTCATGGGTCCGACCATCCTCGCGATGAATGGACCGAGCCACCGCGCGCACCGCAATCTGGTATCCGCCGCCTTCAAACCGCAGTCCCTGGCGGTGTGGGAGCCGGACGTCGTGCGTCCGATCTGCGAGGAACTCATCGACGAGTTCATCGCGGAAGGGCGCGCAGATCTGGTGCGCGACTTCACCTTCGAGTTCCCCACTCGCGTCATCGCCCGCCTGCTCGGCCTGCCCGCGGAGGACCTGCCCTTCTTCCGGGAAGCCGCCGTCGCCATCATCAGCTACGCCGGCAACGTGCCGCGGGCCCTGCAGGCCGCCAAGGAACTCAAAGAGTATTTCCTCGGTCATATCGAAAACAGGCGCGCGGCGCCGAGCGACGACATCATCAGCGATCTGGTCACCGCCGAGATCGACGGCGAGAAGCTCAGCGACCGGGCCATCTATTCCTTCCTGCGGCTGCTGTTGCCCGCCGGGCTGGAAACGACCTACCGATCGTCGGGAAACCTGCTCTTCCAGCTGCTCACCCACCCCGACCAGTTCGCCGCGGTTCAGCAGAATCATGCCCTGTTGCCGCAGGCGATCGAGGAAGGACTGCGCTTCGAGACACCGCTGACCCTGGTGCAGCGTTACGTCACCAAGGACACCGAACTGGAGGGTGTCGCCATTCCCGAAGGCGCGGTACTCGATCTGTGCCTCGGTTCGGCGAACCGTGACGAAACCCGCTGGGAGCGTTCGGAGGAATTCGACATCTTCCGCACCCATATTCCACACATCAGCTTCACCGCGGGGGCACATACCTGCCTCGGCCTGCACCTGGCTCGCTTGGAGACCCGGGTCGCCATGGAATCGCTGCTGAAGCGCCTGGACAACATCACCCTGCTGACCGAGGGCAACCCGCACATCTTCGGCCAGCCGTTCCGCTCCCCGACCGAGCTGCCGGTGACCTTCGACATCGCGCGAGGAGACCGGTGACCGAGCGCAACATCTTCGATCTCACCGGCCGTTCCGCGCTGGTCACCGGCGCCGCGGGCGGCATCGGTGCAGCGGTCGCCGCCGCTCTCGCGGCACAGGGCGCCGCGGTACTGGTCACCGATGTCGACGGGAACGCCGCGGCGGCCACGGCCGAGAAGATCGTCGGGGACGGTGGCCGCGCCGCCTCGGCGGCACTCGATGTCCGCGATCGCGCGGCCGCCGACGCGGCCGCCGCGGCCGCGGCCGAACTCGCCGACGGAACGTTGCACATCGTCGTGAACAATGCCGGTGTCACCGAGCCCGCGATGTTCGGCGCCACCACCGAGGAATCGGTGCTGCGTATGCTCGACATCCATCTGCTCGGCGCATTCCGGTGCACCCAGGCCGCGTTGCCCTATCTGCCGACCGACGGCACCGGGCGCGTCATCAATGTGACCTCGTCGGCGGGATTGGTCGGCACACTCGGCCAGGTCAACTATTCAGCGGCGAAGTCCGGCATCGTCGGAATGACGAAATCACTCGCGAAGGAACTCGCTCGCAAGCAGATCACGGTCAATGCCCTCGCACCCGCCGCGGCGACACCGATGACCGAGACGATCCGCACCGACCCCAAATTCGCTGAGCAGATGCTGAGTCGAATCCCGCTGCGTCGCTGGGCGCAACCGCACGAGGTCGCCGGCGCCTTCGTCTTCTTGGCCTCCGATGCCGCGTCGTTCATCACCGGCCAGGTACTGCCGGTCGATGGCGGTCTGGTCATGTGATGACGCTCGACCAGTAATCGTGACGCAGCCTACCTCGCGCCGAAAATGTGAGACAGGTTTCCTTGAATCCAAGACAGTAGTCATCATGGTATGTTTTACTGTGCGGCTTCCAGTTAGGACGATGGTTGCCCGGAAAGACTGCTTACGGACCGGATTTCAGGCCCAGGCCCCCGGCCTGGGCCTGATCTGTTGAGCGAGCAGTCAGGCACGAGGACCTATCACGGAAGTGGGATCGGCTATGACGAAACGAAACGTCGCGAAGCGACCGAGGCGCGAGCGTGGGTCACTCAACCCGCAAGACATCATCGAGGGCGCCTTCGAACTCGCCGAGCAGGTATCGATCGACGGGTTGAGCATGCCGATGCTCGGCAGGCACCTCGATGTCGGCGTCACGAGCATCTACTGGTACTTCCGCAAGAAGGACGACCTGCTCAACGCGATGACCGATTGGGCATTGAGCAAATACGCCTTCGCCACCCCGTTCGTCGAGTCGAGTGACTGGCGCCAATCGCTGACCGAACACGCTCACAGCATGCGCAGCGTGTTCCTGGGCAATCCGATTCTGTGCGACCTGATCCTGATCCGCTCGGCCCTGAGCCCACTCGCCGCACAGTTCGGCGCACGGCAGATGGAACACGCGATCGCGAGCCTGGTGGAGGCGGGGCTGTCGGTCGAGGACGCCTTCGACACCTACTCCGCACTGAATCTGCATGTTCGCGGATCGGTTGTGCTGCAACGGCTCTACGACAAGAACAAGAATCAGGATGCCGAGGCCGGGGCGTACTACGACGAGATCCGCATCGAACCCGCGACCACTCCCCTGCTCGCCGAGGCGATGGCCAAGGGCCGCAAGACCGGAGCACCCGACGACCACAATTTCGATATCGGCCTCGACTGCATCCTCGACCGCGCGAGCGAGCTGATCGAGATCAGCGGCGGCGACATGCGCCGGGCAGGCCCCTGGCGCCGAGACGAGCGTGCCAACCGGCCGGAACCGCGCCTGCGCCACGCGCTCGATGGGTCGACACGATCGCATCGAGCCATCGAACGGGTGGCGGGCTAGCCGCTAGCCCAGGTCGGGTTCGGGCACGTGGAAGTGGGCGTCGCGCAGACGGAACGCTTCCTTGGTCCCGTGCTCGGCCCTGGTCTTGACGAAGTTGAACTCCCCCGGCGCGAACTGCAGGTTGGTGCCGTATGCGTGGAACAGATAGCTCGCCACTTCCTCGCCCTGATAGGCCTGGCTCTGCTCGACCATCCGGAACGCCTCCTTGGCGATGACGACACCGTCGGCCGGCATCTTCGCGGCCTTCTCCGCCCAGTATCGAGCGCGCGCGGTGACCGCGTCCGGTTCACACGTCTCGGTGAAGACGCCGAGGTGCTCGACCGAATCGGCGCCGATGATGTCGCCGGTCAACAGCATTCGGCGCGCGAGGACAGGGCCGAGGCGATGGAAGAACATGTGCAAGCTGCCCAGTGCGGGCCCGAGGAAACGGGCCGCAGGCATACCGATCTTGGTATCCCTGGCGATGACCGAGATATCGGTCATCAAGGCCATCTCGAACCCACCACCGAGCGCATAGCCGCTGATCTCGCCGACGGTGACCTTCGGGAAGCCCATGAAATTGTGATAGAAGCCGAACGACTTGCGATCCACGGTGAGCCGCCTGCGCTGACTCGGCCTGCTCTTGGCCGGGCGGTCGCCGTCGACCTTCGCGCGCTCGCCGTACCAACCGTAAGCGTTGTTCATGTCGGCACCGGTGCTGAACACCCGCTCCGCACCACGCAGTAGCACGACGGTGATGTCGTCATCCTCGGCGACCTCGTCGAGATAGCGCTCGACCCCGTCACGCATAATCGCGTCGTAGGAATTGTGCTGCTTGGGATTGTTCAGCGTGATGGTGGCGATCCTGCGGTCCGGATCGACCTCGTAGAGCACACGGCCGTCGGCGGCGCTGGAGCTGGTCATCTGATGTCACTTTCCTGTCGTTCGTTGCGAATGGGTCGCGCGCTTTCCATAGCGCGTGGTGGTCAGACGGTCCAGTGGCACGGCGACGGTCCGGACGAGCGCCGAACACAGCACCTCCCCGTCGCGCAAGAGCCGGGCGGTCGATTCGATGTCCCGGTCCCCTACCGCCCGAACGATGTCGAAGTCGAGTTCGGCGAGAATCGGGGTGGGGCGGCGGTAGGTGATCTCCATCGATCGCGTCTTGCCGGCCAGCCCGGTCGTGCAACTCTGATGCTGGACGACCGAATCGAAGAAGACACCCAGGAATCCCCCGTGCACCAGGCCGGGAGGGCCCTCGTACACCAGCGGGAAGGCGATGCGACCCCGAGCGGATTCGGCGTCGATGTGGTCGAACGTGTACTGGGGAAAGCACGGGTTGTACGCGCCGATGTCGACGGCGTGATCGAGGTAGACCCGGTGGGATAGAAGGTCGGCGGCATCGCCGATTCGCGGTGCCGAATCCGGTGGCGCTATGGCGGCGAGCACGCGTTCCCAGTAGGCCAGATCGCCGAGTATGCCGTCCACCGCCGGGTGTGCGTGCTCCAGCGACAGCAGTAACCCACTGAGCCGCCGGATCGCCGCGGCCGCGGCCACTGTCTGCGGCAACGGCCTCTCGCCGAAAGATGTGCTTGCGCTCTCGGACATCGACACCCTTTCCTCGCCGGCACTTCACGCCACCTTGGCAGAAGGTTACCGGTATTGTCTACTGTATCTATAACAGTATGGTCTTCAAACCCGCGCACCCAGGAGGAATACATGCCGTTCGACACCATCGGCTACGAGGTCGACGGGCATACGGCCACCATCACGCTGAACCGCCCCGATGCCCTCAACGCGCTGAGCCCGCACATGATCACCGAGCTCCGCGCGGCGTATGAGGAGGCCGAGAACGACGACAAGATCTGGTTGCTGATCGTCACCGGCAACGGTCGCGCCTTCTGCACCGGTGCCGATGTCAAGGCGATCCCAGGCGACGGCAAGGTACTCAACGAACGCCCGTACCTGTCGACCTACGAGCAGTGGGAAGCCCCGCAGGAGGGCACGCCGCCGTTCCGGACGATGACCAAGCCGATTCTGGTCGCGATCAACGGAATATGTTGCGGCGCTGGGCTCGACTGGGTCACCACGGGCGATATCGTCATCGCTTCGGACCGTGCGACCTTCTTCGATCCGCATGTCAGCATCGGGCTGGTAGCGGGCCGGGAAGTGGTCCGGCTGGCCAGGGTGCTGCCCCGATCGGTGGCGCTGCGCATGGCCATGATGGGCAAGCACGAGCGCATGAGCGCCCAGCGCGCCTACGAGCTCGGCATGGTCACCGAGGTCGTCGAGCACGACCGTCTGCTCGAGCGGGCGAAGGAAATCGGCGAGATTCTCAATTCCAATGCGCCACTGGCGGTTCGCGGAACCCGGCTGGCCATCGTCAAAGGGTTGGATGTGCCGCTACACGAGGCCGAGATGCTGGCCGAGTCGTTCCGTGAACGAGTCACCCGTACCGAGGACGCCCTCGAGGGCCCCCGCGCCTTCGTCGACAAGCGCACCCCGGATTGGCAGTGCCGATGACCTCAACTACCTACCGCACCATCCTGCTCGAGGTGGACCCGCACGACCACGTCGCGACGCTCACGTTGAACCGACCGGACCGACTGAACGCCTTCGATCGCACCATGTGTGAGGAGGTGCGCGACGCCTGGCACCGGATCCGGCTCGACGACTCCGTCAACGCGGTCGTCCTGCGGGCGGCGGGTTCGCGCGCCTTCAGCGCCGGACTCGACATCAAGGTCCCCTACGGTCAGCCGGAGGGGATCTGGCACCACGAAGATCCCGGCGAAGCCCTGAGCCCGAAGTGGCAGAAGATGTGGAAGCCGGTGGTGTGCGCTGTCAACGGCATGTGCACGGCGGGAGCGTTCTACTTCGTCAACGAGTCCGATGTGGTGATCTGCTCGGAGGAAGCGACCTTCTTCGACTCCCATGTCTCGGCCGGACTCGTCTGCGCTCTCGAACCGATCGGTCTCATGCGCCGGGTCGGGCTCGGTGAGACGTTGCGGATCGCGTTGATGGGCAACGACGAACGGGTCTGCGCCGACACGGCGCTGCGCATCGGCCTGGTGACAGAGGTGGTTGCCGGCGACCAGCTCTGGGCACGCGCGCACGCCATCGCAGCTGCCATCGCGGCGAAGCCGCCGACGGCTACGCAAGGCACGGTGAAGGCGATCTGGGAATCGCTGGACAAGCCCTACCGCGCCGCGCTCGACCAGGGCCTGATCTACACCCGCTTGGGCAACCCGATAGCCAAGGCGGAGCTGGCCGCCGCCACGAAAGATCCAGGGCGCCGAGCTGTTACGACCGAACCGAGGATCCGCTGATGACCTACACCCACGACCATCCACTGAGCGGGCGCATCGCCCATGTCCTCGATCTCGCCCCGAGCGCACGAGCCGTCGAATTCGACGGGAACTGGCATGCCTGGGGCGAATTCGGCACCGCGGCACGCCGCGTCCAAGCGCTGATCCCGACTCCGCGCCGCGTGGGCATCCTGCTGCGCAACCGTCCCGAACATGTCGCGGCTTTCCTCGGCGTCCTGCTCGCCGGTGGCACCGTGGTGGTGATCAATCCTTCGCGCGGCGATGAGCGGACCCGATCCGATATCGCCGTGCTGGATCTTCCGTTGGTCATAGGCGGGGCCGAGGACCTCACGGCGCTCGTGACACCCGGCGCCGCCACCATGACCGTGACCGACCTCGACACAGCACCGGTGCTCAATGCGTCGGCACGGGTCGGCGATGCGTGGATGCCGATGCCGGGGGTCGCGGTCCGCATGCTGACCAGTGGCACGACCGGCCCGCCCAAACGCGTCGACATCACCTACGACATGCTGGCCCGCAGTGTGATGGGTGCCGATCCCGAGCAGGCACCCGCGCCCGCGAGCCCGCGCCGCGGCGTCGCGATCGTCAACGCTCCCCTGGTCCACATCGGCGGGATCTTCCGCATTCTGCAGTGCATCGCCGACGCGCGGCCGTTCGTCTTCCTGCCACGCTTCGACCTCGAACGCTGGGCGGCAGCGGTGCGAGAGCATCGACCGGGAGCGGTGTCGCTGGTACCCGCCGCGTTGCGCATGGTGCTGCACTCGGATCTGGCGAAGCAGGACCTCGACAGCATCCGGGTGGTCACCTCCGGAACGGCCCCACTCTCGGCGGCTGACACCGACGCCTTCCAGGACAAGTTCGGGATCCCGGTCCTGACGTCCTACGCTGCCACCGAGTTCGGCGGCGGCGTGGCCGGCTGGACGCTGCCCGACCATCAACAATTCTGGAATACCAAGCGCGGCAGTGTCGGTCGAGCGAGCGGCGGTGCGCGCCTGCGCGTCGTCGGCGACGACGGCACAGTACTCGGCCCGGACGAGCCCGGTCTGCTCGAGGTCGTGCCCGGACAGCTCGGTCCCGGCGCGGACTGGGTTCGCACCACCGATATGGCCCGGATCGACACCGACGGATTCCTGTGGATCCTCGGTCGCGCCGACCAGGCCATCATCCGCGGTGGATTCAAGATCATGCCCGATGATGTTCGCACCGCCATCGAAGGACATCCCGCGGTCCGCGGCGCCGCCGTCGTCTCCCGGCCCGACGAGCGCCTCGGCGAGACGCCGGTCGCGATGGTCGAACTGCGGGCCGAGCGCAGCACCGACGTCGACGAACTCGTGGCGTATCTGAGCGCCCGGCTGGCGCGCTACGAAATCCCCACCGACATCGCCATCGTCGAGGCCATCCCCCGCACTCCGTCGGGCAAGGCGGACCTGTCCGCGGTCCGGCACCATTTCGACAGCACCCTGATCCGAAAGAATTGAGCTGACATGACAACAACGATTCACGGGATCGGCGGACTCTTCGACCACATCGGCTTCCACAAGGAAACCGGCCCCGAGGGCGAACAAGTCTGGGAACTGCCCGTCGCACAGCACGTGATCAACACCTCCGGCGGCCTTCAGGGCGGGCTGATCGCCACCCTCGCCGACATCTCCGCGGGCACGCTGGCCATGGCACAGCGCCCACCGCACACCGGTGTGGTCACCTCAGACCTCAGCGTCCGCTATTTCCGCGCGATCACCACCGGCGCGGCCAGAGCGGTCAGCAAGATCGTGCACGCAGGCAAGCGGTCCATCGTCGTCCAGGTCGAGATCTTCGACCGAGACGATGACTCTGTGGCCGCCCTCGCCACGGTCAATTTCGCGACCGTCGAATTCGCTACCGACGGTTCGGCCTCGGCACCCGAATAGGCCGATCCCACCGCGACTTCGGGCCCGATCCTGGCGGATCGGGCCCGAAGTCATTTCTCGGTGCGCAAGGCCGCTACCGCGTCCGTTCTCGCCTTCATCGCGGCATTACGGGGCAGGTCATCGGTGATGACTACCGCTATCGGCACATGGTGGCTCGGCAGGCGGTCCCGCACATGGGCGAGGAGCTCGGACTCCGAAGGCGCTGTGCCGTGTCGGGGTTGAACCGCAGCGAAGGGGACCTGGCCGAGGCGAAGATCGGGGACACCGACCACACAGGCGTCGCGGACCGCGGGATGAGCGAGCAGCGCGGCGCGGACGGTCTCCGGGAGGATCTTGAAGCCGCCGCGAATGATCGCGCCGTCGGCCCGTCCGTGCACCGTCAGAAAGCCGTCGTCATCGAGGGAGGCGATATCGGTGGTCCGCACCCACGTGGGACCGAGAGCAGACACTCGTGCCTCCAGCAGTCCCGATTCCCCGGCAGCTACCTCGTTCCCGGTCTCCGCATCGACGATGCGGACGTCGACGCCCGGAAGTGGCTTGCCGACACTGCCCGGTTTCGCGGCGCCGTATCGCCGGTGCAGCTCCGGGGTCCACGCGCTGACCGAGCCTGCGAACTCGGTCGCGCCGTAAGCCCACAGCAGCGGGATGCCATAGCGGTGCTCGAACTCTTCGCGCAATTCCGGATCGAGGGGACCGGAACCACCAGGCAGGTATGCCAGCGAGGCCAGATCCGCTCGAGGCACATCGGCTTCCAGGAGCATCCGAAGGATCGTGGGCTGCACTCCGGTCCGGGTGATCCGATAGGTCTTGACCGCCCGAACCCAGTCTTCGACAGTGAATTTCTCGAGCAGGACCATTCGCTTGCCGAGGAACGGCGCCGCGAGCAGCTGGCAGATGCCGATGCTGCCGAACGGCCAGTACACCATGTCCGGGGGGCCGGCCGGCTCGAATTCGGTGGCGCCGCCGGTCATCGTGCGGACGGTATGGCCCAAGGCGGACAACGGAATCGGCACACGCTTGGGCGGACCGGTCGTCCCGCTGGTCAAGATATGAATTCCGGGCTCAGCCGGTGCCGCTTCTCGATCGTGCGCGGGCTTCACGATCGCCTCGACCCGCGGATCCTCCAGCGCCACCGCGATACCCGCGCTGCCCGCCTTTTCGCACGCGGACACCACCGGAACCGTCCAGTCCTGCCGGTCGGCGACAACCGCACCCAACCGCAACTGTTCGATGTCGCGAGCGATCGCGGCTGGGGACTGATACGAGTTGATCATGGCAACCGGGCGCCGCTCGGTAAGAAAACCGAGGATCGCCGCCGCGTGCGGCACCCGGTTGCGAACGACGATTCCGATCCGCTCCTGACTGCCGACTCCCGCCCGGTCCAACTCCGTCGCTATCCGGCGGCGATAGGCGGTTACCTCGGTGCCGGAATACCAACGCCTTTCGAACTCGATACACGGCTCATCGCCGAACGAGGCGATGCCGTCGGCCAACCTCGTCACGAGTTCGGTAGCGGCGTCAAGGCCCGCGTCGTGCTCGGTCACGACGCAGCGGGGGTCGGTGGCCGATAGAACACTGCCAGCTGACCTACCCCAGCCGCGAGGCCGAGCCCGGCGGCGATGCCGAAGCCCCACCAGCCGTCCACCACGTCCGAGCCGACGATCAGTTCGTCGATGCTGGCCCGCCCCGGGCCGGAGACCGCCACGCTCACGGCGGCGACCGCGAGAACGAGGTTGTACTCCCAACCTTCACGGACGATGAAGAAGCCGTTGGAACGATGCACGGTCCACCCGGCGACCAGCATGAGCGCAACGAAGCCCGCGGCGGCGACCGGTGTGCACAACCCGAGCGCGAGAGCGATACCGACACCGACCTCGCTACTCGCCGCGAGTCGCGCGTGCGCGATACCTGGCTTCATTCCCATGCCGTCGAACCACCGCGCGGTACCGGCTATCCGTCCACCGGAGAAGAACTTCTGGTAGCCGTGCGCGGCCATCGTGAGGCCGAGGCACGCTCGCAAGATCAGGGCACCCGCATCGTAAGCAGTCATCAGCGCACTGCCCGTTCCGTGGCGATCCGCACAGCATTCGCTACTACAGGAATGCTTACCGTCATACATACTGCTGTCATTACAGTAATGTTAGACATAAGAAGCGTGTGGTCAAGCGACCCCCTAGTCGACGCATCCGCCCACACGCTCCGACCAGTACTTCGGCGACAGATCGCCGTAAACGAGGAGGCCCTGCCAATGACGAGCGCATCCACCGCACCCGGCGCGGTGACCGCGGAGGACTTCCGCGAAATACTTTCCCAGACCAGGGATTTCGTCCGCAATGTGGTGATGAAGCGAGAGCGGGAGATCGCCGAGCAGAACCGGATGCCCGAGGAGATCGTCGAACAGGCCAAGGCGATGGGGCTGTTCGGCTACGCGATTCCCCAGGAATGGGGCGGGCTGGGGCTCGACCTCGCCCACGATGTCGAACTGGCGATGGAACTCGGGTACACCACCCTCGCGCTGCGTTCACTGTTCGGCACCAACAACGGCATCGCCGGCCAGGTCCTGGTCGGGTTCGGCACCGAGGAACAGAAGTCGCGGTGGCTCGAGGGCATCGCGTCCGGCGGTGTCGTGGCATCTTTCGCGCTCACCGAGTCCGGTGCCGGCTCGGATCCGGCCGCACTGCGGACGACCGCGACCAGATCAGGCGACGAGTGGGTCATCAACGGCGAGAAGCGATTCATCACGAATGCTCCGGTTGCCGACCTGTTCGTCGTCTTCGCTCGCACCCGTCCCGCCGACGAGAACGGCGCGGGCATCTCGGTCTTTCTCGTCCCGGCCGGCACCCCCGGCGTCGAGATCGGCCCGAAGGACCGCAAGATGGGTCAGGAGGGAGCGTGGACCGCGGAAGTCTATTTCCGCAACGTCCGGGTCGGCGCCGACGCACTCGTCGGCGGCAACGAGGACATCGGCTACCGCGCCGCGATGACCTCGTTGGCGCGCGGCCGCGTGCACATCGCCGCACTCGCCGTCGGCACCGCGCAACGGGCACTCGACGAATCCGTCGCCTACGCCGCGACGGCCACCCAAGGCGGCACCCCCATCGGACGATTCCAGCTCGTGCAGGCACACCTGGCCGATATGCAGACCGGGGTGATGGCAGGCCGTGCGCTGGTACGTGAGGCCGCGCGCGCGTGGGTGACCGAGGAAGACCGTCGCCTCGCACCGTCGGTGGCCAAGCTGTTCTGCACGGAAATGGCGGGGCGCGTGGCCGATTCGGCGGTCCAGGTGCACGGCGGAACGGGCTACATGCGCGACGTGGCGGTGGAGCGGATCTACCGCGACGTGCGGCTGTTGCGCCTGTACGAGGGCACCAGCGAGATCCAGCGCCTCATCATCGGCGGCGGACTTGTCAGGAAAGCGGAGCGGGACGCGCAGTAGCGACCGGCAGGTCGACCGCACCACCACTGGCGCGGTCGACCTCATCGGTCAGTGCCATCGCCACGAAGGAGACCGACGACACTCATCCCGCCCGGTCTGCGTCAGGTCAGATCGAACGGGCCGTCGGAGATGGCGGCACCGAGGCCGCCGAGATCGATACCGAGCTCGGCGGTGGCGGCCAGGCAGGCAGCGACGTCCTTGCGCAGGAATGGTGCGGCCCGCTTCTCGAATTCGGCGAAACCGCCTGTACGCCGGATGGAATCAGCGGCGTAGCTGTTGCCACTCGCGACGGCCAGCGCCTCGAGCAGCTGGCCTTCCCCGATGCCCAGCTTCTTGCCGACCTCGGCGGCTACGGCGACCAGTTGCGCGTTCGCGGCGAACAGCGCGTTGTTGACCAGCTTCACGCCGAGCGCACTGCCCAGCGCACCGGTCGCCAGCACCGCATTCGCGTAGGCGGCCAGCACGGGCCGGACCACCTCGACAGCATCGGACGGACCACCGAGCAGAACCGTCAGACGACCCGCCGCGATGTCCTCAGCCGATCCGCTGACCGGCCCGTCGAGCAGGACAGGCCCGTCCGGGCGCAGGGCAGCCAGCTCGGTGATCGTGGACACCGCCCCGGTCGTGTGTGACACCACCACCGCATCGGGGCGAGTCATGGCCAGCACCCCCTCCGGCCCTCCGAGCACCTCGACCAACTGCTTGTCCGAGAAGAGGCAGGCGATGACGACATCGGCCGTGACCGACGCAGCCGCCACTGAATCGACGATCTCCGCGCCCACGGCCCGCAGTCGCCCCCGGACGTCGTCGCGGCGCGCGTACACGATGGTCCGATGACCCGCGGCCACCAGACGAGCCACCATCGGCTCACCCATCTGACCAGCCCCGATAAACCCGACTACGTGCGACATCCGCGCCTCCTCCTTCGCCGTGAGTCACATGAGGGATACCGCATGAGGCCACGGACAATCGTGATTACAGTAATAACAACTGTAACAGTGGGCGCGGACCGCGGCCGCCGTTCACGGCCTTCTTGCGCCTCGATCACCGCGACCATAGGCTGACCGGACACAGGCATTACCGTTGCCTTTACGATATGCCATACGATAAATATTTCCGGCGCGACTGCCGACCACCCCCAGAGCACGAGGAGAGCACGTGACCGGCCGACACACAGACAAAGTCGCCTTCATCACCGGGGCAGCACGTGGCCAAGGACGCGCCCACGCGGTGCGTCTGGCCGAGGAAGGCGCAGACATCATCGCTGTCGACATCGCGGCTCCGCTGCCCGCCGCAGTTCCTTACGATTCGGCGACCGCCCAGGATCTCGACGAGACAGTGCGGCTGGTCGAAGCGACCGGGCGCCGTATCGTCGCCGCCACCGTGGACACCCGCGATCTCGACGGTCTGCGCAAGGCGGTGGACGAAGGGGTCGCCGTGCTCGGCCGGCTCGATATCATCGTCGCCAACGCCGGCATCTGCATCCCCCAGATCTGGAACGAGATCACGCCCGAGTCGTTTCGCGACGTGATGGACATCAACGTCACCGGCACCTGGAACACCGTCTTGTCCGGCGCACAACACATCATCGACGGCGGCCGCGGCGGCTCGATCATCTTGATCAGCTCCGCCGCCGGAATGAAGATGCAGCCGTTCATGGTGCACTACACCGCCAGTAAGCACGCGGTGACAGGCATGGCCAGGGCGCTGGCCGCCGAACTCGGCAAGCACCGGATCCGCGTCAACAGCGTCCACCCGGGTGCGGTGAACACACCGATGGGCAGCGGCGACATGGTGGCCGCACTCACCCATGCTCTCGAGTCCAATCCTCAACTGGCACAGATGACCACACCGTTCCTGCCCGCATGGATCGCCGAGGCCGACGATATCGCCGCCACGGTGAGCTGGCTCGCCGGTGACGAGTCCCGGTACATCACCGCCACTCAGATCGCGGTCGACCTCGGCTCCACCCAGTACTGAATGCCCCGCA
Organism: Nocardia sp. NPDC055165; assembly: GCF_053606985.1. Lineage (NCBI taxonomy): Bacteria > Bacillati > Actinomycetota > Actinomycetes > Mycobacteriales > Nocardiaceae > Nocardia > Nocardia sp. NPDC055165. The sequence continues at coordinate 524,188 of NZ_JBSGSS010000001.1, forward strand.
CGCGGAAAGGATCTACGCAATGTCACTTCTCGAGGGCCGCGTCGCGGTCGTCACCGGCGGGGCGCAGGGCATCGGCCTCGCCATCGCGTCGAGCTTCTTGCGCGCGGGCGCACGAGTGGTCGTCGGCGACCTCGATCCCGAAGCCGCACAGCAAGCACTCGGCACGGACGGCGTGCGCGCGGTCCGCTGCGATGTCACCCGCGCCGAGGACGTCTCAGCGTTGCTCGATACCGCGGTAACCGAGTTCGGCGCGGTCGACGTGATGGTCAACAACGCGGGCATCACCCGCGACGCGTCCATGCGCACGATGAGCGAGCAGGATTTCGACCAGGTGGTGTCGGTGCATCTGAAAGGCAGCTGGCACGGCACCCGGCTCGCGGCCTCGATCATGCGTGAGCAGGGCAGGGGCAGCATCGTCAACATCTCGTCTCTGTCGGGCAAGGTCGGCATGGCCGGACAGACCAACTACTCGGCCGCCAAAGCGGGAATCATCGGCTTGACCAAGGCAGCGGCCAAGGAAACGGCGCGTTTCGGGGTGCGGGTCAATGCGATCGCGCCCGGCCTGATCCGCTCTCCCATGACCACCGCGATGCCCGAACGGATCTGGGAGCAGAAGATGTCGGAGATCCCGATGTCGCGGGCGGGTGAGCCCGAAGAAGTCGCCAACGTCGCGTTGTTCCTCGCCTCGGACCTTTCCTCGTACATGACCGGCACCACCCTGGAAGTGACGGGCGGGCGATTCATGTGACCGAGTGGCAGGCACACACCGTCGTCACCGAGGAGTACGTAGATCCCGCACCGGTGGCGGCGTTGCGCGCGGTACTCGATTCCGGCGCGCCACCGGTCGGCCCCGGCCATCCCCTTCCGCCACTGTGGCATTGGGCCGCGCTGGCCCGCTGGCCCGCGTCATCGGCGATCGGCCCGGACGGACATCCGGCGCGCGGTTCGTTTCTTCCCCCGGTGGAACTGCCGCGGCGAATGTTCGCCGGCGGCGAGGTGTCCTTCTACGACACCGTGATCGTCGGGTCGACAGTGCGGCGTGAGGCAGCTGTCGTCGCGGTGACGCGGAAGACCGGACGCACCGGTCCGCTCGTAGTCGTCGATGTCGAGATCCGCCTCTACACCGACAGCGACACTCTCGCCGTGACCGAACGCCAGCACCTCATCTACCGAGAGGCGCCGACGGCGGCCGGAACTTCCCGCCCCGCGGCACTGTTCGAGATGGCGCCCGTCGGCCCGCCGCTACGCCGAATGGGCGACTGGGATTGGGAACTACACACCGACCCCACCGTGCTGATGCGGTTCAGCGCCGCCACCGCCAATCCCCATCGCATCCATTACGACTGGCCATACGCGACCGGGGTGGAGGGATATCCCGGCCTGGTGGTGCACGGGCCGCTGATGACATTGGCGCTGGCCGAAGCTCTCCGGCGGGAACAGCCCGGTACGCCCCCGGTGCGCCTGCGGCACCGCAATCACGCACCGCTCTTCTGTGCCCAACCCGCCCGCATCGAGCGTCGCAACCTCACCGACGCCGATCTCGCCCTGGCCGTCCGCACCGGCCACGGCACCGACCGACCCGTCGAACACACCGTTCTGACCGCCGATTTCGACCTAGACGGAGACCGAGCCCATGCGTGAAGCAGTGATCTGCGAACCAGTCCGCACCCCCATCGGACGTTATGGCGGGGTGTTCGCCTCGCTCACCGCGGTCGACCTCGGCGTCACCGCCTTGCAGGGCTTGCTGACGCGCACCGGCATCAACCCCGACACGATCGAGGACGTCATCCTCGGCCATTGCTATCCGAACAGCGAGGCTCCCGCGATAGGCCGGGTCGTCGCGCTCGACGCGGGGCTGCCGGTGACTGTCGGTGGCATGCAGATCGACCGGCGCTGTGGGTCGGGCCTGCAGGCCGTCATCCAAGCGGTCATGCAGGTCGCCAGTGGCGCGAGCTCGATGGTGGTCGCCGGTGGCGTCGAGAGCATGACCAATGCTCCGTTCTACTCGCTCGACATGCGATGGGGCGGTGCCCGCAGCGGTGTCAGGATGCACGACGCCTTGGCCCGTGGACGCGAAACCGCCGGCGGCAAGCACCATCCGGTCGCCGGTGGCATGCTCGAGACCGCGGAGAACCTGCGCCGAACCTATTCGATCGCTCGCGAGGAACAGGATCGGCTCGCGCTCGCTTCCCATCAGCGGGCAGTCCAGGCACACCGCGGTGGTGCGAGCGCCGAGCAGATCATTCCGGTCACTGTGACGTCGAGGAAGGGCGAGGCGGTCGTCGACGCCGATGAGCATCCGCGCGCCGAAACCACCCTCGAGTCGCTGGCGGCACTGAAAGCCGTTCGGGCGAAGCTGGATCCGGATTCGACGGTCACCGCGGGCAACTCCAGCGGACAGAACGACGCGGCATCGATGTGTCTGGTCACCACCCGCGAGAAGGCCGACCAGCTCGGCCTTACTCCCCTGGTCTCTCTCAAATCGTGGGCCGTAGCCGGTGTCCGGCCCGATGTGATGGGCATCGGGCCGGTGCCCGCTACCGAGGCCGCTCTGGGTCAGGCCGGACTCTCGCTCGCCGATATCGATCTGATCGAGCTCAACGAAGCGTTCGCGGCCCAGGCTCTCGCCGTCATGCGGGAATGGAAGTTCGGCGAGCACGATCTGGACCGCACGAACGTGCACGGCTCGGGCATCTCGCTCGGGCACCCGGTGGGCGCCACCGGCGGCCGGATGCTCGCCACCCTCGCCAGGGAACTGCACCGCCGTGAGCTGCGCTACGGCCTGGAGACGATGTGTATCGGCGGCGGCCAGGGCTTGGCCGCGGTCTTCGAGCGGGTGGTGTGAGCGTGCCCGTCCGTACCTTCACCTCTGTCGAGGATCTGTCGACGGCGATCGGCGAAACAGTCGGTCCCGGAGCATGGTTCACGATCGACCAGGACCGCGTCGACACCTTCGCCCAGTGCACCGGCGACGAGCAATGGATCCATGTGGACCCGGCTCGCGCCGCCGAGGGCCCCTACGGCACGACCATCGCCCACGGCTATCTGACGCTGTCGATGATTCCGTTCCTCGGCCGCGATCTGTTCACCCTTGATTTCGGCACCGCACGAGTCAACTACGGCAGCAACAAGGTTCGCTTCCCTGCACCCGTCCGCGTCGGTTCCCGGGTTCGAGCCACAGCGACGCCGGCAGCGGTGTCGATCGAGAACTCCCGCGCCCTGATCACGGTGCGCTGGGCGGTCGAGAACGAGGGTCAGGACAAGCCGGTGCTGGTCGCCGAAACTCTCACGGTGGTGATGCTGTGAGCCAGGCCGTATCCGCCGCGAGCACCCTGCTCGCGGGCTCCGACTCCCCCGAACGGATCTCCCGATGAAACTCGGACAAACACACGGCCTCACCGAGGTGCAGGCCGAAATCCTCAGCACCGTACGCACCTTCGTGGACAAGGAGATCATCCCGGTCGCGCAGGAACTCGAACACGCCGATACCTACCCGCAGGCCATCGTCGATCGGATGGCCGAGATGGGCCTGTTCGGGCTGATGATCCCCGAGGAGTACGGCGGCCTCGGCGAGTCACTGCTGACCTATGCCCTGTGCGTCGAGGAGCTGGCGCGCGGCTGGATGAGTGTGTCCGGGGTCATCAACACCCATTTCATCGTCGCCTACCTGCTTGCCCACCACGGCACCCCGGAGCAGCAGCAGCGTTTCCTGCCACGTATGGCCACCGGCGAAGTCCGCGGAGCGTTCTCGATGTCGGAGCCCGAACTCGGCTCGGACGTGGCTGCCATCCGCACCAAGGCTGTCCGCGACGACTCCGGTTCGTACACCCTCGACGGCCGGAAGATGTGGCTGACCAACGGATCGACGGCCACCCTGGTCGCCACGCTGGTACGCACCGACGAAGGCCACGAGCGTCCGCACGACAACCTGACAACCTTCCTGCTCGAGAAGCCGGCGGGATTCGGTGAGGTCGCTCCGGGACTGACGATCCCCGGCAAGATCAGCAAGATGGGCTACAAGGGCATCGACACCACCGAGATGTTGCTCGACGGCCACGTCGTCGCCGCGGACACGGTGCTCGGTGGCGATCCCGGCCGCGGATTCAGGCAGATGATGGACGGGATCGAAGTGGGCCGCGTCAATGTGGCCGCCCGCGCGTGCGGAATCGCCCTGCGTGCTTTCGAACTCGGTGCTCGCTACGCCCAGCAACGCTCCACCTTCGGCAAGCCCATCGTCGAACATCAGGCCATCGGCTTCTCGCTCGCCGAGATGGCCACCAAAGTCGAGGCAGCCCACCTCATGATGGTCAACGCGGCCCGGCTCAAGGACTCCGGCCAGCGCAACGATGTCGCCGCGGGCATGGCCAAGTACCTGGCCAGCGAGTTCTGCAACGAGGTCACCCAGGCGAGCTTCCGCATCCACGGCGGATACGGATACTCCACCGAGTACGAAATCGAGCGCCTCATGCGTGAGGCACCGTTCATGCTGATCGGAGAGGGCACCAGCGAGATCCAGAAGCGGATCATCGAGAAGGGCGTGCTGCGCGACTACCGCATTTGAGACAACTGTGCCCCTGACGACCTTGCGTCAGGGGCACAGTTGTCTCGATTGTGATCACAAACCCTTGATGACTCGTACTGTAAGCCTTACAGTTGGCCAATACAGTATTGACTCCGCGCCCCGCGATGATGCGACGGCCGACATCCAGGAGAACCAGTGAGTGCACCGACGACCCATGTAATGCCCGCGCGCTACCACGCACTGTCCCCGCAGGCAGCCTCGACGTTGCTCGCGGCAGGCAATGTCTTGGCCGCCCAGGTGCGCAGTACGACCCTGCGCGGCCCACGACCGGTCTTCCTCTACTACACCGAGCTGGCCTTCACCGCCCTGTCGGCAACGGTGTCGACGGGAATCATGCCCCGGCCGCAGACGCCGGCGCAGCAGCTGTGCCTGGCGTTGATGATCGACTACGCCGAGGCAGTACAAGCTCGACGTGGCACCGCCGACTTCACCCCACCGATCGACTTCACCCGCCTGCGCGCGGTAGGGATCGCGGACGACTCCCACGCCCGCCTCGCCGCGATCGGCCGGAATTCGGCGAAGCCGGGATCCTGGTTCGATTTCATCGCGCTCGGCCACGCGTTGAGTGCCCGCGGCATGGATGCCTTCTTCGCACCGCTCGAGCGCGCCGACTCCCTCAGATGAAGTCGGACCCGCCGTCGACGTTCACGTTGGCCCCGGTCATATAGGAATTGCGGCGCGAAGCGAGGAAGGCGGCCACCGGGCCCACTTCCTCGGGCAGACCCGCCCGCGGCATCTGCGCCGGGTGGCCGTAGTGGGTCTCGATCGCCTGCATCAGCCGGTAGGGATCGTCGTCGTCGACACCGACCGAGCGTGCCCAATCGAGCAGCGCCGGAGTCACGAAAGTCCCGGGAGAGACCACATTGACCATGATCTCGTCTTTGGCGAGCAGCAACGACAGATTCTTCGACACACTCGTGACCATCGCCTTGGCGGCGGTGTACGCGACGAGGGAGGCGGTCTGGCGCTGCGTCGAATGCGCGGAGAAGTTCACGATTCGAGCCCACGCGGCGTTGCGCAGCAGAGGCAGCGCGGCGTTGACGCAGTGCACGATCGAGAGCACGCCGTGATCGACCGCCTCGCGCCACTGGTCGTCGGACAAGTCCTCCACGGTGCCTTGCACATTCGGCCCGACGGTGTTGATCAGCGAGTTCAGTTCTCCACCCCACCGATCGCCCAGCACCGAGAACACCCTCTCGACCTGCGCGGTATCGCGGACGTCAGCGACGAGGCCGACCGCATCCGGGCTGCCACGCCCGGCGAGATCCTTCGCCGCCTGCTCGACATCCTCGGCGGAGCGACCGACCACGGCGACCCTGGCCCCGTCCTCCGCCAGGCACTGTGCCGTGGCCAAGCCCATTCCACGGCTTCCCCCGACGACCACCGTCGCCGCGTCACGCAATCCCAGGTCCATCCGCATCCACCTCACGTCGAGTCGTCGACAGCGAAACTCGGCACCGGCTGTCCAATATTGTTTACTGTAATTCATTCAGTAAAGTCAACGGAGTGGCCGCGGCATCGGCCGCTAGGTGGTGGTGATGTCGGCCACCTCGTCGATCAGGCTCCACCGCAACGCCGTTGCGGTATCGACGCGGTCACCGGTCAGCATCATCCACGCCGCACGCCACCGGCCGATGCGCCGAGGGATACTCACCGTGCCGCCCGCCCCGGGAACCAGCCCCATCTCGATCTCGGGCAGCCGGAAGTACGTGTCCGGCGCGGCGACCAGCCGACCGGCGAAGGCCGTCATCTCGATCCCCGCGCCGATGGCCGCACCATGGACATGGGCTGTGACCCGATCGCGCAGCCGGTCGATGACACGCCACGGCGCCCGTTCGAGCCGTACCTGGTATGCGGCGACCACGTCTGCCGCCCGACCGAATTCGTCGAGATCGCCACCGCTACAAAAGACCGGCCCGGAGCCACGCAGCAGCACCCGCTCGATGCCGGGATCGAGCTCGGCGAACCGGACGGCGTCGAGGAGTTCCTCGCGCAGACGGGCGCTGAGTGCGTTGCGTCGCTCCGGGTGGTCGAGCACCACCGACAACTGGTCGTCGTCGCGCTCGATCCGAACCAGCGGGCGGTCGGGGAAAGCCACAGCCTTCGGCCCACCCCGCGCGGTGAGCCATCGCCGGAACTCGCTGCCCGCCAACAGCATCGAGTACACAGCGGCCTCGGCCCCGAGTCCCGCGGTGGTGTCGGGCACTGCTGTCTGACGCAGCAGCCGCCCCAGCGCCACACTGGCTCGTGGGTTGCGCCGGACCGCGTCGGCCAGGTGGTCCACGCCCGCGGCCGGATCAGGATGCTCGACGATCATCGCCTGGTCAGCGCGCTCGGCGAGGGTCAGCGTCGCCGCGCGCAACAACGGGGTCAGCTTCGGTGTCGCCGGGCCACGCAGGGTCCCGATCGTCAGTCGAAGAGATCCGGCCAGCAGAGCGGCAGCACTGTCGATCCGCTCCGGGGTCTCCCTCGTCCAGGCGTCGAGCGGGATGACCAGCAGCGGATTCTCGGGCGTGCCATCCGGGCTGATCTCGAGTTCCAGATCCGCCGGGGCGAGATCGGTCGCATCGCGGCTCACCGCGCAATAGTGACACGCCGTCCGGACAAGGGGTCACGCTCTCCCCACCGGCCCGGTCGGGCGCGGACCTACTATCGAGCGGTGCACCCTTCGACATCCCCCGATCTCGGCCCGCTCGCCGTGGACTGGGCGGACAGCGGAGTGGTCGCGATAACCGGTCCGCCCGACGGGCCACCTCTGGTACCGCCGGGTCGCGCGGCCACGCGTGCGCGGGAATTGACCGCGTCGATCACGGCCTCCACCGCTGGACAGGTCACCGTCGACGGCGCCCGCCTATTGGGCGAACGCGCCGCGCTCACCGGCCTGCGTCGCCGCGGCGAGATCTCGGCCGGTGGCCGATGCCGACTGCTGCCCACCGCCGACGGGTGGGCGGCGGTCTCGTGCGCGCGTCCCGATGATCCCCTCCTGCTGGGCGCGCTCGTCGGTACCGATCTGAACACCGACAACCTGTGGTCCGTGGTCGCGGCCTGGCTGCGGCGCCATCGCGGCGACGAACTCGCCGAGCGCGCCGAACTGCTCGGCGTCGCCGCGGGTCCGGTGCGGCGTCGCGCGCCCACACAATTCCCCCCGGCGACGCCACGGGCAGTCGACGGGCTCCTCGTCGTCGACTTCAGCGCGTTGTGGGCAGGCCCGTTGTGCGCCCACCTCCTCGGCCTGGCAGGCGCGCGGGTTGTCAAGGTGGAGACTCCCGACCGGCCCGACGGCGCACGTCGCGGCAGCCCACGCTTCTACGACCTGCTGCACCACGGACACGAATCGGTGGTGCTCGATCCGACCGTCCCGGCCGGGCGGTCGGCGCTGGCCGCCCTGGTCGACGCCGCCGATATCGTCATCGAAGCGTCCCGCCCCCGGGCACTCACCGGTTTCGGACTGGATGCCGATGCCGCGGTCGCCCGTGGCGCGACCTGGGTGTCGATCACGGCCGCCGGTCGAGCCTCCAACCGCATCGGTTTCGGAGACGACGTCGCGGCGGCCGCAGGCCTCGTTGCACGCGAGACTCCCACGGCCACACCAGTTTTCGTCGGGGACGCGATCGCCGATCCGCTCACCGGGCTCACTGCGGCCACACTCGCTCTTTCCGCTCCGCCTGATGGATCGGGTGTGTTGTGGGACATCTCGATGACCGAGGTCGTCGCGAGTACCCTGACCACCGATCCGGTGCCCCGAACAGTGCGTCGTGGCGACGACTGGTTCGTCGACGTCGCCGACGAGCCGATTCCGGTGGCGGGGCCCTCCGCTCGCGTACCGACCGGCACCGCCTCGGCCTCGGGTGCCGACACCTCCCGAGTGCTCAACTCACTCCGAATCCCCGCTCCATGACCGTGATCGTGGTGCGCGATGCGGAGATCGGTGGCCGCCCGGGCATGGACCTGCGCATTTGTGATGGGCGCGTCGAGGAGATCGGGTCGGCGCTGTCCACTCTCGGCGCCACGGAGGTCATCGACGCACGCCGCGGTGCACTGATCCCCGGCTTACACGACCATCACCTGCACCTGCACGCGACAGCCGCCGATGCCGCCTCGGTGCGCTGCGGACCGCCGATGGTTCGCGACCACGGCACCTTGGCCGCCGCACTCACCACCGCCCCGGGGGACACGCACGGCTGGGTCCGCGGCGTCGGCTACGTCGATACCGTCGCCGGAGACCTCGACGCGACCGCGCTCGACGCACTCCACGCTGCACGTCCGGTCCGTGTGCAACACCGCAGTGGCGCGATGTGGATCCTCAATTCCGCCGCACTCGCCGCGGCCGGGATCACCGGCCCTGCGCATCCAGGCGTCGAATGCGACGACGAAGGCAACCCGACAGGCCGAATCTGGCGCGCGGACAACTGGCTACGGACCCGACTACCCACAGCCGAGCCACCACGCCTGAACGCACTCGGCGCCATCCTCACCGGCTACGGCCTGACCGGGGTCACCGACGCCAGTCCTGACCTGTCGTCACGCTCAGAAGCCGCGCTTGTCGCCGCTGTCACCAATGGCGATCTCCCCCAGCGTGTACATCTTCTCGGTGCTCCTGTGGATCACGGCAGTTACCTGCCCGGCCGAATCCGTGTCGGACCGTACAAGATCGTCATCGCCGATTCCGCACTTCCGGCGTTCGACGACCTGGTGGAACGAATCCGGATGGTCCATGACCACCGACGAGCGATCGCCGCACACTGCGTCAGCCGTGAGGCGCTGCTCGTACTGCTCGCCGCTCTCGATGTCGCGGGCGACTTCCCCGGCGACCGGGTCGAACACGCGGCGCTCGTTCCCGTCGAAAGTATCGATGAACTTCGTCGCCACGGTGTGCGGGTGGTGACCCAACCCGGATTTCTCGCCGACCGCGGCGATTACTACCTCGATCACGTCGACCCAGACGACCTGCCGGACCTCTACCGCTGCCGGTCCCTGCTGAACGCGAGCATCCCCGTTGCGCTGTCCAGCGACGCCCCGTACGGGCCACTGGACCCCTGGGCCGTGATCTCGGCGGCCACGCTCCGTTCGACCGAGACCGGGAACACCATCAACCCCACCGAATCCCTCACCCCCGCACAGGCACTCGCCGCCTACCTCGCCCCGGCGGATGATCCGGGCGGACCGCCGCGCCGTATTCGGCGTGGAACCGCAGCAGATCTCGTCCTGCTGCACGAGCCCCTGGACCGGGCACTGCGCAATCCGTCGGCCGACGTGGTACGCCGCACTCTGACAGCCGAACCGACACCACCGCGATAGCCCGAACATCGACGGCGAGATCTGCCGGCGGGTGTCCGCCGGTTCACTGCTGGACGGACGGAACCGTGTCGGCGATCTCGGACGACAACTCATGCCACCCACACGGCAGACCGCAGGTGCGGTGCACCCGCCGCTCCAGCAACCCGCTGGAAAAGGCTCGCACCGTTTCCGTCGCCTGAGCCGCGTACCCACACTGCGGGCACTTCGCGAAGAAGTCGAGCAGATCCCGTGTGGTGGTCCGGATCAGGTCTCCCGGAATCCGCATGCCCTGTTCATCGAACGCCTCTGGTGACGCGGTAGGCGCAGAACGTTTCCCTGACCGAGACTTCCGCCGGAAGCCCAAATACTTTGTCATCCATCATCCTCACCACTCTGATCACCATTACTGTTGTCATTACAGTACGCCGCACAACAGTCTCCTCGCAGAGTAACGACGAGCTTTACCGCAATGCTTCCCGTATGACTTACGATCGAGTGGTGCTTGATACCTGGAGCGACCTCGCTGCCTGCCTCGACCTGCGGCGACTGCCGAACCCACCCGGTGATGACAACCAGCCCGAACCCCTGAATTCGCCGACCTTCTTCGAAGGCGCGAATCAGCGCCTGCCGCACCGGCGACTGTTCGGCGGGCAGTTGCTGGCACAGTTCGTCACAGCGGCGAACGCGATCGACGCCGGCAAGACCGTCAAATCGCTGCACGTGTCGTTTCTTCGCGAGGGAACCGCGGAGGGCCCCGTCCGCTACCGCTGCGAACCACTGCACAACGGGCGCTCATTCGGCGCACTCGCCATGACCGCGACCCAGCTGGGCCGACCGATCGCCACGTGCGCCGTGTCGCTGCACTCCGAAGAGGGCGGCCCGCAGCACCAACCGAGCCGACCCGCGGCGCCACTTCCCGGCATCGCCGACCGGGTCGTCTTCGACTTGCTCCCCTGGGACACGCGGTCGGTGACCGACCTCGACGCACCCAGCCCGCACACCGACTACGACCTGTGGATGCGCATTCCCGACGCCGGAAACGATTCCACGGCCGCCCTCCTCGCCTACGCGACGGATCTGAACGTGATCGGCAATGCCCTGCGGCCGTTCGACGGCGTCGACCAACGCGGAAACGGAACCACGTTCACCTCGGCCACGACCTCGCACACCATCTGGTTCCATCGCCCGCTCGACGCCGACAGGTGGCTTCTGATGCGGCACTACAACATGATCGTCGCCCACGGCCGATGCTTCGGCCGCGGCGACGTCTTCGACACCGACGGGACGCTGATCGCCTCGTTCGCTCAAGAAGCGCTGCTCAGATTCCACATCGAAGCAATCCCCAGCACCTGATATACCCCATTACTGTAGTGTTTACAGTAGATAACACTGCATTGGCGGAAGGAAACAGATGACCGACATTGCCATCCGGGAGCACGGCGCACGCGCCGGCGAGAGGATCCCCACCCCCCGAGGAGCGCGATCATGAGCCGATCAGAGGATCAGTTCCGCGACGCGCCGATCTTCGACGCCGACCAGCACATGTACGAGACCCCGGATTCGCTGACCAAGTACCTTCCGGAGCAGTACGAGCGGGCCGTGCAATTCGCGCAGATCGGTCGTCAGACGCGAATCGTGATCAACAACAAGGTCACCGATTTCATCCCGAATCCGACGTTCGAGCGGGTGGCCGCTCCCGGTGCTCACGAGAAGTTCTTCGCGGGCGAGAACACCGAGGGGCTGACTCTGCGGGAGATGCAGGGCCCGGCGATCGAGGCACCCGAAGGTACGCGCAACCCGGTCGACCGGATCACCGAGCTCGACCGGCAAGGGGTCGTCGAGGCACTCAACTATCCGACCCTGGCCAGCCTTGTCGAGCATTCGGCGGCGGACGATCCTCAGCTCACCCTGGCGATCATCCACGCGCTCAACCAATGGATGGCCGAGCACTGGACCTACAGCTATGCCGACCGCATCTTCTCGACACCGATCATCAATCTGTCCGAGGTCGACGCGGCCCAGCGCGAACTGGACTACGTCCTGGCCAACGGCGCCAAGGCCGCGTTGATCAAACCGGGCCCGGTGAACGGTCTGCACGGGTGGCGTTCACCGGCGCTGCCGGAATTCGATCCGTTCTGGCGTGACGTCGAAGCCGCAGGCCTGCCTATCGTCTTGCACGCCAGCTACCCTCCGCTGGACGGCTACATCGCCAAATGGGAGCCACCGCATACCGCGAACTTCATGGCGCAGAGCCCGTTTCGGTGGATGACGCTGGGGCATCGCGAAATCGCGGACATGATCACCAGCCTGATCTGTCACGGTACGCTGACTCGTTTCCCGAAGCTGCGCATCGCCAGCGTCGAGAACGGCAGTTCGTGGATCCAGCCGCTGTTCCACGACTTCGAAGACCTCTACAAGAAGATGCCGCAGAACTTCGCCGAGCATCCGCACGAAGTCTTCCGTCGCAATATCTGGGTCAGCCCGTTCTGGGAAGGATGCGTGGCCGACGTCGTCGACACCGTCGGCTGGGACAAGGTCCTGTTCGGCTCGGACTACCCGCATCCGGAGGGCTTGGCGGAGCCGAAGGATTTCTGGAAGTACGCCGAGGGCATGGATGTCCGGCGAACCTATGACTTCATGGGCGACAATGCTAGGCGCTTCCTCGGCCTTCCCCTCGCCAACCCGGATTCCGCGGCCGGCGACAACAGGATACCGTCGCACGCAGACGCGGCGACCTCGGCCTGAGCCCGTACTGCATACACCAAAAGGCGCAACGGACATTTCGTCCGTTGCGCCTTTTTGGGTCGCGTGGCTTCTCAGCCGACCTTGACGTCGGGGGTTTCGGTCGAAACCGTCGAATTCACGGCGACGCCGGAACGACGTCTTGCCCTACCGCGCACAGCGATGATCACCGAGGTACCGACCAAGAGGAGCCCCAGGACCGCAAGTCCGATCGGCAGCCACAGGAAAAGCCCCCGAATCATGTCTCGGCCGTCTTTCACATCGGCGAGCATCGACGCCTTGGTCGCCTCGTCGTACTGGAGCTCGCCGGAGAACGCCACCACTTTGTGGGGATCGTCGGCGGTCTGCGCGTAATAGATCTGGGGCCGACTCTGCAGGTCTACCGTTGCCCCCGTCGTGGGCTCCACCCACATGTCGCGGGCATTGCCATAGAACTGGTTCATCGTCACCATTTCCATGCCACCCGGCAGACCCCATTTGAACGCGGGCAGAGTCAACTGCGTCTGCTGCGTGACGCCTGCGGTCTGCGTCATATCCACAGGCTTCAACTCGGAACGGAAGTGGTACAACTGCATTCCGTCGATGGTCCGGTCATCGTCGACATACCGTGCCGTCACCGGGGCGTGTGCCATGACCTCATAGACCTGGTGGTCGGTCTTCTCGACGCCGGGTGCGAAAGTGAACAGCGTCCCGATCCGGGCAGGCTCCTCGACAACCGGTGCGGGCGGCGCAGTCCACGTCGGCACGGGCGTGCCGTTCACCAGGAATTCCTGACGATCGACGCTCACGACGTCGGAGCTGTTGATGAATACCGCCGCATCACCCGTGGCATCGGCTCGTGCCCCCACCAGATTTCCGTGGACCACGACCACGGAATCGCTGGACGACTCGGCGGTCAGCCGGGAGGTGATGGACACCGGAACATCCTTCGATGTCTGAACCGGCGTCGCGGATCGGAAGCTCGATCGGTCGATCAACTCACCTTTTCCGACCACAACCGTGGTTTGGTCCAGATCGTCCGGAAGACCGACGACAGATCCACGCACGTATGTCGGCAACAATGCCGCGGCAACGAGAACCGAGATCCCCGCGACGCATGCCGCGACCCCGGTGTATGACCTCTTTGTCATGAAACCCTCTATCCTGAAGGAGATCAGTCCAGCACAGTGCTGGATGTATATGGGCTTGGCGACGCCCGTTGATGGCCGGTGTTCTACCGGTCGTTATGCGAAGAAAGCGCTGACGCTTTCGACACCTCGTGCGCCACGTACCACGCCGCGCAAGCCGTAAGGCCTCGGCACAGGGGGTCGGCCGATTCCGGCTCGGTCATGCCGTCGGAAATACCGCCGACTTGTCGACCCACTGTGATCCGACACACTGACGATAGGTCAACTGTTGGCATTACGGGAGTGCTTTCGGTAAACCGGCGGTCCTGCAATCAGGATGTGATGAGTTTGCCGCAGATCGGAGTGCCGTCCGCGGGGTCGAGGACGAATGCCGCGCCCTGCAGCTTCACGAAGTATTGGCACAGATCGTCGTACTTCGTGGTGTTCATATCGAGCGGTTCGGGCATCAGACCACCCGCCGTCCAGGTGGCATCGTGTCGCAGAGTCGACATGAAGTCCTGCCGAGACGCGTCACATCCGGCCAGTTCCAATCCGTGCAGGAACAGATCGGCCGCCGTCCACCCATATATATTGGCGAAGCTCGGAATGCCCGTCGCGTTGCCCGCGTACCGCTCGAGAGCCGACGAGAACGCCTTGGCCGCGGGTGTACCCGACTCCACCGGGGCGATACCGCCGACCACCAGAAAACTGACCCCCTGACCGGCCTCGACCGCCGGCGCCGACTGGAGCAGGTCGGATCCATAGCCGGTGGCCGACATAACGGCTTTGAGCGGATAGTTGGCTTGCCGTAGACCGGCTACGACCGCGAAGGCCGTGTCGGGATTGACCGCCATGGTGACCGCGTCGGTGCCCGAGGCGATGATGCCGAGCACGATCGCGCCGACGTCGGTACTACCGAAGGGAACCGTATCGATGACATACCCCCGCTGCAGCCCACTGGCTTGCGCAGCGTTCATCACCGAGCGCATCGACTCCTGCGAACTGGGGCTGTTGTAGGCCACCGCGGCCAGCTTGGTCACGCCCTTGGTCTTCAGATAATCGGGCTGGGTCGAGTACGTGTCGCGGTAGTCCTGAATCTGACTGGCGGCGAACAGATTGTTCTCCGGGGCCTGCAGCCATTCCGGGGCCCCCTCGAAGGCTCCGCCGAGCACCGGAGTGCCCTTGCCCTGCGTCGTCACCCATCGTGACGCGCCGTAGAACAACGGGCTCACCGTGATGAGTGCGTAGACCTGATCCTTTTGGATGAGTTTCTGCGCCCCGCTCAGCGCGCCTTGAGCGCTGGATTGGTCGTCGGTCACCAACACTTCGAAGCCCCGGCCGGCGCACTTGCCGCCCGCTGCCTCGTATGCCTTGAAACGGGCTTGCGCACCCGGGGCCGCACCGGTGTAGGCGGAGCTGGCCGGACCACTGAGTGAGGTCAGCAGCCCGATCTTCACCGGGCCGGTACCAACGGTGTCGTCGCCGGCGCTGCCACACGCCGCGACCGTCAGTACCACCGCGCATATCGCGGCGAGTACCGAACCTCTGCCACGCGTGGCGGCACCCTTGCTGGGAAGCATCACTGCACAACCTTCTTCTCGGAAGCCGCCGCACAACCATTCACAGCCGCGGGTTCTGTGCCGCAACGTGATTGACATGCCTCAGGCTCTGGCCCATACTTCCTGAGCATCATACTGTGCGTCTTACTGTTAGATGGACAATATGAGGGCGGCTGATACTTCGCCAAGATTTTTGGAGACGAATTGCTCTCGTACGTCCTCGCAGGCCTGAGTCTCGGGTCCATCTATGCCATCGCGGCGGGATCCCTGGTGATCACCTATGTATCCTCGGGAATCTTCAACCTGGCGTTCGCGGCGATGGCCTTCACCGTCGCCCGGTTCTACTACTTCCTCGATACGGAGATGAGCTGGGGCAACGTCGAGGCGGCGGTGGTCGCGCTCCTGGTCTTCGCGCCGTTGCTCGGCATGGCGCTCTACGCGACGCTCTTCCGGCACCTGCGGCACAGCTCGCCGGTCGTCAAACTGATGGTAACCGTGGGGCTCTCGGTCGCCCTGCCACCGCTGGTCGGTCTCGTCCTCGGTGGCCTGGTCAACGTCACCGCACCGGGGCTCGCACCCCGGCCCCTCAGTGTCGTGCACATCTTCGGCGCGGTCGTCAACGCCGATCAACTGGTCACCTATGCCGGGCTGGTGGTGGTCCTGATCGTCGGCGTCGGCGTCCTTCGTTTCACCGACGTCGGGCTGAAGGTCCGGGCGCTGGTCGACTCCGAGGCGCTGACAGGGCTCAGCGGCACGAATCCCGGGCACGTGGCCCTCGGCGTATGGGCGGCGAGCGCCACCCTCGCGGGCTTGGCAGGCATCCTCATCGCCCCGACTTCCGGACTCTCGGTCGAGGGAATGACGTACATGATGTCCGCGGCGTTCGCGGCGGTCGTCGCGGCACGGTTGCGCAGCCTGCCGGTGGCCGTTGTCGTCGCGCTCGTGATGGGCGTCGTCACCCTGGTCGTTCAGCGATATCTCGACGCGTCGAGTCAGTTCACCTCCGCAGTGGTCTCGAGCGTGCCGTTCGCGTTCATGCTGGCGTTCCTGCTCTACTACGCACTCCGCGGACAAACCGGCAACACCCAATCGGGCGCGGCCCTCGACGTGTCCATCCGCCCCCAGGGTGGCGATCCATCACTGATCTCGGCGCCGATCACAACCGGAACCGGACGGATCGGTTCGGCCCTGGCCGCAACGGTCGTGATTATCGGCGTGGTGGTGACCATGCCTGCCGTACTCGACACGTACTGGACCGGATTGCTCGCATCCGGCATCGCGCTCGCAATCGCGCTGCTGTCCTACACGCTGGTGACCGGCGAAGGCGGCATGGTGTGGCTGAGCCAGATCACTTTCGCGGGTGCCGGCGCGGTTCTCACTGCCGAGCTGGTCAACCGGGCGAACTGGGACCCGCTGGTCGCTGTGATCGCCGGACCGCTCGTCATCGTTCCGGTCGGCGTCCTTCTCGGCCTGCTCACCATCCGGCTGGGCAACCTCTACGTAGCGCTGGTGACCCTGACGTTCGGATCTCTGATCCAGACGCTGGTGCTGACTCGGGACCCGTTCTACAACTTCGGCTCAGGCCAGCCGATGAGCCGACCGGCGTTCGCCGAGGAGAACGCGTCATTCACCTACCTCGCGCTGGCCACGTTTCTCGTCCTCGCCTTCCTGATCATCAACGTGCGCCGGTCGACCGTCGGCCTCGCGATGAATGCCGTGCGGTGGAGTGAGAACGGCGCCCGCACGCTGGGCATCAGCATCGTTCAAACGAAAGTGCTGGTCTCGGGCTTGGCCACCTATGTCGCGGCGGTCGGAGGCGGCTTCTTCGCCATGAGTGCCCAGTCGACACTCCCGGACGCTTTCCATCCATCCGTCGGCCTCGTCTGGCTGGCAGTGCTGGTGACGATGGGAGCACGCTCGATCATCGCGGCGCTGATCGCGGGCATTGTCTTCCTTCTCGTGCCGGCATTGTTCTCCACCTACTTGCCGTCGGAGTTCAGCGACATTCCGGTCATCCTGTTCGGCCTCGGCGCCGTCGGGCTCGCGCTGCATCCCGAGGGTGTTGTGATGCAGGCAGCTCACGCCTGCGCGCGGGTTCTCGCCCGGCGCCGACTCCGCCCGATCGACGTTCCCGGTAACACGAGCTCACCGGTGAGCAAGTCGGCGCCATCGATGGACCCGGGCGCTCTCAGCACTACTGAGCGGCTGCCCGCGGGAGGCAAAGCATGAGCACCACAACCTCTCCTCCGTCCGGGAACACACAGCCGGCGACACCGGTTGTTCCCCGGCTCGCAGCGCGGGGGGTGACAGTACGATTCGGCGGACTGGTTGCCCTCGACGATGTCGATCTCGAAGTCCCTGCCGGTTCGATCATCGGGCTCGTCGGCCCGAACGGGGCCGGCAAGAGCACGCTGTTCGCTGTCCTGTCCGGACTACTCCAGCCCACCGCGGGCACAGTCCTGATGGGTGGGCGCGATGTCACCCGGACTTCGCCCCAGCAGCGGGCCCGCCGTGGATTGGCCCGGACCTTTCAGCACCCCGAGCTTTTCTTGTCGCTGACCGTGCGCGAGCACGTCGTCCTCGCCTATCGGATGCGGCACACCCCTCACCGGATCTGGACCGATCTGGTGACGGGACGCGGATTGCGCCGAGCCGCTGCGGTGGAGAACAGCAGGGTCGATGAGCTGATCGACTCCCTGCATCTGGGTCCTATCGCCCATCTGCCTGCCGCCGGCCTACCGCTCGGCTCGGCTCGGCTTGTGGAAGTGGCTCGCGCGTTGGCCGTCGAACCCGAGGTCGTGCTGCTCGATGAGCCGTCTTCCGGTCTGGATGTAGAGGAAACCGCCGAGCTGGCAGCCGCACTGCGGCGCGTGGTCACCGACCACGGTGCCTCGCTTCTGCTCGTCGAGCACGACGTGGAACTCGTCCTCGGAATGTGCGACGTCGTCCATGTCCTGGACTTCGGGGTCGAGATCGCGGCCGGGACGCCGGCGGAGATTCGTGTGCATCCGGCAGTTCGGGCGGCCTATCTCGGCGAGGACATCGACAACCCGCCGACGGGCGAGGGCATCCACCACGAGCAGGGAGAACCGGCATGAGTACCGACGAGCCGTTGCTGGAGGTCCGTGGCCTGTTCGTCCGCTACGGCGCCGCCCAGGCATTGTTCGACGTGACCTTCGACGTTCCCCCCGACACCGCGGTCGCGGTGCTGGGGGCCAACGGCGCGGGCAAGAGTACTTTGGCCCGGACTTTGTCCGGCCTCGTTCCGTCGTGTGGCGGCTCGGTGCGCTTCGACGGCCATGACATCACGTCGCTTTCCCCCTCCCGGATTCGCCGGACCGGGTTGGTGTACCTGCCCGAAGGCCGCGGCGTGTTTCCCGGGCTCACTGTGCTGGAGAATCTGCGAATGGCGCTGGTCGCCGACAAGCGTGGCCGCAGCGAAGCGCTCGCCAGGGCGTTCGAGATATTCCCTGTGCTCAGCGAGCGCCGCGGGCAGCAAGCGGGCACGCTGTCCGGTGGGGAGCAACAGATGCTCTCCCTGGCCAGAGCACTCATGGTGACGCCGCGGATGATCATCGCCGATGAGATGTCGCTGGGCTTGGCGCCGAAGATGGTGGACATGGTCTTCGACAGCCTCGCGCGGGCCCGCGCCGTGGGCGTATCGGTGATCATGATCGAACAGTTCGCCGGCCGGGCACTGGCGTTTGCCGAGCACTGCATCATCCTGCAGCGGGGACACTTGTCCTGGGCAGGCCCGACCGATCAAGCTCGCGAGGAACTGTTGTATCGCTACCTGGGCGCGGCCAGCGCCACCTGATTCCGCGGCAAGCCGTTGCCGCGATCTCCACGTTGCGGCAATCTCAACTGTGCGAGGCCAACTCGATGTCGAGTGCCGAAAGCCCGTTCCAGCACAGCGCGACGACGACGTCTACTGCGTCGTTCTTGGCGATCGGCCGCCCGGTAGCCAGCCATTGACGGGCAGCCAGGTGGCTTGCGCCGACCAAACTCCACGCGCAGCTGTCGGCCGCCACGGAAACCACGCCCGCCGCGCGAAGTTCGGCGCTCACCAGGGTCGCGCATTGGCGCATCGCACTACGCACCCGCAGTTCAACACTCGGCTCACTGGGTACCGGATATTCGAAGACCAGTACGTGCCCGCCCGAATCGTCCTCGACGAAGTCGAAGTAGGTGAGCACTGTGCGGCGCAACCTGTCCCGACGCCCGGTGTCCGCGGCCAGACCGGCGCGGACACCATCTACCATCGTATCCAGATAACGTTGCAGGACAGTAAGATACAGATCGAGTTTGTTGATGAAGTATCCGTACAACACCGGTTTGCTGATTCCCGCCCGCGTACTGATCTCGTCCATCGTCGCGCCGTGATAGCCGTTGGCGACGAAAACCGCCTGCGCGGCCACCAGTGCCGCGGCGCGCCGGCGTCCCTGGGCCTCGGATCCTCGAAACTCGAATGTCGATGCAAGAGCCGGGCGGCGTACGTCGACCGATTTCATCCGCGGATTCCTTTGTCTCCCGAGGCATCGAACTCAACGGAGACTCGTTACCGAAAACCGTCGACCACTACGGTGGGCCGTTCGGTCGTCAGGTTACCGTATGCATTACAGTAATATCAACTACATTCCGTCCCGGAACTACCGTCCACTCGGAGCGGTGCAGGCCCACCACTCAGCGCAACCACGATGCCCGCGTCAGTCACCCGGAGGGTGTCGGCACGCAGATTCAGCGGATAGCCCTGCAGGCTGCGCACGAGGGTTTCGACCATGATGTCGACCAGATCGGTCGGCAGGCCGCGAACCGCGACAGTGTCGATCAGAATCCGATGATCGACGACGTACGGACGCAGCTCCAGATGAGCCAACCCTCCCAGCGCGGACACCGCCAGGATCCCCGTGCTCGCGTCCGAGGCGACCACTGCGGTCGGTTCGTGCAGCGTCTCGGCAATACCGTCATTGCCCCAGACGACCTGAGCGCTGCTGTGGCCGACGGCGGCGCCGGCCCCGCCGTCGGCGAGCTCGATGTCGTGTAAACGCGCACGCACTCGCATACCGACAGCCGGACCGAACCGCGTGTCCGCACTGTCGGCATCCGCGAAGGGGATCCGATGGTCGAGCTCAGCCAACAGTAGCGGTCTCGGCCCGAATCGGACCGAGACCCGCGACCCGAGTTCCCGTTCCACCTCGTGCGCGATACAACCTTCGATCCGATTCCGGTAGTAGATCTCGGCCGCGGCGGTGCCGGACACGGCAAGCGCCAGCACGACCCCGGAACCCACGAGGGCCGCTCGCAGCTTGCGCGTACGCAGACCACGACCCAGGCCCGATCCGGTTTCCCGACCGGACGTTGATCGATCAGACGGCGCTTCGTCGCTGCTCAGGGTAGGAACTTCGGACATTTCGACAGACCTCCGGAACGAGATGATCATTTATGACTATTTCGTCATAACTGTTGACTGATCCTACCCTCATAAGTGACGATGTCATCAATAGATCGACAGTTGATGACAAGTCGGCCGCTGACCAGGGAGATGCGATGAAGCGATACACAGCCCGAGCGTTGCCCGGCCCGGGTTCGGATACCGTCCAGGCCGGTCGAGCGGGAACACAGGGGATCTTGTTGGCGATGTGCACCTGTCTGGTGCTCGTCGTGGCGTCGGTATCGGCGTTGAACCTCGCTATGCCGGAATTGGCAGTGGATCTGTCGGCGTCGACGACATCGCTGACCTGGATCGCCGACGCCTATACGGTGGCGCTGGCCGCGCTGGTGCTGCCGATCGGTGCGCTCGGTGACAAGTTCGGCCGCCGCAACGTCCTGTTGGCGGGCACCCTGGTCTTCGCGGTCGGCTCAGCCGCGGCCGCCTTCGCCGACTCGACCACCATGCTCATCGTCTGGCGGGTGGTCATGGGCGTGGGTGCGGCAATGATCATGCCGGGCACACTGTCGACGATCACGTCAGCGTTCCCGGCTGCACAGCGGGACCGGGGCGTGGCGATCTGGTCCGGATTCGCCGCCGCGGGGGCCATTCTCGGCTTGCTCGCGGCCGGTCTGCTGCTCGAAGTATGGAGCTGGCGTTCGATCTTCGTAGCCAGCGCGGCAGTTGCCTTACTCGGCGGAGTTCTGGCCATGGTGCTCGCACCGAACACTCGCGACGAGGAGGGCCGGCCCCTGGACCATGCCGGTGCGTACACCAGCGCGGTCGCGATCGGAGCCCTGGTGTTCGGAATCATCGAAGGCAGTGAGGCCGGTTGGACGAGTGGTCGGGTGATCGGCAGCTTCGTCGTCGCCGCCGCGGCACTCACGCTCTACGCCGTGCTCGGGCTGCGCAATCAGCACGCGTTGCTCGATCCCCGACTGTTCGGCATTCGCGGTTTCCGTGCCGGAGCGGTCACCATCCTTGTCCAGTTCATGGCCGTGTTCGGGTTCTTCTTCGTCGGGCTGCAATACCTGCAGCTGATGCTCGGCTACAGCCCGCTGAAGAGCGCGGTCGCGTTGATTCCCATCGCGCTGATCGTCATGCCCGTCAGCGCGCTCACGCCGCGGCTGACCGATCGTCTCGGCATCAAGGCTGTGATGAGCGTCGGACTGCTCCTGCTCGCGGGTGGATTGTTCGCGCTGTCGTTCCTGGATGTCGATTCCGGCTACCTTCCCTTCCTCGGCGGCTTGATAGTCGCGGGTCTGGGCATCGGCTTGACGAGCGCGGTCGGCACTTCGGTGATCGTCGGCTCGCTACGCGCCGACCAGCAGGGCGTTGCCTCGGCGATGAACGACGCAACGCGCGAGGTCGGGGCGGCGATCGGCATCGCCGTGATGGGTTCGGTGTTCGCCGGCCACTACAAGTCGTCGCTGCCTACGCTCGACCAACTGCCGCCCGACGCCGCGCATTCCGTCGAGTCCTCCACCGCGGCCGGACTCCAGGTCGCCGAGCATCTCGGCGGCGGCGGGGGTGAGGCACTCGCGGCTGCCGTCCGCGCAGCGTTCATCGACGGCTTGTCAGCCTCCTTGATCGTCGTCGCGATAGTGGTGGCCGTAGCCGCCCTCGGCGCGCTGCTCTGCGCACCCCGTACCCAAACCACCCCCCAGTAGCTCTTCGAGCACTGACTACCAAAGGTAATCAATATGTGCCCCTTCACCTCTCGCCGTAGCCGAGCACTCCCGGTAACTGCCGCTGTTCTTGCCGCCGGGTTGGCGATGACTGCCGGATGCGGTCGATCCCACGACTCCGCCATCAATGAGGTCGACACGGCCTCGACTACGACGCAACGACCTTCCACCGACAGCGGACGGCAAGCCACAGTGGCCGCCGACAAGGCCGGGCATCAGTGGGGTGCGGCAGCGACCGCGACAATCACTCCCGGAACTCAGACCTACACCGACGGCGCGGGACAGTGCACAACCAACTATGTCTTCACCGACGACTCCGGAGCCATATATCTCGGCCAGGCCGCCCACTGCGCCGCCACCGGCGAGGCGAGTATCACCGACGGCTGCGCCGCCACCAGCCTCCCCACCGGTACTGCCGTGACCTTCAATCGCGGTGGCTCCCTGCTCTCCCACGGGACAGCAGTCGCCACCGGAAAACTCGTCTACAGCAGCTGGCTGGCGATGCAGCAGAGCGCCGAGACGGACCGAAATACCTGCGCCTTTAACGATTTCGCACTGGTCGAGGTGCCCGCCGAGGACGTCGGAAAGGTGAATCCGAGCCTGCCGTACTGGGGCGGCCCGGTCGGTATGAATACCTCCGGCGCCAGTACCGGCGAGCGTGTCTACAGCTACGGCAATTCCGGCCTCCGCGGCGGAATCACCGGGCTGTCCCCACAAACCGGGCAGTGCCAGGACGATGACCCCGCCACCAACGGTTGGACACATGCCCTCGTCTCACCTACACCCGGCATCCCCGGCGACAGCGGCAGCGCGTTCCTCGACCGCGAAGGCCGTGCGCTCGGCACCCTGTCGACCCTGGGGGCGGCGCTGCCCATTGTCAACAATATCGGCGACATCGATCGCGAACTCTCCTATGCCCGAGCCCATTCCGGCCTCTCAGGCTTGCGTCTGGTGCTCGGCACGGAGCCATTCCACCCCAGCCGATGAAGGCGGCATGTCAGCAACGGTGATCACGCGAGAAATACCGGTCCAGCTCGGCTCCACGGCGAGCCGGACCACAGTAGTGACTAGTTCGTCAATACTGACCGATTGAGCTAGGGTGACGTGCGAGTTCGTCACGGAAAGGTAAGCAGCGATGGCCACGCACACTGGTTCGGAGCCCAACCGACTGGAGCGCCGTAAGGCGCGCACCCGCGCCGCATTGGTTCGCGCGGCACAGTCGCTCATCGCGACCGGGAGACTGAATGTGCCGATTCTCGAGATCACGCAGGCCGCCGACGTCGGGATGGGGTCGTTCTACAACCACTTCCAGACCCGCGACGAACTGTTCGAGGTCGCGCTCGAAGAAGCGCTCGACCAGCACGGCGCGGCGCTCGACCTCCTCTGCGCGGACATCGACGACCCGGCGCACGCGTTCGCCCAGGGCTTCCGACTCACCGGGCGCCTGCACCGCCACAATCCCACTCTCAGTAAGATCCTGCTGACCAACGGTCTCGCCCTCACTCACTCCGACAAGGGCCTCGCACCCCGCGCTCGCCGTGATATCGACAATGCCGCCCGCACAGGACGATTCCACATCAGTGATCTCGAACTCGCCATGACCGTCGTCGCCGGTTCTGCTGTCTTCCTCGGCCAGCTGCTCCACAGCCGGCCCGAACGCGACGACGCCGCGTCGGCGGACCAGATCACCGCAGACCTCCTGCGGATGTTCGGCCTTCCCGCCGAGGAAGCGCACGAGATCGCCCATCGCCCACTTCCGGCACTCGCGGAACTACCGCAATCGGGCTCCGCCGACTGAACATCATTTCCCGGCGACTCGTCGCGGCAAGCCACCCAACCCGGCGCTGGTCACACCGGCTCAGAAATCGTCACTGACGCTTCGATCAGATACGATTTCGACAACGACTCCGACGAAGGGCGAGTCCGTGACTGCCGAACCCGTAGTACGCAACCGTGTCGACCGCCGACGCGAGCGCACCCGTAACGCGCTGCTCGGCGCGGCCCGGAAGTTCCTGTCCGAAGGTCGTTCCGCGGTGAGCATCCAAGAGATCACCGATGAGGCCGACGTAGGTTTCGGGTCCTTCTACAACCACTTCGATTCCAAAGATCAGCTCTTCGACGAAGCTGTGCGCTCAGCGTTGCAGGTCTACAGCGAGATGCGCGACGGCATCGTGGCACTGTACGACGATCCCGCCGAAGTCTTCGCTGTCAGCTTCCGTATGACCGGTCGCCTTCAACGGCAAGCACCGGAGATGGTGCGAGTAATCCTGCACTCCGGCATGTCGGTTCTACTGCGGGATGAAGGCTTGGCCCCACGCGCCCGCCGGGACATCATCGCCGCGCAGGAGGCGGGCCGGTTCGAACAGATGGATCCCGACATGGCGGTCATGGCCGCGGGCGGCGCACTTCTCGGTCTGCTTCAGCTGCTCGACGCGAACCCCGATGCCGACGTCGACGCACGAACCGACGAGATGACCTTTCACATGCTTCGCATGTTCGGGATGAACAAGCGCACCGCCCTGAAGCTCACCACCACTGCCCTGCCCCCACAGCCAGAGCTGTAGCCGAGGCCGCTCACCATTTCCACGCAGTGGTCACCGACCCGCGCCCGGTTTCACCGTACGCGGGGCAGCTGACGGCTCGGTGTGAACGCCGGTAGCTTCGCACACAGCACGGCTGGTTGCCGGGCACTGCGCAGAACGGCGCCATCCGGCCGAACCAATACCGCCGCTGAGCGACCACGGCGTAGCCAGCGATGCAGGTCTGTCCCCGGCGCCACCTGAAGAACAACGCCGTTGCGTTGATCGCACACAGCGCGGGCCTCGGGAGTCAGTTCGACCGTGGTGACGATGGCGAACCGACCAGCGATCACCTCATCGACACATCGTCCGTCGGCAAGCCGGGTATTCGGAATCAAGCGCCCGGCAAGGCGACGCGTCGACAACGGTGCGACCACGAGTTCGGAACGATGTAGGGGCGGAGACTCGCCGCCGACGACCATGCCGGTCAGGCCAGGCACTCGTGGCACCCGCGGTGCGATGAAACCGCGAAGTCGGTTACCCCACTCGCCGCCCTCGGTCATCGTCACACCCATGAATTTCGCGAGCCGGATCATGGCCCGCGCGTGCGGCTTCCGCTCCGTCTGATAGGTGTCGAGCACGTTGTCGGGCAGCTCACCTCGCAGGACACCAGCCACCTTCCACGTGAGGTTGGCGGCGTCGCGAATCCCCGCACCCATCCCTTGGCCGATGAACGGTGGTGTGAGATGGGCGGCATCGCCCAAAAGGAACACCCGCCCCTCGCGCCACCGGTCAGCGAGCTGGGCACGGAATGTGTAGTCGGCGACCCGCACCAGTTCGAGGTTCTCCGCCGCATTCACGTCGATCCATGGCGCGATCAGTGGTCGTAGCTGGGTCAGGTCGCGGTAGTCAGCGGCGGTCTCACCTGCACGAAGCCGAAATTCCCAGCGGTGGCGAGTCTGCCCGATACGCATATAGGTTGCCGGACGCTCAGGATCGCAGATCTGGTGGACACCATCCCAACAGCCCAGTTCCGTCGTCGTGGCGATGTCGACGACCAACCAGCGTTGTTCGAACCGCAGATCGCGCAGCTGCCCGTCGATCGCACCGCGAACTGTACTGTTGGCCCCGTCGCAGCCCAGCACATATGCTGCGCGCAACGACTCGGTCCGACGCGTCGTCCGATCTTCGAAATCCACTCGCACGCAGCCGTTCTCCTCGACAACAGCGACAACCTCGGCACCGGCACGCAGTGTGACCTCTGGATAGGAGCGAAGGTTCGCGCGCAGGATCGCTTCCAGTTCGGGCTGATCGAAGAGATTCGCCTCCGGGTGCCCGTTGCGGCCCCCCGCAGGATCCCTGTCGAACTGGACCAACACCCGTTGGTCAGCATCGACAAGCCGCAATCCCAGCGCAGGCCTGGACTTCTGGTCGAATTGGTCGCCGACACCGAGCCGCTCCAATACCCGGCGAATCTCGCCGTCGAGGTGAACGGCGCGTGGTTGCGGATAGACCCCGTCCCACCGTTCCAGGACCGTCGTCTCGATCCCGTATTGCGCCAGCAGTGTCGCCGCGGTGAGCCCGGCTGGGCCTGCGCCGACAACCACGACCGGGACCGCCTCGGCGGTCACGAGGAAGCTCCCACGACAGCCACCATGTAAGCAACCGCAGCCAGACCGGACCCGGCCGCGGGCAACAACTCGAGCATGCCGTCACCGCGGCGTAGATGAGATGTGATGGCACCGCACATCAACAGCGCCAGTCCGAGACCAGCTGCCACGCCGACCACCGGAGCGACGAGGCCGAACAACACCCCGCCCGCGGCCGCGACCTCGAGCGCACCGACGCCGCGAAAGACTGCCTCGGTCACGCCGAGATGCGCGGCACGTTGCCGCATCGGGCCCACTGCGGCCAGCTTGGCCGCGCCGAACGACACGAATTCCACCGCCAGCACACCAGCGAGAACGATCGAGATGATTTTCATTGCCCGATCACTACTTTCCAGGTGATCGCATAGTGGCCGAGGATGGCCTCGACCTCGCTCGGATCGACGACTGGATCGAGGGTGACGGTCGCGACTATCGCACCGTCGACCACCTCGGTGGTGATGGCGTGGATTCCGACACGTCGGGAGAGTGCCTCGGCCAACGCACGCTGGGTAGCGTCGGCTCGCAGACCCACCTTGTAGGGCTTCCCGACATCGGTGACCGGAAGCACGTCGAGAACGGTGACGGTCTTCGGGGCGGCGGCGCGCTCGGGTACCCGCTCGGCCGCCCAATCGACCAAGTCCGCTTCGCTGACGGTCGCGCCCTGCGCGAGCGTCACGTAAGCCACGGGCACCTCACCGGAGTGCGGGTCCGGCCGACCCACCGCACCCGCCGCGGCGACCTGTGGGTGCGACAGGAGGGTGTCTTCGATCGTCGCTGGATCGATATTGTGACCGCCCCGAATGATCAGATCCTTCGCACGGCCGTGCAGATGGATGAACCCGTCATCGTCGATGTGGGCAAGGTCGCCAGTGTTCAGCCAGCCGTCGACCAGCGCACCCGATCCGCCGGTGAGGTGGCCGCGGTCGTCCCGGCCGATGACGTATCCGGCAAAGACTGTGGGGCCGTTGATGACGAGCAAGCCGGTCTCCCCGGCGGGCAAGTCCACCCACGTGCCGTCCTCGTCGATGCGAACGACCGACACGGATTGATAGGGCATCCGCTGTCCGACCGATTCGGGCCGTGGCCGATGCGGGAAGCTACGGGCGGTAATACAGGTGGCTTCGGTAAGGCCGTACCCCTCAACGAGGGTCACACCGGTGTGTCCCTGGAAGTTCTCGCGTACCGCGACCGGGAGCGCGGACGCGCCGACCATCGCGTAGCGCAAGCTCGAGATGTCAGCGGTGATCGGGCACTGTGCGAGCACGGCGTATACCGTCGGCACGGCGCTCATCGCGGCAATCCGATAGTGCGCCACGATATTCCAGTATTCCGTGTACAGGAAGAAGTCCCGGTAGCCGAGCGGACCTGCCCACACGACCGACTGACCGCGGAACAGCGGCGCGAGCAGGGTAACGATGAGCGCGTTGACGTGAAAGAGGGGCAATGCGGCGAAGACGACCGCGTCCTCGTCGAGCAAGGAGTTGGCCGCGAGCATCCAGGCGTTGGAGACCTCACCGACGTGCCGGTGCGCGGCCAGCTTCGGCACACCGGTGGTACCGCCGGTGTGGAACAGAGCCGCCAGATCCTCACCACCCGGCGGCACACCGGCAAAGCGCGACGAATCATGCTCAGCGGCAAGGGCATCGAGGTAACCGACCGGCACACCGTCGATCGACGGCAACGTCGGAGCCACCTCGACCGCGAGAGTGGGGCGCAGCACCAACACCGCATCCAGCAATCCGCGACCGGCCAGCTGCCGCACCGATGCCCAGATGTCGGCGTCGAGATCGGGGCCGGCGGCGATCAAGACCCGTGCCCCGGAACGGGCCAGCAATTCCGCCATGTGGTCGAGGGAAAGGCCGCCGTTGATCGGTGCCGCGATACCGACCAGTTGTGCAGCGAGGGTCGCGGGGATCAACTCCGCGCAATTGGGGGCGATCAGAGCGACCGCGTCAGCGCGCCGCACTCCGAGAGCGTGCATCAGATTCGCGTACCGATGGACATCCGCGAGAAGTTCGCCGTAGGTGCGCCGCACCGGTTCCCGCCACCGCGTGGCTTCGGGCAACACGGTGATCGCGTCGCGCTCCGGCCACCGCGTCGCCGCGCGGACGAGCAGCGCGTAGGTGGATTCGGGCAGGCCGCGCGCGAAAAGCTCCACGGACTCGATGGCCCGGAGATCTTCCGGGTCGGCGTACCGCGGCCACAGCAGTTCCTCGGCCGCCACGGAAAGAGTCGGGTTCTCGGTCATCGGGCGTACCGCACGACCGTACGCTGACGACCCAGATCGATGGCGCCGTCGTCGGTGCCGACGGTTGCCTCCACTACATCGCCGTCCTTCAGATACTTCGGATTCTTCGCCTGTCCCTGGAAGAACAACTTCCACTTGACTTTCGGCGGCAGCAACGAGCCGATGATCTCGACGACTTTCGCGGGGGCGCTGATCGCGGTGCCGACCGGAGTTCCGGTGAGCAGTAGGTCGCCGGGTTCCATTCGCTGGAACCGGGTCAGTTCGCGCAGGGCCTGCGTCGGCTGATAGATCATGTCGGCCACGGTCATGTCCTGGCGCACGTCGCCGTTGACCCACAAGCGCAGCCGAAGGTCGACGAACCGCTCGAGCTCGCCGTCGTCGAGCAGCACCAGCGCAGGTCCGACCGGGGTGAAAGTGGGATAGGACTTCGCCTCGTAGAACTGCGTTTTCGGCAACTGGACATCACGTGCGGAGACGTCGTTGGTGACGACCAGGCCAACGATGTAGTCGGCCACGTTCGCCGAATCGACCTCGGACCCGACGGGCATCTCCTTGCCGAAGACGAGCCCGATCTCCACCTCGTAGTCGAGCAACTGGACGTGGGCAGGCCGGATGACATCCGCGTACGGTCCGCTGATCGAGCCGGAGGTCTTGCGAAAGAACGTCAACGGCACAGTCTTCGGGTCCATCCCGGAATCGTCGACATGCGAGACGAAGTTCGTCATCTGGGCCACCACCCGGCAGGGCACGGTGACCGGAGAGAGCAGCGAAAGGCTGTCCACGGGGACGGTGTCCGAGCTGGATGCCGCGGCGGCGACAGCCGCACGATCGCCGAGCAGCTCCCGTGTGGTCGACGCGGCCGTGTCGATGCGGGCAGCGCCTGCGGGCGTCTGCACCCACCAGGATTCGGCGGTGCGGAGTACGGAAATGCTCATGAGTTGGCTACTTTCAACAGGCCGCGCAGGCGGCGGAGATCGAATTCGTTGTTACCGAGCAGCGCATCGACGACCGCGCGCAGTTCCCGCAGCGAGTCGGTGCCGGGGGCGATACCGAGGAAGTCCTTGGTGACCGGGGGTCCCCACTGGGCGAGACCGGAGGCACTCATCGGAGCCCAGCCGGGTTCGAGAGACGAGTCGAACATGTCGCCGTCGCTGAAATGCTCGACCATGAAGCCGTCGGGGTCACGCCAGTAGTCGAAGATCTGGCTGCCCTGGATATGGCGGCCGATCCCCCATGAGCGGTGAAAACCGTGCTCCCGCAGAAATTCTCCACCGGCGGCGAGCGCGTCCAGATCCGCCACTTGATAGGCCGAGTGCACGTACCTGTTGGACGGACCCAGCGTCAGCGCGAGCGTGTGGTGATCCGCCGGAACCGAACCCCGATCACAGCGAATGAAGCTCATGACCGGGCCTCGCTCGCGCTGGCCCGGGTAGAAGAGGAAGTCGCTGACGATCAGACCCAAGTTCCGCAGGTACCAGTCGAGGGTCTGCCGATATTTGGTGGTCTGCACGACAACATGACCGAGACGCTGCACTCGTGCTGGTGCCCGAGCCGGTCGTTGGGTCGCGTTGACCCGCGCCACCTCGTACCCGAGGTTGTACACCTGAGGTCGTTGAGGCTGTAGGGCGGGAAGCTCGTGGGTGCCGGCGACCACCCGTACCCGAAGACCGCTGGGATCGACGAGGTCGACAGTCTGCCCGCCGAGCGGCTCCGGTAGCGGTACCGGTCGCGAATGCATGGCAGTGGCCAGCCGTAGCAGGTCCGCTGGTTCCGCAGCACGGAATGCGGGACCGACAAACCTCGACCGCACCCCGCGGCGGACGAGCACGCAGGGTGCGCCGGAGTCGGCACCCCGCAATTGCAGCTCGTCCGCCGACCGCATCGCCGTCGTGAACCCGAAAGCATGAGCGAACGTTTCGGCCGCCTCCAGATCGGGCTTCTCGAACTCCAGCCATGCCAGATCGAGGACCTTCACCACCGGGTTGAGCGCTCGGCCGGGATGCTCACCTGCCACCGCACCACTCTCGCTGTGCAGCCCGCTGTGCACGTCGTGATGGCCACTCATGGACCACTCCCTTCTAGGTTGTGACGATATCGTCACTTACGAGAAGGTCCTCAGTCAAGGGTTTTGACGAATTCATCAGCATTTGACTGAGTAGATCGTCACTACTGCTCGCATATGCCAATACCGATCGACATGTCAGTTACGAGCACCTACACTCTGTTGCCACACGGTGTAACCCGGGTCACTGTCGCGACCTGATATGGCGGACACCACTGTCGTTTACCAGTGAGGCGGAGAGAGTCGTGATAGGCGTGCGTTCCATCCGAGTACGGGTTGCAATTGGCGTGTCGCTGCTGGTCACAGCAGCGCTGGTCGTGTTCGTAGGCGTGCCGTTCGCATGCCGGCTGCAAGACGGATTCAGTTCGTCACAGCGGCTGGTCGGCACATATCAAACGCTCGACCCGGCAACGTTCGACTTGGGCTCGCCGACCGCCATCGACGCCCGCCGGGACACGACAGTCGAGCGGACCGCGCAGTCGACAGCGATCGTCAAATCCGCCACCGTCGTGAACTTGCCATCCGGAGAGCAACGCACCGAATATCACTACTCCGTGGATCGCTACGACTACAGCCAGAACCGCCCACCGCTCGGGACAAGCGTCCGCAATCAGCACGGAGGCATGGTGATCTCTCGGCCGATCGGCGCCGGCACCGACAGCTTCCGCATATACAACCCTCTGATCGACAGCACACAGCGCATGACGTTCACGGGTACACGTGAGATCGCGGGCCGGGAAGCCAACGGCTTCAGCGGTACCGCGTCCGGCGTGCTCGCCGATCAGCAGCTCGCCGCCCCCTACCGATCCGCCATCGCTCAGATGGCGAACACCGGTGACGGGACAACCCTTCCGAAGTTGCTCCTCGAGATGATCGCCGCCGATCTACCGCCCCGCTACGCCGCTGGGCTGTCGGCTGTCCTGCCCGAACTCCCCAATGAGGTCCCTGTCCGGCTCACCGTCCTCGACACGACCTCACTGAATCTGGACAAGCAATTGGGTGCACCGATCACCCTGTCAGGCGATCAGACGACGATCCTGAACATCTTCGACGACTTCACCCTGATTCCGGTCGTACCACTGTCACGGATCGTGTTGCACAGCGATGAGGAATCAGCCGCGCTGTCCGCGCGATACATGGCCGATAGCGGCCGCAAGCTCACCATTTTCGGTACCGGGCTCCCCATCGGGTTGGGCTTCATGGCAATCGTCGTCTTCACCACTGCCGTGCGAGGTCGGCTTCCCAGTCTTCTCGGCGGACCCGTCCGCGCACGATGCTCAGCATGACTTCGCGCCGCGCGCGAATGTCGTTGCTATAGCCGTCGATACGTGAGCCAGTGAACCGTGCGATGCATCCGTTGCAGTACCCGCAGACCGGATCTTCCAGGTCAGCCGTAGTGACCGCGCGGTAGAGGCAGGGATCAGCAATGAGGGCCCTGGCGACTGATACAGCATCGGCGCAGCCACTGATTATGGCGTCCCCCCTCGCATCCTTGGTATGAAATCCGCCGACCACGATCACCGAAATCTCGAGCGCTTCAGCAAAGAGACGAGCGAAGGGGAGGTTGAACCCGTCCTTCGGCGTCCCGGCTCGCACCCTCGGCTCGTAGACGGCCAGCAGATCGTCGATCATTTCATTGCTATCTGCCAGTTCAGTCAGATGTGATGAGAGTGTCAGTTACTATAATTTGATGTTCAGGTCATATTTGACAACTCCATCACCACGAAAGGTATCGGCGCGGTTCACTCGGGTGACCGACGCCAACCCGGCCGAGACGGCGGACCTGCGATGACGAGCGTGCGCCGCACGAGTTCCGCGTTGTACCCGGTGTCGTTGCGTAGCGACATGCCGCGCGAGGCCACCACTACCTACTGGGCCGGGCCGCACGCCGACATCGTGCGGCGCCATCCACATATCCTCGAATACATCCAGCGCCATTTCTCACCCACCGACCACGGATACTGGCCGGCAACGCCACGGGTCGGAACATCGGTCGCGCCGGCGTGGCAGGTGGACGGCTTCGCCGAGGTACGGTTACGCAGCCTGACCGTCGCAGCCTTGACGACGCCGATCCATATGCGGGGCGTCTTCCTCGACGAACAGAACGTTTTCGAACGGGTCGTCGGCCACCCGACCGGCCCAGCCGGCGGGCGATGGTGGACACCCGGGCACAACGATGCGGTGCCACACCGGACCGCCGTGCTACTACGGCGACGCCGAGGGGTGCGCGGCAGCACCTTTCGCCGCTTCGTCCACCAGGATCTCGGTCCAGCCTTGCACGCCGCGGGGGCTCGCGATCTCAGAACATATACGTTTCTGCCCTACAACCGACTCGCCCATCCCACCCCCGGCGTCTCCCACGACAATCCCCCACACCGCCGCTATCACGGCGCGTTGGTGATCGGCGCGAACAGCCGCGACCATCTGACCGAATTGCTTGCCTCGCCCGGCGTGGCCACCCTCGTCAACGATCAAGCCCGAGCAGTCATCGCCGCCCACGCGTACACGATCCAACGCTCGGTCGCCGTGATCCGAACCATGTGACATCGCCGTCGAACAGCCGCTCCCTGCCCCCGGAATCGGACTTGTACAAGCCAGTACCGAAAGGGGTACAGTAAGTCTAACGTTTGCGTCACGACGGTCTGCCGGGAGGTCTGATGACGATGTCCATCGCGGATCTCACGCGCTTTGGCCGACGCCAAGACAGAACCTCGACAGTCCACAGCGAAAGGACAAGGAATGACAAAGCTGGACTACCTGGCAGTTGATGTCGACAACCACTACTACGAAACGCTGGATGCGCTCACCCGCCATCTCCCCAAAGAGTTCAAGCAGCGCGGCGTCCAGATGGTCAACGACGGCAAGCGCACGCTGGCGATCATGGGCGGCAAGGTCAACCAGTTCGTCCCCAACCCGACCTTCGACCCGATCATCGAGCCCGGCTGCCTCGACCTGCTGTTTCGCGGCGAGATCCCCGAGGGTGTCGATCCGGCCTCGTTGATGAAGGTCGATCGCATGGCAGATCACCCCGAGTACCAGAATCGCGATGCCCGCGTGACCGTCCTGGACCGGCAGAACCTGGAGACTGTCTTCATGCTGCCGACCTTCGCCTGTGGGGTCGAAGAAGCGCTCAAGCACGACATCCCGGCCACGATGGCCTCGGTGCACGCCTTCAACCTCTGGCTCGACGAGGACTGGGGATTCGATCGCCCCGATCACCGCATCATCTCCGCCCCGATCATCTCGCTGGCAGATCCGGTAGCGGCCGTCGAGGAAGTCGAGTTCGTGCTGAGCCGCGGCGCCAAGATGGTGCTGGTCCGGCCGGCGCCGGTACCCGGCGTGACACACCCGCGATCCCTCGGCGACCCGCTTCACGACCCGGTGTGGGCCCGCCTGGCCGAGGCCGGCGTACCGGTCGGCTTCCACTTGTCCGACAGCGGATACCTCGCCATCAACGCGCTGTGGGGCGGCAAGGCGACGTTCGAGGGATTCGGCAAGAAGGACCCGCTCGATCAGATCCTGCTCGATGATCGCGCTATCCACGACACCATCGCCTCGATGATCGTGCACCAGGTTTTCACCCGCCACCCGAAGCTCAAGGTGGCCAGCATCGAGAACGGCTCGTACTTCGTCTACCGACTGATCAAGCGCCTGAAGAAGGCCGCGAACACCGCTCCGTACCACTTCACCGAGGATCCGGTCGAGCAGCTGAAGAACAACGTGTGGATCGCGCCCTACTACGAGGACGACGTCAAACTGCTTGCCGCGACGATCGGCGTGGACAAGGTGCTGTTCGGCTCCGACTGGCCACACGGCGAAGGACTCGCCGATCCGACGACCTTCACCGCCGACATCCCGCAGTTTCCGGAGTTCTCCTACGAGGACACCCGAATGGTGATGCGCGAGAATGCGCTCACCCTGCTCGGCTCGAAGATCTCACAGCCGACGGCCTGAAATCCGAACGGGTCGCCCCGCGCCGAACAGGTTCTCTGAGAACTGACGGCGTGGGGCGACCCGCGTCGATCCAGGTGCCGACATTCATCGGGATGCTCACGCCATGATGCGCGCAAAAGCGTGTCCGATCGGCGCAGACGCCGACCGGACACGCAGCTCACCGCACTCGCGATATCATGTTGACAATTGTTGAGCACCAGTCATTTTGCGGTAAATCTGGTGACATCGAGAATCAGCACGACACGGTCATATACGTCGTCGGGCAGTGCGTTGCCGGTATCGCCGTAGCGCTCACCGAGCTCACGATAGAACACACCTTCCTCGTCCGCCAGGACCGTGACCAGCCATCCCTGCGTCTCCAAGCAACGAGACGGCACGTCGGGATCAGTGATGAGAAAGGAGTAATTCGGATTCGCCTGCAAACTGGTGAACTTGCGCCGGGGGATCGTATGACTCAGCCGTAGGCGCGCGCCATCCCACTTGAAGCGCATCGGCGACAAGTCCGGAGAGCCGTGCGGGGTAACGGTTCCGAGAACGCCGACAAGAGGCCGCTGAAGCAGATCCTCGTATTCGGCCGGCACTTTCGAGATCATGAGAAACCTCCACCATATGTTCGCAGTGAGACATACCGCTGCCGCACCGTCAGGTTCACCAGAGAGTCGCGCGAGCGCTGCCCACTCCTCTCGGCAACCTCCGCCACCCATGTTCGAGGCGAAGACGCGATCGCACCGATATGATTACAGTATGCCTCACTGTATACACTCGCGAATATATGGGCAACGCCCCGCCGTCAGTGATGAACAGCACAGGTAAGGCTTAGCTAAGTTCTGGCACACTCCTGATGTGCCATTCTTCGAAGGACCGAACGGGCTGATGCACTACCGCCATTGGCAGGTGGCGCGCTCGCGCATGGCAGTGGTACTGCTACACGGACTCGGCCAGCAGAGCGCCGACTACCATCGGTTCAGCCGGTTTCTGAACCGGCACGACATCGAGGTCTTCGGCATCGACCACCTCGGTCATGGCCTGAGCGAAGGCGAGATCCAGGACGTTCCGCCGGTAGACGATCTAGCCGCATCGGCCTTGGAGCTGGTCACCTTGGTCCGGTCCGGTAACCCAGCGGTTCCGTTGGTGATAGTTGGGCATTCCCTGGGGGCCGGGACAGCTCTGATAGCGATGCAGTCCGGTTCCATCGCCGCACAAGACATTTCAGCGGTCGTCCTCACCGGAACACCGGAGCAAGCTCGAACGCTTGCCGTACCGGCCCCGAAAGTACCGACATTGGTACTGCACGGACAAGACGACCGCCGTGCACCGATCGGCCCGATCAGAAGCTGGTGTGCTGGTCACCCGACGGTCACCATGCGGGAGCTCCCCGACGCCGGGCACGACCTCTTACACGAACCGTCGCAACGCGCGGTATCCGAAGCGATTGTCGACTTCCTGTACGCGATGGTGCCTGACACACCCGCTCCCACCATCGTTGACGAACGCTCGCGACAGTTCGTCCGCTGCTTCGATCGAGCAGGCTGGGCACGACAATCCGCGCTGAATCGTTGAGCGTTTACTTTTCCACACCAACCGAGCCGGGCGAACGCTCGCGGCTCCAGGACTATCCTCAGTAGAGGGCGAGCGCACCAGCGCACCGCCAGAAAGCCGCACCGAATCGAGCCGAGATGGCCGACAACATGCCGACGCAACGCAGCTCGGCCACGGGGATCGCGGCGGAATTGACCGCCGAGGGCTTCGAGGACGCCGAGGAGATCGGGCGCGGCGGTTTCGGGGTGGTCTACCGGTGTGCCCAGCCCGATCTGGACCGTGTCGTCGCGGTGAAGGTACTCACCGCCGAGCTCGACCCCGACGGACTGCAACGCTTCGTGCGCGAACAGCAGGCGATGGGCCGCCTGTCCGGACACCCGCACATCGTCGCGGTCTTCCAGACCGGTACCACCCACGGCGGCCACCCTTACCTGGTGATGCCCTATCACGCGCGAGGTTCGCTCGAGCAGCGCATCCACACCGTCGCCCCGCTCGATTGGGCAGCAGTACTACAGCTGGGCGTGAAGATGACCGGTGCGCTCGAGACCGCGCACCGAGCGGGCATTCTGCATCGTGACGTAAAACCGTCCAACATCCTGCTCAGCGACTACGACGAACCCGAGCTCACCGATTTCGGCATCGCGCGGATCCAGGGCGGGTTCCGCACAACTACCGGCGTCGTCACCGGGTCCCCCGCATTCGCCGCGCCGGAGGTGCTGCGCGGGGCTCCTGCATCCGTCGCCGCCGATATATACGGCCTCGGAGCCACCCTGTTCTGCGCCCTCACCGGCCATGTCGCCTACGAGCGGCGGGTGGGAGAGCAGGTGTTGTCGCAGTTCCTGCGGGTCTCCGCGCAGCCCGGTCCCGATCTCACCGACAGAGACGTGCCCGACGAGGTCCGCGCCGCCATCGAACATGCAATGGCCACCGAACCCGCCGACCGGCCGGACACTGCCGCGGCGCTCGGCGCCGAACTGTGCGCCGCCCAGCGCAGCACCGGCGGTCCGGTCGACGTCCCGCGGGTCCCGAGCACTCACCAGCCCGTCGCAGTGCCGACTGTCAGGGCCGCGCTGCCACGCGAACGCACCACCGCGCCACCCACCCCCGCCACCAAATACCGCCCGCCGACCCCGGCGCGCGCCACCCTCGCCAGAAAGCGCCTGCTCGAGCACCTGCGCAGGAACGAACGCACCCGGCTCACCGCGATCCACGCCCCGAGCGGATTCGGCAAGACGACGCTGGCCGCCCAGTGGCACGACGAGCTGGTCGAGCACGGCGCCGCGGTCGCCTGGCTGACCGTCGACGAGGACGACAACAATGTCGCCTGGTTCCTCACCCACCTCGCCGAGGCGATCAGACCCACGGTCCCCGCTCTCTCCGACGACCTCGACCGACTGTTGGAAGCCGACCCCGAAGACCCGACCCGCGCCGTGCTCACCGCACTCGTCGACGGTCTACACACCAGCGAGCATCGGCTGACGTTGGTATTGGACGACTGGCAGCGAGTCACCAGTCCCGCCTCTGTCGCAGCGGTCCGGTTCCTGCTCGAGCACGGCTGTCACCATCTGCCCCTGGTCATCACGAGCACGGAGCGACTCGACCTGCCGTTGAGCAGACTTCGCATCCACGCCGAACTCGCCGATATCGGTGCCTCGACGCTGCGGTTCGATCCCGACGAGGTGCGCGACTTCCTGGCCGAAGCGGGTGGTGTACATCTGAGCACCGACGAGGTGTCCGCCCTTGCCCGCGCCACCGACGGCTGGGTAGCGGCGTTGCAGCTGACGGTCCTGTCGCTACGTGCCGGCGAGAACCCGGCACATCTGCTCGACAGCCTCGCCATCCACCCCGACATCGGTCTGTTCCTCGCCGAGAACGTACTGGGCGCACTGGACCCGGACACACTCCAATTCCTCATGACGACCTCGATCTGCGAGCGGATCTGCGGCGGACTGGCCACCGCACTGACCGGCCGCGCCGACGCCGCCACCCTGCTCGCCGACATCGCCGACCGCGGCCTGTTCCTGCTTCCGACAAGCCCCGACCACAACTGGTACCGCTACCACCAGCTGTTCGCCGGGTACCTGTGCCGCAGACTGGCCCAGGACCGCCCCACCGAGATCACCGGGCTGCGGCTGCGGGCCGCCGACTGGTTCGCCCACCATCACCTGCTCAACGACGCGGTCGAGCAGGCGCTGGCCGCGGAAAACCCCGAACGCGCGGCCGATCTCGTCGAAGAGGGCGCGGGCTACCTGCTGGAGCGATCGAAAATGGTGATGCTGCAGGGCATTCTGACCAAACTGCCTGCGCGGGTGTGCCGGGGGCGACCCCGGATCCAGTTGTTCGGCGTCTGGATCAACCTGGTGCTGCGCAGGCACGCTGCTACTGCGGCCAGTCTCGCCCGTTTCGAAACGGCACTCGCCACGTCGGCACCCGGCGAACCCGAACGCACCAACCTCCGCGCCGAAGCCGACGTGGCGATCAGCGTCCGCGAGATGTTCGCCGACCGGGTGACGGAGCTGGACGGTCTAATCGGCGAAGTGCTCGCCCGCCCCGACGAATTCGCCTCGCGGATACCCAGCGTGGCGGCCAATGTCGCCACCTACGCGGCGATCCAGCGCTTCGATTACGACGAGGCGCGGCGGTGGCAACTCTGGGCGGCGCCGTTCCACGAGGCGACCGGCCCGTTCCTGTCCGTGTACGGGTGGTGCTTCGCTGGGCTGGCGGCGCGGGAACAACTCGACATCGCGGCCGCGGCCGAGCTCTTCACGACCGCACTCGATACCGCCCGGTCGACGATGGGCCCGGCGTCGTACGCAACCCGGCTCGCCTGCGCACTACTCGGCGAATTACGGTATGAAACAGGCGATCTCGACGACGCTGCGGAACTGCTCGAGCAGAGCAGAGAACTGTCCACCGAGGGTGGCGGCGGCGTGGATTTCATGCTGGCCACCTACGCGACCGGGGCGCGGGTCCGCGCGCTGCGTGGCGACTGGAACGGCGCTCTCGAGCTACTCGACGAGGGCTCGTCCCATACCGAACACCCCGATCTGCCCCGCCTGGCTGCCCGCCTGCGCAATGAAAGAGTGCGACTCGGCGTCGAGCTCGATCCCGGGACAGTAGCGGAACTCCTCGGGCCGCGCGCGATTCGCCGCGACAACGGAATCCATACCGCCATAGACGAATTCGATGAGGAATCCGCAGTCCGACTGCTACTGGCCACAGGCAGGCACGAGGTCGCGATCGAGCGTGCCGAGATCCTCTTCGCGAGCATCGACGCGCAGCGCAGGCCGCTGGCCGCGATCCGTGGGGGCGTCCTCCTCGGTAGCGCGCTGCGACAGGCGGGTCGTGCGACCGAGGCCGACCGAATCCTCACACCGCTGGAACGGCAGTGCGACAGCCTCGGTCTGGTCCGCCTGCCCTCCGATGGGACCGCAACGTCCGGTTTCTCCGCTTAGGTGCTCACAGCGTCGCGAAAGTGATCACCGAAACGCGCGGAACCTCGATTCGTGCAGTCTGGGTCAACCTGCCGGTATCGCCATCCACGGCATACGAAATGACGTCGTCGGATCCAGGATTACAGGAGAACAGGTACCGCCCGGAGGGCTCGATATCGAACTCTCTTTGTCCGCTGCCGCCGGTCTCTACGAGATCGACCATCGTCAGATGCCCCGTGACCTCGTCGACAGCGAAAACGGCAATCGTATCCTCGGCGCCCTGCGAAGCTCGGTTCGAACTGTAGAGGAATTTACCGTTCGGGTGCAGGCGAATGTCCGAGGGCGAGACCCCCTTTCCGAATCCGGCCGGAGAGCCGGACCCAGCGGTCGCGACAGGAGGTGCCGCGGTGTCGCCTCCCGGTATCGTGGCGATCGTTTGAAGAAGCCGCGGCACGCCCGTGCTGGAGTCGAAGTGGAACGCGGAAACACTTGGCTGGCTTTCGTTTGTGATGAAGAAATAGGGTGCGCGCGGGTGCACCGCAAAGTGTCGCGGCGACCTTCCCGGCGGCAACGGATACCGCTTTCCGTCCTCCAGTAGGCGCGAGGTTGGGCTGAAGCGATAGACGTAGAGGTGGTCGTAACCGTTGTCCGATGCGATGACCCAACGCTGTGTCCGGTCGAACACGGCGGCGTGACAGGAGGGTCCGATCTGGAATCCCGCCTCGGGCCCCAACGGCGCCGAGAGCGAGCGAGAGGGAAGGTTCTCATCCCCCGGCGCCGGCTGATCCGCGAAGACAGCCGCGTCGGACGCTGCCTCGAGCGAGCCATCCACGTTCACGGGAAAGAGCGCCACGGTCGCACTGTCGGTCGGGCGTTCGATCACGGGCACGCCGTTCTTCTTCGTGACCACTGCCACCCTGGCGGTGACGCCATGATTTCCCACGACCACCCGTGAGTTGGTCGTGTCGATACAGACCGAGGCAGGCATGGAACCCATCGACGGGCGGGTGTTCAGGTGCCGTAGCGATCCATCCCGGCGATCGATGGCAAAGGCGTACACCCCACCACCGGTTCCGGGGATTCCCCCGAGCGCCGGGGTGCGGTTCACGCAGTAGACGAAACGCCCGTCCGCGGAAGCGCAGATCCCGTCGCTGTTCAAATCGGCAACCTCGGGGCCGGTAGAACTGACCAGTTCCAGCGAACCGTCAGCCATGTTCACGCGGAAGACATCGATGCCGCCGCCTTCGGGCGAACCGAGCGTCGAGGCACTCCCCATCGGCCCGGGTGGCGGTGGTGGCGCTCCCATCGATCCCACAGCAGAGCATTGCCTGCCTACGTAAGCGAAGAGTCTGCCCTCGGTCGCGTAGCCCGAAGCCGGGACATTCATCAGTCCCGACGTCGTCAGGACCAGCCCCGATGCCCCGAGGAAGGTACGCCGCGACATCTTCTTGTTCATAGCTCGAATCTCCATCTCGTCGTCAGCGCCTCGCCGATGGCAACCATCATGCCAAACGAACTAGTTCGTCTGACTATACTGATGCCGTGAGAAATACCATCGAGCTGCGTGGTGCGATCCTGGTAGCGGCCCGAGCCGAGTTCGCCCGATATGGACTTGCCGGAGCAAGGAT
Organism: Nocardia sp. NPDC055165; assembly: GCF_053606985.1. Classification (NCBI taxonomy): domain Bacteria; kingdom Bacillati; phylum Actinomycetota; class Actinomycetes; order Mycobacteriales; family Nocardiaceae; genus Nocardia; species Nocardia sp. NPDC055165. The sequence goes on from NZ_JBSGSS010000001.1 coordinate 565,603, forward strand.
CGACCGCGTCGCCCGCACCGCTCAGGCCAGCAAGGAACGCCTGTACGCTCACTTCGGCGACAAGGAAACCTTGTTTCGCGAGGTCGTGGCCGTCGGCAACGCCGAATTCTTCGGCGCAGTCACGCTACGCCCCGACGCCGTGCCGAATTTCGTCGGCGAAATCTTCGACTTGGCTCGCGTTCACCCCGAGCACCATCGCATGATCACGTGGGCGCAGCTGGAAGGCATCACGCTCGACGAACCCCATGCCGACAGCGAACCCGTCATAGCCCACCATGCTGCCGCCATCCGAGAAGCACAGTCGCAGGGCCATGTCGACACCGCCTGGCACCCCGTAGATCTGCTGGTCATGCTCTTGGCGCTCGGCCTGGCCTGGGCCCAGACGCCCCACCCCGACGCGACGACCGACGACGCCACTCTCGTCGCGCGTCACCGCGCCGCCGCCGTAGAGGCCGCGTCCCGGGTGATCAGTTCCCGCCCCTGACCTCACCAGATGACGTCCGGCAGTAGCGCGGACAGCCTTTGACCGAATCATGTTCTCCCCCATGAGGATTTGATACGCATTCCTCAGCACCTTCCGCACATCGATCCGAGTTGAAAACCTCCGGCCACGACGGACGTATGGCAGACTTGAAGCACATACTGTATCGCCAACTGTTGTTTTCCCGGTCACTGACGGACCGGGTTATCGGCGTCAGCTGCGGCTGCCGAATCGGAGAGGAAGCGAATTGGTGAAGGTCCAAGTCGACCGGCAACTCTGCCAGGGGCACACGCTGTGCGCGATGCTCGCCCCGCAGTCGTTCGAACTCAGCGATGTGGACGGGCACTCGTCACCGATCGACGAGGTCGTACCCGAGCGCCAGCACGATCGGGTGCGCGAGGCCGTCCACTCCTGTCCCGAACGCGCCATCTCGATCGCCGAGTAGAGGTACCGCCATGAAACAGCCCACATTTCATTTCGATCGCTTCGCCCCGGAATATCGCGAAGACTTCCAGCCGATCACCGAGCAGATGCACGAACAATGCCCACTCGCCTGGACCGACACCCATGACGGGCACTGGGTCGCCGCGGGCAATCGTGAAGTGTTCGAACTCGCCCGCTGCCCGCACCTGTCCAGCGACAACGATCCGGAGGGTGTGCGGCGCGGATACCGCGGCATCTCGATCCCGTCATCACATCGCCCTCACCAAACCCGTGCCGGCATCCTGGAAATGGACGAGCCCGAGCATCGCGCATTGCGGTCAGTGCTCAATCCCTACCTGTCCCCCGCAGCCGTCAATCGCTGGATCCCGTTCGTCGATGAGGTCATTCGCGCCGCGATCGACGAGAAGATCGACAGCGGCCGTATCGATTTCGTCGACGATCTGGCCAATGTCGTTCCTGCCGTGCTGACCTTGGCTATGCTCGGGATCCCCCTGAACAAGTGGTCGCTGTACAACGAACCGACCCACGCGGCGGTGTATACACCGCCGAACTCACCCGATTTCCCCCGCGTCGCAGAATTGCATCAGATGCTGAGCCAGGACCTACTGGCCAATCTCGCGGAGATCAGACAGAATCCGCGCCCCGGACTCTTTCACGCGGTCGCCGAGGCGACGATCGATGGCGAACCCCTCGCCGATACCGATGTACTCGGCATGATGGCCCTGATCATCGGCGGCGGCTTCGACACCACGACCGCACTGACGGCACATTCGCTGGAATGGCTGTCCGAACATCCCGATCGTCGTGAAGAACTCAGTCGGGAGCGGGATGTGCTGCTCGATTCCGCGACGGAGGAGTTTCTGCGGTACTACACCCCGGCCCCCGGTGACGGCCGTACCGTCGCGGCGGATTGCGAGGTGGCAGGTATCGAATTCCAGGAGGGCGACCGGATATGGCTTTCTTGGGCAATGGCAAATCGAGATCCGGCCGCCTTCGAGGATCCCACCGAGCTGGTACTGGATCGAAAGGGTAACCGCCACTACAGTTTCGGGCTCGGCATCCACCGCTGCATCGGGTCAAATGTCGCACGATCGGTGTTCAAACGGATGCTGCTGGCCGTACTCGACCGAATGCCCGATTATCGATGCATCCCCGAGGAGGCAGTGCATTACGAGACCATTGCCGTGATTCAGGGGATGCGGAACCTCCCCGCGGAATTCACCCCGGGCCCCCGCCTCGGCGCCGGCCTGGCCGAAACGCTCGAGAAACTTCAACATGTCTGCGATGAGCAGCGCCTCGCAGAACCGGTCACGGTGCGCCGGGATGTGGCGGAGGTCTGAACCGCCGTGCGCCGCCCGCCCGGCGCGACGGCGCCATCGACGACGTGGCCGGATGCGCGAGTCACGTTCGGCGAAGTCTCAACGCTTCCGTGCCGAGGATGAAAGTCTCGACGCCCAGATCGAACTGGGCGTCGTCGTAGGTCGTCACGGACAGCCCTGCGATCCGAGTGAGCGTCTCGAACTCACTCGGATCGCGTTCCTCGAGAGCCTTGCGGAGGATGGTCGGGCGGGGTGCGACGCCGCTACGAGAGGCGAGGACCAGGTCGCGCGCGTGGGCCAAACAGATGTTCGTCAGCAGCGACAGCGATCGCATGGCCGCTTCGTCGTCGAAACCTGCAGCGACCATCTTCTCGAGCACCGCCTCGCTCGGCTCCAGCACGCTGGTGACGTACGGGTCGCCGAGCTGGAGGTGCTCGATGAGACTGCCCGCAGCGAGAACGCTGTTGGTGAATCCGCGCGCGTATGCCCGGCAAGCGTCTTGCCAGCGGGCGTGCTCGGCGATCCGAACAGCCGAGAAGGTGCCGGAGAAGGCATCCATCGCCACCAGCGCGAGCAGCGTGTCGCGATCGCTGACGTGGTGGTTGAGCGCCTTGCGATCCACGCCGAGCGCATCGGCCACGGCCTGCATGGTCACCAGATCCGGGTCGAGGGATCGCGCAGCTTCGAGGATCCGCGGCAGATTGAGGCCCGCGCGAACGCCGACGGCACGACGCGCGCGGGGGCGTGCCACTCCTTCAGCCTTGGTCATGGAGATCGCCTTATCGGTCGGGTCTTGACGATTGATCAGCATGGAGCTTACGCTCGGTTCACCAAGTTCCCGCCCGGGAACTCAGAATGATCGCAAGGAGCACAGCATGGGCGCTGTCCCCGAAGCTGACGTGCAGAACGACTACCGCATCGTCACGAAGGAGCGCATCGCAGGAACGGCGCAGCGATGGCGTCGCTTCGGCGAGCCGGTGCCCGCAGGCCAGTCCGTCGGGGAGGACGGCGCTCCGGATTACGGCATCTTCGGTCCGGAATCGGTGGTGTGGCAGGTGCTGCTGCACCCCGCCACGATCGTGTTCCAGTACGCCTTCCAGGGCTTGATGCAGTCGACCTACAAACCCGTGATCGCGGGGGTCCGCGATCACGATCCCCTCTCGCGGAAGACCCTGAAGGGGACGGTGACCGTCTTCGACCTGTTCGAACGCGGCCAGCGCAACTCCGGCATGCACGCACCGATGTGGCTGGGCGACACGGAAACCGCGCGCCGCATGGCCAAGCACCTGCGCAACATCCATACGAAGGTCGCCGGCGATGTCATCGACCCGGGCGACCCCGGACTCGGAGGCTACGCGGCGACGGAACCCCGCGAGGCGATGTGGGCCGCGCTCACCGAGATGCACTCCATGCTGTGGCTGTACGAGAATTTCGCGTTCCGCGACGGCAAATTCCCACACCGGCTCACTCCTGAACAGCGCAACCAGTACTTCGCCGAGGTCGGCGAGTACTGCCGCCTCGTCGGCGCCGACGAAGCGGAGATTCCGGCGTCGAAAGCCGACATGGATGCCCTCTACAAGAAGTACGCCGATCTGTTCGGCACCCCGAAGACGATGGCGCTGTACCCCGACACCTGGGACAACTTCGCGATCCAGATGGGCAAGACCATGGTCAAGAACTGGCATCGCTCGCAGTGGCCCGCGCTGTGGTACGCCGGATTCCTGGACCACGGACTGTTGCGCCAGCTCGCCGCGGGCGCGTCCTCGGCGAACTTGCGCAAGTCGCTGGGCATGGGCCCGGTGCGCTCGCGGGTATCGCGTGCCATCACGAAACTCTCGTTGCCTCTCATCTGGATCATGCAGCGTGGACGGTTCGAGAGGCACTACATGCGCCTGATGTGGGGCCCCGACGGCGTCGAGCTCATCGAGTCCGCGCGGACCCAGCGGGCGCTTGCCGCAGAACGAATCCGCGACGTCTCCCCGGCGACCGCGCCGCGGTCGGACCCGCCGCAGATCGCATCGTAGGGATGGCACCGATGATCAGCCAGGAACAACCAGGGTCCACCGAGACCGGGCAAGTCCGACGGTCCGTTATCTCGGCAAGCGTGCCGGAACGTGTCGAGCGAGCACGAGCCGCCTTCGACGCGGGACGCACACACACGCTCGCCTGGCGGCGAGCGCAGCTCGACGCCGTCATCCGGATGATGACCGACCACGCGCCCCAGATCGAAGAAGCCGTTGGCACCGATCTCGGGAAGGCCGGTGTCGATGCCTACCTCACCGAGGTCAGCGCTGTTGTCAGCGAGGCCGAGCACACGCTGAAAAACCTTCGGAATTGGACGAAAGACAAGCGTGCGGGCGGGTCGTTTCGGGTCGTCGGCCCCAGCAGAGCAACGGTGCATCGTGAGCCGCTGGGCACTGTCCTGATCCTCGGTCCGTGGAACTACCCGTTCCACCTGTTGATGATGCCGTTGATCGGCGCGATCGCAGCCGGCAACACGGTGATACTCAAGCCGAGCGAACTCGCGCCGGCCTGCTCGAAGCTGGTAGCCGATATCGTGCCCCGCTATCTCGATCATGAGGCGATCCAGGTCATCGAAGGTGGCGTCGCGGAGACGACGGAATTGCTCGAGTGCCGATTCGACCACATCTTCTACACCGGCAACGGGACAGTCGGGTCGATCGTCATGACCGCCGCCGCCCGGCACCTCACACCGGTAACCCTCGAGCTCGGCGGCAAATCGCCGGTGTGGGTCGACGACTCGTACTCCATCGAGCACGCTGCGAAGTCTCTCGCCTGGGGCAAGTTCGCCAACGCAGGTCAGACCTGCGTTGCTCCGGACTATGTCCTCACCACACCGGAGGTCGCGCCGCTGCTGGCGACGGCGCTGGGCGCCGCGATCGAGCGGTATTACGGCACCGACCCCCAGTCGTCCCCGGACTACGGCAGGATAATCAACGAGCGGCACACGAAACGTCTTGCCGAGCTTCTCAACTCGGGGCGGACGGTCATCGGCGGCACCGCGGACATCGCCGACCGTTATATAGCACCAACGGTCTTGGTGGACGTCCCGGTGGACGCCCCGGTCATGCAGGACGAGATCTTCGGACCGATCCTGCCGATTGTCACCGTCGCCGATCACGACGAAGCGATCCGGTTCATCCGTGCCAGACCGAAACCACTGGCGCTCTACGCGTTCACCGAACGCGCCGAGGTACGCGAGGATCTCCTGGCCCGTACCTCGTCGGGAAGCATCGCGTTCGGCTACGTGATGGTGCAACTCGGTGTGTCGAGCCTGCCATTCGGCGGCGTCGGCACCAGTGGAATGGGCGCCTACCACGGCGAACGGAGTATCCGAACCTTCAGCCACGAACGTGCGGTGCTCCGAAAACTCCGCGGCCCCGACCTGAGCGCCATTGCCCGGCCTCCGTTTACCGCGCGAAAGACAGCACTCCTCCGACGAGCATGACCCCGACGTGCGGGTTCTCGGATTTCCGCCGACAACACCCCGGCCGAATCCGGTCATACCGTATTATTTACGGTAACTGATACCGTTATTCCATTGGCGCGAGGCGGGGGATCATGCAGAGTTTCACGAACAAGGTGGTTGTGATCACAGGCGCCGGTTCTGGCATCGGCCGTGCGTACGCGCGGAACTTCGCCAGGCTCGGCGCCCGTCTCGCGCTATCGGACATCGACATGGACGCGGTCACCGAGACCGCCGATATCTCGCGCCGAATCGGGGCCGAGGCCCGCGCGTATCGGCTCGATGTCGCGGACCGTCCCGCCTTCATCGCCCATGCCGACGAGGTAGCTCAGGACTTCGGCGGTGTCGATATCGTCATCAACAATGCCGGAGTCATGGTGGTCGGCGAGCTGACGGACGTGTCCTGGGAGGAACTCGACTGGATCACCGGAATCAACATCAACGGCGTCCTCACCGGATCCAAAGCCTTTCTCCCCCATCTCAAAGCGTCCGGCGACGGACATCTGGTCAATATGTCGAGCCTGTGGGGAATCGTCGGAAGCCCGATGGGATCGCTGTACAGCGCGTCGAAGTTCTTCGTTCGCGGGCTGAGCGAATCACTGCGCCAGGACATGCTGCAGGGCGGTCACGCCGTCGGAGTGACGTCGGTTCATCCGGGTTTCATCAAGACCGATTTCGTTCGGTCGGCACGCGTCAGCGCACCCGAATACGACTCCGAGACTTTGGCGAACATGGTTGACGCGCGAGTGCGGACGACTGCTGACACCGTGGCGAAGAAGGTGATCAAAGGAATCCAGCACAATCGTGCACGAGTTCTGATCGGACCCGACGCGTACCTTGCCGACGCCGTGGCCAGAATCATCGGACCCGGATACCAACGCCTGATACCCGCTGTGGCGAAACGATTCTCGCCATAGCCGGCACCAACACACAGGAGCGTCGATGGTCGACCGACTTGCCGCACTGCGGCGCGAACGCCACGAACTGCTGTTGTTCATCGGCAGCCTCGGCCCCAGCGACTGGCAGCTACCCAGTACGGCCGACGGTTGGCGCATTCAAGACGTCGTCGCCCACATGGGATCGGCGTGCCGAGCACTGTTCAGCCCAGCGGCGATGAACGTCATGCGCGGCAACGACATCGAGCACGCGAACGAAATCCTGGTAGCCCAGCGCAGCGAGTGGTCGGCCTCGGAGGTTCTCGCCGAGTACGAACGATGGAGCAGACGGGCCATCACCACCGCTCGCCTGATCACCAGCACCCCGCTGGGCAGAGCTCGAGCACCCCTGGCCGAGCTGGGTCGTTTTCCGATCGCACTGATGCTCACCAGCGCCATGGTTTTCGACCATCACACGCACTTGCGTCACGACATCGCACCAGCACTGGACCGTCCCCCACCCGACACCGACGCAGAACGCATGTCGGCCGTGCTCGAATGGATGATCGCGGTACTGAGCAATCAACTCCGGACCGCTCGCCACAGTTGGCTGGACCGGACGGTCGCAATCCGCCTGGACGGTCCGGGCGGAGGTACATGGAGCATCGAACCCGACGGCAACATCCGCCCCGGACCCACGACGAACAGCGCTACTCAGATCCGAGGTAGCGCACTGGAATTCCCTGAATGGGGCACCCGACGAGTCGACTGGCGCACTCGCGATATCGCCATCGAAGGCGATAACGAACTCGCTACCGCCTTCCTGGATGCCACCGACATCGTGTGAATCCTGCCGTTATGGCGCGACACCCACTCAGGCCGTGATCGGCGGACCAGCCGACATGCTCCCCATGAACCCGCCATCGACTTGAAGATCCTGGCCGGCGATCCAGCGCGCTTCGGGTGAGCCGAGGAACGCGATAGCGGGCACGATGTCCTCGACGGTCGCATGCCTGCCGACAGTGGTTGCGAGGTGGTCCATGGCCCCTTTGCCGAAGGCCGTCTCGAAGTCGGGCAGGATCGGGGTCAGGGTCGGCCCCGGGCTGACGGTGTTGAGCCGTACCCCATACTTCTGCCACGCGGTCGATGTGAGCCGCTTGGTGTAGATCACCGCGGCCTGCTTCGAGGTCACGTAGGCCGGATAGGTGGGATCCTGCGTTGCCCACCAGGATTCGAGCATTTCGTCGTTGTCGGCATCGAGCAGCCCGGAGAGGTCCGCCAGGCGCTCTTGCCAGCCGATGGCCGCGGTCGAGGCAACGGTGACGACCGCGCCGCCGCGCCGAAGCCGCGGGAGCATTCCCTCGACCATGCGCCGCATGCCGAGGTAGTTCACCTTCAAGACATCGAGATCGGGCGCGGTGCCCGGAACCCCCGCTACGTGCGCCAGCAGATCCCAGTCGGGTCCGATCCGCCCCAGAAGCGCGGCGACAGCCGAGGCGTCCCGTAGATCGCACTGCTCGTACCGCGTGGCGGGCGTATCGCCGAGCAGGAGGTCGACGGCGAGAACATGATCACCTCGCTCGTGGAAGTGGGCGGCAGTCGCCGCGCCGATCCCCGATCCAGCTCCCACCACGATGATCTTGCGTTGCCCAGGTTCCATGGAGATTCCGTTCCGTTGCGCCCGTAAGCATTATAGAATGCTTGACAGTAACGATAACTGTATATCCCCACCGGTGGACCGATACAACGATCCGTGGCGCTTCGCAGCGGATCACCCGAAGACGGAATGAACAGGGAAGCTGCTGATGAGCACGCCGATCGTAGACGAAGCCGCAAAGATACTGACGGATCCAACCGCCTACGCCGATGAGGCGAGATTGCACGCCGCGTTAGGCGAGCTGCGCGCCAATGCCCCCGTCGTGCGTGTGGACTCGCCTGCGTACCAACCATTCTGGGCAATCACCAAGCACTCCGACATTCTGAACGTCGAACGTGCCAACCGTCGCTTCACCAATTGGCCACGGCCGGTGTTGATGACAGCGGAGTCGGATGCTCTACAGGCGGCCGCCGGTGTGCGCACGCTCATTCACATGGACGATCCGCAGCATCGCGTGGTGCGGGCGATCGCGGCGGACTGGTTCAGCCCGAAAGCGATGAAGGCCCTCGGGATCCGAGTCGAACAGCTCGCCAAGCGATACGTCGATCAGATGCGCGAGGCCGGCGGGGAGTGTGACTTCGTCGAGGCGGTCGCGGTGGATTTTCCGCTGTATGTGATCATGTCGCTACTCGGTGTGCCCGAATCCGATTTTCCTCGAATGCGCAAGCTCACACAGGAATTGGTCGGAAGTGACGACGACGAACTCAAACGCGATGTATCGATCGACGAAAAGACCAACGCGTTGATCGATATGTTCGAATACTTCCGAGTGCTGACCGCGGCGCGTCGAGCGAATCCCACCGATGATCTGGCCTCTGCCATCGCCAATGCTCGCATCGACGGCGAACCGCTCAACGACATCGACACCATGTCGTACTACGCCATCATCGCCACCGCCGGGCACGACACCACCAGTAGCAGCATCTCGGGCGGATTGCGCGCGTTGATCGAGCATCCCACCCAACGCGAGCGCCTGCGCCAGGATCCGGCGCTGATGCCGCGCGCGGTCGAGGAGATCATTCGATGGGTCACCCCGGTCAAGGCGTTTATGCGCACGGCCGCTGAAGACACAACGGTGCGTGGGGTTCCCATCGCAGCAGGCGATTCATTGCTGCTGTCCTATGTCTCGGGAAACCGTGATGCGGACGCGTTCTCCGATCCTTTCCGTTTCGATATCGCACGTGAGCCCAACAAGCACGTAGCGTTCGGATTCGGGGTGCACTTCTGTCTCGGGGCGGGCCTGGCACGTATGGAGATCAACAAATTCCTGACCGAACTACTGCCGCGGCTGCGGACGATCGAACTGGCCGGTGAGCCCGAGCTGACCGCCACGACCTTCATCGGTGGGCTCAAACACCTGCCGATCCGCTATTCGATGACCTGAGTGCCACCGAATACGACGACGCCCGGACAGAGTGGCGATCCGAACTCAGCGGAAGACTCGACTCACCAGTCGTCTTCGGTAAATCGGATCACACCACGAATGTTGCGTCCCTCCAGCATGTCCCGGAAGCCTTCGTTGACCTCTTCCAGGCGATAGGTGCGAGTGACCATGTCATCGAGATTGAGCCGCCCGGCGGTGTATAGGCCGAGCAATCGCGGGATGTCGTACTGGGGGTTGCCGCCGCCGAAGATGGTGCCCTGGAGGTTCTTCTGCAGCAGGGACAGGAGGGTCGTGTTCAGCGTCGCCTCGGTGTCCAGCACTCCGCCCATCGCGGTGATCACGCAAGTGCCGGCCTTGGCGGTGACGGACAGGTAGCTGTCGATATCGCGCCCGTCGAGTCGACCCACGGTGACCACGACCTTCGTGGCCATGCCACCGGCAGTGACCTCGGTGATACCGGCCAGCGCGGATCCGACATCGGGGTACACGTGGGTGGCGCCGAAACGCAACGCTTGCTTTCTCTTCCATTCGATCGGATCGATGGCGAACACGTATCGAGCACCCGCGAGTACCGCGCCCTGCAGCGCTGATACGCCGACGCCCCCGATACCTATGATCGCCACGTCGTCGCCCGGGCGCACCCCGGCGGATCGTGTAGCCGAGCCGAAGCCGGTGGTCACACCACAGCTGAGCAAGCAGGCCACCTCGAAAGGAATCCGCGAGTCGATCACCACCACCGAGCTGCGATGCACCACCGCGTAGGGCGCGAAGGTGCCGAGCAGCGACATCGGGTAGGCATTGCGCCCGCGGGCCCGAACCCGGAACGTACCGTCGGATACCGCTGCTCCGGCTAGCAGCCCGGCGCCGAGGTCACACAGATTCGAGCGCCCGGCCAGGCACGACGGACATGTGCCGCAGGCAGGGATGAACGACATCGCGACGTGGTCACCGACCACGATATCTTCGACGCCCGCACCCACTTCGACGACCACACCAGCTCCCTCGTGCCCGCCCAGGATTGGGAACGCCGCCATCGGAATGTCACCGGACACCAGGTGATGATCGGAGTGGCACAACCCCGAGGCCTCCATCCGCACCTTCAGCTCCCCCGGGCGCGGGTCGTCGACGACGATCTCCTCGATCGTCCACGGCTCGTGGAAATCCCAGAGCAACGCACCCTTGGTCCGCATCAACCAACCTCCATAGGAACTGCCTGGTCGACCGAGAGGCGGTCGACCAGGCTCGACGACATCACGTACAGAGAAGAATTTCGGCGAATGACGGGTCTGTGCGACCTAGCTCGTTATCGGTTCGCGCGTTCTAGCTTCGGGCGAAGGACGCCAGGCAGTCGAACGAGGCCGAGGTCGAGGTGCCCGACCGCGCCGGGGGCGGCGGCGCAGACGTCGGGAATAGCGTTGACAGCTGCCATGGCGGTCCAGGTGTAGCCGAGGTATCTGGGCCGACCGTCGCTGCCCGGCCCGGCGCGCAGAATGAGTTCGGTCGGCGGATCGCCCTCGATCACCAGGCGGTAGTGGCTGTCACCATAGTTCCAGGCAGGCTCGAGATGCTCGTCGCCCATGGTGTACTTCGCGTGGAAGACGATCAGCGGTGCACCGTCGGACCATGCGGTCCACGTGTGGTGCTGGCCCGCGACGGTGCCCGCGCGCACGACGCCGCGCAGATCGGGGACATCGCTGCTATCGGTGCCCGCATAGTGGATATCGGCTGTGGCCGTGGCGATTTCGATCTCGTCGACGGTCACCTTCTCGATTGTCCTACCCAACCCTTCGGCGATCATCGCCATGGATTGGGCGAAAGCCGGGACCGAGGCGCCCAGCAGTGTTGGTCCCGCGAGCAATTCGCGCGGGTCACGTCCCATGCCGATCCACTCGATGTACTTCGACGGCTTCTGCCGGAAGTTCACCACTTCGTGAACATGGATGCGGTCGACCCGGCTGGTGATTCTGGCCAGCGTCAACGGCAGCAGATCCCCGGCGAATCCGGGATGGATCCCGCCGCCATGGAACGAGGTCGCACCGTCGCGGCACGCCTGTTCGATGCGTTCGAACTCGGTCTGGTTGGCGTCGGTCCGGTGAAAGAGGCCGGAGGTGGTGACGACGTTCTTGCCGGAGCGAAGTAGACGACAGATCGTATCGACGTCGAGCACCAGGGGTGTATAGAAGACGCAGTCGGCGTCGAGCGCGAAGATCTTCTCGACATCTGCGGTGGCCAACACACCGGTCGTCGTGGTGCCCGCGATCTCCCCCGCGTCCTTGCCGACCTTGTCAGCACTGAAGACGAGCACACCGACCAATTCGAAGGCCGGGCTCTCCGCGAAGTGACGGATCGCCGCCTTGCCGACACTCCCGGTCGCCCATTGCACGACGCGACATTTCCGCTCCACCACCGCTGCCCTGTCGATCGCCATGCGGCCTCACTTTCGTCGTCCGCCTCGCGACGGTCTTACCGTAATTCTTACTGTAACTTGCAACACGTCAGCTCCGCAGCAGCTTGCGCCCCTGAATCGACATGCGGCCAGCGAAGTCTCTCCACAAACTTCTCTTCCGCTAGCCCTGCCCGTACAAGTCGATGTAGGCGTCGCCCCGCCTCTAGCCAGACTTACAGGGAGACCGACTGATCGAACGCCGAGCGGAATTGCTCGATGTCGGCAAGAACGGGGCATTGGCGCGTGGGTCGCCACGACATCGGGCGTACCTTTTGGCGGCTTGTGACTAGGACGACCTCGTGATCGAGAATGCCTAGGTGTGGCAGCTCGACTTACCCACCGAGCCGGAAGGTACCTCGCTCACGACACGAGTCCGATGAACGCCAGGCGGTCAGGTCATCGTGGTCCGGTCGGACACTCCCCGCCAACCACACGGCAATCCGCAGGTCGCGACGACCCTTGTCACGATGTGGCCGCCGGCGAAGATACTGACCGCGTGTGCTTGCGCCGGGTAGCCACAGGCGCCGCAGGTGCCGAAGTAGTTGAGAATCTCCCGACTGACCCCGGCATCGAAATTCGGAACCGGCTCCACATCGTGCCTTTCAGCGGTAGTAGTTCGCCCATCTTCCGAGAACGACCCGGACGAACGGGCGGATGAAGAACGCGGTCCAGCTCAGTCGGAGGAAAGCGAAGACAGCTGGTCTCCCCGCGATCGTCCACCGGAGAACCGTCGTCCCCTCGGGCGTTTCGGAAAGGTGGAAGTCCATGGTGTAGGACTTGACCAGCAGCGGGATCGAGGTCTTGATCCCGGCCACACTCAGCCGGGTGTGTGGATCGCGGCGGGTGACCTGTTCCGCGGCGGCGAAGACGATGGCGTCGAGGGTGCGGACGGTTCCCGGACCACGTTCCTGGTCACGGTAGGTGACGCCGTCGATCATCGGAATCCAGGTGAAGGCGCCGTCCTCGAGTGCGGACCACACTTCCCACGGCATGGCGGCGAAGTCCTGCTCGACCGACATCTGGAAGGTCGGGCGCCGGGATTCGATCAGCCGGATCGCGTGGTCGTCGACCGGCGGGGTCTCGGCGCCGAGCAGCCGTGCGGCGCGGCGCTGCAGGACGAGCAGAACGACGAGACCGCCGACCGCGGCCACAACGAGGGCCCCGAGTGCGGTGCCGAGGAGAACGAGCCAAACCATGTGCAGCGCAGTCCTTGTCGCGGGAGTGGAGGAGTCGGTTTCACGGTGTGGTGCGCAGCATGGGCGAGGAGACTTTGCTCGTCAGCCATCGGTCGCCGGACTTCGCCAGCGACAACGTGATCGACAGCTGACCACGGCGGGGCTGCTGCTGGGTGCCGACGCTGGCGATGGACTGGTCGACGACGACGAGCGCCTCGGCGGTGTCGGTACCGCTGGTGGCGATCGCGCAGTCGACGGTGCCCGCCGTCGACTGCACTCGGCCCTGGATCAGGACTTCGCGCAGATCGGCACTGGTGGACTCGAATTCTTGTTTCCACGCGCCGGTGGCCCGGTCGAGCACGGCGGCGAAGTAGGCGTCGAGATCGGTGGCGTTGTAGGTCGACAGCACCGAGCCGTACGCGCAGGCGGCCGCCCGTGCCTCGGTGCGTGATCGCTCGAGTTCGCTCGCGCGGTGGTTCTGCCAGCCGAAGTAGCCGCCGGCGGCCGTTCCGCCGATGCCGAGGGCGACTGCCAGGGCGACCACGATCGCGGTGGTGCGGTTCCGGCTGGTGGATGGTGGTGCCGCGGTATCGGTTTCCTCGGATTCCGGCGGTGCGGGGGCTGTCGATTCGTCGGTGTCTGTCATGGAGTTCCTTTCGGTAGCAGGGGAATCAACGGCCGGGCAGCGGCACGGATCGCTCGTCGCCGGTGCTGCCCGGCGGCGGTCCGGCGGTGTTATCGGGCGTATCGGGTCGTGGCGCGTTCGCCGACCCGCGGACCTGCTGCGCGGGATCGCTGGTGATGCAGTAGTTGTAGAGCCGGACGCTGCCGTCGGAGACGGTGGCGGGCGAGACCGGGATGGTGTCGTACTCGCAGAACGGTCGCGGCCAGATATCCACCATCGTGTGGAAGGCGTTGTCGTGCGCCGGAACTCCGAGCAGGGCTGTGCCCGATCGCAGGGCCGGGAACAGCGCCGTCAGCGCCGGTGTGCGCAGCCGGGCGGCCCGGGTGATGGCGCGCAGGTTGGTCACCAGGTTCGTGATCGGGTCGGTGGTCTCGGCGACCACGCCGCCGAGCGTCGCCAGCTGTCCTGGTCCGAGGTCGAGCAGGCGCCGCAGTTCCTGGTCGGCGGCGGCGAACTGCCCGAACAACACTCCCGACCCCTCGACGAGAGTGCGCAGGTCCGGCTGGGCGTGCGAGGTCGTCTCCGCGATGACGGACAGCTTCTCGACGAGATTGCGGGTTTGCGGAAGCAACTCCGTCATCCCCACCATGGCCTGACTGATCCCGCTGATCACGGTGCGCAGCTGGTTCGGCCCGCCGGCCAGCGCCTTGTCGAGTTCGGCGACGATGACATTGAGCCGCTGCGGATTCAAGCCGCCGATGAAATCGGCTGTATTGGTGAGGAACTCGTCTATGGTGACCGGCGTCGAGGTCCGGTCCAGCTCGACGACCGCGCCGTCGGCCAGATAGGGGGCGTCGTTGGAATCGGGCCGGATATCGAGGTACTGCTCCCCCGCCGCCGACAACCGGGCCACGACCACCGCGCCGCCCGCGGGAACGTGATAGCCGGCATCGATGTCGGCGACGGCGGTGACGCCGGTCTCGGACAGCTCCAAGGACCGCACCGTGCCCACGCGCACGCCGCGGAACGTGACATCGGAATGCTCGAGCAGCCCGCCGGACCCGGCCAGTTCCACCCGCACGGTGAAGGTGTCCCGCAGTGGATCGACCCGGACGACATCGACGAGCAGATATCCGCCGCTGACCAGCAGCGTCGTGACCAGGCCCGCGGCCGCGATGCCGTTGACGTGCCGGTTCGCCCAGGCCGCGGCCCGGAGCAGCAATTCGGCGGCGACTTCGAGCGCCACCCCGGCGAACCAGATGCCGAAGGTGAGGACGAGCGCCACGGTGTAGCGGACACCGCCACGGGGGTATTCGTTCATCGCCCGCCACCCTGCAACCGGCCGAGGACCCGCGCGAGGACCTCCGCGAGACTGCCGACGAAGGCGCCGGGGTCCGATCCGTCGGGTAGCCTGCTCCCGTTCGGGTCGGTCAGGGCGCCGACGCTGAGGTAGGAGATCGTCGCCGCGACGGCGAGGCTGGTGCCCTGGGTGGTGGCCAGCAGCGACGGGTTCAGCGCGTGCAGCTGGTCGAGCGCGCCCGCCAGGTTGTCGCCCATCTGGGTGAAGCCGGTCATCAGAGCCTGCACGCTGTCGAAGAGCCCGACGAAGTCGGCGCTGCTGGTGGAGGTGAACTCGCCCAGCGCGCCGAGGGTGGTCGAGACCTCGGTGGTGAGCTCGGTGATCGCCCGGTTGTTCTCGGTGAGCACCGAGATCAGCGGCGGGAAGGTATCCGCGGCCTGGCCGAGCTCGGCCCTGCGCTGGTTGAGCGTGGCGCTGAGCGCATCGAGACCGTGCAGAACGGCGTCGATCTGGCCGGTCCTTTCGTTGAGAGCGGTCAGGGTCGCGGTCAGTTCGGTGAGCAGATGCGAGAGCTGGGGCCCGCGTCCCGCGAACATCGAGTTCGACTCGCTGGTGATCCGGGCGACCTGGCTGAGCGCACCGCCGTTGAGCAGCATCGACAGCGACATCATCAGTTCCTCGACCGAGGCGCCCGCCGAGGTGTGGTCCTTGTCGATGACGTCGCCCTCGGCCAGCATCGGTGTGCCGGAACGGAGTTCGGGCAGCACGATGGCGACGTAGATGTCGCCGAGCGGTGTCGGCTGACGGAGTTCGGCCCGCGATCCGCGCGGCAGGCGCACGTCCGCGCGGATCTCGAGCTCGACCGTCGCCACGAAATCGGTGGTGTCGAGGCCGGTGACGACGCCGATGTCGGTGCCGCCGGTCTTCACGTGCGCGCGATCGGGCAGGTTCAGCGCGTTGTCGAACAGCGCCCGCACCGTGTAGGTGGGGCCGTCGAGACCGGGCTTGGGCAAGGGCATGGAGTCGACGGTCACCGTGCAGCCGGCCACCGAGCAGGCCGCCACCGCCAGCACCGCAGCAAGGGACAGACGCCGGCTCATCGGGTCAGTCCCAGCAGCGCGGCGAACAGTCCGAAATCGGGGCCGAAGTCCTGCAGCCTGCCGGTTCGGCAGCCGTCGGCCCGTAGCTCGACCCGCTGGCAGAACAGCGAGAGCAGCTCGTTGTCGAGCAGGCTCTTGTCCGTCAGCAGGTGAAGGCGAACGGCCCGGGCTTCGGGACTCACCGCGTTACCCAGGTTGCCGAGGAACAGCGGGGCGATGTCGACGATCTCGGTGAGTCCTCGCGCGTGGTCGCGCATCTGGGCGGTGATCGTGATCAGTCGCAGCAATGCGTCGGTCAGCGGTTGCTTGTTCTCCCCGACGACAGCGCTGGTGTTGGCGACGAAGTCGTTGATCTGGGTGAGCACCGCCTGCAGCCCCGGGGACTGCTCGCGCATCAGGGTGACCAGCTGGGTGAGCCGGGCGCTGAAGTCGCGGACCGTCGTGTCGTTGTCGGCGAGGATCTGGGTGACGTCGTTGAGCCGGACGATCGCGTTGGAGATCTGGTCTTTGTTGGCCAGGGTCACCTCGAAGGCGCCGGAGAGCGCGTCCAGGGTCTCCCTTATGCGGTCACCGTTGCCGTCGAGCAGCGGGAACAGCACCCGGCTCGCCATCGGACCGTCGGAGTTGTTGCCCGCCAGCGCCTTTCCGATGTCGTCGAAATTGCGGAGAATCCGGTCCAGCTCGACGGGTGTCCTGGTGCGGGCGAACGGAATGTGGCTGCCGTCGAGCAAGGTGGGCCCGCCGGTGTAGGCGGGGGTGAGTTCGATGTGGCGGTTGGTGATCATCTGCGGGGAGACCAGCGCCGCGATCACGTCGGCGGGCAGGTCGACCTCGGGATCGACGACCATGTGCACCTGCACGTACTCGCCCTTGGGGACCAGCTCGGTCACCCGGCCCACCGGCATCCCGAGAACGGAGACTTCGTTGCCGACGTACAGGCCGGCGACATTCTCGAAATCCGCCGTGATCGTCTTCTCCGTGCCGAGCAGCCGGTCCGGCAGCGAGGTCAGGCTGTGTGGCAGCGCCGAGCAGCCCGACAACAGGACTGCGACGGCGGCCAGAACAGCCATCCGGACGAATGTCGTGCGCATCAGCGGCAACCTTCCACGGCTTGAACGGCACACAGCCAGTTGTCGGGAAACATCCATGGCAGATAGATCTCCCCGTAGGGGCCGTTTCCGAGAGTGTTGTTGAACTGCCGGAGCGTGACCGGCATGATCTGGAACAGGTTGTCCAGATTGGCTTTGTTGTTCTGCAGGCCCGTCGACATCGTGTTCAGATCGGCGATCAACGGTGCGAGCTGTCCCCCGTTGTCGATGCCCATCGCCTGCAGGTCCTTCGAGACCGCGGCGATACTGTCCAGGAGCTGGGTGACCAAGGATTGTCGTCGGGCGACCGCGTCACCGATGGCCTGGCCACGGGTCAACAGCACGAGCACGGCGTTCTGGTTGTCGGACACCACGCTCGAGACCTTGTCGATATTGCGCAGCAGCTGCTCGACCTCGTCCCGGCGATCGCTGATGACCGCGGCCAGCGACCCCACCGAATCCAGTGCCGCCGCGGTCAATTGCGGCGAGTCCCCCATCTGCCGGGCGAGCGCGTCCAGCGAGGCCCGCAAGGCCACGGGGTCCATTCGTTCGAGGTGCTCGAAGGAGTGGGTGTATTTCCCGTCGTTGACGACCTTGGCCAGGTTGTACGGAACCTCGGTCCGGTCCAGGGGAATTCGGCGGCTTTCGGGCGCCGAGAGCGCGCCGGGATCGAGCTCGACATGCATCCGGCCCAGGATCGTCGACATCTTGATCGCGGCCTTGGCGTCGTCGCCGATCCGGATGCCGTTGTCGATCGAGAGCGCGGCTTCGATCCGGTCGCCCGCCAGCCGCGTCGACTTCACCGTGCCTACTTCGATGCCCGCGATATCGACACTGTCGCCTTGGCGGAGCCCGGCGGTCTGAGCGAACTCGGCGTACACGGTCCGATTGCCCAGGTCGAACTGGGTGAGCGCGCTCGAACCGAACAGCAGGACTACCACCGCCGCGCCCGCGCAGAGGCCGAGCCACCAATGGCGATTGCCCGAATAGCTCGGTATCGCCTGCCACATTCGCTGCACGACGGACACCAGCGGTCGAAGAAGCTCGGGTGGTCGGGGGGAGTTCATTACCGGCATACCTCCGAATGGGAATTGCCACCGATCTGGTTGAACATCCCGGGCGGAAGCAGCACACCCCACAGCGAGACATCCAGACTGCAGACGTAGGAGTTGATGTAGGTGCCGTTGCCGCTGATCCGGGCGAGACCCGCCAGGACGAAGGGCAGTTCGGCGGCGGTGATGTCGAGTCGTGCGCCGTTGGAGATCAGCAGGCGTACGCCTTCGTTCGCGGACTGTTGCGCCTGCGCGAGTCCGGGTCTGATCCGGGTGATGAGATCGGCCAGTTGCCTGGTCGACCCCGACGCCTGGTCGACCGCGGTCGCGAGCGTTGTGCCCTGCTCGTAGAGGTCGACCGTCAGCGTGCGGGTCTGGGTGATCAGCGTTTCCAGCTCGCCACTGCGATGGGCCAGACCCTCCACCACGCCACCGAGATTGGTGATCACCTGGCCGAGGATCTCGTCGCGGTCGCGGAAGGTACTGGCGAGCTGCGCCGCCTGGGTGACCAGCGCGCTCAGCGACACTCCGTCACCTTGCAGCGCTTGAATCAGCGTGTGCGACAACGAGTTGATGTCGTCGGGCTCCAGGGTGGCGAACAGTGGTTCGAATCCCGCCAGCACCGTGGACACGTCGAAGGACGATTCGGTGCGCTCGTAGGGAATCGCCCCGTCCGGTGGCAGCCGGTCCCCGCCTCGGTCTCCGGCGGCCAGCGCGACATATCGCTGCCCGATCAGGTTCTGATAGCGGATCAGCGCCTTGGTCGTGGTGGTGAGCTGCTGGCGCGACTGCACACGCAGCACCACCGATGCGCGCCGATCCGCGTCGAGTTCGATGGAATCTACGCGGCCGACCCGGATTCCGGCCATCCGGACGTCGTCGCCCACGCGCAGCCCGAGGACATTGCCGAATGTCGCGGTGTAGCGGACGGTGTCGCCGCTGACCCCGCGCTGCAAGGTCGAGAAGATGGTGTAGCTCGCGACCAGTGCCAGTCCGACGAACAGCGTCAGGATCAGCACGGCGGTGCGGGTTTTCATCATGTCAGTTCCCCCCTGGCGCTGGGTTGGAGTAGGTGAGCTGCACTGCCCCGTCGGCCAGGACCGGCGTGAGCAGCACCAGCTGCGCGGCGTTCGGCGGCCGCCCGACGAGCGCCTCGATGGCCTCGACGCCCTGCAGGGACGCCGGCGCGGAGGCCGGGGCCGTCAGGCCGGGAATCGCGGGCAGGCCGGGAATCGCCGGAAGCGCGGGGAGACCGGGAACGACGGCAGGCGGGCCCGCCGCTTCCAGCCGCCGCGGCAGCAGCTGGGTCGGAATATGTTGTTCCGGCGCGGTATACGGCACCGAGGGGCCGCCGCATCGCGGCCCGGCGAGGTTGCCGTAACGGGGGCAGTCCGCGGCGGTGTACTGGGTGAAGGGCGTGAAGCTCACGTCGACGGCCCAGCGCATCTGCCGGTCGGGTCCCCAGTTGAAGACCGTCGCCAGCCTGCTCAGCGCGGTATTGAGGTTGGCGACCGCGGCGCCGATGGCGCCGGAGTCGGCGGCCAGCGCGCCGAAGGTCTCGTGCAGCCCGCCGACCAGTTCCGGGCCCGCCTCCGGATTGCGTTCGAACAGGGTGTTGGTGACCCCGACCGCGCCGCGGGCGGCGGTCAGCAGCGCGATCAGGTTCGCCCGCTTCTCGGTGAGGGTGCGCGCCGCGGTCACCGACGCGACGAGAGTGTCGACCAGCTGCGGCGCCGACTCGTTGACCGCCGACGCCGCGGCGCCGAGGTCGCCGAGCAGGTCGCCGATCCCCGGCGTCGCCCTGACCTGTGTGGTCCAGGTGTCGAGTCGTTCGATGGTGGAGCCGGGCATCCGGTAGCTGGGGTCGAGCGCGTCGGCGAGCGTGCCCAGGACAGTGGCCAGCCGGATCGGGTCGATGGCGTCGAGCACGGTCCGCAGGGTGGTCAGGGTCGTCTGCAACTGGGCGCCCACCTCGCTGGTGTCCTGCGCGATGGTCGCTCCGTCGCGCAGCCGGTCCGGCGAGGGTCCGTTGTCGATGAGTTCCACCGCCGTGACGCCGAAGATGTTGTTCGGCACCACCCGGGCGGTGACCGTGGCGGGAATGCGCTGGGCCATCGGCGGTTCGATGCGCAACAGCATGTTCTGGCGTTCACCTCTGGCGGCGATGTCGGTGCGGGCGACCTGGCCGACCAGCACGCCGCGGAAGGTGACGTCGGCGCGCGCGGGGACGCCGTCGCCGGTGCTGGTCATGGCTGCGGTCACCTCGACGGTGTCGAGGAACTTGCCGTTGTAGCGCAGTCCGAGCAGGTAGACGGTGGTGGCGATGAGCACGCCGATGAGCACGCCGAGCAGGCCGAGGCGCAGCGCGCTCGGGCCACGCCCGCTGGGGTCGATGATCATGATCGAGGCCTATCCCGTGATCCTGATGCCTGGGTCGATCCCCCAGATCGATAGGGAGAACAGGAGATTGATGAACACGACCGTGACGATGGTCATCCGGATCGCCCGGCCGGACGCGACTCCGACACCTTCGGGTCCGCCCGCCGCGGTGTAGCCGTAGTAGCACTGGATGAAGGTCGCCACGGCGGCGAAGACGATGATCTTGAGGATCGAGTAGGCCACGTCCACCGGGTCGAGGAACTGGTGGAAGTAGTGGTCGTAGGTGCCCAGCGTCGTCCCGCCGAGAAAGGCCACGGTGAACCTCGTCGCGATGTAGGCGATGGCCAGGCCCGCGGTGTAGAGCGGCACGATGGCGACGACGGCCGCCAGCATGCGCGTGGTGATCAGGTAGGGCAGCGGCCGGATGGCGATCGACTCCAGGGCGTCGATCTCCTCGGAGATCCGCATCGAACCCAGCTGCGCGGTGAATCGGCAGCCGGCCTGGGCGCCGAACGCCAGCGTCGCCAGCAGCGGTGCCAGTTCCCGCGTCGTGGCGAATCCGGAGATCGCGCCGGTGAGCGGGCTCATGGTGAGCAGGTTCAGCGCGGTGTGCGATTCCATGCCGACGGTGATTCCGCCGAACCCGCACAGGATCACCACGACGCCGATCACCCCGCCGCCGACGATCAAGGAGCCGTTGCCGAAGCTCACATCGGTGATCAGCCGCAGCAGCTCCTTCCGATAGTGCTTGAGCACGAACGGAATCGCGGCGATTGCTTGAAGGAACACCAGTCCTTGATGACCGAGGCGCACCGGAACGGTCGCGGGCGCTGCGGCGGCGGCGCGCAGCCGGCGCACCGGACGCAGCAGGGGTGGCACGTAACCCGAGGCCATCTCAGAGCACCTTCGACGGGAACACAGCGTTGTAGAGCTGCGTGAGGATGATGTTGGCCGCGAACAGGACGATCGCGGAGTTGACGACCGCCGAGTTCACCGCGTTGGCCACGCCCGCCGGTCCGCCGCGGGTGTGCAGCCCGGTGTCGCAGGCGATGATCGCCGCCAGCGCGCCGAAGACCGTGGCCTTGACCATGGCGACGACCAGATCCCCGGCCACCGCGAACGAGGCGAAGGTGCCGATGTACGAGCCCGGCGTCCCGTCCTGGATATAGACATTGAACACATAGCCGGTCGCGAAGCCGACGAACACGACCAGCCCGCACAGCAAGGTACTGACCACGACCGCCGCCGCGAGGCGGGGGGCGACCAGGCGACGGACCGGATCGACGCCCATCACGACCATGGCGTCGATCTCCTCCCGGATGGTGCGCGAACCGAGATCCGCGCAGATCGCCGACCCCACCGCGCCGGCGATCATCAGCGAGGTCACGAGCGGGGCGCCCTGACGGATGATTCCCAGTCCGTTGACCGCGCCGATGAAGGTGGTCGCCCCGACCTGGCTGACGAGCGAGCCGACCTGGATCGACACCACCACCGCGATGGGAATCGCGACCAGCAGTGTCGGTGTCGCCGACACACTGGCCATGAACGCGCATTGCTTGACGAATTCAGTGGTGGGAAACCGCCGGGTGAACAGGGCGCGGACCAATTCGGCGAGTGCCCGGCCGGTCATCAGTACCTGGCGCCCGGCCGTCTCGACGGCGCGTTGCGGGTGTTCGCGCCAGTAGGTCAGCCCGAAGGTGACGACCTGATCACGGGCATCACCGCCTCCTGGCGGAGCTGTTGTCCCGGTACCGAATTCACCAGAAATCCTGGTCGACGGCTGCTGCACGATTGTTCACTCTCGCCGGTTGCTGATGGGTCGGACCGATTTGTTGCCGGCGCGGCTCCGAGGCACGAGCTCGGTGCGACGCCTGGATTCCCCGGAAGTTTTCTACGTTGCCGTAGTTATGAATTACTACGCTAAAGTAGATATGTGGACACTAACAGCGCCGCTCACGCGGCACCAGAGCTTTGGGGGATCATTTCCTGATGAGCATCGAAGAGGGCACCGACGGCGTCTGGCGGATCGCCCCGCCGCAACCTGCCCGGCCGCGGCGTCGCAACGGCCCGCGACTACCGCCGGAGGAACGCCGCGAGCAGCTGCTGGACGCGGCCCGCGAAGTCACCGGTCGTGACGGATTGGCCGAGCTCACGATGCAAGCGGTGGCCAAACAAGCCGGCGTCGCCAAACCCGTGCTGTATGCGATCTACCCCACCGCGCCCCAGTTGCTCGACGCGCTGTTGCGGCGCGAACACACCAGGGGAATCGCGCAGGTCCTCGAGGCATTACCAGCGGATTTCGACGATTCCGACCCGGACGTGGAGTACGAGGAAGCGGTCATCGCCTTCCTCACCGCGGTCCAGGACGATCCGGTTCGCTGGCGGTTGATCCTCATGCCCGCCGACGGAGCCCCTGCCTCTTATCGCGGACTGCTCGCCGATGCCAGGGAGAAGGTCATCGCACGCTGCGCCCAACTGCTCGAGACGGGCATCGCGCGGCGCGGTGGCCCCAAGGACGTGGACGTCGAACTGGCCAGTCGCGTCATGCTCGGGTTCATCGAATCGCTCGGCCGGCTGGTCTTGTCGAATCCAGAACTCGCTTCTCCCCAAGCACTTCGGCCCGCGGTGCGGGCACTGACTCGAACCTTGCCCAAGGACGACAAGGGAACTCGGATCATCCCGTCCGGCGGATCGGTGGTCTCGGCCTGGCAGGCCGACAACACGGAGACACTTCCCGACTGACCGGCGTCAGCGTAGCTGGATATCGGAGATCACCAACGGCGGCCAGGCGATGATCTCACCGATCGCCGAGAACAGCTTGTCGAAGCCGTGCAGATCGTCGAGGTGCTCATGGTGGGCCCCCAGCCAGAACAGCCCGATCAGGAAGTACGGCACTCCGAAGGCGATGCCGAGGAAGATGAGCTGGCGAAGGCTGATCCGATAGCCCAGCAGTTCTTTGATCATCAGAACGCACCCCTCACGCGATCTCGCCGAGCACGGCCTGGGACTCGATCAGGCCCTGATCGTCCGGCGCTTCCCCGCGGCCGAAGACCCGGGCCCGCTGCTTGTCCCGCAGCGCTTGATGGGCGAGCGCGGGAATGTCGTAGCCGTAGAGCTCTTGCGCTTGCCGAGGGGTCATCGTGGTCGTACTCGCGGGCGGAATCTTCAGCAGCACTGGACCCGCCACCGCCACCGTCATCGGCGAGATCAAGCGCAGCAGCTGAATTTGCAGGCGCGCGTTGAGACTCACCAGAGTGAAGGCAACGCTCATCGGCGTCGTGACGAGCGCGTCGAGCAGCCTGCCCTTCGGCAATCCGGCCATCTCCCGCATCCATCGCGGCATGGTGGCCAGGGTGCCCCGGCGCAGGAAGGCGTACACGATCTTGAACATCGGCCGGACCAGGAGCGGGATCTCCGGCATCATCACCTCCGCCTGTAACAGGTGGCGCATCGCCTTGCGGGCGATGTCGGACCCGATCAGCTGCGGGCGCATCTGCTCGAAGTACTCGCTGATCCCGGCCCTGGTGCGCGGCACGTCCGCCGGGTCACAAGTCTGTAGTTCCGCCGCTCGCGCGCACTCCGCCCAGTACTGCAGTTCGTCGGCCTCGCTGAGCCGGCCGGGACCGTACTTCTCGTAGGCGACGAGGATGGAATGCCATGCCGTCAGGTGGATCCACAGCTGCGACTGCGGATTGTTCGCGTCGTAGGACTGCTTGGTGACGGGGTCGACGCCGATACCCTTGGAGTGGATCTTCACCAGAATGTCGGCCGCGTGCGCGGTCGACCGGCTGTCGGCGAACAGCACCATAGCGAAATATCGCAGCGTGCGGTCGTATCGGGTACGAGGACGGTCGTAGATCGCATGGGTGGCGTCCACCGAGGCCACCAGCGCCGGATCCAGCTCCTCGATCACCACCGCACGCTGGAAGCCGATCGTCAAACTGGTCGGGTAACTCCAGACTTGCCACGCGACCGACTCCGGGCCGAAGAAACCGTAGTCCTCCGCGGGCGTCAGTGGGGGAAGCGACAGCCACTCACGCAAGGAAGCAATTGTTGCCATTGCAGGGTTTCCAATCCATTTTCTACGACTACGTAGAAGTATTACTACGTGTGAGTAGGAATACTAGACCGCCTGCGAGCCCCGAGTCAACGGTTCACGAGGATTTCCCGCTCATTGACCCAGACAGCTAAGGCGCGGGCGCACTGCCCAAAAAGGCAGTGCCAGCCCTACTCTGCACAAGATGCCCCCGACTTCACGGCCAAATACCTTCCAAAGATCCGATCCGATCCGATCCGATCCAGAATGCCGCCAACTGACTGAGACAGCTACCCCCATTTTCGGACATGGGGGGGGAGATCCTGCGCTGACGCGGGCGCGCGGAGAGTTGTCACGATCGACGTCGCTGATTCTCACACTCAGCGAGCAGCTCCCGGGGTCTAGACTGATCTGTCACTGTGACAGCAGTCCCCGCCTTCACAACGGCTCTGCGGCCGAATGCCCCGAACTCGATCGAGCTCGGGGCATCGTCATTTCGGCCCTCGCCGCGCCTACGCTTCACCCTCGGTGGTGACCTCGAAGGTGTTGAGGAAGTTGCAGACGAGTTGGTAGAACCCGACGGTGAGGACGAAATCGGCTAGTTCGGTGACGCTGAACAGTTCCAGCGCTTCGGTCCGAGCCACCGCGCCGAGCGTGTGCCGGTCGAGGATCGTATCCGTCCAGCGGAGCACGGCAGCTTCCTCGGATCGGAGTCCTTCGCCGCCGCCGGTGGCGGCAGCGGCGATCGCGTCCTCGCTGAGCCCGACCGCGCGCGCGAACTTCTCGTGGTGGTGCAGTTCGTAGGGCGCTGCGTAGACGTGGCCGACGCGCAAGATCGCCAGCTCGCGCAGCGGGAAAGGGACAGAGTTGGTTTGCAGCATGGCGTCTGCCATGGTCAGAAAGCTCAGGCCCATGCCGTGTGAGTGAGCGACCATACGATAGATGTTGGCCGTGTGGGTGGACAGCGCTTCTCGGAGCGCGTCGGGCAGGGTCGCGGGGTCGGGGAAGTTGATGGTCGTCATGGTGTTCTCTTCTGTGGTCATGCGAGCTTGTCGACTTCGCCGCGGATGGGTTCACTGCCGTCCCAGGTCTGCGCGACTTCCCGGATGTAGCGGAAGAATTGGCCTTTGGGGCCGCTGATGTCGGAGATTTCGATGATGTGGCCGAAGGTCTTCTCGGTGTCGAAGTAGGCGAAGCGGCCGAGGTCACCGCCGATCGACCCTTCGTGGCCTACCTCGTAGCCCAGCGCCAGCGCCTTGTCGTAGAGCGCTTGGTAGTTGTCGGTCCAGTAGGCGATGTGCTGCAAGCCTTCGCGCCCGGAGTCGAGGAATTCCCGGTAGAGCGACGGCGCGTCGTTGCGTGGCTGGATCAGCTCGATCTGCACGTCACCCGAATTGGCCAGCGCCACGCTCATTTTCATCGGCGAATCGCTGCCGCGATAGGTGAAGTAGTCGGTCTCTACGTCGTGGACATAGAACCAGGGGCCTACGCCCTGTGCGATCCATCGGTGCATCTCTGCGTTGATGTCGCGTACGACATAGCCCATTTGGGTGACACTGCCGAAGATCCGGCTCATAGCGATCTCGCTTTCTGTTCGAAGGGTTCGCCGAGGCATGCGCCCGGCGAGCTGGATTCAGCGGCGTTCCAGTGCCCGATCGAGTAGGTACGGATCGTGGGCATTGATCAGGAGCAGGTCGGGGTCGGCGGCGGTCCACAGCTCGGCGAGACGTTCGTGGTTGGCCTTGACCCTGGTCCAGTCGGCGGCGATGACACGTTCCATCGCGGTGAGAGCCCTTGGCGCGGAACGGGACCCATCGAGCTGGCCGTGGTGATAGAAGGAATCGCCGACATGCAGAATCCAGCGATCACCGGCGTCGACCGCCACCACCGCGTGACCCCGGCTGTGGCCGGGGAGATTGATCAGCACGATCCCGGGTGAGATGCCGGTGAGCTCTTCCGCACCGGCGAACCCGCGCCATGACTCCCCCGCGGCCGGTGTGTACTCGACGAGGACCGGGTGGTGGGAGCGCTGTGCGGGGAGGTAGCGGCCGCGTTCGATCAGCGTGCGCGGATGCCGGGAAGCGAAGGCCTCTGCCGCGGTGAGGTGCACCCGGGCCCAAGGGAAGTCGGCTAAACCGCCGGCATGGTCGGCGTCGAAGTGGGTGAGCACGATGTGGCGCACATCGTGGGGATCGAAGCCGAGCCTCTGGATCTGCGTGATCGCGGCCTCGGCCGGGTCGAAGACGGGTCGGACGTACCAGCGGCCCGCACCGAACCTCGGCCCCGGAGAACGGGAGTCCTGTAACCCCAGGCCCGCATCCACGAGCACGAGCCCTCGCGGTGTTTCCACCAGCAGCACGTGACAGACCAGCCCGCCGGGAGTCGCGGGTGGGTGCATGGTTCCGCAGTTGAGGTGATGGACCTTCATCCGCCCAGTGCTGCCTTCATCTCGTCCATCGCCGCGGGATCGCCGCTGAGCAAGGCCGGATCGATGACCTGGATCGGGTGGGTGCCGTCCCAGTTCGCCGCCGCGACCTTGATCAGGTCGAAGACGAACTTCTTCGATCCGCTCAGATCCGAGATCTCGACGACGGTGCCGGGATGATGTTCGGTCTCCAGGTAGGCGAATCGACCTGTCGGACCGCCGATTTCGCCTTCCTGTCCGACAGTGAACCCGGCGGCCAGCGCTCGGTCGTAGAGTTCCTGATAGTTTTCCGCCCAGTAGGCGATGTGCTGCACGCCTTCGTGGCCGGCGTCGAGAAAGTCCTTGTACATCGACGGTTCCGCGTTCACGGGCTGAATGAGCTCGAGCTGGATGTCGCCGCTGTTGGCGACCGCGACATCCATCACCATGCCCGACGGCTCACCGCGATAGGTGAAGTTCCCCGGCCGCAGGCCGCGCAGATGGAACCAGGGCCCGATTCCGCTGTCGATGAATCCGCGCAGCGACGACTCGAGATCACGGACGACATAACCGATCTGGCGAATGGTGCCGAACATGTTGGCCCGCGGTGACGGTGCCGGAGCGGGCCCGGTATGCGCGTCGGCGAAGGACAAGATGATCTTGCCGACCGCCGAGTTCCGCCGGAGCCGCTCGGCCGCGTGCTCGGCTTGTTCGGGGGCGAAAACGGCGTCCACGCGTGGGCTGATCGTTCCCGCGGCGACCGCGGGAAGGACCTGCGAGGTCAGCGCGGCGACTACCTCGGCCAGCTCGGCACGGGTGCGGATGCTGAAGGTAGTGCCGAGCAGTCGCTGGCGACGGAAAGCGATCGTGTCCAGATCGAGGGTGGTCGTGGCGCCGGCAAGTCGGCCGATACTGACGATGGCGCCGCCGATCGCGGTGGCAGCGGGCAGCTGCGCGAAGAGTTCACCGCCGACATGGTCGAGGGTGATATCGACGCCGTTGCCGTTCGTCGCGGACGCCACCGCTGCCGCGAGATCCTCACCAGTGGTATCGACAGCGAGGTCCGCGCCCGCGGCGGTGAGTGCGTCTCGCTTGTCCGCGCTGGTGGTTGTCGCGATGACGGTGCTCGCGCCGAGTGCTTTGGCGAGTTGAATGCCGACCAGCCCGATCGAGCTGGTCCCACCGACGATCAGCACGCTGTTGCCCGCGACGAAACCCGCCTGACTGACCAGCGCGTCGTGTTCGGTGATCAGCACGATCGGCAGGGACGCGGCCTCCTCGAAGCTCAGCCCCTCGGGGATGGGCACGAGTAACCGTGGATCACACAGCGCGTAGTCGGCGAAGCCGCCGATCGTGATCCCCATGACCCGAGTCCCCGCGCACAGATGTGGCGCGAGCGGACTCGACGTCTCCACAATGCCCGCTACTTCCATGCCCGCGGTGAATTCACCCGCCTGCTGGGAGTTGGCAGAGTAGGTACCTTCCAGGGCGTAGAGGTCGGCGCGGTTCAGCCCGGCGGCCATCACCTGAATGCGGACCGCACCGAGTTGGTGCGGAGTATCGATATCGCGCAGCTGCCAGTGGGGTCCGGCGCCGCCGATGAGTGCACGCATGTGCGGGATTCCTTTCACAGCATTGTGGAATGGCTGGTTGGCCCTGAGGTCACCGGTGCGTGATCGCACCGTGGGTGAATGTCGGTGAGGTACCAGGATTGGTCCACGCCGCTGTCAGCTCGCTCGACGGGAAGAACTGCACGAAGCGGGAATCACGTTGGCTTCGATCGGCCAGCGTCTTCTCCAAGATGATCGAGTTGTATTGATCGACAGTGGTTTCGATGGTGTTGGCATTGAGCACGATCTCCTGTCCCCACTCCCGCGCCCAACGCGCGATCCCGGGCATCCGGGAGAACTCCGGGGTGAGGCATTCCGCAGCGATGACGTTCTCACTGCTGACCCAGACCCCGGTGGAGGTATGGAGCACCAAGCTCTGGTTACCGAAGACGTGGCCGGGGGTTTTCACCACCGCGACGCCGGGACCGAGCACCACCGACCCGTCGATGGGCAGGAACGACTCCGGCGACACATCGCGGTAGGCCCCGGGCTGGTACCACGGGCGCTGTATCGGGTGCAGATCCGCCATCGCGGCCAGTTCGTCACGCTGCACGATGACCTTCGCGCGCGGGAAAACGGGTTTCGGTTGCTCGCCGAGGTCGGCCTGGTGAGTGGTGGTGCCGATCCAGCGGCGCAGGTCCTGGGTATGCAGGTGGTCGAACATCAGGTAATCGACCTCGGCCGGATCGATTCCGAGGCGGGACAGGTGCTCGACCACAGTGCCGTGTTCGGTCACCATCCGTTTCGACACCATGTCGGGGGTCCGTTCGACGAGCTTGTCGAAGTACGGCGTGTAGCGGCCGAGTTCGACATCGCTGGGCTCGAAGAGCAGCACCCGTGGCGTCCCGTCGCTCTCACGCCACCTGATGACCAACATCCGGTTGGTGATCGCGAGGAACGGCGCTATCGCGCGGGACGCGCGGAACAAGCCGAACCGTGTCGGATACGGCAGGGTGATCAGGTCACAGGTCGTGACGCTGTCGGGAGTGCCGGTTCCGAGGAACTCTTGCCTGAACGCCACCGCCTGGGCCCGGATCGCGGTGAGCCGGGCACCCGGACCACCAGAGATCGCCGAGAGGTCGGTCAGGCTGTCGACCCGCACACCAACACTCGCCAGATCCAGCACATCGCCTTGATGCCAGGGCATCCGCATCGATTTCACCTCACGTCATTAATTCCACGGTGTGGGATTAATGACAGATTAAACCCACACCGTGGAAATATGCAAGAGTGGGTTTAATGAACGCCATGACCGACGCGACAACAGGCCTGCGACAGCCCCGACGAGGCCGTCCGCCGAAGACTCAGGCCCAGCTTTCACGCACCGCGATCCGCGAGGCCGCGCTCTCGGTCATCGACGCCGAGGGCACAGACGCCGTCAGCATGCGGTCGGTCAGCCGGGTCCTGGGGGTCGACGCCAAAAGCCTCTACCACTACGTCGAGGACAAAGGCGATCTGCTCGACGCTGTCGCCGAGCATGTACTCGAACAACTACGCCCGCCGGACGCGACCGACTCGATCGAGCGCGATGTACGCGCGTGGGCCAACGAATTCCGCCGAATCACCCTCGCCCACCCCCAGGCCGCGACGCTGGTGCTGACCCGCCAACTCTCCTCGACAGTCGGCCTTGCCCCCGTCGAAGGAATCCTTACCGTGCTACGACGCACGGGCCGCAGCCCCGAGGAGGCGGTCCATCTCATGCGCACGCTGCTGGCAACGCTCATCGGAACATTGCTGCGCGAGGCCGCAGCCGGACCGACGTTCGGGTCGGAAGACCCCACCCAAATCGCCGAGCGTCAGTCCACGCTCGAAGGATCGGGACTGCCGCAGATCGGACTCGCCGCACCGTTTCTCGCCCGATTCGACCGCGATCGCGAGTTCGACTTCACAGTCGACCTGATCGTCCGCCTCGCCACCACCCCGATATCACCGGCGAGCCCATGAGCCGCACCGACACCGCCGATCGGCCGGAAGACGTGACGATGCGCATCCCATTCGACGTCGCCGAGAACACGACGAAGCACCGGAACCTGTTCTACCGTAACAAGATTCGAGATTTCACCGGTTAGCCTTGTGGCCCGGCAACCGACCGTGGCCGGGAGGACCTGATGACAGCGTCACCAACTCGACTCCGCACCCTGCACCGCCGACTACTCGGCTTGGTCACCACACTCGGCATCGTCGCCGCACTCACCGCACCCGGTGTCGCCTCCGCGGCCACCGCGACAGTGGATCATCGCATCACCCGCAGCGAACGCTGGGAGCAGCTCTACGTCTTCTCCCCCGCCATGGGCCGCGTCGTCGGACTCGACATCCTGCACCCCACCGGCACAGCCCCACGCCCGACGCTGTACCTGCTCGACGGCACCGGCGCCGACAACAATCAAACTCAGAGCACCTGGACCCTGCGCACCGACGCCACCCGCTTCTTCGCCGACAAGAACGTCAACGTGGTCATGCCGATCGGCGGCGGCGGCACCTTTTACACCGATTGGCTCGACGACGACACCGTCCTCGGACACAACCGCTGGGAAACCTTCCTCACCCACGAACTACCACCGCTGATCGACCGAGAACTGAGGGGCAACGGCAAGAACGCGGTCGCGGGACTGTCGATGGGCGGCCACGCGGCAGCCACCCTGGCCTTCCGCAACCCCGGACTCTACCGAGCCGTCGGCGTCTACAGCGGCTGCCTGCTCACCTCAGGCGTCGGACAACCGATGGTGCGCGCCACCGTCCACAACCGGGGTGGCAACCCCGACAACATGTGGGGCGGATCGCTGGACCCGGGATGGGCAGCCCACGACCCGACCGAACACCTCGACGCGCTCCGCGATACCACCATCTACATGTCGGTCGGCAGCGGCACCCCAGGCCCCGCCGACGTCGACTTCGACCCGAGCTTCTCCTACCCCATCGACCTGTTCGGCGCGATCAGCCTCGAGGAAGGCGCACTCAACTGCACCCGCACCGTCGAAAAGATCATGCGCACCGCCGGCCTCAAACCGACCGTGCGCTACACCTTGTTCGGCACCCACGCATGGCCGTACTGGCAAGACGCACTCCACAGTTCCTGGCCGACCCTACGCACCGGATTAGGTCTGTAGCCACCTGGGACCACCCGACCAGCGCTGCCGGGCTGGACCGGGTGGTGAGCCGGAAGTCGTTGTCACGGACGAGGTGTTGAGCATCCGCTTTGTTGGCAGTCGGTCCGAACTGCGTCTGCCTGATCTGCGTCTGGATGGTCTCGAGAAACGAATCTCGGGCTGAACTTCGCGGCGGTCGGCCTCGGTGTGGAGGTCGGCCGCTGCGTCTTTGCCTGGCAGGTGGATCCAGTGCACGCAGCGGATCAGTATGAACTGTCACGGATTGCGTGAGTGAGTTCATAGAGCGTGTGCCGCCTTCGCAAGTAGGTTCTTGAACATGGACAACGACGGACCCAGTCGGACAGCGCTCATCACCGCCTACGCCCGCGCCTATCACCAGGTCGTTGACCGACCGCTGATCTTCACCGATCCTCTGGCGGCACGTCTGCTCGGCGTCACCGCCGAGGAACTGGCCGAATTGGGCACGCCCACAACCGATCACCTCGGTGACGGGGCCAGCGATCGGCCCCGTCGGCTGTTCTTCGCCACACGCGCGCGCTTCGCCGAGGACGTCGTGGCCGCGGCCGTCGCCGCGGGTGTGCGGCAGGTCGTTGTCCTCGGCGCAGGCCTGGACACGTTCGCCTATCGCAATCCGTTTCCGGACTTGCGTGTCTTCGAGGTCGACCACCCCGCCACCCAAGCGTGGAAACGCGAACGTCTGACCGCCGCCGGAATCGACCGCCCTGAGACATTGGCCTTTGTGCCGGTCGATTTCGAAACACAAACACTGGCAGCAGGATTGGCATCCACCGGATTCACCCGGACGGAACCGGCCGTATTCGTGTGGCTCGGCGTCGTCTTCTATCTGACTCCGAACGCCGCCCACACCACTCTCGAATACATAGCCGGTCAGGCCCAGCCGGTCGAGGTGGTCTTCGACTACCTACAGCCCGCGAACACCGACGAAGACAGTGCGCACCAGCAGGCACGTGCTGATCGACTCGCCGACGTCGGCGAACCCGTATACAGCTACTTCACGCCCGACGATATTGCCGCACAGCTGCGAGCCCTCGGCTTCACCAGCCTCGAAGACCACTCCGCCCCCGACCTGGTCACTCATTACCTCGGCGGATCCGCAAGATTCGGAAGCGAACCGCCCCACGCACTGCGCGCCATCCGCATGCTGCGCGCGAGCCGCTCAGGATCGCCCGGCGGGAACTGGGTGGTGCCGTCGAGCACACCGCACGCCACATGATGAGCAGCCAAGGCCCGGAGGCCGGACTCATGGGCGTCGAATTCCCGGTCCCCCGACCCGCATCCTCACCTGACCGCATCGCAGCCACCGGAGTTGACAGTGGGGCGATGCGGCCGACTGGCGTGGCCTCGAGGGTCGATGGAGGTCGGCGCGGCTAGGGCAGCGCCGCGCAGTTCACCGGAGCGGGCACGCCGGCGAGGCGATCGACCATCCAGGGCTGCGAGCTCGTCAGCGACGGGAAGAAGCCCAGATCGTGGGTGCCCAAGACGCCCGACATCGCGGGCACCGTGTCGTCCGCATCCAGCAGTACCGCCGCACCACCACCACACCATCGCGCGACCAGATCACGCGCGGCGGGGTACGCGGCCTTGTCGTCGTACCTGGCCGAGTAGACGCGCACCGGCGCCGCGGGAGCGGACCCGCCGAGCCGCTGCTCGTCGAACGCCTTCTTCAACTCGGGGGAACCGTCGATCACGGCCGTGAGCGGCCGTCCGCTGGTCGTCCACCGCGACGTGTCCTGGGGCTGGACGAAAGTCTCGGAGAGACCGCCCCCACACGTGCCGACGGAGTCGTGCAGGATCGCCTTACCGGTGTCGTTGAGCTCGGCGTCGAGTACCGGGCGTGTGTCGGGGTAGTCGGCGGCGATTCCGTTGAGCACCCACGCGATCGCAGGCGCGACGCCGGGGTTACCGTCGCTGCGCACGATGAAATCCTGCGGCCCCACCACCGGCCCGCCCACGTGCACCCCGCGCACGTTGAGTTCGGGTGCGTACTCGGCCTGCAGTTCGCCGGCGGCAGCGGAGGCCATCCCGCCCTGGGAGTAGCCGTAGATGATGACCGGTGAATCCGGGCCGAGCCCCGAACCGGGCAGCCGCAGCGTGGCGCGCGCGGAATCCAGCACCGCGTGCGCCTGCGTCCTACGGTTGAGGAAGTCGTGCACTCCCGGTACCGCGAAGTCGTGATAATCGGTCATCACCACCGGCATCCCGCTCGCCAGGATTTGATAGATCGCGATGATGTCGTATTCGAACACCACGTCGGCAGGCGGCTGGTACCGGATCACCTGCCCCAGCATCGCCGACGGCGAGCAGTCGGCACTCTGCCCCTGTGCGCCGCCCGCGTAGGCCACCAGTGGTCGCGGGCCGGGGCCGGTCCAGGCCTGAGTCGGCTCCAGATAGGTGCCGACCACCGTCTTCGGCGCGCCGTGGGTGTCGTTGCTGGTGTAGACGAGGCGGGTGGATCGTGCCGGTATCGGCCCGCCCGGGCCGGGAATCGTGACCGCCGTCGCCGAACCATCGGCACGGACGATGTCACCCCCCGCCACCTTCAACTGCGGCGGCTGGGCCCCTACCGTCGGTGTGGCCACGACCCCGGCGGCAACGACCACCAGGGTTCCCGTGAGTGCTGCAATCCACGCGCGTTTTCCGCTCTTCATACCGATCCTTAGTGCGAGGTGATCCGTCCAGGGCAGCTATCGAACCGAACAGCACAATCGCCACGGATGGAGCGCAACACCGCTTGTCAGCGGAACGTGAGCAGAAGAGCGTGATGTTCGACCCGACAGATCTAAATCGAAACTGCGGGCATCTCCGTCGAGCACAGAACACGGCACGGACATCACGGTGCCGGGGCCACAGCTTATGTCATGAGGCCGACACCGGTGCACAGACTCCTGCTTCGGCGTGACAACTTCGTGATCAGGCGGCTTCCGCGCGTTCCCGGGCCGGTGTGAACCCCTGTGGAACAACCGTTTCGCACACTGCGCTGCCAGCCACCTCAATTCAAGGTTCTGTCCGCTGTCGGTCGGCGGCCAGCAGTTTCGGGTCTCCTCTGTGTGCCGCGACGGGTAGACTTTTCGGATGCGGCGTACCTCAACCGCCTACCGGTCCGAGTTGATTCGCCCTGCTGAGCTGGGCGGATCGTGGCGGTCAGCGGACCCGGCGAGAAGCCCTGCAATTGCCGACAGCTCCAACTCGCCTCGGCGCAGGGCCGAGACGAGTTCTTGCCGCGCCAGGTGGCCTCACAGCCGACCAGCAACCGCCCGGCCTGCGGCACGCCCGGAGAAGATGCATCCGCCCAGGAAAGTGCCCTCCAACGCGCGATACCCGTGCACTCCGCCACCGCCGAACCCCGCGACCTCACCAGCGGCGTACAGGCCCTCGACCACCGCTGCGTCCGGCCCCAGCACTCGCGACGAGAGGTCTGTCTCCAAGCCGCCCAGCGTCTTTCGGGTGAGCAGATGCAACCGGACGGCGATCAGCGGGCCTGCCTTGGGATCGAGCAGCTTGTGTGGTGCGGCCACTCGCGTGATTCTGTCGGGCAGGTAGGCACGCGCGGCACGGATCGCCGCGATCTGGAGGTCCTTGTTGAACGCGTTGCCGAACTCGCGATCCCGCGAGGTCACCTCACGCTTCACACTCGCCACATCGAGCACGTTGTCGCCTGCCAGCTCATTCATCCGTCGCACCAGGTCGTCCAGGGTGTCCTCGACCACGAAATCGGCACCCCTGCGCTTGAACACCTCGACCGGACCCGGCGCCCCCTTCTTCACCCGTTCCAGCAACAACCTGATGTTGCGGCCGGTCAGGTCAGGGTTCTGTTCCTGACCGGACAGCGCGAACTCCTTCTCGATGATCTTCTGGTCCAGGACCAGCCAGGTGTAGTCGAATCCGGTCCGGTTGATGTACTGCATCGTGCCGAGCGTGTCGAAGCCGGGGAACAGCGGTGGGGGGAGCCGCTTTCCGGTCGCGTCCAGCCACAGCGATGACGGTCCCGGACCGATGCGGATGCCATGGTTGGGCCACACCGGGTCGTAGTTGATGATGCCCTCGGTGTAGTGCCACATCCGGTCCCGGTTGATCACGCTCGCGCCCGCGGACTCCGAGATCGCCAGCATCCGACCGTCCACATGGGCAGGAACGCCGGCCAGCATGTGCTCGGGCGCGCGGCCCATGCGCGTGGGCCAATTCTGCCGGATCAGCTCGCGGTTGTGCCCGATACCGCCGGAGGTGACGATCACGGCCTGCGCGCTGAACTCGAACTCGCCCACCGCTTTCCGCGACGACTCGACGCCTCGCGCCGCGTCCGAGGGCTCGAGGACGGTGCCACGCACACCGCTGACCGTGCCGCCGGTGACGACGAGTTCGTCGACCTGGTGTCGAAACCGGTATTCCACCAACCCCTGGTCGACGCCGGCCCGAACCCGAGACTCGATGATCTCGACGATCCGTGGCCCGGTTCCCCAGGTGATATGGAAACGGGGCACCGAGTTGCCCGGCCCGTACGCGCCGTAGCCACCCCGTTCCGCCCAGGCAACGACCGGAAACGCCTTCCAGCCGCGCTCGGCCAACCAACCGCGCATTTCACCGGCGGCGAATTCGACAAAGGCTTGCGCCCATGCGCGTGGCCATTTGTCCTCGCGCTCGCGGTCGAATCCGGCATTGCCTATCCAGTCCTGGATCGCGAGGTCATATGAGTCTTTGATGCCGACCCTGCGCTGCTCCGGACTGTTCACCAGGAACAGTCCGCCGAATGACCAGAATGCTTGGCCGCCCACATTGTTGATATTCTCCTGCTCGACGACGAGCACCCGTTTGCCGGCGTCGACCAACTCAGCCGTGGCGACCAATCCGGCGAGTCCGGCTCCGACGACGATGACGTCAGCAGATTCGGTCATCTATTTACGGTAGCTCCGCCTCCCGAACCAAGGGAAGAGGTCGACCCCACGCACCGCCAGAACCCGGCGATATCGCCGTCGGTCGCCGCGGAACAGCGGTTGTGCACAATGTCGAGGTATAGGCTCGGAGCCGGGATAGACACACAGAGGGTGCATATTCTCGGGAGAGGACATCGGTATGCCGGAAGGCACCATCGACATCGACCGCGCGGTAATGCGGTTCGCCACCTTGCTACAGATCCCGACGGTCACCACCCAGGACGAGAAGGACACCGACTGGGCCCAATTCGTGACATTCCGCGAGACACTCGACACCCTGTACCCACTGATTGCCACAAAATTGCGCAAGCAGATCTTCGCCGACCACACGCTGGTCTACCACTGGGACACCGGGTCCACCGCGGACCCGATCGTGCTCATGGCGCACCAAGACGTCGTCTCCCCCGGCGATCCGGACGGTTGGACGCACCCGCCGTTCGCGGGCACCGTCGCGAACGGCGCGATCTGGGGCCGCGGCGCCATCGACGACAAAGGCCCGCTTGTCTGCATCTGCGAAGCCGTCGAAGACCTTCTCGCCCAGGCGTTCACACCCGATCGCGACGTCTATCTGCTGTTCGGGCACAACGAGGAAGTCGCCGGCGACGGCGTCCCCACCGTGGTGGAGTACTTCCGCCGACAGCACATTGTGCCCGGCCTGGTCATCGACGAGGGCGGCGGCGTGGCGGGGGACCTGTTCCCGATCAAGGAGAAGATCGCCGCGGTCGGCACTGCCGAAAAAGGCATGCTCGACCTCCAACTGTCCGCGGTAGACCCCGGCGGCCACGCCTCCATGCCCGGTAAGCATCCGGCGACCACCCGCATCGCACGTGCCCTGGTAAAGCTGGACAACTTCACCTTTCCGCCCCAGCTCACGCCGCCGATCAGGCAGATGCTCGCCATCATCGGCGCACACTCCGGTGGCCCACTCGGCGCGGTGCTCGCACGAGCCGACAGGCTGCAGTGGCTGACCACCACCTTCATGACCCGTTCCGGTGCGCTGATGAACGCGATGATCCGCACCACCGCGGTGCCCACGGTGCTCGAAGGCAGCAAGGGCACCAATGTCATGGCCGAATCAGCGCGCGCGGTACTGAATATTCGCATCCTCACCGGGGAAACCGTCGCCGGAACCGTCGAACGCGTCCGCAAGCTGATCAACGACCCCGAAGTCCGGCTCGATATTCTCAATTCCTCCGAACCGACCCCGATCTCTCCCACCGAAGGTCCCGCGTTCGAACGGGTCGAACTGGCTGTAGCCGAAACATTTCCCGGCACGGTGACATCACCGTTTCTCGTTGTCGGCGCCAGCGACGCGCGCCACCTCGCCAATATCAGCGACTATGTCTACCGCTTCTACCCTTTCGAGCTCGACGCCGAAGCACGGGGCCTCATCCACGCCACCGACGAGCGTCTCACCGTCGACGCGCTCGAACAGGGGATTCGCTTCTACGAGGCTGTCCTGCGCCGGAGCCACTGATTCATACCGATCCGACAGCGGCCACGACATGTCGAACCACCGCTCACGGGCGTTGTCGAGCGCGGCGCATCCCTTCGAGCCGATCGAGCAATACCTCGAGAGATTCTTCGAATTCATCGGCCGAGCGGTTGGCTGCCAGGTGGCTCTGCAGGCGATAGACGTGGGGGTAGTCGGCCAGCTCCGATGATTCGTGCTGGCCGGGCTCGGCGGTGGTGATCGGGCTCAATTCGACCCCCCTGGTTGCTACCTCGAGGAGGAGGTGGCCGAGCAGGAACGTCGCGAAAGACCGATAGATTTGGACTGCCTGACGATCGTCGAAGCCATAGTGGAGCATGGTTTCGAGGAAGGATTCCATCCAGTTCAGACTGCGCAGCGGCGGGCACAACCAGGGCGCCTGCGGTGGGCTCGAGGCCATCAACGGGAAGACCTCGGGGTGCTCGATCGCGACGCGGCGCACGCCGTGCGCGAGGCGCTGCAGATACCCCTGCCAGCTGCCGCCCTCTTCGTCGGGCTCCATCAGGTTCTGCTCGTAGAGCTGGTCGACGAGGTGATCTACCACACCGGCCAGCAGGTCGTCACGCCCGGAAACGTACCGATACAGGGCCATGGCTTCGACGCCCAGCCACGAGCCCAGACGGCGCATCGTGAGATGCCCCAGGCCTTCCTGGTCGATCAGCGCAATCGCTGATTCCAGGATCAGGACCCGGTCCAGGCGCGGGGCGCGTCGAGCGTCCCCGTCCCGTGAACCGTTGTCGCGCAGCTCGGCGCCCGAGTCGATCGTGTCCTCGCTCAGGGCAGAGCTCCTGTCAAAATCTTCCGGCCCTGGTACTCCACCACGCCGCCATAACCCCAGGGTACCGGGATGTTCCGGCCGATTTCAACGCACCCCGCCCGGCAGATTTCGACACAGTGGTTTACAAGGTAAACGGATATATGTTTATCTTGTAAACGTCAGCAATGGAGCTGCACACCCCGGGTTGCGCTCGCGTCACACGGGGAACGTTGGGCCGATCGAAGGGACAGTCGTGTCTGAGAACGACAGTGGAGTAGAGGCCGGAGTCAAGGGCGTCGTCGAGGGTGTGAAGGGCAAAGCCAAGGAAGTCGCGGGTGCCGTGGTGGGCGACGACTCCTTGCTGCGCGAAGGCCGTGCGCAGCAGGACAAGGCCGAGTCGCAGCGCGAGGTCGCGGAGAAGGAAGCCGAAGCCGAGAAGGCACGGCGCGAGGCATCGGTCAATGAAGCACGTCAGCGCGCCGCCGAGCAGGACTGACAGCTCGCGTATTCGGGCCCGGCCGGTGAACCGGCCGGGCCCGTCGGCTCAGCGATATGGGCGGGCCGTGATGACACGGGCCGTTCGGTTCGGAAACAGGGAGTGACGTGATGGAAAAGCCTGCGATGCTGCGGATGGACAGTGCCGCGCGAACGACACCGGGCTGCTCCGACCGGCAATGGGCGGTGCGTGAGGCAGTGCTGAAATGGGCGCACAACGAAGATGTCCTCGACAACCCGGTGCCGGTCCTTGGTGCCTTCGTCGTCGGGGCGTCGGTCTGTTGGCCGGGAGAATCGCTGACCGAGGACGAGGTAGTTCGCGCGTCGCTGTGGCTGACGAGGATGGGGCTGTTCAACTCCATCGATCGCGACCCGGCATTCGGTCACCGCGCAACCATCTACCGCCCTCGGATCACCGCCGAAGGAATCCGCGTCGCGCGCGGCCCCGATGGAGTTCGCGGCGTTTCCTGGCCAGGCGTCATCATTCGCCCGCCCCGTCGGCCGATGCCGCCGCCGCGCGATCTCACTCCTCCCCCGCAGCCCACCGGGTAGACGTCAGCTGCCGCGCGCATCAGTTCGCCACGTGCGCAGTTCAGCTCAGGTCCGCATCCAACTGTCGCCATTGACCGGCGCCCCCAGGACATAAACCGACTCCGTCACGGACTCGACCGCCGCCCAGGTCAGGATCGGGACGTGGTGAGCCCGAGCCGGCCGATCAGCCCGGCCAGCCATTCGCGGGCGGCGGCCGGATCGTTGTCGAGCAAAAGCTGGACGGTGACACCGTCGTATGCGGCGACGACCGCGCGGGCAGCCTCACCGACCGACCCCATTTCCCTGGGCAGCCCGAGCTGACTGTTCGTCAACGTGCCCTCGATCATGCTCCGCAGCTGAGCACGGTGGGCCAAGAGTTTCGTCGCGATCTCGGGACGGCGGGCGGCGTGGGTGAGGAAGTCGGTTTTCACCAGCAGCCAATCGCGGTCGAGAAGCAAGGTGGCCGAAAGCCTGTCGGCGAAGGCCGACAGGTCCGACGGCTTCTCGATCGACGCGAGCGCCGCGCGCACCTGCTCCGTGATCAGGCTCGCGCGCTGGTCGTAGAGAACGAAGAACAACTCTTCCAGGCTGTCGAACTGGGAGTAGAACGCGCCGCGCGTGTATCCGGCCGCAGCGCACACGTCTTCGATACGGACCAGGCCGAAGCCCTTCTCCGCGAACACCGCGAACGCCGCGTCCAACAGGCGCGCCCGCGTCTCGGCTCGGCGACGGGTGACGCGGGGCGGGGAAGCCGTGGTCTCTGCTGAGGCGTTCACAGACCAACACAATACAGATGTGCATTAGATTCGATAATGTATCGGATACATGCACGTATTCATCGTGCTGGCGAGTGGAAGTAGAGGTGATCCGAATGGATGCCGATGTCATCGTTGTCGGAGCAGGCTTGGCCGGTCT
Organism: Nocardia sp. NPDC055165; assembly: GCF_053606985.1. Lineage (NCBI taxonomy): Bacteria > Bacillati > Actinomycetota > Actinomycetes > Mycobacteriales > Nocardiaceae > Nocardia > Nocardia sp. NPDC055165. The sequence continues at coordinate 606,711 of NZ_JBSGSS010000001.1, forward strand.
GGTCGCGACCCACGAGCTGACCCGCAGGGGCAAGCGCGTGATCGTCGTCGATCAGGAGAACGCCGCCAATCTCGGCGGGCAGGCGTTCTGGTCCTTCGGCGGGATCTTCCTGGTCGACAGTCCGGAACAGCGCCGGCTGGGCATCCACGACTCACTCGATCTGGCCTGGAACGACTGGTCGGGCAGCGCCGGGTTCGATCGCCTGTCCGACGAGGACAGTTGGGCACAGCGTTGGGCCCGTGCCTATGTCGAGTTCGCCGCGGGTGAGAAGCGGTCCTACCTCACCGAATTCGGTATCAGCTTCGTACCGACGGTCGGGTGGGCCGAGCGCGGTGACCTGCGTGCCGACGGTCACGGAAACTCGGTGCCTCGATTCCACGTCGCGTGGGGCACCGGCACCGGCGTCGTCGCGCCGTTCACCGCGTCGGCGTTGCGCGCCGAAGAGACGGGTCAGGTGATCTTCCAGCACCGGCATCGCGTCGACGGCCTGGTCTTCACCGACGGCGCCGTCACCGGCGTGCGCGGGGCGATCCTGGCCGACGACGAGGCCGAACGCGGCGCACCGTCCAACCGTGACGTGGTCGGAGAGTTCGAAATATCCGCCGACGCAGTCGTTCTCGCCACCGGCGGGATCGGCGGCGATCATGACCTCGTGCGCCGCCACTGGCCCGAACAGATGGGCACACCACCGGCGACCATGATCACCGGCGTCCCCGCCTACGTCGACGGCCGGATGCTCGATATCGCCGCCGACGCGGGTGTCCGCCTGGTCAACCGCGACCGCATGTGGCACTACACCGAGGGCATCCAGAATTGGGATCCGCTCTGGCCCAGCCATGCCATCCGCATCCTGCCCGGCCCCTCCTCGATGTGGTTCGACGCCCTCGGACGGCGCCTACCCGCGCCATATCTTCCCGGCTACGACACCCTGGGCACCTTGCGCTATCTGCGCACCACCCCCGAACTCGCCCCGCACGACCACTCCTGGTTCGTCACCACCCAGCGCATCGTCGCCAAGGAGTTCGCTCTCTCCGGTTCCGAGCAGAATCCCGACATCACCGCGAAGAACCGGGTCGGCATGATCCGCGAACGCGTCTTCGGCAAAGGTGCCCCCGCACCGGTGTCGGCGTTCATGGAACACGGCGCCGATTGGGTCGTCGCCGATACCCTCGACGACCTCGTCGCGAAGATGAACGCGCTCACCGAAGAGCCCCTGCTCACCACGCACGGCCTCCGTGAGCAGATCGCCGCCCGAGACCTGCAGGTGGACAACGCTTTCAGCAAAGACGCCCAACTCCAGGGCATTCACAATTCCCGCCGCTACCTGGGCGACCGAATCACCCGTACCGCCGCACCACACCGCATCCTCGATCCGGCCGCCGGTCCGCTCATCGGCGTGAAACTCCATGTCCTGACCCGCAAATCCCTCGGCGGCATCCAGACCGACCTCGAATCCCGCGCCCTCGGCGCCGACGGCACCCCGATCCCGGGCCTCTACGCGGCCGGAGAGGCCGCCGGGTTCGGCGGCGGCGGACTGCACGGCTACAACGCTCTGGAGGGCACCTTCCTCGGCGGGTGCATTTTCTCCGGGCGCGCCGCAGGCCGGGCCGCCGCGGACAACTGACGAATCGGCGGGCCGTGGTGTCGGCCACGGCCCGCCGATCAGCGGCCCCCTCACCCGCGGATGGCATCGCTATATCCATGCCGCGGTGAAGGTTTCATGCCGATGGTCAGGAAACCGCGGCGGCGACGAAGGGGACGGAGTCGACCAAGGACGCATTGACCGTCGCGGAGTGATCGGTCGGGTAGGTATGTAGCCTCACCGGTTGACCCGCGGCGGTCAGGGTCGCGGCATAGCGCAGCGTGTTCGGGGTGATGATGTTGGTGTCACGAAGACCCTGACCGATGAATACCGGTTTGTCGAAGCCGGTTTCAGGCAACGCGAGGTAGTTGCGGAGAAGGCCTTCCGGTAGGTCGCGGAGGGGGCGAGCCAGCAGGTCACCGATGACGCCATTCGCCGCGGCGAGTTCGCCGTGGAACTGACGTTGGCAGATCTGCTGGGCACGGATGAACCAGTGCCGGCCGCTGTCGGTGAGGTAGGAGTCGATGTCGACGTCGGGGTGGCTGGTCTGCAATCCGTTGAGGATGTAGAGAATTGCCTGGGTGTTGTAGGTGCTGATCTTCATCGGCGGAAATCCGGGACCCACCGTGGCGATCAGTTCCTCGTTGTAGGCGGGCACACCGGTTCCGACCGCTCCGCGGTAGTCCAACTCCGCCCCGCCGAGTTCGGTGGCGTACCGGGCGGTGAACATCGCGGCTTCCCCACCCTGGGACTGACCGACCACGACCCATTTGTTGGATACCGTCCGGAAGTGGCGGGTCACAGCTTTGACCCCGTCGACAATGTTGGCGGCTTCGACTGCGCCGTTGAGATAGGGCTGCTGCCCTGGCGTTCCGAGCCCGGCATAGTCGGTTGCCACCACCGCATAGCCTTGGCGTAGCCACGTACCCAGGTACTCCCAGTCCCGCTGCGGCGAGCCCGGTCCGGCGACGGAGTACGCGCATTGATCCGCCAAGCCGATGGTGCCGTGCGCCCAGGCGATGATCGGCCACCCGCCGGGCGGGGGCGATCCGGACGGAAAGTACACCGCAGCACTGGACGTAGCCGGCGCTCCCCCGGCCGTTGTGGTGGTGTAGATGATCCGTGCGGGATCGACCGACCCGGGCAGGGTCGCCACGTCGGAGAGCGCCTCGACGGCCTCGACGTTGCCGGTGTCCGTCGGCGCCGCCGCGGCGGGCAGCGCCGGTGACGTCAGCGCGATGACGACAGCGGGAATGGTGAGCCATTTCGTGTGCATGAGAGACCTCGTATCAGTTGGACGGCAGCGCTCGGACGGCTGTGGCCACGGCGTCTGGCGCCTCGATCGGCAGGAAGTGCCCGATCTCGGGAACTTCGGTGAACCGGGCCAGCGGCGCGAGTTCTGCCAGGGCACGTCCCATCCCGATGACCGCGACGGGATCGGCGTCAGCCCACACGAACTGGACCGGCGTGGAACGCGTCTCGGCGACCAGCGCGTCGAGCCACCGTTCCTGGTGCAGATAGCGTTCCCGCACGTAGGCGTAGACGTGCGGCAACCGTTGGCCACCGTCTTGGTAGGCCAGCAGTTCGGTCATGACCTGAGCGTCCTGGCTGGTGATCCGACCCGGCCGGGACATGAGTTTCTGCAGTCCGGGCACGTAGTCAGGAAGTATCTCGGCACACAGTGCCAACGCTTCCGGCAATCGTGAGGGTGTCTCGAGCATGCGCTGGAAGTCGGTCAGTTGGGCGTGGGTCTTCAGGATGCTGCCGTTGAGAAAGGTGGAGCCGACGATCGCGAATTTCAGTGTCTCCGCGTGCTTTCGGGCCAGAAGTTCGGTGTGCAGGCTGGTGCCCATGTCGTGGGAGACCACATGAGCGGCGGTGATGCCGAGTTCGCCGACGACAGCTTCGACGATGTCGGCCTGCTGGAACAGCGAGTAGCTGTAGGCGAGAGGTTTGTCCGACAGACCGAAGCCGGGCAGATCGACCGCAACGCAATGGAACTCGTCAGCGAGGAGGTCCATGGTGTCGCGCCAGTCGAAACTGGAAGTCGGGAAGCCGTGGATGAACAGCAATGTGGGTCGGTCGCGGTATCCACGCGTTGACACGAACACGCGCATCCCGTCGATGGTGATATGTGCGCCCTGATCGAACCAGGCTTGTGTGGCGGAAGTGGTATGGGTCCACATGACAGGTTCCTTCGGTCGAATGTGTTCGGTACCAGCCGATGTGGTCAGTGCTCGGCACTGGGTTCGCTGATCCGCATCGGTCGGCGCACCCAGACCCAGGTGCCCGCGAAAGCCGCGATGAGCATGGGTTTGTTGAGGATCAGCGCGAGTGTGCCCAGTAGCACGACATTGTCGGCGAGATAGACCGGGCCCATGATCAGTACGTGCGCGAAGCAGAAGACGATCCATGCGGCGGTGATGCGGCGGTGCAGTTGTACCCGGGCAGCCGAATCGGATTGATCGGCAGGCTCGAAGCGGATCCGGCGGCAGATCGGCAAGGTCAGCGGTGTGGAGGTGAGCAGGCTCGCTGAGAAGGCCAGTGTCAACGCGGCGTAGAGGATCAGCGGCGGAAGGAAGAAGTCACGTCCTTCGCCGGTGGCAGCGGCCATCGCGGAGAACACCAGAACCAGCGCGGTCGAGGCGGCCACGACCTTGAGGCGGTCGCCGTGGTGTACGCGTAGCGCAGCGACGATCAACGCCGCGACGATCGCGACGACGACCCCGGCGATGATGCCGTGTAGCTGGAGGCCGACGAGGTAGCCCAGGATCGGGGCAGCGCCGTCGATCAGGTGGCGGGCACCGCCCATGGCGCGGATCTTGGCGAGCAGTTCGGAGACACCGGAGGCGCCGGTGTGCGATCGAGGATCGGATTCGGATGGATTGGTCACGGGATCAGCACCTTCGGTGAGCCGGAGTACAGCGGAGCGGGGGTCAGTCGGTGAGCGCGGGTGGCGGGGTTTCACCTGGGGTGCCGATCGCCGCGGCGGCGAGGGGGCCGCCGAAACGCTCTACGAGCACGGCCTGGTCAGCCTTGGCCTGCTTGTCGACGGTTTCGGTGGTTTCGGGGTCGAGGACCGCGGCAAGTTCGCTGGCCAGGTCCGCGAGCACAGCAGTGTGATCGGGGTCGGCGGCCAGGTCGACGCGCTGGTCGGGATCGTCGCTCACGTTGTACAACTCGGAGTCGAAACCGACATAGTGGTGCAGCGCGAAGTCGCCCTTGCGGATCAGGTACGCCGCGCTGGGTGCGCCCATCGCGTGGTACTCGCTGAACACCACGCGACCGTGATCGGTGGGCAAAGCCGCCAGATCCAGCAGGGAGCGGCCCGGCCGCGGCCGTGTTCCGGCCGAGTCCTCGACACCCGCCGCGTGCAGGATCGTGGGATACACATCGATCAGGCTGGCCGGGGTTCGGCAGACCGCTCCCGCCGCGACCCCCGGACCGGCCATGATGAGTGGGACACCCGACGACTCGGTGTACATCAGCGACTTGCCCCACAGCCCACGGCTGCCGACCATGTCGCCATGGTCGCTGGTATAGATGACCAGCGTGTTGTCCGCTCGGCCGCTGGCATCGAGCGCGCCGAGGATACGACCGAGATTGTGGTCGAGGTAGCTGACCAGACCGTAATAGGCGGCCGCTGCCCGGCGGCGCTCTTCCTCGGTGTTGGTGTCGTCGAGTCCGGGCAGCACCTCGGCGAAGGTCTGCACCCACGGATGGCGAGGGTTGCCCTGGTCGGGGCGCATCGTCGGCACCGGCATCTGCGCCGGGTCATACATTTCGAAGAACCGCGGCGGCGCCAGGTACGGAAAGTGCGGCGCCAGCAGCCCGGTGTAGAGCACCCAGGGTTCGCGGTGATTGTCGGCGTCGCCGAGCCACTCGCAGGTGCGGTCGGTGACCGCGGCGTCGTAGCGGGTGTAGTCGGAGTCCGCGCCGCCGGAAATACTGACCATCAGCGGGGCATTGTCGCGGCGCGGCAACGGATCCCGCACCGAGCCCCATACCTGGCCGATACCGTCCTTGAGGTGCATCGGCACATGCTGGGCATCGAATCCGGTCGGATCGGAACTGTTGCGATAGTGCAGCTTCCCGACCGACTCCACCCGTCGCCCGGCGCGCTGGAGCTGATGTCCCCAGCCTTGCACGACTCCGTCGTAGCCCATGGCGTTGTCCCAGTACCCGGTCTGATGGGGGTACAGACCGGTGGCGAAGGCGGCCCGCGACGGGACACAGATCGGGCTGGCGCAGTACGCGGAATCGAACCGCGTTCCCCGGGCTGCAAGAGCGTCCATGTTCGGGGTGTGGACGAGCGCATTGCCGTCCGCGCCGAGAATCTTCGGGTTGTGCTGATCGGACATGACGACGAGTACGTTCATCGGTTGCTCGGACACCGGCGAGGTCCTCTCTTTCTCGGTTGGGCCAGGGCCGAGGTCGCCCGGGCATGGTGGAAATCGATCAGCGGGCCACGCGAAATCCGGTGTTGCCGCTGGTGGAGTCGGGCTCGTTGTGGATGCGGGCCGCGACGCGGTAGCGGTTGCAGTAGCTGTCGTGACACAGGTACGACCCGCCACGCAGCACCCTCGTCGTGCCGTCGACAGGGCCTCGCGGGTTGTCCACGAGGCCGCGCGGGTGATCGGTGCTCCAGCGATCGGCGCACCACTCCCACACGTTGCCGACCATGTTGTGCAGCCCGAAACCGTTGGGGGCGAAGGCGTCCACAGGCGCGGTTCCGCGGTATCCGTCGTCGGCGGTGTTGTGCGCCGGGAAACGTCCGCGGAAGATATTGCAGCGGTGGGATCCGTCCGGGGCCAGTTCGTCTCCCCATGGGTAGCGTGCCTGGTCCAGGCCCCCGCGGGCGGCGTATTCCCACTCGGCTTCGGTCGGCAACCGGGTCCCGGCCCATCGGCAGTAGGCCTGCGCATCTCGCCAGGACACGTGGACGACCGGGTGCTGGGCGCGTGCGGAGATATCGCTGCCAGGGCCTTCCGGCGCCCACCAACTCGCGCCGGGCACGGCACACCACCATGGCGTGGCGTCCGGGCGACGAGCGACGCGCCGCAGCGACGCGGGCAGGAACCCGGCGAAAACGTAGGACCAGCCGAAGCGCTCGGCATCACTGGTATGGCCGGTCGCGGAGACGAAAGCTGCGAATTGGCCGTTCGTCACGGTGTGCGCGGCGATCTCGAAGCTGTGCACCCGCACCGGACGCACAGGTCCCTCGCCATCGGCGCGGTAGCACTCCGGGCCCGCACTACCCATCGCGAACTGCGCACCGGCCACCGCGACCAGATGTGACAGTGTCCCGATATCGCCGGGGCCGGTACCCGCAAGGGCCGCAGCTGACGCACTGATCGGATTCGCGGGTGGGATGACGTTGTCGTCCCGGTCAGGCCTCGGAGCGCAGCAGTTCACAGGTTCAGTCCGATCGTGGTGGCTGCCGCGGAGAATGCAACCGTGACAGCAGTGGTCGCGACCACCACGCCGATGGGGCGGGGGCTGCGTGCGCGAAGGGCACGTCCGCGCAGGTGACAGGCGATCGCGGCGACGACCAGCACCAGTGCCGCTGCTGCGGCAATCAGCCAAGCGGTAGGGCTGGTCATGGCGGCGTGGGTGACGATGGCGAACGCGACAACTGCCGCGAGCGTGGTGCGCCGCCACGCCAGCACGGTCCGCTCGACAGCCAGACCCGCGTCGGGCGCCCACACCCTCGATACGGTCATGACACCAACACCGCGGTGCCCGCCGCGAGCGCGACACCGGTGACTCCGACTGCCAGCACCGGGACCAACGCGGATCCGGGCAGGTGATCGCCGCGCTGCATCGCGGTCTCGACGCGTCGCCACTGCCGAAGGGCTACCGCCGCGATCACCACCGCCAAGCCCGCGCAGGAAACGGCGATGGCACGACGAAACCCTGACGTCGAGAACTGCTCTGCCAGGGTCCGCACCGCCACCCCGCCTGCCAGCAGACCGAGTGCGGTTCGGATCCACGCCAGAAACGTCCGCTCGTTGGCCAGGCTGAATCGGTAGTCCAGCGGCTCGATCGCGCTGCCCTTCGGCGACTCGTCTCGGTCGGCGTTCTCACTCGCCACGTTCACACGTCCTCGTTCACATCTACCCAATAGTTATTGGACATACTGCCCATAATTGGCCTTCGTGTCGAGCGAATGTGCAGATCTCAGATATTCGTGACTCACGACACATTCAGGGTTGACGAGTGACATGGCCCACGGCTAGCGTCTTGCGCTTGTCGCCCGTTAGTAAACACCACGTCTATTACCGACACTATGTCCAAGACAGTGGATCGCGGCGACGGCCGTCGGGCGTACTTCAGTTGCCCTCGCAGAGAACGGAATTCGAACACCATGCACTTCAGGACAGCCGCAGCCGCTGCGCTACTGACTGTCGGCGCTGTCGCCGCGGCAACCGGAATCGCCCATGCCGAGCCCACCCCCACCTCGGAGGTGCACTACGCCGCGACTCAGTCCGGCAAGTCGGCCGTAGTCACCGTCGACGCAGGCTCGCTGCTCATCGACCAAGACCGGTTGCAGGTCAAAGGCCAGCAGGGGCAGCTATTGGCGAGCATGCCCCTGTCGTTCCACCTCGACGACAAGATCCTGCCCATCGAGGCAACCGTCGAGGGTCGCACCGCGACGCTCACGCCGGTCACCGACCCAGCTCGCGCGGTCACCGCCACCGCGATCGCTTCCCTCGAGGATGTCGCCGCACGCACCCGAGAGGAACGCGACCGCGAGGCTTTCACCAAGATGGACGGTCAGATCCGCTTCAGTGTCATGGTCGGCGCCATCATCGGCGGCGTTCTCGCCGGTGGCGTCGGATGCGTCGTCGGCGGTGTCGTCGCAGCCCCCACCGCGGTCCTGACCGCGATCTTCGGGCCGCTCGCCGGCTGCGTCGCGGGGGCACTGGCGATGGCACCGGTCGGCGCGTTGGGCGGAACACTGTTCGTCGCCGCACCCGTCGCGCTGGCCTCAGCCCTGCAGTACTTCGCCACCATCAATTCCCCCATGCCGCGGGCTACCCCAGAAACCCGCTGAGTCGCCGCTGCCAGGATGCGGACCCGGCGACAAACAAGGGTCCGCATCCCTGCGACGCGTGGTCAAGGACGCGGCGGCGGTTCGTCATCGAAGCCCGACGCCCAATACCGGCCGCGCAGCGACAGATTCAGGAGTTGATCGGTGACTTCCTCGGCGCTGAGCGTGCTCTCCGACTCGAGCCACCACGACAGCGTGGCGACCAATTCCCCCACCCAGGCACGCGCCAGCACCTCGGCATCGATACGCAACTCGACCCCCTGAGCAGCCGCGCGCGCGGAAAAGATCTCCACCGCGGCACCACTGCGATCGTCGGAGAAACGACGCAAGGCGCGCCCATCCCCCGCCCCACGCAGCACCACCCGGAAAGCATCACGTTCCTCGGCCGCGTACCGGAACAACTCCAATACCGGCTTACCGGTGAAGCCTCTCACCGAACCGGCGACCAGCGGCTGCAGCCTGCGCTGCATCTCTTCGATCAACTCGGTGACGAGGTGATCGAGCAGCGCGTCCTTGTCGGCGTAGTGGGTGTAGAACGTTGCCCGGCCCAGGTCGGCCGCCTCGGTGATGTCCTCCACGGTCACCCCGGAGAAGCCTCGTTCGAGCACCAGCGCGACGAAAGCTTCCCTGAGCAGCCGACGCGTACGACGGGTCCGACGATCCTCAGCCACTGCAAGACCTTTCCCTGGGCACTCATCGGGATCCTACCGAGATAGACAACGTGAACAAATATTGTCATCACGTTCAAGCATTGCCGAGCAACCGTGTGGTCCAACCGATCGCATCACAGCCATCCGGGCCCGCGACCCGGCTTCGTCCAGGCGCAGCAGCAACTGGAACTCGTCGCCCACAGCCCACAGCGCGTCCGTCATATCCGCGATCGCCCGGGCGGGCGGTTGCGCGGTGTCGATACCGTCGAGTGCCCGACCGATTCCGGTCACAAGTGTGGGTTTCTGTGGGGCGCTTCCACACCGAGCTAAGTCGCGAAAGCAGGCCGATCACGCGATCGAGTGTGTCGTCGTAGCGTTCATCGGAATCCGACGAATCCCGCCTGGGGGGCAGAATGCCCCTGCTCGACAGCCGGTCCACGACATAGTCTGGACTGATGGCACGGCTGCCGGAATTCAGGAGCGAGCTGGTTCTGGGTCCGTTGCTGCGTCACGTCGGCGAATGCGACGCCACCGTCTGGGTCGAGACCTCCGCACCGTGCACTGTCGAGGTCCTCGGCCACCACGAACACACCTGGACCATCGCCGGACACCATTACGCTCTCGTCCTGATTACAGGACTGGCGGCCGGTTCCGTCACGCGGTACGAGGTCAGTCTCGATGGGACGCGCGTCTGGCCGCTGCCCGACGCCCCGTACCCGTCCGTCATTCGCACGCTCAGAGGCGACGCCGATCTGATCCTCGCCTTCGGCTCGTGCCGATTCGCCACACCGACCGCGACGCAGGACAACGACCACTTCGACGCCGACGCTCTCGACGCCTATGCGCGGCGAGTCATGCAACGCCCGCCCGAAGATCTGCCCGACGCATTGTTGCTACTCGGCGACCAGGTTTACGCCGATGAGCTGTCCCCGGAGATCCTCCGGCGCATCGACGAGGTGCACGACCTCGACCAACCGCCGGGCGCCCAGATCCGCAACTTCGAGGAGTACACGTGGCTCTATTCCGAGTCATGGTCCGACCCGCAGGTGCGCTGGCTGCTGTCCACGGTTCCGTCGTCGATGATCTTCGACGACCACGACGTCATCGACGACTGGAACACCTCGACATCGTGGCGTGACGAGATCGAGGCCACCGGCTGGTGGGAGGAACGCATCGTGGGCGCGTTGTCGTCGTACTGGATCTACCAGCACCTGGGCAACCTCTCGCCCGCGGCCCTGGCCGACGACGAGCTCTACCAGCGGATCCGATCCGAGGGCGGCGACTGCGCGGAGTTACTCCGCGATTTCGCGTCCGCAGCGGACGAAGAAGCCGACGGCGCCAAGGGTGCGCAATGGTCGTATCGCCGCGATCTCGGCACCACCCGGCTGCTCGTCATCGATTCCCGGTGCGGACGCATACTCGGCGGCGGCACGCGGTCGATGGTCTCCGAGCCCGAGTTCTCGTGGATCGAACGACAGACCGAGGGCGACTACGACCACCTGCTGGTGGGGAGCTCGCTCCCGTGGCTGCTGCCGCGCGCCCTCCACGACCTGGAGTCGTGGAATGAGCGCATGTCCTCAGGGGTCCGCGGCCGACGTGTGGCCGGATGGTCCGAAAGATTGCGGCGTTCAGCCGATCTGGAACACTGGGCCGCGTTCCGAGAGTCATTCGACCGGCTCGCCCAACTCGTCGCCCGCGTCGGGCGCGGACAGTGCAGCAGCCCGGGGGGACGGGCGCCCGCCACGATCTGCGTGCTGTCCGGCGACGTTCACCACGCCTATGCCGCGCAAGCGCAGTTCCCCGACGCCGTGCGATCCCGGGTCTACCAGCTGACCTGTTCGCCGATGCACAACTACGTTCCGACCGCCATGAAGGCGATCTTCCGGGTCTCGTGGAGTCGGGCCGCCGAACGGGTGACGCGTTTCCTCCTGGACCGGGTGTCCACCGTTCCCCCGGTGTCGGTCGAGTGGAGTCGGGTCACCGGCCCCTTCTTCGGCAACCAGATAGCGACGCTGCATCTGCGCGGCCGGACCAGCCGCCTCGTGCTGGAGCAGATGAGCACCGACGGCGGCCGTCCACATTTGACGACGGTCGCGGACGTGGTGCTGTCGACCGAGACGGACGGCTCGCCCCACAGCGGTATACGCCGAGATCCATGAAGGGCCGGGTCGCGGCGAGTCGGCCCTCGTCGTGCGGTGACCGGCTTCCGATGCAAAGAGCGACCCCGACATCGCGGCAATCCACAACCTGATCTCCTCGGTGCTGATCGCAACAGGCTCAGGGCCGCGCTCGCGCACTCACCTCCAATGACATGGCCGCCGCGTTGGATATCACGGCACCGAGGTTGTGGAAATCGCCGTGCACACCGGATCGGCGGCATCGAAACGGCCGGGTGAGCGGGTCGCGTGAGTCGACATGCCGCTCGCACCGCCGCTACCGGTGGTTTCGCCTGCGCGGTCCAGTGCGCGAAAGCTCCCGATGAACGGGATACCCCGTCTTTGATTCGGGCAAGTAGCTGCTTCTGTGAGACGCGACACTCCGAATTCCGGTTCTTCGACATACCGGAATTGGCGTTCGCCACAATGAAAGGCATTACCACCCATGCGAATTCGACCTCTTCGATTGTCCATTGCCGTGATGGCGGTCGCGGCCACAAGCGCTACCAGCGGCGTCGCGTCCGCCGATATCGACTTCGGCAGTTCCGGCAGCAGCTCCGGCAGCAGCGGCGACATGGTCATCACCCTGGTGCGCCATGCCGAGTCCCTCGGTAACACCTCCGGCCTGATCGACACCAAGGTGCCCGGACCCGACCTGACCTCACGTGGCCGGTCACAGGCAGACAATCTGGCCATCCAGCTGGGCGACAAGAACTACGACTGCGCCTTCGCGTCCAACATGGTGCGTACCGAGCAGACCGCGGCACCGACCGTCGCAAAGCAGGACCTGAGCCTCGACATTCAGCCCGGTTTCCGGGAGATCGAGGCAGGCCAGTACGAGGGCACCCCGGAGGCCGAGGCGATGTCCGGGTACCTACAGGCGCCGATCAAGTGGCTCTCCGGCGACCTGAGCGCACGGATTCCAGGCTCCATCGACGGCAACGAGTTCGACGGCCGCGTCGATCAGGCACTGCTCGATGTGCAGCGCCGCGGCTGCGCCAACCCGGTGATCTTCTCGCACGGCGGCACCATCATGTTCTGGTCGATGATGAACGCCGCCAACGCCGACAAGAGCAAACTCGGCACCGATCCGATGCGCAACGGCGGCCGCGTCGTCCTCGAGGGCAGCCCGCAGAAGGGCTGGAAGATTGTCGAGTGGGTCGGCCACCCGGACCTGGGCTGATTCACCCTTCCGTGCCCCGGATGCCACCGACACAATCGATGGCACCGGGGCACGGTTGTCTCTCAGCCCAGGAGCGCCCGTGGCGCAGTCGTCCACCGCGGCGGGGCACTGGCATAGTCAGGGAAGCGCCGGCCGAGCGCACGGTCCACAGCGCTGATGCTCGCGCGACGGTCACCGCCGAAGCGCAACCACCCGCGCCAGCGATACCCGTCCCGGTCCAGGCCGGACCGTGGTGAACCGAAGGGATTTCTGTCCATGACCGTCGTGAAAGTGCAACGCAGCATCGACGCCCCGATCGAAGCGGTGTTCGACGCCTACACCGACCATGCGGCGCTGGCGCTGGTGCCCGGCATCGTGTCGGCCGCTGTGGTCCGGCCCGGCGACACCGAACCGAACGGGCTCGGCGCGATCCGCGAGGTGAACGCCGGCATCGCCTGGTTCCGGGAGGAGATCACCGCCTTCGACCGGCCCGTCCTGATGGAGTACAGGATCCGCAAGGCGCGGCCACCGTTGCAGCACAAACTCGGCCGGGTCGAGTTCGAGTCGACCTCGCCAGGCACGACCCTTGTCACTTGGACATCGGAGTTCGATTCACCCGTGCGGGGTATCGGATTCGTGTTCGGTCCCGCCGGCAAACTCATCGCGTCGGCCGGGTTCAGCTGGGTCTTGAAATGTCTCGACAACCGCATCGGGTCCTGACTGTCACCAGCGTCGCGGATCCGGATCCCAGTTCCTCGGCGTGATTCATCGGTGCTCCGGATTGTCGAAGTCGGGCCTGCATCCGGCGTCCCACTCGCTGCGCTGGTTTCCGAAGGCCGGGATTCCGCCGTTGCGCCGCAGCATGGCCGCCACGTGCATGAGGTTGAAGGTCATAAACGACGTATTACGGTTGGTGAAATCGTTGTCCGGTCCGCCCGAATCCGGATCGAGATAGGACGGACCCGGACCGACCGACCCGATCCATCCGGCATCGGCCTGCGGCGGAATGGTGTATCCGAGGTGCTGCAGGCTGTAGAGGATATTCATCGCGCAGTGCTTGATACCGTCTTCGTTACCGGTGATCAGACACCCCGCTGCCCGCCCGTAGTAAGCGTATTGACCGGCATCGTTGAGCAGCGACGAGCATCCGTAGAGGCGTTCGATCACCCGTTTCATCACCGAACTGTTGTCGCCCAGCCAGATCGGGCCGCACAAAACCAGGATGTCGGCGTCGAGCACGCGCGCGAAGATCTGCGGCCATTCATCGGTCGGGGCTCCGTGCTCGGTCATGTCAGGCCACACTCCGGTCGCGATATCGTGGTCGACCGCGCGCAGTTCCTCGACTTCGACACCGCGCCGACGCATGATCTGCGCACTCAACCGCACCAGCCCGTCGGTATTGCTGGGCTCGGGCGAACGTTTGAGCGTGCAATTGATGAACAGCGCGCGCAGATCGTCGAAGCGCGGGCCCGGTTCGGTCACCGCCTCGGGCCCGGTCATCGCCTCGGCCCGACTCGAAGGCCGAGCACCCGGCAAAGCAGTGGGCGGTGGTAGTCGCGGGGGTTGTGGTGCGGCACTGGTGCTCCCATCTCTTTGGTGTGACTGTTCGATCACTCGAGTCGCTGGAGCGCGGCGGATTTCGTCGCGAACGAGCGACGGCGGCGTGTCGGTCAGTCGGCGAAGATGCCTTTCAGCATCCCGGTGGCCTGACCGACCTCGATCAGGTAGCCGTCGGGGTCACGCAGGTAGCACCGTAGTTCGGCCTTGCGGTCCAGCGGCTCGGTCAAGAATTGTGCGCCTTTGGCGGTGACGTCGGCATAGAAAGCGGCGATGTCGGCGACCCGCACGTTGAGAAACGACGAGACCACCTCGCCGGCCGTCGGCGGTGCCAGTGTGATGTCGGGCTTGTCCGGGGTTGGTCCACCGCCGGGATTCATGATGATCCAGCTGTTGGCGACCTTGACGATAGCCGGATTTTCCGCGAGAACGACCTGGCCGCCGAGGATGTCGGCGTAGAAATCGCGCGAGCGGACCACATCGCGCACGGTCAGGAAATGGGTGAGGATCAGACCCTGTTCGGGTGCGGGGAGGTCTGGGCGACTGGTCACGAGGGCTCCTTCGGTTCGAGTTACCGTGCGCGTTCCCACTACCGATCTGTTGACACACTCGCTGCGCCGCGGTGCGACCAGCGACTGCCCGGCCCCGCCTGGGAACGACGCTCACGCCGCAGGCTTGGTCAGGGCCGCTGGGATACCCGCTCTTCGCCGCCGCCGAACTGTGGACGGGCGCGAGCTCCAACGGCGCCCTGGACGACCGGCGCTGGGCTCGTGCGCATCAGCCACAGCGCAGCGGCGAGCGTCAGCACCCAGCCGATCACTTCGATGAGCAGATGATCTGTCGCATCGGGAACGGATTGCAGCAGGTACACCCGGACGCTGTTGATCGCTCCGTGCGTCATGACTGCCGGCCAGACACTCCCCGACCGCCAGCGAAGTGCTAGAAGCAGCGGCGCCCACGGCAGCATGCCCGCGAAATAGATGACGATGTCCCACGGTGGGCGGTCTCTGATCACGGCGATCACCGGCAGGTGCCAGACGATCCAGACCACACCGCTGGCAAGGGCCAGCGGCCAGAATCCCCATGACGCGGCGCGGGTCGCCAGCCAGCCGCGCCAGCCGAACTCCTCTCCGACAGCGAAGACCGACTGCAGGAGGAAGACCGGAACGACCCATACTGTCGCCGCCAAGATCTGGTCGAGCGGGTTGAGCGGCCAGATCCCCGATGCCAGTGCGATGCAGGCCTGGATGGCGGCGATCGCGGTGATGAGGCCGATGCCGATGCCTGCCCACTTGGGTGTGCCGCGCCACCCGGTGGCGAAAGTTTCGCCGAACGTTCCGGGTCGTCGGGCGAGCCACATGATGATCGCCGCGAGCAGCGGGGTCATTTGCAGGATCGGAACGATCAGGTTGTCGAAGTCCGTGGAGACCAGCCGAAAGACCATCGGAACAGACAGCGTGTAGCACAGCACGATGGCGATCGCTAAGAACCACGCGACTTCGAGGAAATTCGATCCGGTAGCACTACCGCGCGCACGGACTGTCGTCATGACTGCTCCTCCTCGCGCTCGATGAGCGGGTCGATGGGCTGGACCGGTACCACCGGCGCCTGGCCGGCGAAGGCCGCCAGCGTCCGGTCGATCCATGCGATGACGTCGGCCAGGATGGCCGGCCCCTCGGCTTCCTCCTCCAACCCGTGGTAGACGCCCGGACAGGTCCTCAGCGTCGCCGACGGCACGAGGTCGACCACCCGGCGGCTGGCGGAGAGCGGATTGATCAGATCGGCGTCGCCGTGAACCACGAGTAGTGGTACCGCGACTCGGGTGGCAGCCGATGCCACGCGATCCATCTGTGCCAAGACATCGATCGCGAAGCGTGCGGTCGCTCGCCCATGGACCAAGGGATCGGCGTACCGTTCGGCGACGACGCCGGGGTCGCGATTGACACGCTCGAACCGCAGCCCGTTCGGCAACGTCAGGGTGGCGAAGGCGCCGCCGAGGCTCCTGACCACGGCCACCTTCAGCCGCTGATTCCGCAGCTCCGAGTCGAAAGCGGGTCCGGTCACCACCACCGCGGCCACGTCCGTCCCCGGCCGGTCCGCTGCGTAGAGGAACGCGTAGAGCCCGCCCAGGCTGTGGCCGTACAGCACGACCGGCGCGCCGCCCGTTCGCGCACGCTCGTGTGCGATGAGATGGTCCACTGCCCGCGCCGTCGACTGGTATCGGACGTCGCCGCGGCGTCCTTCGGATCGCCCGAATCCTTCGTAGTCCATGGCAAGCACGGAGAAGCCGGCCGCGGTGAACAACCGAGCCGTGCTGTCGTAGCGGGCGGCGTGCTCGCCGAGACCGTGCATGATGACGACACTGGCCCGCGCGGGCCCGCTCGGGACCCAGTGGAGTGAGGTGAGTCGGGGGCCGCCGCCGTCCGGTGTGAAGGAGTCGAAGATGGGTGATGTGTTCACGAGCAGTTCCTTTCGGGTCTGCTCGAGCCTCGCCGCTTCGCCTCGGTCCAGGATTGGACCAACCTGCTAGGTCGGCAGGATCTCCCAGCGGATCGTGCTGAACGCGGTGGGAGGGCCGCCGAAGGTTCGGCGACACGTCCTCGTGAGATGGGAGCTGTCGGTGAACCCCGCCAGGTGAGCCGCATCGGTGAGCGTCCGGCCCTGCGCGACCGCTGCGGTCGCCCGGAGCAGCCGGAGCCATCTCACGTAGGCCCGGAAGGTGATTCCGAGGTCCTGGGCGAAGAGATGGGACAGCCGGCTCTCCGACAGATGAACGGTCGCGGCGAGGTCGCGAAGCCGGATGGGTCGTGAGTCCAGCTCGGTCTGAAGGTGGCTGCGCGCGGCGGCGACTCCCGGATGAAGCGGGTGCGAGGTGTTCCCGGGAGAGCGCAGGCGCCCCTCCACGTACGCGCTGTGCCCCTTGATCAGGGTCTGTCCCGCGTGATCCCAGGCACGAGCGTGGGACGGATCGTCGACCAGCTCGATCAGCTCGGCGCCCAGAGACGACTCGGGCTCGACGTGCGCCACGACGCCCCAGGCGCCGGCGGCGCTGAACGCGTGCGACTGATCGGCGGGAACGATCGCCGCGTTCGTCCGTCGCTGACGGCCCTGGAGATCCTCGATGACGAACGTCCCCTGGTGGGCGACGGCCACCTGCACGGAGTGGTGAGAATGTCCCGGCAAACTTCCCAGCGGACCCTCGATCTCGAGTACACCGGGACGCATGCGCCCTGTGCCGGACCACCGTGAGATCAATGGCTGTCGCTCGTCGGACGCGTGCATCGGCTGAAATATACGCGGCACGGGAGCGCTCCGACACGGCCGCGAAACGGCGGCCCCTGAAACGTCACCGTGGATGGCCATCTGGTCAGGATGGATGACGGGTCCGGCGGCGTCATCGAGTCTGGGACGATCCCTGTAGGTCAGGGATAACTGGAGGTTGCCGGTCCACCCGTCGAACAACGGCGGCGCATCCCGGCGGGTGCGAGGCGACTGGTTCTGGCCGCCAGCGATCGAGTCGATCTGCCTGCCATCCCTGCGGGTCCGCCGCCACGCCGGGGCCTTGATCCCGGCGCAAAGCTTGTCCGGAACCGGTCACGCGCCAGGATCGATAAGGATCTTGCCTTCCACCTGCCCGGCGGCGAGCCGATCCAGTGATGCGCCCAGATGCGCGAGTCCTACCGGGGTTTCGGCGAATTCGGTGCCGAGCAGCGGGTCTGCCGCGAGGATGTGCAATGCGGCAGGGAGGTCGGTGTCGCAGACGTGGGCCAACGTCGTGTCGAGGGTGATCTCGCGGAAGATCATCGAGTGCATGTCGAGGGCGGGCTTGTCCTTGGGAATGCCGACGGCTTGGACACGGCCGCCGTCGATGACCATCTCGAGTGCCGCCGCCAGCTGGCCGGGCGCCCCGCTTGCCTCGATCACGACGTCGGGTTTGCGGCCGTCGAGTGCGTCAGTGACATCGGCAGCGATGGACTCCGACGGAGTGAGGGTGCGATCGGCGCCCAGACGTTGCGCGCGGTCGAGGCGGCTGCCGGGGAAATCGATGACGGTGATGTCGAACTCGCCGAGGTGCCGCAGACCGGCGAGGACGAACGAGCCGATCGCGCCGGCACCGATGATGACGACGTTGTCGCCCTCGCGCGCACCGGACCGGCGAGCCGCATGGATGCCGACAGACAGGGGTTGGGCGAGTCCGGCGTGGTCCAGGGACAACCCGGTGGGCAACGGACGCAGTGTCTTCGTCGGGACGGCGACGAATTCGGCCATCCCGCCGTGGACGTTCAGCCCGAGGGTTCGGTACCGCGTGCACTGGTTGGTTCGGCCTTCGCCACATCGTCGGCATTTGCCGCACCAGACACCGGCGCCACTGGCGACCAGGCTGCCCTCGGTGAGGCCGGAACCCGGGTCGGCTTCGACGATCTCGCCGACGAATTCGTGGCCGGGGATGATCGGGCCGAGGTGCCCGCTGTGGGGGTGGCGGCGTTGCACGGGAAAGGTTTTCGGTCCGGCGGTCCACTCGGAGGCGTCGGTCCCGCAGATTCCCGAGCGCAGGACCCGCAGGAGTGTTTCCCCGGTGCCCGGAGCGGGGATGTCGACTTCTTCGAGCCGGATATCGCGGGGGCCGTAGTAGACGGCGGCTTGCATCGTCGATGGCACAGCAGTGTCTTCCTCGTCGAGATGGTGGACAGGGTTCGGATGCCGACAGATGGTCTGGGTCGCCATGGGCGACCCAGACCATCTGTGTCACACCTTGACGGGTTCTCCGTCGCGTGGGTCGGTAACCGGTTGGGCGACAACGTCATCGGTGACAGTGCTGCCGCGGGGCAGGAACAACGCCACCACCGCGGCAAGGCCGAAGAAGCCCGCGCACACGATGAGACCCCCCTGGAATCCGATGCTCGCCGCCAGTCCGGCCAGAGCGAACGGCGCCAGCGCCGACACACCACGGCCGACGTTGAAGCAGAAGCCGGCACCGGTCGCGCGGGCCCTGGTCGGGAACAGTTCCCCGAGGTAGGAGCCGAACAGGCCGAAGAACGCGGTGAACGCGCCGAACAGCGGCCCCATCCACAGCAGGGCGGTTTCCTGGGTGGTGAGTGCGTAGATCGGCAGTGTCAGCGTGACGCCGAGCAAGGTGATGATGATCGTCCGGTGACGGCCGATGTGATCGGCGAGGTAGCCGAAACCGTTGTAGCCGAGGAACATTCCCAGATTCAGCATCGTGATGAACAGCGCGACCGAGGTCGTAGCCAGACCACGCTCAGTGGTGAGGTAGGTGGGCAGCCAGGTCATCGAGCCCCAGTAGCCGAACAGCGCGAGAGCCGCCATGAGGGTGCCCAGCAGTGTCCTGCGGCGCAGGGAGGAACCCAGGACATCGCGCACAGAGACGACATCGTTGGCGTTGTCGGCCTTTTGAGCTGCCCAGGTGGCGGATTCGGAGAAGAAGATCGCGACGATCGCGATCGGCAGCACGACCGCACAGCCCGACACCAGGAACATCAGTCGCCAATCCGGCAGGAACCAGCCCGAGATCGTGGCTGCCATCGCACCACCGGCGGGGAAGGCGCTGATCACGAATGCGGCTGCGCGACCACGGTGCTTTTCGGGCCACGTCTCGACCACGTAGGCCGAGACCACGCTCCAGACAGCGCCGAGCCCGATACCGGCAAGGAATCGCAGCAGCAGGAAAACCTCGTAGCTCGGGACCACGTAGATGGCGGCGGTGAAGATGCCGAAGATGCTCAGCGCGGCGAGCAGTGCCTTCTTGCGCCCGAAGTTGTCGGCCACATAGCCGCCGAGGACGCTGCTGACACCGATGCCGACCAGGGTGGCGGTCGCCAGCAGGCCGCCCTGGGTGATCGTGATGCCCAAGTCCTTACGAATGGACGGAAGCGCCATGGAAAGTAGGACGATTTCCAAAGCGTCGAACAGGTAGGCGAGGAAACACCCGCCGAGCACGATCCAACGTGTACGTCGCATCGTTGTACCTCCAGTGTGAGCTGCTGGGGGTCGTGCCCGGGCAGCAGTGATCTTCGAATTGCAGGGAACGGGTGTTCGCTGCACAGTTGACCGGCACCGAGTCATCGCCTGCCGGTGTGTAATCCGGCGAAAGGCACGGCGGTGCCGTTCGATCCGGACCTCGACGGGTCCGGTCGTGTGTGTGACGGGGCGCTAGCTGCCGTCGTGGGTGGCCAGCACCAGGTCGAACGTGATGCTCGTCCAGCCGTCCGGCGGATGCGTCCCGTCAGGAGCGGTGGTGTCGGCGTGGTGGACAGCCTCGACGACGAGGTTCTCCTTCACTCCGAACACCGCGTCGCAGTCGAGGTAGGGGTCGCCCGCGACGAAGATATGGGTGATCAGGGGCCGGAAATCCGGTGCGGTGACCATGTAGTGCAGATGCGCGGGGCGCATCGGGCCGCGGGCGGTCGCGGTCAGCAGGTCGCCGACCGGGCCGTCGTGGGGAATCGGATACGGCGCGGGCAGTACCGACCAGAATCGGTACTCGCCGTTCGCACCCGAGCGCAGCCAGCCGCGACCGGCCGAGCGGTCGTCGGTGTACTGGACGTCGTAGAAGCCGTCGGAGTCGGCTTCCCACACTTCGATGCGCGCCCCCTCGATCGGTTCGCCACCGACCGAGCGGACCTGGCCGGATACGTAGCAGGGCAGACCCTTTGCGCCCCGGGCGATATCGCCTCCGAGTGGAATCTCCGGTGCGGAATCGACGAAGAACGGACCGAACACCGTCGACTCGGTAGCGCCGGGCTCGGCGGGTTCGTTGATGGCGACCGTGAGCATGGACAGGCCGAGCACATCGGAGAGCAGAATGAATTCCTGACGCCGACTGTCGGTGATATGTCCTGCGCGAGTGAGGAATTCGATAGCCGACTCCCACTCGTGTTCGGTGAGCCGGACGTCGCGAGCGAAGGAGTGCAGGTGGCGCACGAGACTGTGCATCACTTCGCGCAGCCGAGGATCGGGGGTGGCGTCGAAGCTGGCCAGCACCTCCTCGGTGACGGCTTGTTCCTTGTCGACGGCGGTAGCCGGGTCGCCGCTCATGCCGTCGGCCCGGTGGGTTCGGATCCCGCCCACGCGCCGTGCAGGATCGCGCGGAGTCCGTCCGGAGTGACGGGTGTGGGGTTGTCGGCGGGAGCGATAGCCAGGATGTCGTCGATCACGTCGTCGATGCCGGACTCGTCCATGCCGAGCTCACGTAGCCCCGCCGGTACACCGACCTCACCACCAAGTTCACGCAGTCCGGCGACGATGTCGACTCGCCCGAGCGCACGGCCGATCCGGTCGGTGGCCTCGCTCGCGTTGGGAGCGTTGTAAGCCAGTACGTAGGGCAGCACGATGGCGTGGGTGTGGGCGTGGGGCAGGTCGAACGCCCCGCCGAGGACGTGGCAGATCTTGTGGTGCAGCCCGGATCCGGCGACGGCGAACGCCGATCCGGCCAAGTAGGCGCCGAGTAGTAGTTCACCGCGACTGGCCAGGCCGGTCGGGGTGGACGCGATGGTGGTCAGCCCGTTCACCAGGTGACGGATGCCGTCTTCGGCGACCGCGCTGGACACCGGGCTTCGCCGTGGCGCCCAGAAGGCCTCGACACAGTGCGCCACCGCGTTGAGTCCGCTGGCGACCGAAAGTTCCACCGGCAGAGAAAGAGTCAGCTCCGGGTCGTAGACGACGGTCTTGGGCAACACCCGCCGATCGGTCCCGGTGGTCTTGCGCCCACGCTCGGTCAGACCCCACACCGGGGTGACTTCGGAGCCGGCATAAGTCGTCGGCACAGCGAGCACCGGCAGACCGGTGGTCAGGGCGACGATCTTGGCCGTTCCCGTCGTCGAGCCGCCGCCCACCGACAGCACCACGTCGGCGTCGGCGTCGAGTGCGACCTTGCGGGCGAGCTCGGCGACCTCGGCGGGCACATGGGGACGAACCTCGGAGAAGGTCGCGACCACCCGATCGGCGAACGGTGCGCACAGCTGTGTCGCGGTGCCGTTCTCGGCATCGGTGGCGATGAGCAGAACGCGGCGCGCGCCTAGCAGGTCGAGCTCGGTGAGTAGTTGGGTGCGCGCGGCACCGGCGCCGAAGACGACCCGCCCCGGCAGGCCGTCATAGGTGAACTGGGTCATCAGATCGCTCCCGGGATGACCGTGGGTCCGTAGCCCAGCAGCAGCCACCGATCGCCGTCGCGCACCCAGACCGCGAGCGCGCTGTTGGCGAGTTGTTTGCGCACCCCACCGGCGGTGATGTCGGCGCGCATCTCACCGGAGACCAGTACGGTGTCGCCGACGATGACGATCTTGTGTACCGGGTGCTCGATCCGGTGGTAGACGTAGAAACCGGTGCGCAGTTTCTCCAGGTAGCTGTCGAGGGTGTCGACCACGGCGTTGGAGTGCGTGTAGAGCAACTCGGGGTGCGCGAACGCGGCGAAGCCGTCGACATCGCCTGCCACCACCGCGGCGTAGCGTGCGTCCTCGAGCGAGCGGATGGTCGATTCGATCTCGGCCGTAGCGAAAGTATCGGTCATGAGAGGGCTCCGGTCTGTGGTGCAGTGGACAGGGTTTCGCGCAACATCACGCCGTTGCGGCGGCGCAGGACGGTGAGGACTTCGGCCATGTCGGCCTGTCCCAGCCCGGTGGCCACGGCATCGTCGAGGACGGCGAACGCGGCTTCGGACCCGGGCAGGATCAGCCGGTGGCGGTGGGCCAGCGCGAGAGCCAGGCCGAGGTCTTTGCGGATCAGCGATACCGGCGCCGCGACCGGGGTCGACTCCGGCGCGAGGTAGGCCTGCTGCTTGTAACCGACATAGGGTGCGCCCGCCGCGCTGTTGCGCAGGATGTCGTAGAACGTGGTCGGGTCGAGGGCACCGGCTTCGGCGAGCAGAAGTCCCTCTGCGACAGCCTGACTCAACCCGGCCAGGACCGCGTTGACCGCGAGTTTGGCCGTGGACCCCGAGCCGACCGGCCCTGCATGGAACTGGGCGGTGGTCATCGCGGCCAGGACCGGCTGCGCCAGCTCGAACTGTTCCGGCGTGGCGCCGACCATCGTGGTGATGGCGGCGGTTTCGGCCATCGACACACTGCCCGACACCGGCGCATCGATCACCGCTAGGTGCGGCAGGTCGGCGAGTTCGCGCACGACCTCAGGGCCGACGGTACCCATCACGATGTGCAGGTGGCCGGGCGCGACAGTGCGCAGACCCTCGATCACCAGGCCGCGCGTGGATTCACCATCGGGCAGCATGCTGATCGTCAACGCGGCGGCGGCCAGCGCGTCGGGGAAGTCGGCGAGACCGACCCCCTCGGGCGCTTGCTCGACATGGGGGTCATAGGCGAGAACGGTGTGCCCTGCCGCGGCCAGGTGGGCGGCCATCGGCCTGCCCATTCGGCCCAGGCCCGCGAATCCGATCAGCACGGCCCCTCCCCCGCTACGCAGACGGTCGCCGCGAATCGGTGAGCGGTGGTGAGAGGCGGAGAAAAGCAGGTCGACCGAAGTCGCGCAATCGGGAAAGACACGAGTCTCCTTCGTCGTCGATGACGGGGAACGGGGCTGAAGCCACCGTGAATGTGTTCAGTATCATTAAACATATAGAGAGTGATGTCAACCACGGAACAACGGTCGCCACATCGAGGGAGACCCGCCGCCGATGTTCGAACCATCGAGAAGATGCACTTCGGGAGGCAAGTTTCCCGCGAAACGGCACGTCGAGACGGGGACTATCCGAATCCACCACGCGCCACAGGTAGTGTTCATCCATAGTGAACCCGTAGTGTTCACTGATAGTTGATTTCGTTTCGGCGAGTGAACAGAGGTGCGCTGATGCAGGACAGGATCGGGCCGGCATTGAAGCAGGCGCGTCTGGATCGAGGTTCGAGTCTGCGCGGGTTGGCGGCCGCGGCGGGCATCTCCGCCAGCCAGCTCTCCCAGATCGAGAACAACAAGTCCCAGCCGTCGGTGAGCACCCTCTACGCCCTCGTCAACCATCTCGAGGTCTCCCTCGATGATCTCCTGGGCCTGCGGTACGGCCGCGCCGAGTCCACCGCCGAACCGGCCGGACACTCGGGCACGAGCCGATCCACCGGAGTGGTTCAACGCGCCGCGGACAACCCGGTGCTCGAGATGGCCAACGGGGTCCGGTGGGAAAAGCTCGCGGTCGACCCGGACGCAGGCGTCGACGCCCTGCTGGTCACCTACGAGCCGGGTGCCGCGAGTTCGGTGGACCGAATGCCGATGCGCCACTCCGGAACCGAGTACGCCTACCTGTTCACCGGGGAGTTGACGCTGCTGCTCGATTTCGACAGGTACACCGTCGGCGCGGGCGACTCGCTGTGCTTCGATTCCACCCGGCCGCACATGTACGTCAACCAGTCGAGCGAACCCGCGCGCGGCGTGTGGTTCGTCGCGGGCCGCCACGAATCCGGCCCCACGCGGGCATGGGTCGCCGCACAGCTCGGTGAGACCGACACCGAATCGCCCCTGCGCGTGACGAATGCGGTCGACGCACTGGATCTCCTCGGTGCCAACATCGTGCGACCACCCGCGGTCAAACCCGGCCGCGAGAGCTAGTCGCGACCGGGTCCCGAGTGGATCAGAGGCGTTCGAATACTGCCGCCAGCCCCTGTCCGCCGCCGATGCACATCGTTTCGAGGCCGTAGCGGCCTTCGCGGCGGGCCAGTTCGTGCAGCAGGGTGGCCAGGATTCTGGCGCCGGTAGCGCCGACCGGGTGACCGAGGGAGATTCCCGAGCCGTTGGGGTTGACGCGCGGGTCGTCGGGTTCGATCTTCCAGGTCCGCAGGACGGCCAGTGTCTGTGCGGCGAAGGCCTCGTTGAGTTCGATCACGTCCAGGTCGTCGAGTGTGAGATCCAGTCGTGCGAGCGCTTTTTCGGTCGCGGGTACCGGTCCGATGCCCATGGTGGACGGCGGTACGCCCGCGACCGCCCACGACGCCAGTCGAGCCATGGGGCGCAGCCCAAGTGCTTGTGCACGCTGCGGTGTCGTCACGATACAGACGGCCGCGCCGTCGTTCTGACCGCTGGAATTTCCGGCGGTCACCGTGGATTCGGGATCGATGCCGAGACGGATCGGGCGCAGCTTGCCCAGCGTATCGAGGTCGGTATCGGCTCGTGGATGCTCATCGGTGCGCACCAGCAGTGGCTCCCGCTTACGTTGCGGCACAGCGACACTCACCAGCTCCGCCTCGAAGCGACCATCACGTTGCGCGGCGACGGCGCGCTGGTGCGACTGCACGGCGAGCGCGTCCTGGTCCGCGCGGCTGATGGCGAACTGCGCGCGCAGGTTCTCCGCAGTTTCGATCATGCCGCCGGCGACCGGAAAGTTCCTGCCGCCAGCGGTGATTCGCGCACGCGCGAGGCGGTCGTGCAACACCGGCCCGTCGCCACGGATGCCCCAGCGGATGTCGGTGGCGTAGAACTCGGTGCGGCTCATGGATTCCACGCCGCCCGCCAGGACGAGATCGCTGCCGCCCGATTGCACCTGCATGCAGGCTTGCAGCACTGCCTGCAGACCCGACCCGCAGCGCCGGTCCACCTGGATGCCGGGTACGCCGATCCCCAGGCCCGCGTCCAGCGCGGCGATGCGGCCGATCGCGGGCGCCTCGCCGTTGGGCGAGGACTGCCCGAGGATGACGTCGTCGACGGTCGCGGCGTCGAGTCCGGTGCGGGCGATCAGTTCGGTGATCACGGCCGCGGCGAGGTCTTGCGGGGCGATGTCTTTGAACACCCCGCCGAATCGTCCGACCGGGGTTCGCAGTGGTTCGCAGATAACAGCTTCGGGCATAGCTCTTCCTCGTAGGTGTCAGGTGGTGGATCGGATCCGGGTGAGGTCGCGCTCGATCGCGGCACCGGTCTCGAGCAGGGCGGGAACCAGGGAGTCGCGCACCTCGCCGAGCGTGTATCGGGCGGCCTGGGTGGAGATGTTCACCGCGGCGACGACCACACCGTGCTGGTCGCGCACGGGCGCCGCCATCGACCGCAGACCGTGTTCGAGTTCCTGGTCGACGACGCAGTAGCCATCTGCGCGGACTTGGGCCAGCTCGGCGCGCAGTTGTCGTTTCGTGGTGACCGTCATGTCGGTGAGGGGCGTCAAGTCGACCTTCGCCAGGTAGTTCTCCAGCGCGTCGGTGTCGAGGTCGGCGAGCAGGACCCGGCCCATCGAGGTGGCGTAGGCGGGGAAACGGGTCCCGATGTTGATCGACACGGTCATGATCCGGCTGACGGGGACACGGGCCACGTAGACGATGTCGGTGCCGTCCAAAATCGACACCGAGGTCGACTCACGAACCTTCTCGGCCAGCGCCTCGAGGTGCGGGCCCGCCAGATCGGGCAGGCTCAGGCTGGACAAGAAGCTGTACCCGAGCTCGAGCACGCGCGGCGTGAGCCAGAACTGGTTTCCGTCCGAGCGCACATAGCCGAGCTCGACCAGGGTGAGCAGGAAACGCCGGGCGGTGGCCCGGGTCAGATCGGTGGCCTGGGCGACCTCGCTGAGGGTGCGCCGTGGATGCTCCACATCGAAGGCCCGAATGACGGCGAGGCCGCGCGCGAGGGACTGCACGTAATCCGGCGACGGTTCTGTCATGGCTGCCGTAACTCCTTCTCCCACTGGGCCCGATGGCGTCCACCCCGCGGCGAACGTCGGTGCACCGAGCCGGGCCCGAGGCTACGTCGCGACGGCCCGGCACGAGGCTCGGCATGCACGAAGAACGCTTGTTCATGATGCGAACACAAGTCCGTATTGCGAACACGCTACGTCCACAACTCCAGCCTACGCAAGTGTTCGCCATACGAACGTGAGTGCGCATTGCGAACATCTCGGCTAGCATCGCTGGTGTGATGGACAAAGTCATTGCGACGGCCGCCGAGGCCGTCGCCGATATTCAGGACGGCGCGTCGTTCGCGGTCGGCGGATTCGGCCTAGTCGGCGTGCCGCAGGTACTCATCGACGCCGTATTCGCCCACGGCGCCACCGATCTCGAGGTCGTCAGTAACAACTGCGGCACGGCGGGCGTCGGATTGGGCGTGCTGCTCGAAGCACGCCGGATTCGACGCACCACCAGCTCCTACGTCGGGTCGAACGCGGAGTTCGCACGTCAGTTCCTCGCCGGCGAGCTCGAAGTGGAACTGACGCCGCAGGGCACCCTGGCCGAGCGGATGCGGGCGGGCGGTGCGGGCATTCCGGCGTTCTATACCCCTGCGGGTGTCGGTACACAGGTCGCCGACGGCGGCCTGCCGCTGCGCTACGACGGCGACGGCGGGATCGCGCTGGCCAGTCCCCCGAAGGAGACGCGGGTGTTCGGCGGGGTGCACTATGTGCTCGAACACGCGATCGTCACCGATTTCGCGCTGGTCCACGCCTGGAAGGGCGACCGTCACGGCAACCTCGTCTACCGGCGCAGCGCGCGCAACTTCAATCCGCCTGCCGCCACGGCGGGCCGGATCACCATCGCCCAGGTCGAGCAACTGGTGGAACCGGGCGAACTGGACCCGGACGAAGTACACACCCCCGGCATCCATGTGCAGCGTGTGGTGCACGTGGGCGCAGTCGAGGTCGGAATCGAGAACAGGACGGTGCGCGCATGACGTGGACACGCCAGGAGTTGGCGGCCCGGGTGGCCGCCGAGCTCAGTGACGGCCAGTACGTCAACCTCGGTATCGGGATGCCGACGTTGGTGCCGAACTACCTGCCCGAGGATGTCACGGTCGTACTGCATTCGGAGAACGGCGTCCTGGGCGTCGGGCCCTACCCGACCGAGGACGAAGTCGATCCCGAGCTGATCAACGCGGGCAAGGAGACGATCACCGTCCTGCCCGGTGCCTCCTACTTCGACTCGTCGCAGTCCTTCGGGATGATCCGCGGCGGCTGCGTCGACGTCGCCGTGCTGGGCGCGATGCAGGTCAGCGCCCACGGTGACCTGGCGAACTGGATGATTCCGGGCAAGATGGTCAAGGGCATGGGTGGCGCGATGGACCTGGTCCACGGCGCGAAACGAGTGATCGTGATGATGGAACACCGTTCCCGCGGCGGCGAACCCAAGATCGTCGAGCGGTGCACCCTGCCGCTGACCGGGTTGGGTTGCGTGCACCGGATCATCACCGAGATGGCCGTGCTCGACATCGGCCCCGACGGGCTGGCACTCGTCGAAATGGCGCCGGGCGTCAGCGAATCCGACGTTCGAGCCGCCACCGGAGCAGATCTCACGGTCGCGCTCGCCACCGCCCCCGCCCGATGAGATTCGGTGTGAAGCCCACACGGAAGGGGGGTGCGGGCTTCACACCGACTTGATCCGTTCGCGAAGCGTGACTGTCCTCAGGTCCGTTCGCCATGGAGGGCGAGGGTGTCGTCGATGCAGCGTGCGATGAACACGTCGTCGATCGCCTGTTCTCCGACCAAGAGCCTGAAATACAGTGGTGCGGAAAGGGTTTCGAGCACAGCGCGCGGATTCACCGATGCCGGGAGTTCACCGCGCGCCACCGCGTTCGTGATCACCTGGGAGCTGCGCTCGAAGCGATCGTTCCAGAATTTGCGGCGCGCGGCGTCGACCTCCGGATCGGACGACAGCGCCACGGTGGTGCCCACCAGCCGCGCCATCCCCGGACGCGAGATCAGGTCGGAAACCTGTCCGGCCAGCACCGCCAGATCCGATCGCAAGTTGCCGGTGTCCGGCGCGGGATTCCCGACGGCGGCGAGCTCGGTGACCGCCTCGGCGATCAACGCCGTCCGGGTGCCCCAGCGGCGATAGATCGTCGTCTCGGCGACACCGGCGCGGGCCGCGACGTCACCGATGGTCAACCCCTCGATGCCGTGCTCGGTCACCTGCTCCAGGGTCGCGGTCAGAACAGCGTCGCGCACCCGCGCCGAGCGTCCCCCGGTCCGCTTACGCGGAGCCGGGGGTGTCACCGACTGTTCGTCGGCATCGAGTCCACTCTGATCCATGGTCCAGTTCTACTCGACGGCCGTGCCGTATGCCCAATGCCGATCGATGGGCCCGGTGCGTCCGGCCCCATCCGGGTCAGCGCAGGTATGCCTCGATCCAGTTGCCGAATTCGGTCGCGAGATGCCACTGGTGCTCGCTGATGTACAAACCCGGCACCGCCGCGGGAAACGCGACTTTCAGCTGACTGCGGAACCCACCGCCGGGTTCGTCACGGAACTGATGGCAGACCCCGCCGATGAGTTCACCGTCGGCGAGCCTGGCCGCGCCGGCGACCGCGAACGGGTAGGCCGGATCCGCG
This sequence comes from Nocardia sp. NPDC055165, assembly GCF_053606985.1. Lineage (NCBI taxonomy): Bacteria > Bacillati > Actinomycetota > Actinomycetes > Mycobacteriales > Nocardiaceae > Nocardia > Nocardia sp. NPDC055165. Next base: position 636,121 of record NZ_JBSGSS010000001.1, read on the forward strand.
GCGACCACCACCTTCGCCGGGTCGGTGTACTCGACGAGGAACCGGCTGGCGAGCATGGCCCCACCGGTCACCTCGACGACCTCCTGCCGCCCGTCGGGCATGGTGGCGATGATGTAGTGGTCCGGGCAGGCGTCGGTCCAGAACGCCTGATCGTTGCTCACCCGCGCCCGGTCGAACGTGTCGATGAAGCCCTGGGCGGTGCCACGATCACTGGCGATCTCGACAGTCGACACGGCCCAGCGTCCACCCGAGGCCGCGAGCGTGGCACGGGTGGCGGCCTCGGAGGCGACGAGTTCACCGGCGAGCAGCTCTCGCAATCCGTTGGAGCCGATCAGCACGCGAGCCTGTGCCAGCACCGCTCGGGCCGCGGGTATGTCGTCGACGTCGATCGCGAAGCGGGCGAGCAGTGAGTCGAGTTCACCGGTCAGCAGGCCGACGTAGTCCTTGCGCAGCCGCGCCGCGGCGACCGAGAGCCGCCGTCGTTCCCACTCGACGACCCTGCCCTGCTCGACCAAGCGGCCGTCGATGTATGTCCGCAATCCGGCTGCCGACGGACCAGGGTCGGCGAAAGTGGTTCCCGCACCGGCATAGGCGACCGCCGCGGTGGCGGCCGTCACCCCGGCGGTACGGACGATGAAACTTCTTCTGGTCAGCATTGACCAATTCCCTTCGATTTAAAGCTAGCTCAACTTGCGATAACACAGCTTCCGTTACCGCCGTCACGTTGTCAACGGTTTGCGCATAATTAACGCCATACGAACTTGCGTTTCCAGGCGCAGGAAGGCAGTGTTAACGCAAGTTTCAATAGCTTTAATGAGAGTAGTCGACATGGACGATCCCATCGAAATCCGAACATTCCTCGGCGCAGAGAACGTCACACGCCAGCAGGTGCGCGCCTGGGAAGCGCGGCGCGCCGAAGCGGTGCTCAAGAGGTTCGCCGCGCGCCTGGGACACCGCGGAGTAGCCGAACTCCTGCCCGATTTCACGATCGGCAGGGCGCTCGACGCGCCCCTCGACGTCCAGCGCGAGGCCCTCACCGCCATGAAGACCGAGCTGGGTCACGCGGGGATCTACGCCATGCTCAAGCGCGATCTGGCGATCTCGGACCGGATGGCACGAATCGGGGTCGCCACCAGCCGGGGCCGAGCCAAGTACTCGGTCACCCGACTCGAAGTCCCCCACTACTCCGCAGAGCGATTCGCCGACTGGTTCAACGACCTGACCATCACCGACGCCGAGGTCGACATGGTGGCCGCCACCCCGGACCACTACCTGTTGCGCGGTTTGCCCGACGGCCGTCAGGAAGTCGTCGAAACGACCGGCGGCTCGCCCACGGCCTCGCGGTTCCTCGTCGACTACACCAGAACCGAAGCGCTGACCATCCCCGTCGATCCCGACTACCCCATCCAGGTGGCGGGCCAGGCCCTGCTCGACGACGGCCTGGTCATCGGCGGCGTCCGCCACCAGTTCCGCGACCGCGACGGCACTCTCGAAGCCCTACTGACGGTGCAGTTCCCGGGCAATCTGCCCGACCGGCTCATCCACCAGCACCAGTGGCACCTGGCCGACGAGTTCAGCAACTGGATGATCGCCGCGGCCCCGGTCGCGGCGACCGCCTGACACCGAGGAACGCACAGGCCGATGCCCCGGCCCACCGATAGCGGTGGGCACGAACGGCGCCTCCGGAATTCCGGGGGCGCCGCTCGTGCACTTCGCACCGCGTCAGCGGATCAGGCTTCGCGCACCGCCGTGACGATCGCGACGACCGCCGCGGACAACGCCCCGATCACCACCGCGCCGAGGACGACGACGGCGGCGGCGATCGTGAACTGATCCCAGCCCACCATGAGCGCGGCCACGCCGAGGACCACGAGGATCGCGTCGACGCCGACGGCGGCCAGGACAGCGTCGTCGCGGTCCAGCAGCCGGGGAGTCAGCGCAACGGTGGCCAGGCCGAGCAGGACGGACACCAGGCCGACCACGACGAAGACGGGGACGGCCATTCCGGTGCCGACATCGGTCCCCAGGATCAGCGCGGTGAACGGGACGAGGCCGTACAGGACGCGGATCGCGCCCACACCGCGCAGCGTCCACGAGGACACATCGACGGGGGCGCCCCCGGTGGAGGTCTTGGTCGCGTACGCCATGCGCACAGTTGCCACCTGGCTGGTCATATCCCGCTCCTTCGACATTTTCACACCTTCGTGCAATTGCACGTACCTGTGAAACTACGTCCGTTGCACACCGATGTGCAAGAACTCGTGAAGGGACTCACACCCACCCGGGTTCGTGCCGGAAAGCACACCTTGGATCCGTTCGGGGACAACATGTCTCGACGAGCGATCGCCCCACGAGCGCACCTGCGATCAGTGCTGCGCGGCCTCAGCGGCGGACCGGGCGATCTCCGCGGCACCGGAACGGTCGACGCCGACCGCGATCAGGCAAGCCACGGCAGCATCGCGCGCGGCTTCGGCACCGACCCATTCACCATCGCTGTGCGCGTTCAGCAGTTCGAGCACCAGCGCCGTGAGTACCCTGGCCAACGCCGCGGGTGGAAGGTGAACAGCGAAGGTTCCGTCAGCTTGACCAGCCGCTATCAACGTGATCAGCCGGGCGCGGACGGGCGCGAGCCGGTCGGCCATCCGGGCCCTCGACCCGGCTTCGTCCAAGCGCAGCAGCAACTGGAACTCGTCGCCGACCGCCCACAACGCGACCGTCATATCCGCGGTCGCCCGGGCGGGCGGTTGCGCGGTATCGATACCGTCGAGTGCCCGACCGACCTGTTCGAAGGCCTCGTCGAGCATGCCGTCGATCAGCGCTTCCCTGGTGGGAAAATGACCGTAGAGGGTGCGACGAACCATCCCCGCGGCAACAGCGATGTCTTCCATACTCGCCAGGGGATTTCGCAACAATTCGTCCCCGGCCACAGCGACGATGCGTCGCCGGTTGGCCAGTGCGCGCGGCCCGAGGCCGACGGTGGTCGAGTGCGTCGTCGCAGTCACGTCCGTCCTTTCACCCACCACCATCCCACACCTGCGCAAAGGTGTGCAAAAGGTCGTTTGTGCTCACCGGCTTGATGATCGGCGACCACAACGAATGTGATCACGTCGGACTTACAGCGCCTTCAACGTGCGCTGACCGGTGTTGTATCCGCACATGCCGTGCGGCCCGCGCCGTGCGAGCCTGCCGTAGGGCAGGCCACAGGGCGTGGACGTCTTGCCCGCAAGAGGCCGACCAGCAAGGCAGGCCCTCGCCGGTGCTCGAACGCTCCGCACCGGCCGGGCCGCTGACAGACGATCAGGCGCACACGGTGATGCAAAATCATCGGACGTGCGGGCGGTGGCAATGCGCACGGAAGGCCGCGTGGGAAGTGCTCGTCGCGGCGGGTCGTATCGTGCCGCGACCGGCGAAGCCTAGGGCCGTTTCGATGGAGGGCTCGATACCGGAACCAGCGCGAACAGCGGTGTGAAGACTGCCCGACGAAACAGTGCCAGAACGCGAGGACCTGGGGCCTGCGAGGTCAGATCCGTCGGATCAGGACGGTGTGGCCGGTGTCGCGGCGGCGACGATTTCCTGCAGGGCGGCGATATGGCCGGCGAAGGCGTCCCGTCCACGCTCGGTCAGGTGCGCGCGGACTTTGCGGCGGCTGCCGTCCAGCCGGCGTTCGGTGGTGACATAACCGGCCGCCTCGAGGGTCGCGAGCTGCTTGGACAGGGCCGAATCCGACAGCCCCAGGCGATCTTTGAGGAAGGCGAACTCCGCCCAGTCGGCGGCTGCGAGCGTCGCGACCAGCGAGAGCCTGGTGCTGGGATGGATGAGTTCGTCGAAACGGGCCTGCGTCACGCGCGGAACCAATGCCGCAGGACGCGAAGGATTTCCGGACCGCCGAAGCCGATGATCGCGGCAACCAGCACTCCGGCCCAGATTCCAGGGTTACGGTCACCGTCCGCGTTCAGGGCCATCGCCACGCCGATGGTGAGGCCGACGAGCGCGAACAGCATGCCCACAACCACAATCGGGGTGCGGCGTCCGGCCACGGCCGCGCTCACATGCACCTGGTCGGTCCGCCGACGCCCGCCGAGCAACCGCGAGGCGACGAACGAGTGCCCAGCACCGAAGATCAGCGTCGCGGCGATGATCAGCCATGATGGCCCGAGGTCACCGATCACACCGAGCACGACCCACCCGGCGGCCATTGCCCACCAGTACCCGCGTGGCAGCCCGACCTCCTCGGCCACTCGGCGGCGCGCGTGTTCGATCGCCGCCAGCGCGGCTCGTGCCTGGTCCGGAGCGATGTTCTCCATGGTGGTCTCACTTTCCTAGCTGGAAAGTCCAGGATCCACTTTCCCACCAGGAAAGTCAAGAGGCCAGCGCTTCCTCCGATATCGACACTCAGCGCACAGCGGTAGTCGACATCGGTTGCCGCCGAGTCGAAGCAGCGGCCGGGCGGCGTCCTTCTCCGGGTCGAACACGCTGTCCGGCAATGTAATTGCCGAACGGGAGAACGGTGACGACAGGTCTCGTCTGTCACATACGACGCTCGTTGTCATCACCCGTTTCGAATCGAGAACCGGAGAAGCGGCTGGCAGCGGCGGAATAGACTGGCGGCGTGTATGTCCCGTGCTCGGTGTTCCGGCGGAGCCCACTGGAGCGAGCCGATCAACACCTGTCGTGGAACCGAGACGATCAGGCATTCTTCGCTGCCGGCGCGTGCCACATCCTCACCTACGCATTTCTGGAGATCCATACCAGCAAGTTCTGGCCGGTCGGACTGTGGCCAAGCGGCGCTGATAACCCGAGCCACGTGTATGCATCGGACGGCACATGGGCTTTCGATCATTGCGGATGGACACCAGAGCAGGAACTGCTTCGCGCCTCTCGCGCCGCCGAACCCGACGCCGAGTACCAGCCGAATCCGATACCTATGAGCTTCGACGAACTATGCGCAAGGCACTGGCATCACACCCGGGCCGAGTTCGCTCACGACCCATGGCCTCGTGCACATGCCTACATTGCACGAGTCGGCCATCCAGTACCTCGAGCGGTGCAAGCCCACCGCCTTCCCGCTCCGCGCTGAACTCATCGCTCACGGAAAACCCGTCGGCTCCGCCATAGCCGGGCCCGACGGCAACTGACTGATCGATCCGTCGCCGGAGGAGAACGCCTCGGGCTCACGCCCGATTGGTCGATACATGCTGAGCCTCGGTGCTCGTAGTCTGATACCTCAGACCAGAAGTGAGCGTCTCCACTTCGAATCGCGCCGCCCGCAAAGCGATACACAGGTTCGGCGGGCGCTGCGTCCGGCCTCGGGTACGCCCCTAGCCCCGCACCGCCGCAGCCAGCTCTACACAGAGCGCATCCAGTCCGGAGGCAGGGATTTGAGGCGCGTCCGGAGAATCGACGTTGTGCCACGGTACATCTCGTCCAGTACCGACAGGTCGGGTGAAAATGTGCTGGTGAAGGTGAACACCGGCCGCGCTCAGTCCCGCGACGAACGTGAAGACGTGGGCGGGTTCGAGAACCTGGCGCAGGGCGCCGATCGATGAGCGGACAGCGCGAGCGAACGCGACCGTCTCAGCGTCATCCAGCAGATCGAGGCTCGCAACGTGACGACGAGGCTCGACGAACAGATAGCCCGGCCGGACCCACTCGCCATGGGCGGGCCGGTGGGTGACCACCACGAAGTCGTCGATATGGATCACCGGGCTCACCAGTGGCCCGGACCCGTTGTGTTTGTCGCAGATCACGCACCCCCACATGCCGGCGACAATACCGCTGCTCCGGTCGCTGATACGCATGCACGCGTTGGACTCTCGACTCAGCGCAGGCGCTCATCGTGCAGTCGTCCTGACCGTCAAGACACATCGGCCACGAGTCGACTCCGAGTTCTTCGGCGAACTCCCGAAAGACCTCAGCCGTCCGGGCAACTCGAAACGAGCCGGATTCCGCCTCGGCTAGCCGACCACGACATGCATGCCCGGGCCTCGATAGGGCGGAGCCCGGCATCGCCGCCTACCTTCGGCCTATCGCGACCGGCCCGAGCTCGCCAGTGCCGCCCGGCGCACCATGTCACGCTCGATACCGACGACCGTCACGCCAAGCCGCAGCGCGCACAGCCTCGGCCAGCGCCTCGCCCGCCGCGGAGCCCGGATGAGCCTCTGACAGGCCGGGGTGGGTTTGGGTGGTCATCGGCGTTCCTGTCTCGCCGTTAGTCCAGTGCGATGCCGAGTTCGGCGGCGAGGGTTCTGATCATGTGCTGGACGCCGATTTCGTTGCGGCCGATGATCATGTGATCGTGCTGGCCTCGGCGAACTCCTTCGCCGCATTGGGGCAGCATGGCGAAGTCCTCGTCGCGGACCGCGGCATGGACTTGGGCGTAGATGTCGTCGTAGACGGCGCGTTGCTCGTCGGTGGTGGCGGGGATCTTGGCCATCCAGCTGTGGCGGACGGTACAGCGGGTCGGGGCGCCGGCAGGCAGCATGTCGAGGATCTCGACACCGACAGGGCTGTTGGCCAGCACCAGGTTCGGGTAGATCCAGTAGATGACGCCCATGTTCATCAGCGGGTCCCAGGATCCGCTCGGATCGGCCTCGAGCGCGGTGATCCAGTTGAACGGGAATCCCATACGGTGATGGCGGCCGAAGGCGTCGTGGGTGGAGGTGTTGGCCACAGTGTTCTGGCCGATCACGCTCTGGCCGTGCACGAAGGGAAAGTGGTAGCTCTCGGCGAAAGCCTCGAGTGCGCCCTTCCAGCTGACTTCGGACGTGAATTCCCGCTCGTCGTGGTAGCCGTAGGAAGCGTAGTTCAGCTGCGCCAGTTCAGGTCCCATCGCGCCGAGGTGGGCGTCGATGTCGATCGAGCCCTCGGCAGAGAGCACTGCCCAGATGAACCCGTGGCGTTCTTGACTGGGTAGCTCGACCAATCCGTAGCCGGCGCGGTCCATGCCGGTGAAGCCCTCTTTACCGGGCACCCCGGCCAGTTCGCCGGTGTTGCGGTAGGTCCAGGCGTGATAGGGGCAGGTGAAGCGGGTGGCGTTGCCCGAGCCGCATGCCGGTTGCGCGCCGCGGTGGCGGCAGTAGTTCAGGAACACATGCGCGGTGCCATCACGGTCGCGGGTGACCAACAGTGAATCTTCGAGCACGGTGCGCACCACGTAGTCGTTCGGTGCGGGGATGCGCGCCGAGGGCACGATCATCAGCGGTGTGCGGCGCAGGATCTGGGTCTGCTCGACCTCGGCGATTTTCGGGTCGCTGTAGTAGTGCAGCGGCACTCGCAGCGGAGCGGGCGCCATATCGGTGGTGTGGTCGAGCACCAACCCCAAGGCGCGGCGGGTCAGGTCCTCGGTCAGCCCGGCGGCGCCGGGTTCGATCTGAGTGGTCATGAGTTGACCATACATATCTAGCCAACTGTATGGTCAATTTCGACGGAACGGGACGCTCGTCGACCTCGGCGCAGACGATAGGGTCGGCAGAACACGATCACCGGCCCGGAAGGAATCGATGCGCACGCACGGCTGGTCGGGGACCACTCCCGCCGATGACACCGAAGCCATCGCGCGCATCATCGGCGCCGCCCGTGTGGCCATCGAACGCAGCGGCGGGGATTTCACCATGGCCGAGATCGCCCGCGACCTCGGCGTCACCCGTCAAACCGTGTACCGGTATTTCGCCAATGCCGACGCTTTGCTGACCGCCACGGCCCTGACGGAAACGGGTCGATTTCTCGATGTCCTCGCCGAGCATCTGGACCATCTCACCGATCCCGCCGAGGCCGTGGTCGAAGGGATCGCATACACCCTCGAACGCCTCTCCACCGACCGGTATCTCGGCTTGCTGTTGACCCCTGGCCGCGCGGGCGCATTCTCCCCCGGTGTCACCTCCGATACCGCGTTGACCTTCGGCCGCTCCATTCTCGAACGCTTCGCTGTCGATTGGGGCCGCGCGGGGATCGATGCCGCTCGTCTCGATGAACTCGTGGAGCACATGCTGCGGATCGTGCAGTCCTTCGTCATCGACCCCGGTCGGCCGCCGCGGCAAGGTTCGCAACTGCGCGCCTACCTCACAACCTGGGTCGCCCCCGCACTCCGCGCCCTCCGACGCTGAGCCCACAACGAACGGCAAGTTTCCTACGCCCGCTGTATCGGCCGCGCCATGACGTCAGCCGGTCGTCTCGCCACAAGCGCACGACCCGTCGCACCGCCACCCGTGCATAGCGGACGTCGCTCAGGGAGTGGCGACCTCAGTGCCCATTGTTTCCAGGTTGCGGTGGTGTCCCACCACTCGTGCCGGCCGCCGATTAGACCCACTTATCAGTGGTTGGAAATCGGCTACTGGACACAGCGATCGACCACCTCGAAAAATGTGCCGAACGGGCGCGTATCACGTCCGAGTGCCGCACGAACTGACCCGCGCGCACCGGCCACCTTTCACGGGCGGCGAGGTCGGGCAGCTGACACGCGCAGCTTCTACCGTCGCGAGCAATGCGCTCGGCCATCTGGCGCACTCACGCGCGGTTGTCGCCGAATCGTCAGCCGAGATATGGCGCGCTTCGCCCCGCGAGATAATGGGTCAGTCTGAGCCGCTGCGTGTGGTGCATGTCGAGGCTGTCCAGTTCGGAGGGGGCGACGAACCGCAGCTCTGTGGACTCATCGGAGATCGCAAGGTCACCGCCGATGATACGAGCCAGGAAGCACACGTTGAACTGGCGCCGGACCTCACCGTCGCTGTAGACGATCACGTGACGCGGATCGGTGTAAGTACCGACGAGACCGGTGATTTCGATGTCGAGTCCGGTTTCTTCCTTGACCTCTCGGACCGCGCAGCCGGGCAGACTGTCGGTCATCTCCATGCCGCCACCGGGCAACGCCCACAGACCGCTGTCGGTGCGGCGTTGCAGCAGGACGCGGCCGACGTCGTCGCACACCACTGCGGACGCCGCGACCACAAGGCTGTTCGGCTCCGGTGCGGCTGGGTCGTCATAGTATTCGGTACGCGCCATCGGCTCAGTCTTTCACCGGTCGGCCGGTTTGCCAGACCGCGTTGAAACTGTCGGTGTAGGTGTCGAACAGGCCACCGTCGACGGTACGGCGCAGATGCCAGACGGGTGCACCGTATGCGTTCACGCCCCACACGTGGGCATTGACATACATTTCGTCATCGGCGCGGAAGATGCTGTTGTAGAGGGTCGTTGCGTGGGTCCGCAGCTCGATGCCTGGCGTTGCTTCCAACGCCCGGTAATGCATCAAGGCCAGACGACAGCGCGATTCGATGCCGTGCCCGAATCTCTCTTCCATGCCACGTTGTTGGACGTTGACGCTGTCGGCGTCACCTACCGCAATCCGTATCGCGCAACCCGCTTCGGCGCGCTCGGTCAACAGATCGTTGAGCCGCGGATACGCCTCATGGAGGAAGACCGCCGCATAGACCAGGATGTCGATGTGGTCTCGCGCCGGCGCGAGCAGGTTGACGAACATCGACGCCGACACATCTGCTCTCCGGTCGTAGAGGGCAACGAGTTCGGTGCTCACAGCACGCGCCGTGCGAGCCTGCCGCAGGGCAGGCCACAGGGCGTGGACGTCCTCGCCCAAACACTCGGCGGCCTGGATCGCTGTGCGCCGCCGAGGAACTCGACCGAGGTTCACCCAGCGTTCAACCGATTTCGGATCCACACTCGTCGCCTCAGCCAGCCTCGCGTGTGTCCATCCGCGCGCGGCTATCGCGGCGCGCAACCGCTCATTCGACATAGGGACGTTGTACACCCAGTAGGACGTCCCAAAGTGGGAAACATAGGAGGTTTCGTCGTCCCGCCGATCAGCGGACGCTGAATTCAGCCGCGCCGCCGGGTGACCCTCATCCCCGGCGGCGGGGGGACACCAACCCTTGAGAGAGAGGGCCACCATGTGGGGGCAGACAACGGCCGTGCCGAAACAGCCGACGGTGTGGGACATCATCGCCCGCCTGGCGCAAGAGGCCGAACAACAAGGCAGGCCCTCGCCGGTGCTCGATCACTCCGCACCAGCCGGACCGCTGACAGACGATCAAGCCCACACGGTGATGCAAAACCATCGGACGTGTGAACGGTGGCAATGCGCGCGGAAGGCCGCGGCGTGGGAACTGCTCGTCACGGCGGGTCGTATCGTTCCGCGACCGGCGAACGGGTCGATGTGACCGATGATCGCACAGCACAGGAGTTGGCGGCCCTGGACGCGGATGTTGTCGCAGCCTTGGCCTGGCCGAGCTCGTCGACATAATTGGGCCGGTCATCCTCGCAAATGGCATGTGGGCGAACCGGTATCACGGCTGGTGGCGGGTGACCTCAGATCGCGAGGGTAAGGAACCGATAGGCCGATACCTGGCCGCCACCATAGACGAGTGCCGCCAGTGGGCCGCCACGGTTGGCCCGCACCCCGTGGGCAACGGGATGTTCGCGACCTTCCGGAAAGGGTTCTGGTGGCTGACCCGCGACCGCGACGGCGTTGACCCTGTGGGACGCCGTGCGGGGTTCTCGTTGGAGGAGTGCCGCCGCTGGGCGGAAGAGCTCACGCCGGAGTAGCACTTGATTGTCGCATGAGCTGGTCGGAGCAGGACCAGGACGACTACACGATGCAGATCGCACCGCTGGCCGCCGAGCGGGAGACTGAGCAGGCCGAGCTGCGGGCGAATCTGCGCGCCGAGTACTCCGGCGGTGAGTGGACTCAAGACTGAGCTGGCACGCGCCACCGTTTGTTGATTCGAATGGGTTGTTCATTGATCTCCTGTGCGACGACGCAGACCGGCATCTCCATCGTCCGGCCGGTCTGAAAAGGTCGCCATGCACCGTGCTCCCCCAATCCGAGTAACGCACATCGAAGAGGTCCGCGCTGCGGTGTCAACTCCCCTCGATCCAGTGGTCCGTTCTCTCCTCCGGAGGAGGCGATCCCCTGAAGCTCGGCGCGCGGTCAGTCGTTGGATAAAAGCCGCGACAGCCACGTCGACCGACCACATCGACCGCCTCTCCGGCGACCCCGATTGAGCGGCCCCGCGAGACGACTGGACAGTCGTTCAGGTTCAAAACGTGGGGTTTCTGTGGGATTTGGCCAAACCACGTCAAATCTCGGGACACAAGAAACCCCCTCCGACCGAGGTCAGAGGGGGTTTTCACTGTCGGGCTGACAGGATTTGAACCTGCGACCACCTGACCCCCAGTCAGGTGCGCTACCAAGCTGCGCCACAGCCCGTTCTTGCCCCCGTCTCCGGGTGCTCGAAAAGATTACCTCTGTGAACGCCGAAACGTTGTGACGCAAACCCAGGTTCCACGCTGATCACTATTCGTAAGCGTTCGACGGAGCGGGCCGAGTGGGCACCAACGTAATACGCGCATCGGTAGCAATACCGACCTGCCCGAGCGTCAAAGGGTTCATGCAGTTCCGCTGCGGGTAGGTGAAGATCGGGTCCAAAGTCGGATCTGTATGACCGACGACTGACTTGTAGTACGGCCCGAACGGCTGCCCACCGGACACGCTCACGCCGAAACAGTCGACCTCCAGAATATAGGTCCCATCGCCTCCACAATGGGCACTCGCTCCGCCCCACGATCGGTCCAGTGTGCAGCCCTGCGGCTCCGCCATCGCAGGCCCTGACGAGATCATGGCCGTGGCACTCGCTATCAGCACCGACGTACCGAACACGCGCCACTTCATGTTTGACATTCAGGTCTCTCCAACGATGGACGGGACAAGTGAGTAAGTCGGGTCATCATACGATCGCGGCAACGGCCCCACGGCAAACCGACACGGCACCCGCCACGACCGAGCTGACGGAAGCATCGACTGCCGAACCCACAAACCACCAACACGGCCAGCCGTCTCCACTCCCGGGCCGGCAAGCGTCAGATAGTTGGCTGATCAGGCACGAAATCGACGGCGCCCATTCCGAATCGACGCGCGTGCCGTTCGCGGTAACTCGACCACGCGATCTCGCCCAACAGCTGATGCTCATGCTGGCCGCTTGCCGGCCCACCACCTCCAAGGTCCGCGTGCGCTGACGGCACACCGCACCTGCTTGTCACCATAGACAGATGAACGCCCATGGCCTGCGGGCAGTTTGCGGCAACAGCCACGCCCAGGAAACACGGTGCACAGGCGGAGGCGTGACCGCCGCGAGAATGCGCCGAACGGGCGCACGTCACGTCCGAGGGCCACACGAACCGACTCGCGCGCACAAGCCATGAACGCTCTGGCAAGGTCGGGCTCCTGACACGCACAGACTTCTATGGGATCCCTACGAACTCGGCGCGGTTGTGGGCTTCGGCGCAAGACGCCGACACTCTTCCGGATCGACAAAAAGGTGCCCCTACCAGCCGATTAGTACCTTCACCAAGAGGTGAGGTAATCTTTTCGAGCACCCGGAGACGGGGGCAAGAACGGGCTGTGGCGCAGCTTGGTAGCGCACCTGACTGGGGGTCAGGTGGTCGCAGGTTCAAATCCTGTCAGCCCGACAGTGAAAACCCCCTCTGACCTGGGTCGGAGGGGGTTTTCTTGTGTCCCGAGATTTGATGTGGTTTGGCCGAATCGCACAGAAACCCCAGTGACATGACAGACTGACGGCAGGCGGCGTCGAGCTCTTCGGCGCTCGACCGGTATCGGCTGCGGTGAAGATCGACCCGCATCGCCTTGGTCAGCGCGCGTTCCGCGACGAAACACATCAGATTTCCCCTCCCCTGGTTCGCCTCCGTCACTGGCCGTGTTGAGCCCACCGAGCCGTGCCCTGCCGACTGCCAGACACCCCCGAGCCTTCGATCGGCAAGAGAATGGAGTGAAAGTCCATGGTTACCAACATAATTACCACCGGCGCCGAGCGAACGATCATCGAGAACACACTCGATCGCAACCGTGAAGCGCTCATCGCGACCGCATGCGGGTTGTCCGATGCCGACGCTCGGCGACGGCTTGTCGCGTCGCTAACGACACCGATTTCCTTGATCAAACATGCCGCCGCCGCGGAGCGGATCTGGTTCCAGCGGTTCTGGGCGGGGCTCGACGAAGCCGAATGCGACGGGTACTCGAAACGCGACGAGGGCACGTTCGCTGTGGCCGACGACGAGTCGCTGGCCGATGTCATCGCGGAGTTCGAGCGTGCGAGCAGCCGATCACGGGCGATCGCCGCCCGGTTCGACCTGGACGACACCAAGCACAATCCCCGTGAGGGGACTGTCAGCATGCGGTGGACTCTGCTCGCCATGATCGAGGAATTCGCCCGCCACGCAGGGCACGGCGACATCTTGCGCGAGCAGATCGATCAGACCGCGACACTCTGAGAACAGCAAATATCGCTCGCCAGGCTAACTATTGGTTACTTTGCTGAGTGTGCGGACAACTCCAGACGACTCCAGGTTGCTCGATTCACCCGCCGATTCGGTCGCCTCCGCGACGACGGTCGGGCAGTCCTATCGAACCGGCGACTGCTATGTCGTCGGGCGCGAGAAGATCCGGGAGTTCGCCCGTGCGGTTCAGGATGATCATCCCGCTCACCGCTGCGAGCGAGCGGCTGAAGACCACGGTTACGGTGGCCTGGTCGCGCCGTTGACCTTCGTCTCGATCCCCGCGTTTCTGGCCCAGATCGAGATGTTCGATCGCGTGGCCGAAGGTTATGACCTGAGCCAGATCATGCAGACCGACCACGGCCTCATCGTCAACAGGCCGATCCTCGCGGGCGATTCGTTGCGCTTCGAGGTCGGACTCGAATCGCGCCGTAAAGCGTTCGGGGGCGACATGTTCGGATTCAAGTGTGCGGTCACCGACCAGTACGGCAAGGAAGTCGTCACCATCCGCACGTCATTCGTCGGCCGGCGGGAAATGAACCTCGCCGCCGCGCGAATATGCGACCGACTGCTGATGCAGAACTTCCGTCATGGCTCCTCGATTCCGCGACAACACCACACACCCGACCGTGCCGCGCCACCGCGCCCGGCACCGACCGCGGACCCGGGCCGGAATATGGTGCCGTTCAGCACCGTCGCTGTCGGCGACGAGCTCCCGCCCAGGATCGTGGCTGTGACGCTGGGTGACCTGGTCAACTACGCGGGCGTGGCCGGCGACCCGAACCCCATCCACTGGAGCAAGGAGGCGGCAGCGTCGGTGAATCTGGAATCGCCTGTCGCACAGGGCATGCTGATGATCGGGATCGGCGCAGGGTACGTGACCTCATGGGCGGGCGGTCCCGGTGTGGTGACCGAATACGCGGTGCGATTGACCAGCCCGGTCTATGTCTGCGACAGCGGAGCGATCGTCGAATACACCGGCAGAGTGAAGGCGGTCGACGCAGACCGCAAGACCGCGACGATCGCGGTCACCGCCACACAGGACGGCAGGAAGATCTTCGGACGAGCGGTTGCGGTGATCCAGTGCGCGGACCGCTAGGTCAATCGTCGAGGCAAATGGCGAGCAATCTGTCACTGACGCGGAGACGCTCGGCCATCGCGACGAGGATGTCCATGGCCTCACTCGACAAGCCGACAGCACGCAGCAGCAGGGCGCGCGGTTCCTCGAGTTCGAGGGCTCGGATGAGTGTGTGATCGTCGACGCCGTGATGCGGGGTGAGGAAGAAGTAATCGGGCGTGACCTGGAAGTACTCCGCCAGCGCCGAAACAGTTTTCGCCGAGGGATTCTCGCGATTCCCGGACCGTAGCTGGGACAGATACGGTGCGGAAATACTGTGACCGGCAGCCTGGAGCATGCGCGCCACTTGACGGTTTGTGCACTGACGCACGTCCGGACCCGAGGGGTTGTCGAAGAGTTCGTTGAGGCGGGCAGCGAAGTGCGTCACAGCAGTTCCTCGGCATCAAGTTGGTCAGAAGACCATCATGAGACGCGGACTGTGTTCCCGGCAATAGTCCTAGCAAACTTGCGGCGCTCGTCACAAAATCTCTACCACCGGACTGTTCGGCGTAACGACCACCGATTCGTGTCGGTCGACGCGAAAGACCAGGTCATCGACCGTATTGATCGCCAGCAGCCCGCGCCGATGACCTGTTCTATGCAATACTGCATAGCATGCGTCTGACCAGCCCGGAATCCGATGACAACACCGCCGAGACCGCGCAGTGGCGCAAGACGGCCTGCATTCTCTGTGAATGCAACTGTGGCCTCGAGATCCAGACAGATGGCCGCAACCTGGTGAAGATTCGTGGCGACAAACAACATCCGGGGTCAGCGGGCTACACGTGTGAGAAGCCGCTGCGCCTCGACAAGTACCAGGCGGGCGCGCACCGCATCGACACTCCACTGCGGCGCACCGCCGACGGCACGTACGAGCCGATCGACTGGGATACCGCGCTCGACGAGATCGCCGCCAAGCTCGCCGGGGTTCGTGACGCGCACGGGGGCGAGTCGATCTTCTTCTACGGCGGGGGCGGGCAGGGCAATCACCTCGGTGGCGCCTACGGCCGGGCGCTGTATCACGCAGTCGGTGGCCGGTATATGTCGAATGCGTTGGCGCAGGAGAAGACCGGCGAATCCTGGGTCGATTCCCAGCTCTACGGCAATCACACCACCGGCGATTTCGAGCACACCGAGGTCGCGATCTTCGTCGGCAAGAACCCCTGGCAGTCCCACGGCATCGCGCAGGCGCGGCCGGTACTGCGCGAGATCGCGCGGGATCCGAACCGGATGATGATCGTCATCGACCCGCGCGTCAGCGAGACCGCGGCGCTGGCCGACTATCACCTGCAGGTCAAGCCGGGCACCGACGCCTGGTGCGTGTCGGCGATCGCGGCGACGCTGGTGCAGGAGAACCTGCACAACGAGGGGTGGTTGGCCGAACACACGACCGGTGCCGAACCAGTGTTGCGAGCGTTGCGGGCGGTCGACATCAGCGCGAACGCGCACCGCTGCGGTCTCGACGAGACGCTGATCCGCACCGTCGCGCGCCGGATCGCCGCCGCGAAGAGCGTCGCCACCTATGAGGACCTCGGCGTGCAGCAGTCCCCCAACAGCACCCTGGTCGCCTACCTGAACAAGATGCTGTGGATCCTGACCGGCAACTTCGCCAAACCCGGCGGGGTCCATATTCATTCATGGATGTTCCCGCTCGCCGGCCGCTGGCACGCCATCCCGAGGGCGGCCGGGGCGGGTAGGGCACAGCGCGTGCGGCGCGGTGTCGCGACCGTGGCGATGCGCTACGGTGCCACGCCCGCGCGCCGGTTGATCGCCGCTACCGCTGGGCGTGGCGCGATCTCGCGGAATGTGGCCGGGCTGACGGCGAGTACCACGCTCGACGTGTTCTTCGACGCTGTGGCGGTGCCGATCGCCCGCACGATCGCGGACAAGCTGAGCATGGCCGACAGCCCCACGCGCACACCGGTTTCCGGGGCCCGGATTCTCAACGGCCTGATCCCGTGCAACTCCATCGCCGACGAGATCCTCGCCGACCACCCCGACCGGTTGCGGGCTATGTGGATCGATTCGTCGAATCCCGCGCACTCGCTGGCGGATTCGGCGCGATTCGTGGCGGCGATGCGGTCGCTGGAGCTGTCGGTGGTCGTCGATGTGGCGATGACCGAGACCGCTCGCCAGGCCGACTATGTGCTGCCCGCGGCGAGCCAGTTCGAGAAGTACGAGGCGTCGCTGTTCACGCTGCACTTCCCGCACAACAGCTTTCAGGTGCGCGCGCCGTTGATGGCGCCGTTGCCGGGCACCCGTCCCGAACCCGAGATCTACGGTGCGGTGATCGACCGTCTCGGTGTGGTCGAGCCCCGGCTGCTGGCGGAGCTGGCCGCGGCGGCGCGGGTGAGCCGGGAGGCGTTCGCGCTCGCACTGTTCTCCACACTGAAGGCGCGCCCCGAACTGGCCGGGCTGACACCGTATCTGCTGTACCGGACCTTGGGCGCGAGCCTTCCGGAGGGGGAAGCCGCGCTGGCGCTGGCATGGGGATTCGCGCTGCTGTGCGTGATCTCCCAGCCCGACGCCGTGGCCAGGGCGGGGTTCACCGGATCCGGGTTCGGGCAGGCCGAGGAGTTGTTCGAGGCTGTGCGCGCGCACCCGGAAGGGGTGATGTTCTCCGATGACCGCTACGAGGACGCGTGGCGCTACATCCAGCACGCCGACGGCAAGATCCACGCCGCCATCCCGGAACTGCTCGACGAACTTCGCGCGGTCTGCGCGGTCGACCCCGACTACACCAGCGAGGAGTACCCGTTCACCCTGTCCGCCGGTGAGCGGCGCGCGTTCACGGCGAACGTGATCATCCGCAACCCGGATTGGCGCCGCCGCGACCGTGAGGGCGCTCTGCGGATCGCGGTGGCCGATGCCGAGCGGCTCGCGCTGAGCACCGGCGATAGGGTGCGTGTGGTCACCGAATCCGGTTCGGCGACCACGTCGATCGAGATCAGCGAGATGATGCAGGCAGGACACATTTCACTCCCCAACGGCATGGGTGTCGCCTATCCGGGCGCGGACGCAGTCGTCGGTGTCGCGCTCAATACGCTGACCTCGACGTCGCGACGCGACAAGTTCTTCGGCAGCCCCTGGCACAAGAACGTTCCCGCCCGTATCGAGGTGCTGACGGCGCCGGTGAAGGAGGCCTGACGGTGGGAGCTCGTACCAACACTCGGCAGAAGATGCTGGGCAGCGCGATCGAACTGCTGCGCGAACGCGGCGCGGCGGGCGTGACCGTCGACGCGGTACTCGCCCGCAGTAGCGCTCCGCGGGGCTCGGTGTATCACCACTTCCCCGGCGGGCGCGCCCAGATCATGACCGAATCGCTCACTCTCGCAGGCGATACGATCAGCGCTCTCATCGAGGCGGCCGCCGAGCGGGGCGCCGCGGGGGTGCTGGCCGGGATCGCCGAGTTCTGGACGGCGATCCTGCTGACGTCCGATTTCGAGGCGGGCTGTCCGGTGGTGTCGGTGGCGGTAGGCGGGGCACCCGAGGACCGCCACCTGCAACCCGAGGTCGCCGCCATCCTGCAGCGTTGGCACGACACCCTGGCCGTCGCGATCGCCGCGGAAGGCGTCGCACCGGCACGCGCCGAACGCTTGGCCACGATGGCGATCGCGAGCGTCGAAGGCGCGGTGATCCTGTGCCGTGTCCACCGGTCGACTACCGCGCTCGACGAGGTCGTCGAAGAATTGCGCGTCCTGCTCGCCACCGCCGTCGGCACCTAGGTCAGTACGTCGGCCAGGGCCCACCCCGGATCGGTTTCGTGACGGTGACGCGCTGCTCGTTGTCCCGGAAGCGGGGTTCGTAGTGGGTGAAGAACACCTTGGCGACCAGGTCTCGCCGGCTGTGGACGCCGGTCTTGTCGAAAATGCTCTTCAGATGCTGCTGCACGGTGTGGGCGGACACGGTCATGTCGTGGGCGATCTGCGAGGTCGAGGCACCCTGGAGCACCAGCCGGGTGACGTCGCGTTCACGCTCGGTGAGCCCATAGGCCGACATCAGCAGCGGGTAGATGCGGCTGGGGTGGGCCGGTTCGATGATCACCGCGACCCTGGTCTGTGCTGACGAGGTCAGGCGGGCGCCGTGCAACACCACCCAGGTTCCCGACCTGGTCAGCGCTCGGGACACGAGTACCTCGTCGGGTCGGTCGTCCGCCGCGTTGCGGAACGCGCGGGCGGCGAGTGTGATCACCGCACTGGGCAGTTTCTCCCGGTCCCAGTCGCCGTCGGGGAGGTCCGACAGCCAGCGCCGCACCCCGGCACTGGCCGATTCGACCTCCCACGCCGAGTTGAGCACCAGCAGACCTGGCGAGTCCGCGTATTCGGGTTCGCCTGCCTGCCCGATCAGCAGCGCCCGGCGCACGCCGTCGGCCAGGGTCGGCGCTACGGTGGCCACGAACTCCTTCTCGGTGGCGTCGAACATCGCGGCGCCGGGCTCGCGATAGAGCGCGAGCGCTCCCCACACCTCGCCGGATCGGGTGCGCAGTCGCGCGATCAATTCCTGGTCCCCACCCATCGTCATATTGCGTTGCCACCGTTCACTTTTCGACGGGTCGCCGCCGACGGTTTCGTGCAAGGTCGACAGTCCGGTCGCCGACCTGACCACATCGACGATGCCGTGGCGTTCCTCGCCGTATTCCGCGGCCAGCCACTGCGGCGGAAACTCGGCGAGGCCGAGATGGAAATGACTGGTCATCAGCAGCGACGCGGGATCGAGGGTGTACCAGCACGGCGTCCAGTAGTGCGGGACGGCGGTGGCCAGCACCTCCGTCGTCTCCTGCCACAGCGACACCAGATCGTGCGGCTCTCGGCACAACCGCCCGATCTTGTCGGCGGCGCGTTGCCTCGCATCCGTGCTCACAGATCAACGGTAGGCCGCGGCCGGACCAGGGGAAATACCAGATTTGTGGAATGTCGCGGCGACCGGGATATTCCTAGCCTCGGTGTATGACGAATACCGGAACCACACCTGTGCGCCTCAGTCCGCCACCACCGCAATTGATGCGCCTGATCAATCCTGTCGTGCGGCGAATCTTGGCGACGCGATTGCTCGGCAGTCGCATTCGCCGGCAGGGAATGGTCGAATTCACCGGCCGCCGCACCGGCCGCACGCTGCGGATCCCGGTCTGCCTGCACCATGTCGACGACGAGACGCTGATCTTCACCGAGCGACCATGGCGCCACAATCTGGTCGGCGGCGCGCCCGTCACCATCACCCATCGCGGGCAGATCCGCCACGGTCACGCCGTGCTCCTCGATGCCGCGCCTGCCCGAGTCGGCGCCGCGATGCGAGCGGCCATGGACGACGGCGCCAGCCCCTTCGAACTCGGGCTGAAGGTCACGCGCGGCTACGACCCGACCGCCGACGACCTCGCCGTCATCGCGCGCTCGATCATCCGGGTCGATGTCGAGGATTGAGGAAACATCATGCGTATCAATCGAATCCAGCACGACATCACTGTTCTCGCCGATGAACTGGAGGTCCCCGGCATCGGCCATATCCCGGTCAACGCCTACGTTCTGCACGCGGCGGAACCTGTCGTCGTCGACACCGGTCTCAGCCTTCCCGACCGCGGGTTCATGGCGGCACTGAGTTCGATCGTGGATCCAGCCGACGTGGAATGGATCTGGCTCACCCATCCCGATCGCGACCACACCGGATCGCTGTTCGACCTGCTCGATGCCGCCCCGAACGCCCGGCTGATCACGACATTCGCCGGCCTGGGCATCATGTCGTGCGCTCGACCGGTCCCGATGGATCGTGTGTACCTGCTGAACCCGGGGCAGTCCCTCGATGTCGGCGACCGACGCCTCACCGCGTTTCGCCCACCGTTGTTCGACAATCCGAGCACTGTCGGGTTCTACGATGAACGCAGCGAATCATGCTTCACCTCTGACTGTTTCGGCGCTCCGCTGCCCAGCGCCGAACTCGCGACTGCCGACGATGTGGGTTACACGCCGTCGGCCGCGATTCGCGCGGCACAGCATCTCTGGGCGGCGGTGGACAGCCCGTGGGTGCACGTCGTGGACGAGGGCAAATACCTCGCCACCGTGTCAGCGATGCGCGCCTTCGACCCGCGACGGATCCTCAGTACACATCTTCCGCCCGCGGGGGGACGCACGTCGCAGTACTGGGACATGCTTGCCGAGGCGCCGCAGGCCGCGCCGTTCGTCGGTCCCGATCAGGCCGCGCTGGAACAGATGCTGGTGAGCTTCGAACCCTGACTGTCAGGCGGTGCGCAGGATCCTCAGTGCGGCTCGTTCGATGCGGTCGGCGATTTCGGTGTACGACTCGTAGCCCATGCCCGCCCGCACCAGCGCGCCCGCGTAGATGATCTCGAGCCATTCGATGACCTCGTTGTCGGCGTCGGGGCCGAGTGCGCGCGCGAGTCTGCCGCGGATCTCGATGCCGATGCGGGTGCGCAGGTGTTCGACATCCGGGTCCGAGCCCAGCAGCGCGCCGGTGACCGCACCGGACAACTCTTGTTCCTCGGCCACCAGCAGTGCGATGTTGCGCAGCTCGGCCAGCACTCGCACCGTCGGGTCGGGGTCCTCGCTCGCGGGCGAGTGCGAGGCCAGCAGGCGCCGCCAGAAGATCTCGGCGACCAGGTGCTCCTTGGAGGAGAAGTAGGTGTACGCGGTCGCGGTGGCGACGCCCGCCTCCGCGGCGACCAGCCGGATCGTCATGCCGGAGAAGCCATCGCGTGTCAGCACCACCAGCGCGGCCCTGGTCAGCCGTTCGACGGTGTCGGCCTGCTTCCCGGTCAATCGACGCCGGGTCGCTTCGAGGCTGATGGAATCGCTTTCAGACATGCGTCCGGATGTTACTCGCCAGTCCCGCGGCGTCGGTGAACCAGACCATGGCGGCGCGGGGGCCGGGGTTGATTCGTAACCCTGTCCAGAATACAATCTGGACACATGTCTGATGCATCGAACACGCCGTCCATCGCAGGCAAAGTAGTCGTTGTCACCGGCGGTGCGCGCGGCATCGGACGTGCGGTGGCGAGCGAACTGGCCGGGGCCGGGGCGGTGGTCGCCCTCGGCGATATCGATGCGAGCACGGTCGCGAGTACCGGGGCCGAGATAGGCGCGACCATGGCGCGGTACCTCGACGTCACCGAACCCGCGTCGTTCGCGAGCTTCCTCGCCGAGGTCGAAAAGACCTGCGGCCCTGTCGATGTGCTGATCAACAACGCGGGCGTCATGCCGGTCGGCCGGTTCACCGAGGAGTCCGACGAGATCACCCGCCGGATTCTCGGCATCAATGTCTACGGGGTCCTGCTCGGGACCAAGCTCGCGCTGCCCCCGATGCTCACCCGCGGCCGCGGCCACATCGTGAACATGGCCTCGATGGCGGGTGAGAACCCGACGCCGGGAATGGCCACCTACTGCGCGAGCAAGCAGGCGGTGCTCAGCTTCACCGAAACCATGCGCCTGGAACACCGCGGCACCGGCGTGCGGTTCTCCGCGGTGCTGCCGACGTTCACCCGCACCGAGATGATCGCCGGAACTCGCGCTCCGCGTGCGTTGCTCGCCGAACCCACCGACGTCGCCGCCGCGGTCGCCGCCCTGATCGCCCGGCCACGCCGACGTGTCTCGGTCACCCGCACGGCAGGTGTTCTCGCCGCCGTCAACAAGCTGACCCCGCGCCCGTTCGGTGAGTTCATGGCTCGGCGGCTGGGCGTGCACCGCACCTTCATCGATGTCGACCGCGATGCCCGTCGTGCCTACGACGACCGGCTCGCGGCCGACTGAGGGCTCAGGTGCGCGACAGGATCACGACCGGAATCTCGCGGTCGGTCCAGGACTGGTAGGCATCGAAATCGGCGTAGAGACCGGTCAGCAACGGCCACAGGCGCTGACGCTCGCCGGCGTCGGCCACGCGGGCCAGCACCGGATAGTGCTCGCTGCGGATCCGGACATGGGCGTTCGGATCCGCGAGCAGGTTCCGATACCACTGCGGATGATTCGCGAGGCCGCCCTGGGAGCCGACGATGACCAGGTCATCGCCGTCGACGAGATAGAGCAGCGGCGCGGCGAAGATCTTGCCGGACTTGCGACCTCGATGTTCGAGCAGCAGCGTCGGCACCGGGCTGCGGAACCCGGCACCGATGCGCCAGGTACCGCCGACGCGGCCGTTGGTGCGGCGATAGACCCACGCCTGTGCGCGCGACCCGTATCGGATGATCCGGGTCGTCATCGGCGAGTTCAGCCCTTTCGGCTGATTCTTCGGCATAACCATCGTCCGCACGCTACAGCGATCGCGGATCGGCGATAACGGGGTCGATCATTTCTTGCGACGCTCCTGCGCGATCACCTTGCCGACGGTGCCGTCGAGCTTCGTCCCCGCGGGCCAGCCGACATAGTGGCACAGGAACAGGGCGATCTCCCGCAACTGTTCCTCGGACAGCTCCCCGTTGCGCAGAGCGGCGCCGATCTGGATCTCGGCGACATCGACATTGCCCTGCGCGGTGAGTGCCCCGAGCAGCAGCAGCCGTCGCTCGCGCACGGTCAGGGCCGGCCGCGACCAGATGTCGGCGAACAGGTGGTCGGCGGTGACGGCGAAGTGCTCGCCGGGGCCGTCCTCGAATTCCCAGCCGTAGACCTCGGCCATCTTGGCCAGGCCGCGCTTGCGGACGTCGGCGGGGGTTTCTCCGTGGGCGGTCATGAGATCTCCTTGTCGAGCGCGGGTTCGGCGACGCCGAGTCCCTCGGCGAGACGGGCGAGGGCCAGTTGCGCCAGCGGCAGGTCGACCGCGAGCCGGTCGCCGAGGTCGAGCGCGAGCGAGAGGTCCTTCTCGCCGAGATCGCGCACATGGCCCAGGATGGGGAACCAGAAGTCGTCGGGGTCGATCGGCGCGGTGGTGTCGCGCAGCATGATCGCACCCGGCCCACCGGTCACCGCGTCGGAGTGGCGGACCACCTTGCCGAGTGCGGTGAGACTGAGCCCGGCGGCCTCGGCCAGGCGCTGCGCCTCGGTGGCCGCGGTGAACGAGATGAAGTGAAGGAGATTGCGCGCCAGCTTCATTCGTGTTCCCGCGCCGACCGGACCGGCGTGCACGACGAGGTCGGCGAAGCACCCGAACGGCGGCCGGATCCGGTCCACCGCGGCGGCGCTACCGCCGACCATCACGGCCAGGCTCCCCCGGGTCGCGCCGGGTGCGCCACCGCTGACGGGCGCGTCGACGAATTCGACCTCGTGCTCGGCGCACCGGGCGGCCAGCTCCTGCGCCGTCCGGTCGCTGATGGTGGAGTGCACGGCAACCACCGTGCCCGGTGCCGCGGTACGCAGAATTCCCGATGGGCCGGTGAGCACCTCGGTCACCTGCGCATCGTCGATGACCGTCACGCAGATGATCCGCGCGTGCGTCGCGACCTGCGCCGGCTCGGCGACCGCACGCGCACCCGCGTCGACGAACGGCTCGATGACCTCCGGCCTGACATCGCAGACCGTGAGCCCGCCCGGCCAGTCCAGCAGCCGCCGCGCGATCGGCGCGCCCATATTGCCCAGTCCGATGAATCCGACCGGGGCGCTGACGGATTCGGTCGTCATCGGATGATCTGCCCGCCGTCGACGTTGAGGATCTGGCCGGTCACCCAGCTCGCCTCGTCCGACAGCAGATACAGGCAGGCACCGACCAGGTCCTGCGGGGTGCCCATCCGCTTGATCGGGATGCGCTTGACCATGTCCTTGACCATGTTTCCCGGCGTCACGGTCTGGGTGGCCTCGGTATCGATCGGACCGGGCGCGATGGCGTTCACCCTGATCCGCGAACCACCCAGCTCGGTGGCGAGTTGCTGGGTGAGGCCGTTGATACCGACCTTGGCCAACCCGTAGAACCCCGAGTACAGCCATGCGGCGGTGGATGATTGGTTGACGATCGAGCCGCCACCCGCCGCGATCATCGGCTGCCAGACCGCGCGCGTCACATTGAGCGCGCCGTCGAAGTTCACGCCCATGAACTTCTTGTAGTAGTCCCACGGCACGGTGAGCAGCAGATCGAGCTTCATCTCGCCGTAGATGGCCGCGTTGTTGACCAGGTGGTTGATCGCGCCGAACTCGGCGACGGTGAACTCCGCCAGTGCGACAGCGGATTCGGGATCGGCGACATCGACGCGACGGAAGGCCGCGACCCCGCCGTCGGCGACGATCTGCTTGGCCACCTCCTCGCCGCGCTCGGCATTGAGGTCGGCGACAACGACATTGGCGCCTTCGGCGGCCAGTGCGCTCGCGTAGACCGCGCCGATGCCCTGCGCGGCGCCGGTGACGATCGCGGTGCGACCGGTGAAACGTGCCATGGTGTTCAGCTCCTGAGTGTGAATGGGGTCGGTGAGGTCAGGCGGGGGTGGCGATCAGCTTGGTTTCGAGGTATTCCTCGAAACCGGCGACGCCCATCTCCCGGCCGATGCCGGACTGCTTGTAACCGCCGAACGGCGCGTCCGCGTGGTACCAGAGGCCGCCGTTGACGCTCAGAGTCCCGGTGCGCACCCCCGAGACGACCCGGTCGAGCCGGTCGGGGTCGGTGCCCCACACCGAACCCGACAGGCCGTAGGGCGATTCGTTGGCCAGCCGGATCGCGTCGTCGTCGCCGTCGTGTGGAATCACGACGAGCACGGGCCCGAAGATCTCCTCCTGCGCGACGGTCGCGGTGTTGTCGAGTCCGCTGATCAGCGTCGGTTCGATGAAGTACCCGCGTTCCTTGTCCGCGGGCCTGCCGCCGCCGACCTCGATCCGTCCGCCTTCGGTGCGGGCGATCTCGAGATAGCGCTCCACCCGGGCTCGCTGACGCTCGGAAATCACGGGCCCGCAGACGGTTCCCGGGTTGGTCGGGTCACCGGCAGCCAGGCCGCGGAGCGCACCCGCCGCGGCGGTGACCGCGGCGTCGTAGGACTCGCGCGGCACCAGCAGCCGCGTGGTGAGGGCGCACCCCTGGCCCGCGTGGACGGCGACGGTGAACGCGGTGTAGCTCGCGGCGGCAGCGATGTCGGCGTCGTCGAGCACGATCGCAGCGGATTTGCCGCCCAGTTCGAGGAAGGTGCGCTTGAGCGTCGCCGACGCGCCCACCATCACCGAGCGACCGGTCTGGGTCGAGCCGGTGAAGGTGATCATGTCGACCCGCGGATCGAGGACCAGCTGTGCGCCGAGGCCGTGATCGGAGGAGGTGACGATATTGATCACCCCGGCCGGGATGTCGGTGTGCTCGGCGATGAGCGGGCCCAGCACCGCCGCGCACCAGGGTGTGTCCGGAGCGGGCTTGAGCACCACGGTGTTGCCCGCGGCCAGCGCGGGCCCGATCTTGGCCAGGTTGATCTGGTGCGGGAAGTTCCACGGCGTGATGGCGCCGACGACACCGACGGCCTCGCGCCGGATCACCCGGCGACTGGCGATACCCATCAGGTCCCTGGTGCCGAGATCGGTTTCCCACGTGTAGTTCTCGGCCAGGTCGGCGGCGTAGGACAGGTCCGCGATCGGCCCTTCCAGCTGCGGCCCGCTGGTGAGCATGACCGGTGTGCCGACCTCGGCGATCGTGATCGCCCGCAGTTCCTCGAGGTGCTCGCCCAGTACGTCGCGCAGCTGGCGCAGGCAGTGCGCGCGGAACTTCGGGTCGCGTGACCACTGCGTCTCGTCGAAGGCGGTGCGCGCCGCGGCGATGGCCGCCTCCATGTCGGCGCCGGAGGCGTCGGCGGCGTAGCCGAGCACCTCCTCGGTGGCGGGATTGATGGTCGCGAAGACACCGGAGCCACCCGGGATCAACTTGCCGCCGATCAACAGTGGTGTGCCTTCGGCGGGGACGAGGCCGTTCATAGCGAGGCTCCGATACGTGTCTGGACAGGTGTACGGAATATAGTTCGGTTTATCGATCAGACGCAAGGCCATGGCTCGTTCATTGGTCCGTACACCAGGCTGTAGTACCATCCAGACACATGTCCGAAATCGCGCCTACCGGCATCGAAGCAACTCGACGACGCTTGACCGAAAAGCAGGCCGATACGGTGGACCGCCTGACCGTCGCCGCCGTCGATGTGCTGTCGCGCGAGGGCTATTCGGGGACGACGATCCGGCTCGTCGCCGCGTCGGCGGGCGTCGGCACCGCCACCGCCTACACGTATTTCTCCTCCAAGGAACACTTGATCTCCGAGGTGTTCTGGCGGCGATTGGTCGCCATGCCACCGCTGGAGACCGGCGAGGCCGACCAGACCGCGCGCGTGGTCGCCGTTCTTCGCCAGGTCTCGATGCTGGTGGCCGATGAACCCGCACTGGCCGGGGCGGTCAGCAGCGCCATGCTCGGCGATGATCCCGACGTGCGGCACCTCCGCGTGCGCATCGGGCGCGAGATCCGCCACCGGCTCGGCGACGCCCTCGGCACCAAGGATCCAGAGAGCCTGGCCGCGCTCGAATTGCTGTACTCCGGGGCGCTTCTCCAGGGCGGGATGGGCCTGCTGTCCTACGCGCAAGTCGCCGATCTGCTCGAGATCTGCGCGCGACGATTGCTGGCCACGCCCGCCACCGACAGCTGACACACCGTCCGCCGGATTCGGTGCGAACCTTGTCGCGCATCCGGAAACCGTAGTACTGTCCAGACACATGTCCATTTAGTGTCTGGACAGTATTCCGGGAAGGACTTTCCAATGACGCTGGTCAAACCGCAGCGCGTGTCCGGAGGCGAGGACGAACACGGGCACCTGGCCGAGTTCCGTACCGATCCGATCGCCCTGATGCGACGCGTTCGCGCCGAGTGCGGCGATGTCGGATCCTTCGAGCTCGCCGGACGTGATGTCGTCCTGTTGTCCGGCGCCGAGGCCAACGAATTCTTCTTCCGGGCCGGCGACGACGATCTCGACCAGGGCGCGGCCTACCCCTTCATGAAGCCGATCTTCGGTGAGGGCGTGGTGTTCGACGCACCCCCCGAGCGCCGCAAGGAGATGCTGCACAACCAGGCGCTGCGCGCGGATCACATGCGCGGGCACGCGGGCACCATCGCCCGTGAAGTGGATCAGATGGTCGCGCAGTGGGACGACGAGGGCGAGATCGATCTGCTCGAGTTCTTCGCCGAGCTGACCATCTACACCTCTTCGGCGTGTCTGATCGGGGTGAAGTTCCGCAATCAGCTCGACGGACGTTTCGCGCATCTCTATCACGAGCTCGAGCAGGGCACCGACGCCCTGGCCTACGTGGACCCGTACGCGCCGATCGAGAGTTTCGTCCGGCGTGACGCGGCGCGCGCGGCGCTGGTCGAGCTGGTGCAGGCGATCATGGATCAACGCGAGGCGAATCCGCCCACCAGCAAAGACGATCGCGACATGCTCGATGTCCTCATCTCGGTGAAGGACGAGAACGGGGCGCTGCGGTTCTCGGCCAGCGAGATCACCGGCATCTTCATCTCGATGATGTTCGCCGGCCACCACACCACCTCGGGCACCGCGGCCTGGACGATCATCGAACTGCTGCGCCACCCCGAGACACTGGCCGGGGTGGTCACCGAACTCGACGAGCTCTACGCCGACGGCGCCGACGTGAGTCACCATGCGCTGCGCCAGATTCCGAATCTGGAAGCCGCGCTCAAGGAGACACTGCGACTGCATCCGCCGCTGATCATCCTCATGCGCCTGGCGCGCGGTGAGTTCGAGGTGTGCGGGCACCGCATAGAGCCCGGCGACATGGTGGCCGCCACCCCCGCGGTCTCCAACCGGATTCCGGAGGACTTCCCCGACCCGGACGCCTTCGATCCCGCACGCTATCTCGACCCACGCCAGGACGACATCCTCAACCGCTGGACCTGGATTCCGTTCG
The DNA here is from genome assembly GCF_053606985.1 of Nocardia sp. NPDC055165. Classification (NCBI taxonomy): domain Bacteria; kingdom Bacillati; phylum Actinomycetota; class Actinomycetes; order Mycobacteriales; family Nocardiaceae; genus Nocardia; species Nocardia sp. NPDC055165. Next base: position 664,324 of record NZ_JBSGSS010000001.1, read on the forward strand.
GCGCGGGCAGGCACCGCTGTGTCGGCGCGCCGTTCGCGCTCATGCAGCTCAAGGCGATCTTCTCGATTCTGCTGCGGGACTGGGAGTTCGAGCTCGCACAGCCGTCGGACACCTACCGCAACGACCATTCGAAGATGGTGGTGCAGTTGCAGCAGCCCTGCCGCGTCCGCTACCGCCGCAGGCAGCGCTGAGCGCGAGCGGAGGTCACTGTGTCCGCGACATCCATCCCCACCGGATTCGATTTCACCGATCCGGCCCTGTGGGAATCCCGCAACCCCGTCCAGGAATTCGCCGAGCTCCGCCGGACCGCACCGGTGTGGTGGAACGCCCAGACCGACGAGCAATCGGGCGGCTTCCGCGACGGCGGCTACTGGGTGATCACCAAACACGAGGACATCAAGGAGGTTTCGCGCAATCCGGAGCTGTTCTCCTCCGAGCGAAAGGGCTCGGTGATCCGGTTGCCCGGCGAGGTGACACCCGAGCAGATCGAACTCACCGGCGCCCTGCTGCTGAACATGGATCCGCCCAAACACACCAAGATCCGGCGCATCATCGCCAAAGGGTTCACGCCGCGCGCGGTCGAGGGGTTGCGCGCGGCGTTGACCGAACGAGCGGGCGCGATCGTGGCCGCGGCGCGCGCGGCCGGTGGTGGTGATTTCGTCGAACAGGTGGCGTGTGAGCTTCCGCTGCAAGCCATCGCCGAACTCGTCGGCGTCCCCCAGCAGGACCGCCGCAAGCTGTTCGACTGGTCGAATCAGATGCTCAACTACGACGACCCGGAGTACGGCGACGCCACGACCACCGACGCCTCGTCCACCGCGGCGATGGAGATCCTCGGCTACGCCTGGAACATGGCCGAGCAGCGCCGCACCGATCCCGCCGACGACATCGTCAGCAGGCTCGTGCACGCCGATCTCGACGGGGAGGCGCTGGGCTCCGACGAGTTCGGGTTCTTCGTGATCCTGCTCGCGGTCGCGGGCAACGAGACCACCCGCAACGCCATCACCCACGGGATGAAGGCGTTCATCGACAATCCGGATCAGTGGGAGCTCTACAAGCGGCAGCGGCCACGGACCGCGCCCGACGAGATCGTGCGCTGGGCGACGCCGGTGACGGTGTTCCAGCGCACCGCGACCGCCGACACCGAGCTCGGCGGGCAACTCATCCGCGCCGGTCAGCGCGTCGGATTGTTCTACAGCTCGGCCAATTTCGACGAAGATGCCTTCGAGAGCCCGTTCCGCTTCGACATCTCGCGAGACCCCAATCCGCATCTGGGGTTCGGCGGCACCGGCGCGCACTTCTGTGTCGGCGCGAACCTGGCCCGGCTCGAGATCGAGCTGATCTTCAATGCCATCGCCGACGTGATGCCCGATCTGTCCCAGATTTCGGAGCCACAGCGGCTGCGATCGGGTTGGATCAACGGCATCAAACACTGGCAGGTCAGCTACGAGTCGGGAACGGTGCACTGATGCGGATCGCGCTGCTGTCATATCGGAGCAAGGCGCATTGCGGCGGGCAGGGTGTCTATGTCCGGTACCTGAGTCAGGGGCTCGTCGATCTCGGTCACCAGGTCGAGGTGTTCTCCGGCCAGCCCTATCCCGAGGATCTCGACCCGCGGGTGCGGCTCACCGAGGTGCCGAGCCTGGACCTGTACCGCGACGAAGACCCTTTTCGCACACCGCATCCCCGCGAGATCCGGGACCGTGTCGACCTGCTCGAGCTCGCCACCATGTGGACGGCCGGGTTCCCCGAACCGCGCACGTTCAGCTTGCGGGTGGCCAAGCTGCTGGCCGCGCGCGCCACGGAATTCGATGTGGTGCACGACAATCAGTGCCTGGGCTACGGTCTGCTCACCATCGCCGAGCGGTTGCCGCTGGTGGCGACCGTCCACCATCCGATCACTCGCGACCGCGCAGTCGATCTGGCCGCGACCCCGTGGCGGCGCAAGCTGTTCGTGCGGCGATGGTACGGCTTCCTCGGCATGCAACAGCAAGTGGCACAGCAGATTCCGGACCTCATCACGGTGTCCTCGTCTTCGGCCGCCGATATCGCGCAGGACTTCGGCGTGCGGCCCGGACAGTTGCATACCGTCCCCCTCGGCGTGGACACCGACCTGTTCCGGCCGCGCGAGACACCGCGGGTGCGCGGGCGCATCGTCGCGGTCGCGAGTGCCGACAAGCCGCTCAAGGGCATCGCACACCTGCTGAGAGCCGTGGCCCGGCTGCGCCATACCTGCGATGTCGAGCTCCGGCTGGTCGCGAAGCTGGAACCGAACGGCCCCACCGAGAAGCTGATCGCCGAACTCGGTATCGCCGATATCGTCACCCCGGTCAGCGGAATGAGCGACGAGCAGCTCGCCGAGTTGCTCGCCTCTGCCGAGATCGCCTGCATTCCGTCGATGTACGAGGGGTTTTCGCTGCCCGCCGTCGAGGCGATGGCCAGCGCGACACCGCTGGTCGCCAGCCGGGCAGGCGCGCTGCCCGAGGTCGTCGGCGAGTGCGCCGAGCTGGTCGAGCCAGGCGATGTGGACGCACTGACCCGGGTGCTCGGCGAACTGCTCGACGATCCCGACCGGCGCGAGCGCCTCGGCGCGGCGGGTCGTGTCCGCGTTCTCGAACTGTTCAGCTGGTCGGCCGTTGCCGCGCAAACACTCGCGATCTATGACCAGGCGATCACCCGCCACTCCCCTACCCCGCCGGGCACCGCCCGATGACGGCACCGCCCGACCCCGCGCAGCACCTGGAGGCCTCATGTTGACCGTCGATTTCGACCGCTTGGGCATCGGCCCCGGATCACGGGTGATCGACATCGGCTGCGGCGCGGGCAGACATTCCTTCGAGGCCTACCGCCGCGGAGCCGACGTCGTCGCGTTCGACCAGAACGCCGCCGACCTGGCCGATGTCGACATCATGTTCGAGGCCATGGCCGCGGCGGGCGAGGCGCCGGAGTACGCCAAGGCCGAGACCGTGCGCGGCGACGCGCTCGACCTGCCCTACGGCAACGACGAATTCGACGTGGTCATCGCCTCGGAGATCCTCGAGCACGTCCCGCAGGACACACAGGCGATCGCCGAACTGGCGCGGGTGGTCAAACCCGGGGGCGCGCTGGCGGTCACGGTGCCGCGCTGGCTGCCCGAACGCATCTGCTGGGCCCTCTCGGACGAGTACCACGCCAACGAGGGCGGTCACGTCCGCATCTATCGCGCCGACGAGCTGCGCGACAAGATCACCGCGCGCGGTCTGCGCTACCACCACCAGGACTTCGCGCACGCGCTGCACGCACCCTTCTGGTGGCTGAAATGCGCTGTCGGCGTGCGCAATGACAAGCACCCGCTGGTGAGCGCCTATCACCGCATGCTGGTGTGGGACATGATGTCGGCGCCCGCGCTCACGCGCACCGCCGAACGTGTGCTGAATCCGCTGGTCGGCAAGTCGGTCGCGCTCTACTTCACGAAACCGGCGGTGCGCGGCGATGCCCGTTGAGCTACCGGCCGTTCCCGGGGTCGTCTCCGCGCGTGAGATCCGGCAGACCGCCGAATCCATCGCCGCCGCACAGGAACCCGACGGTGCGATCCCCTGGTTCAGCGGCGGCCACACCGATCCGTGGGATCACATCGAGTCCGCGATGGCGCTCACCGTGGGCGGGTTGTGGGACGTGGCCCGTGAGGCCTACATCTGGTCGGCGAAATCGCAGCGCTCCGATGGGTCGTGGCCCACGCAGGTACGCGCGGGCGTGATCGAGAACCACGACGCCGACACCAACTTCTGCGCCTACCTGGCGACCGGTGTTCTGCACGCCCTCACGATCACCGGCGATACCGGGTTCGCCGCGGAGATGTGGCCGACGGTCCGCGCAGGCATCGACTTCGTCCTCGGGCTGCAACGCGGCGAGCACGGCGAGATCCATTGGTCGGCCGGCGAATCCGGATCATCGGGAGAAGCTCTGCTGACCGGCTGCTCCAGCATCTTCCACAGCCTCGGCTGTGCGGTGACCCTCGCCGAGCGGGTGGGCGACCCGCGACCGGATTGGGCGGCGGCTCGCAGCCGGCTCGGCAACGCCCTGCGCCATCATCCGGAAGCGTTCCTGGACAAGAGCCGTTACTCCATGGACTGGTACTACCCGATCCTCGGCGGCGCGGTGCGCGGCGCGGCGGCCGCGGACCGGATAGCGCGGCACTGGAACGAATTCGTGGTCGCCGATCTCGGCATTCGCTGCGTGTCCGACGCACCGTGGGTCACCGGCGCCGAGACCTGCGAACTGGTGCTCGCCCTCGATGCCATCGGCGACACCGCCGCCGCGAGCACACTGTTCACCGCGATGCAGCATCTGCGCGAATCGGACGGATCCTATTGGACCGGACTCGTTTTCACCGACGGCAAGCGCTGGCCCGAGGAGCGCACCACGTGGACCGCGGCGGCGGTCGTACTCGCCGCCGACGCCCTCAGCCGCACCACCGCGGGCAACGGCATCTTCCGCGACGCACGCCCCCGGTGATCCGGCTCAGTTACACGCGGCGGTTCGCTGCAGGATGCGCAGCGAACCGGTGACCGAGAGTTCGCGGAACTTGCCGCTGTCGATCGCGCGTCGATAGATGTTGTACGGCGCGCGACCACCGTCGGCGGGATCGGGGAAGACGTCGTGAATGGCGAGCAGCCCGCCACCGGCCACCCAGTGCACCCAGTTGTCGTAGTCACGCTGGGCGGCCTCCTCGGTGTGGCCGCCGTCGATGAACAGCATGCGCAGCGGGGCCCGCCAGATGCGGGCGGCGGCACTCGACGAGCCGATGATCGCGGTCACCGTGTCGGTGAGACCCGCGCGAATCATGGTGCGCCGGAACGGGGTCACGGTGTCGAAGACGCCGGTCTCCGGGTCGATCATGCTGGTGTCGTGGTACTCCCAGCCCGGCTGATGCTCCTCGGAGCCACGGTGGTGGTCGACGGTGCACACGGTGGCACCGGTTTCGCGGGCCGCGGCACCGAGATAGACGGTCGACTTGCCGCAGTAGGTGCCGATCTCCATGATGATTCCGTCACCCGCGTACGCGCGGGCGGCCGTGTAGAGCGCCTGTCCCTCCTCCGGCGGCATGAATCCGACGGTCTGTTCGGCGAGGGCGAACAGGTCGCTGGTACCGGCGGAGATCTCGTCTACAGCTCCCATGCGGGTGACGCTAACACATGACCTGGAATACAATCCGGACTACTGTCCGGAAAGATGCTCGGATAGCCGGAACCCAAGGAGAACATCGATGAAGACTCGTCTCAACTGCCCCTGTGGCGTCAGCATTCGCGGCACCGACGAGGCCGATCTGATCAAGCAGACCCAAGAGCACCTGGCCGCGAACCACCCCGGCCACGACTACACCCCGGACGAGATCCTCTTCATCGCCTACTGATCATTTCGTCGGCAGGGCGTTCTGCAGGCCACCCACCTCGGTGATCTGCCAGTCGGAATTCCGGTCGACGGTGAGCGAATAGGTGACGGTGGTCCGCGTTCCCTCTGGCGTCTGGGCGCTGGTGGAGACCACGTCGAGGTAGGCATTGACCTTGTAGATGCCGCCGGCTTCCGAGATCACCTTCGCCGAGAGCGGGTTCGCCTTCGACGTCCACTGCAGCGGGAGCAGGATCTGCTCCAACTGCGGTGCGGTGGCGTCGAATTTGGCGGCCAGAGACCCGGTGGTGCCGGTCTTGAGCCGGGCGAACCAGGCAGGCACGTCGCGGTAGTCGATCGTGGACGCGCCGACGCCGTAGCCGGTCGCGATCTGCTCCACGCGCTCGGCGTCGGCCGCGCGCGCGTCGCGCTCGGCGATCGTCGCCCGCGCCGAGAAATACAGCGCCGCGAACGTGACGACCGCGGCGACGAGCACCCCGATCGTGCCGCTGACCAGGACGGTCGAGAGCCGGACGGAGACGGTGCGCGGTGTCTGTTCGTCGGCGGCGGTGGCTTCTACTTCGGTCGCTGTACTCATGGTCAGTCCTTTGTCCGGCTATTTGACGCCGAGGCGGAAATGCACGGTGCCGTCGGCGTCCACGTTCTGCAGTGCTTGGTCGATCAGGGTGCTGATGTCGATGGCCGGCGTCCGATGGACCGCGTCGGTGACCACCGGCCCGAGAAGCTGTCCCAGCGGGGCGATACTCGGGCCGATCTCGGTGATCAGGACGGTGAGGTTGTCGAGGAAGGGGACAAGGCCGTCGCCGGTGAAGTAGTCCTCGACCGGGCGGCTTTCCACCAGCTCCGCACCGGACTCGACGATCGCGTTCAGCGTGACACCGAACTCGCCGAACAGCGGGCCCGCCGTGGCGAGCGACGGCCCGAGCCACGCCATGTCACCACCGAGGGCTTGGATATCGGCGAACAGCTGCCGGATCGCCTCGGTGCGGCTGAGCAACGTCGCCGCGAGCAGCGTCGATGACCGCTGCAGCGTCCCCATCGCGGCGTCGGTACCGGCGAGCGCGCGATCGAAGGTGTCGACCAGGTTCGCGATCGTCTCGGGTCGGAGCTGGTCGAGCAGCTCGACCAGCCGGGCCGAGAGCGCGGTGATGGTCGTCGGCAGGTGGACGCGGTCCGCCGCGACGACCTGGCCGTCCTCGAGATACGGGCCCGCCCCTGACTCCGGTGCGAAGGCGATGTAGGGCTCGCCCAGCGCCGACAGCTGCTCGATGCGGACATCGCTGGACACCGGGATGCGGTAGCGACTGTCGATCCGCAACCGGACGAGCACACCCCCGTCCTGTTTGCGCACCGACTCGGTGCGCCCGACCTGGACACCGGAGAGCAGGACCGGCGAGTTCGGCGCCAGCCCGCCCGAGTGCGCCAGCCGCAGATCCGCGGTGCGGAAGCTGATGCGCGGATCGAGCCGGAGCACACCGAGCGACATGTACCCGACCCCGAAGACCAGCACCGCCATGATCGCCGAAAGTGACACTGTCGCACGAAGGTTCATCGCACCAGACCGATCATTCGCAGGGAGTCGACGATCCGGGCGGTGTGGTCGCCGGGCGTGATCGACAGGTCGATCTCGGGTCCGTGCTGTGCGAACGGGACCAGGTCGGTGTTGATCAGGTCGATGAGCGCCTTCATGTTCGAGGGCGCGTCGGTGTCGAGGGGGCGGCTGCCGAGCAGCATGGGCACCACGGCGCGGGTGGTGTCGTCCAGGGAGGACAGCAGCGGGCCGAGCCACTGGACGCTCGGCGCGACCGGGCCGAGGGCGGTCAGCACGAAGATGACGCTGATCTGGGTGTTCACCGCATCGGTGGTGTGCTGGACGCCGTAGGGGGTGAGTAGCTCGTCGAGAATCGGCAGGTTGTGCCGCATCCCGTCGTCGACGGTGGCTTCCAGGCCGTCGAGCAGGGCGTCGACCGAGTTCAGGTGGTCGCCGAGGTCGGTGATGTCGGCTCCGAGAGTGTCTGCGATTCGCGCTGTTTCGCGCGGGTCGTCGGGGAATACCCCGTTCGTCGTGCGCACGATGTCCTGGAAGTCGGTCACCGCACCGCTGCCGATGAAGGTGGACAATCCGGCCAGGATGTCCTCGATCGGCGGCGACTGGGTGGTGTCTTCGAGCGGGATGGTCGCGCCCGCTGTCAACTCGCCCGCGGTCGGGTCGGCGGGCTCGCTCAGGGCGATGTGGACGTCGCCCAGCGGCGTCTCCTGGCGCAGTTCGGCGGTGGTGCCCACCGGGAGCCGGACCGACCGCTGGATCTCGACATCGACGACGGCATACCCGGGCACGGCGGCCCGCTCCGCCGTGCCGGGGACGGGGTCGACCAGGGTGACGCCGGTGAGCCCGCCGACGCGGACACCCGCCGCGATCACCTTGGCGCCCTGCGGGAGATTGAGAACGTCGGCGAACTCGATCCGCAGCGGATAGGTGGGTCCGCCGACATCGGCTCCCGGCACGGGCAGATCGGCGGGCTGGAATCCGCAACCGGTGGCGGCGAACAGCACCGCGAGGACGAACAGGGCGACACGTTTCATCGGGCGCTCACCGCTCCCAGTAGGACGGGCATCGCGGGAATCGTCATCGCACCGCCGTCCGAAGGCAGGCACGGCTGCCCGGTGACGACCTGCACGGCCGCGCAGATCCGGTCCGAGTCCTGCTGGGCGAGTGCGAGTTTCGGCGGCGCGTAGCCGATGGTCAGCGCGCCGGTGGCCGGGTCGACAGCACCGGCGAAGCCACCGGCGACGGCAGGCGCCATCGCGATCACGTCGGCCAGCGAGCCGACCCCCGCCGCGATCATCCGCGACAGGTCGGGCACCGCGTCCAGTGCGCGCAGTCCGGGCGAGCCGAACATCATGATCACATCGTTGAGCTGGGGCAGCAGATCGGCGAGAGTGGCGACGATCGCGATGACCGGCGGAAAGGCGATGGTGACGATGTCGTTGAAAGTCTGCGGCAACCCGGTCACCGTCGTCTCCACCTGCGACCAGCCACCGCGTGCGCGGTGGGCGAGCTCGGTGAGCGCGTCGAGCAACTGCCCGAGGTGACCGATCGCCGCATCGGGTGCGGCCAGTGCCCGGCTCAGCGCCACGATGACGTCGTTGATCTGCTCGCCCGTCCCCGCCGTTGCGCGTTCCAGGGCCGTGATCCCGGCGCCGAGGGCGGTCCGCTGCGCCGGATCGCCCGCGCCGTTGAGCTGGTCGGCCAGACCGGCGAGGGCGTCGAAGGTCTGCGTGAGGCTCTTGGGCGTCAGGGTTTTGGTGATGCACGCGCTCGAATTCCAGCCCGGCCCGACAGGTTCGTTGCCGATGAGGGCCAGTCGGCGGTCGGCGATCAAGGTGTCGCTGACCGTCACCGCCCCGACCTCGATCGGCAGCTTCCGATCGGCGCGGACGGTGAATTCGACGCGCGCCGAGGCCCCGTCGACGCTGATGCCGGTGACCCGCCCGACCTGCACCCCCAGCACCGTGACGGCGCTGCCTTCGTAAAGTCCGATGCTGTCGGGCATTGCGGCGCAGTAGGCCCGCATCGGCGGGTTCGGTGTACTCAGTCGCAGACCCAGTGCACCGGCGAGGACGAGAGTCAGAACCACCGCGACCGACATCAGCCCACGCGATCCGAGTAGCTGTTTCGATATCAACAGCCGCCCCCCGGCAGTGGCACGCAGACGGCGGGCAGCTGGATCGTCGTCCCGGACTGATCGACACTCACCCCGCCGCCCGGTGGGAGCAGCGGGAGCAACCGCTCCTCCAGTGCGCGTACGGAATCGAACAGGGCGCCCAGGCGCGTGCCGAGCTCTTCGAGCGCGGGGACCGCCGCGGCGAGCGGGGCCACCCGCTGCTGGATCGAGGCATCCCACGCGCGTCCGAGCGGCGTGACCTGTTTCAGCACGACCGCCAGATCGATCAGGGAATCCGCGACCACCACCTTGTTGGTCTGGATGATCTGCTCGAGCGTGCCGAGGGTGATGATCAGGTTCGCCAGCACATCGGCGTTGGCCCGCAGTGCGCTGAGGTACTCGTCGGCGATGGACAGGGTGCGCGAGATGTCCGCGTTCTGCTCGTCCAGGATCGCGACCACGTCACCGGCGGCGCGCACGGCCGAGCGCACCGCGTCCGGGCTCGTGTCGATCGCGGTGGACAGCGCGGCGAGATCGCGCCGGAAGACCTCGCCGTCGATGCGGCGCACCGGCTCCACCGCGTCCTGGAATGCCCGGGTCAGGTTGTAGGGCACGATCACTCGCTGCGCGGGCAGCACCGCATCACCCAGCGGTTGCGTGCCCGCGGGCAGTACCGCCACGTAGTAGCCGCCGACAAAGGTCAGCATCCGGATATCGAGGGTGGTCTGATCGCCGATGAACGCGTCGGCGGCGACGGTGAACCTCATCCGGACCCGGTCGGGCAGCAGGTCCAGCGAGGTCACTTTCCCGACGGGGATCCCGGCGAGCCGCACATCGTCGCCGACGCGGACCGAACCCGCCTCTGTCAGGTCGGCGGAATAGGTTCTCTGCGAGGTGGTTCCGGTGACATAGACGACACCGATCGCGACCAGGAGCAGTACCGCGGCGCACATTCCCGCTATCCCCCAGCGCAATTCACCGGCGCGGGGATCGTTGATGGCGCGTCGGCGCGTTATCGGTGACACAGCACGATCCCCTGTCCGGCGATGAGCACTTGCAGCGGTGGCGGTGCGGTGGCGTCACCGTGCGAGCAGGTGAGGCCGGGCCCGGTCTGCGGAATCGCCCGCGTCATCGACTGGATGAGACCGGGCAGGCTCTCGAACGCGGCCACCGCCTCGTACGGATCGGGGAAGGCTCGGGTGAGCGCCGCGTCGAGATCGCTGTTCGGCTCGCCGGTGACCCCGAAGACGGTCAGCATGCTGCGCAGCGGTTTCAGCACACCGGGAATGCCGATCGAGAAGTCCACCAGCCCGGGCAGTTTCGCGGTGATGGCCATGAACAGGTTGGTCAGATTGGTCAGCAGCGTGATGGCGTTGCCCGACTTTCCGTCGAGATGATCGGCGACCTCGGCGAGGTTGCGCGCCAGGGTCGACAGGACCATTTGACGGTCGGAGGCGAAGCGGCTGAGCTTGTCGATGGCGCCCAGTGCCTGCCCGAGACCTGTGCCCTCGCCCTGGATCACGGCGAGGATGCTGGTCGCGAACTGGTTGAGATCCTCGGGGGAGAGTTCGGCCAGCACCGGCTGCAAACCCTTGAACAGACGGGTGATGTCGAAGTCCGGCACCGTCTCCGCGGTACTGAAAACCGACGCCGGATCACGTCGGCCCGTCGGCTGGTCGGGTTGCTCGACGCCCAGATACCGGAAACCCGTGAGGTTCTGGTAGCGGATGGCGATCCGGGAGTTGAGGAACAGCGTCCGATCCCGTGCGACGGTGAAGCGCACGCGGGCGAGCGCGCCGTCGAGCTCGACGGCCTGCACCTTGCCGACCTGCACCCCGTAGAGGCGCACGTCGTCACCGCTGCGCAGGCCGTTCGCATCGGTGAACAGCGCTGTGTAGGTGTCGGTTTCGCCGTCGACGGGTCGCTCGATCACGCGCAGGACGCCGACCAGCACCACGGCCATCAGCGCGACCGCGGTGGCTACCCGGATCAGCAGGGCACGCGTCGTCATCAGCGCCCGCCCCCGAGCATCGCGGCCAGCGGCGCCGCCAGACCCGGCACACCGTCGAGCGCGACCTCGGCCCGGAGCACCGGGCCCTCGGGTGTGTCCTGGAAGGCGGTGTCGAGTCGGGTGAGCAGCTCGCTCAGCTGCTGCGCCGAGCGCTGCGGGGTGCTGACCGAGGCGGCGAGTCGGTCGAGGACAAGGCTGAGCATCGGCAGGATCTCCCCGAAGTACTGCTGAGAGGTGCTGAACAGTCGCGTGACCGTCGGCAGCAATTGGTACTGGACACCCTCGAACATCCGGCCGAACCGCTGGAGCTGATCGGGGACCGCCAGGTATTTGTTCGTGTATTCCGCGTTCAGCAACGTCAGGCCACCGGTCAGCATCGGCGGCAGACCGGTCAGCGCCGAACCGAACTGTTCGAACAGCACCGAGGGCGGTAGCTGTCTGGTCTCCGCGTACGAGCGGGCGGTCGTGCCGATCGCTTCCAGCAGCGGGGTGAACGCCGTGAGATCGCGGGAGACGGTGCTGAGCAATGCGACGAGTTTCGGTGTCAGTACCTCGTCGGTGAGTTGTCCCGTTGCTTTCAGCAGGGCGGAGAGCGTGGCGTCGTGTACCCGAGCAGCGTCGCGACCGGTCAGGTCGACGGTCGAACCGTCGACCAGCTCAGCACCGCCCACCGTCGAGTGCAGCTCGATGGCGCTGATGCCGAACAGGTTTCCCGGCGCGTAGTCGACGGCCAGCGCGTCGGTCAGGCCGAACAGTTGAGACCCGCTCAGCGTCAGCTCGATTCGCTGCGTGCTCCGGCCGGCGAAGTCGATCGTGTCGACCGAGCCGACCCGCACGCCGTCGAGCCGGACATCGGTGCCCTCCCCCACTCCCTCGCCGACCGCGCCGACCAGCAGCGCGACCCGGATCTGGTCGGCGGGCACGCTGTCGGGCACCACGCGCCAGATCAGCACGGCGAGTAGCGCGAGCGCGATGGCGAGCGCGCCGAGGATCCGGGCGCGCAGCGGCCCGACTTCGGTGCCCGGCAGGGCGTAAGCAGGCATGGCATCACCCGGTGAACGTGACGGGGGATTGAAATCCCCACAGTGCGATGGTGGCGACCATGTCGAGCGCGATGATGGCCACCAGGCTCGCCCGAATGGCGCGCCCGGAGCCGATACCGACGCCCTCGGGGCCGCCCGTGGCGAAATAGCCCTGATAGCAATGGATCAGCACGACGGCGATGGCGAACACCATCACCTTGACGGTCGCGGCGAAAACGTCCCACCCGACCACGAACTGATCGAAGTAGTGGTTGTAGGTTCCGGTCGGTGTGCCGTGGATGGTCGTCACGATGAAGGCGCAGGAGGCGTAGCTCAGAATCAGCGCGACCACGAATGCCGGTGCCACGGCGAAGATCCCGGCGATGACCCGCGTCGTGACGACGAAGGGCACCGACCGGATCCCGAGTGATTCCAGCGCGTCGATCTCCTCGGAGATGCGCATCGAACCGATCTCGGCGGTCATCCGGCACCCGGCCTGGGCCGCGAAGCCGATCCCGGCCGCGATCGGCGCGAGCTCGCGGGTCACGCCGAAGGCCGAGATCAGGCCGCTGAGCTGACCCAGCGACAACAGGTTCAGCGCGCTGAACGCCTCGATGCCGATGGACGCTCCCATGGCGGCGCCGAGCAACAGCATCAGGGGCACCACGCCGCCGCCGATGATCACCGAACCGCGACCCCACGTCATGTCCGTCACCATCGTGACCGTCTGGCGCCGGTAGTGCACGAGCGTGTAGGGCACCGACGAGAGCACCTGCCAACCGAAGCCGATCACGAAGCCGATCGACTCGATCGGGCCGAGTGGACGGATGCGGCGGCGCCGCAGTCTGCCCACCCAGCGCAGCCCGGCGGGATAGTACGGAGCGGCGCTCATCAGGCCATCCTCACCGGGAAGAACATGGTGACCACCTGGGTGATCACGGTGTTCAGCACAACGGCCGCGGCGATCGACATCACCACGGCCGCGTTGACCCCGTCGGCGACGCCGCGCGGCCCGCCCTTGGCCTCCAACCCGCGCTGACAGGCGATCACGACGACCAGGAACCCGAAGATCAACGCCTTGACCAGCGAGACCCACACGTCGATCGAGGTGGTGAAGGAACCGAAGGACTGCCAGTAGCTGCCCGGGGTGACGTTCAACGCCGATACCGCGACCACGAACCCGGAGCTGATGCCGACGAAGATGATCAAGATATTGAGTAGCGGCGCGACCAGCATCATGGCCGCGATGCGGGGCACGACCAGCCGTTGCACCGGGTCGATGCCCATCACCCGGAGCGCGTCGACTTCTTCTCGGATGGTTCTCGCCCCGAGATCGGCGGCGATCGCTGCGGCGCCCGCACCGCCGAGCAGCATCGCGGTGGCCATCGGCGCGCCCTGTTTGATGACGCCGAGACCACCCGCGGCACCGATCATCGAATCGGCGCCGAGTTCGGACACGATATTGCCCACCTGGGCGGAAACGATGACACCGAACGGAATGGCCATCAAAATGCTCGGCACCGCGGTGACTCTGATCAGAAACCAGGCCTGCGCGAGAGTTTCGTGTATCTGGAATCGGCCGCGAAGGGCGTCGTTCGCCCCGAGATAGACGGCGCCGGCGCCCATCCGCAATGCCCGGCCGAGCGTCGCCACGCTCGAAAGGACGGTCTCGGAGAAGTTGCGTCGAATTATCCGGGCCGCACTCGCCTGTTCCGCCTCCGGTACAGCCGGGTCGCCCGTGTCCGCCGCACCGACCCGAGCCGGTGCGACTTCGCCGTCTACCCCTGCCATGGCGGTGACCGTACCATATGATTTGGACCACATTCCAGACACTGGTCCAGATTTCTGACCAGCCCTGAAATCCGCCGACAACGGCCGGTCGAGGCCCTCCTTCGGCCCGGAAACCGTTGTGTTGAACTTGTGTCGATGGTACCGTCCAGACACATGTCCAGCTACCTGTCTCCTTCGGTGCGATCGACCCCAGCACCCGGCGGCGACGACCTATCGAAACCGGGGTATTCACGATGACGAGCGCCGCTGTGGAACCCCTGACTTTCGACCCGTACGACTACGGATTCCACGATGATCCGTATCCGACTTATCACCGCCTGCGCACCGAGGCGCCGCTTTATCACAATCCCGATCTCGATTTCTGGGCGCTTTCCCGGCATTCCGATGTGATCGCGGCTTTTCGGGACAGCAACCGGCTCTCCAGCGCCAATGGCGTCTCCCTCGATCCGGCGGCCTGGGGTCCGCACGCGCATCGGGTGATGTCGTTCCTGGCGATGGACGACCCACGGCATATGCGGATGCGCAGGCTCGTCTTCAAGGGATTCACGCCGAAACGCGTCGCCGAGATGGAAGTCCGCATCCGCGAGATCACCCTCGAGCATCTCGAGCCCGCCCTCGCGCGCGGCAGCTTCGACTGGATCGACGACGTCGCGGGCAAGTTGCCGATGGACGTCATCTCCGAACTGATGGGCGTGCCCGAACCCGACCGTGCCGAGATCCGCCGGTTGGCCGATCTCGTGGTGCACCGCGAAGAGGGCGTCCTCGATGTGCCCGTCGACGCGATCGACGCCTCGATTCGGCTGTTCGGCTACTACGCCGACATGGTCGCCCAGCGCCGCGCCGCGCCCGCCGACGACCTCACCTCGGCGCTGCTGGACGCCGAAATCGACGACGACACCCTCACCGACGAGGAGATCATCGGCTTCATGTTCCTGATGGTCGTCGCCGGAAACGAAACCACCACCAAGCTTTTGGGCAACGCACTCTATTGGGCGGCGGCAAATCCCGTGGAGTACGCCAAGGTGGTCGCCGACCCGGAACTGGTGAGCGACTGGGTGGAGGAGACGCTGCGCTACGACACCTCCAGCCAGATCGTGGCCCGCACCGCGGCGGTCGACCTCGACTACCACGGCGGCACCATCCCGGCAGGCGCCAAGGTGCTGCTGCTGATCGGCTCGGCCAATCGCGACGCGACCGCCTTCGACGACGGCGACAGCTACGTGATCGACCGCAACGACAGCAGCGCGCTCGCCAGTTTCGGCGCGGGCGTGCACTTCTGCCTCGGCGCGCACCTGGCCCGGCTCGAGGCCACCATCGTGCTCGGCGAATTCGCCTCGCGCGTCACCGGATACGAGGTCGACGCCGACGGCATCGAACGGGTGCACTCCACCAACGTCCGTGGCTTCGCCAAACTCCCCATCACAGTAGAGGTCAGCTAGTGCCCCGATTCGAACCCCATCCCGACCGCAGGCCCGCGCTGATCGCCGGCGCGTCCTCCGGTATCGGCGCCGCGACGGCCGTCGCGCTCGCCGAACTCGGCCATCCGGTGACCTTGGGCGCGCGCCGGGTCGAGCTGTGCGAGGAGATCGCGGCCAAGATCCGGGCCGGCGGCGGCGAGGCGTACGCCCACCGTCTCGACGTCACCGATGCCGACTCCGTCGACGAGTTCGTGACGGCCGCCGAGCGCACGCTCGGCCCGACCGAGATCCTCGTCTCCGGCGCGGGCGACATCGAATTCTCCCTGGTCGGGGAGATGGACCCGGAACGCTTCCTGTTCCAGGTCCAGGTCCATCTCGTCGGCGCGCAACGTCTCGTCCACCGGGTACTGCCCGGGATGACCGCGCGGCGCCGTGGCGATCTCGTCGTGATCAGCTCCGATTGCGCCGACAACCCGCGGCCGCGGTCCGGCGCCTACAGCGCCGCCAAGAACGGGCTGGAGGCGATGGTCGGTCAGTTGCGCATGGAACTGGAGGGCACCGGAATTCGCGCCTCGCTGGTACGTCCCGGCCCGACCCTCACCGGGATGGGCATGGATTCGACTCCCGAGATCGTCGGGCCGGTACTGCAGGACTGGAAGGACTGGGGCCTGGCCCGCCACCCCTACATGCTGCGACCGCACCACCTCGCCGACGCGGTCGCGACGGTGGTCTCGGTCCCGCGAGGTGCCCACATGGTGCTGGTCGAGGTGCAGCCCGAGGCACCGCTGCGGCCGACGCCGGACGGAGGCGCGTCATGAGAATCGTGGTCGACCTCGACCTGTGCCAGGGACACGGCGTCTGCCAGGACGAGGCGCCCGCGGTCTTCACCGTGCCCAAGCGCGGCCCGGTTCAGATCACCGACGCCACCCCCGACGCCGCGGAGCACAAGGCCGTCGAGGCCGCGATCCGCTACTGCCCCACCCGAGCTCTGTCGATCGCCGACGGCGGCGAATCCGACTCCCCTGCGAAAGGCACAGACTGATGGCAAATTTCGAGCGGGCCGAACTCGACGAGATGGTTCGGCGCTGGGTCGTGGAGAACCAGCGATGTGAGGAGAAGGGCGACTGGAAGCCCCTCGCCGAGATGTACACGGCCGACGCCACCTACGGCTGGAACTACGGCCCCAAGCAGGAGTTCATGGCCGTCGGCCGCGACGAGATCCGCGACTACGCCCTGGGCCAGGAGATGCTCGGCCTCGAGGGCTGGACCTACCCGTATCAGGAGTTCGTCGTCGACGAGCGCAGCGGCACCGTCATCGGCTTCTGGAAGCAGATCAACGAGGGCAAGCGCGCCGACGGCCGCCACTACTCCCCCGAGGGCATCGGCGGCAGCTGGTTCCGCTACGGCGGCGACTTCCAATGGTCCTGGCAGCGTGACTTCTTCGACTTCGGCAATGTCTCGGCGATGTTCCTCGACATGATCACCGACAACGCGCTGTCGCCGGGCATGCACCAGCGCATCGAGCGCTCCGTCTCGCGGGACCCGCTGCCCGGCTGGTACCCCATCGGCGAATCGCCCGCTTCCCTGTGGTGACGTCGATGAGCAGATACGCGGAGCTGTCCCGGGACCAGCTGGCCGCACTGGTCCCCGAACTGCTGCTGTGCGGTCACCTCATCGACCGGTCCGGGATGGCGCACACCATCGCCGCCTTCGGCCGCGAGGGAATGACGGCGGTCGCGATCGAGGAGTGGCAGCTGGCCAGTCCGATCTACACCCGCCGGATGCAGCGCGCGCTGCGCTTCACCGGCGACAGCGTCGAAACCATCTTCAAAGGGCTGCAACTCGACATCGGCGCGCCACCGCAGTTCATGGACTTCCGGTTCCGCGTCGACGACCACGATCACGGCGAGTTCTGGCTCGATCACTGCGGGGCACTGGCCGATGTGGAGCCGATGGGCGAGGAGTTCGTGGTGGCGATGTGCCACGACATCGAGGACCCCACCTTCGATGCCACGGCGCTGGCCACCAATCCGCACGCCCAGGTGCGGCCGGTGCACCGCCCACCGCGCAAGCCCGCCGACCGGACCCCGGTGTGCGCGTGGACGGTCGTCATCGATGCCGCGCACGTCCCACCCGAGGTTCCCCGCAACGCCGCGCTGCTCACGAACTCCGTTGCCGCGCAGCTCGAGCTGGCCGACATCGACGTGGGTGAGGAGGGCAGGGCCGACTACACGGGGCCGCTGCTGAGTGATCTGCGGTTCGCCGATTTCTCCCATGCCGCGTTGCGCCGGATGGCCGACGAGATCTGCCTGCAACAGCACCTGCTGACCCTCGGGTTCATGGTCGCCATCGGGGAACGCGCCGATGCGGCGACCGCCCTCGGGATCGGGCGCAAGCAGTTCGCCGGAATCGCCGGACTGACCTCCGAGCGCATCCGCAACTGCCTGAACCTCGGCCGCGATCCGGACGCGCTGGCCCGGGTCTTGCGCGTACATCCCGCGCTGAACCCGCTGGGCTACACGGGAATCGACATATCCGTCGTGGAATCCGGGGTGCGTTTGCGGTTTCCGCATGCCAGCGGGGCGCGGACCGACCGTGCGTGGCCCTCGATGCTGACGCCCGAGGACCTTCGCCCTCTCGATGCCCTTGTGCGTGGGGTCGACCCACGGTTCGTCGCCCGGGTCGCCGCCACCGACCAGCACGGCTGGACCGTCGAGATCGACCTGGCCGAACAACCGTTCCGCGAAGCGTCCGAGGTCGCGGTGACCCGCTTCAGCACCGGTGCGGGCTTCGCCTTCACCGACCGGGGCAAACCCCTGCCGCTCACCGTCGTGTGAGAGATCGTCGAGAGATGGATTGACATGGCCAACAACTTCGCCGACCTGTTCGAACACTCCGTCGACGCCATGCCCGATCGGATCGCGCTGATTCAGCGCGATCGTCGAGTGACGTTCCGGGAACTGGATATTCGCGCCAACCGGCTCGCGCACCGGCTCGCCGAGTCGGGCGTCGGCCACGGCACGCACGTCGGATTCCAGATGCACAACAGCATCGAGACCATGGAGACGTTGCTCGCGTGCTTCAAGCTGGCCGCCGTCCCGATCAATATCAACTATCGGTACGGCCCGACCGAGCTGGCCTATGTCTACAACAACGCCGACCTCGAAGTGCTGCTGTACCACGCCTGTTACGCCGAGACAGTCCGCGCCGGCCTCGCGCTCGCGCCGGGGGTGCGCCTGTCGATCTGTGTCGACGACGACCGCGACGTCGGCACCCCCGAGACCGGCGCGGTCCTGTACGAGCAGCTCGTCGAGGCGGGAAAACCGTTCCGCCCCTCGGTCACTCGCACCGCGGACGACCTGTTCATGATGTACACCGGCGGCACCACCGGCATGCCGAAAGGCGTCATGTGGCGGCAGGAAGACATGTGGCGTGTGCTCGGTGGCGGTGTCGACTTCTACAGCGGTGAACCGGTGCGCGACGAATATCAGCAGTCCGCGACGGGCGCCCAGGGGGTGCCCGCCATCTGGTTCGTGCTCCCGCCGCTGATCCATGCCGCGGCGATGATGCCGACGTTCAACGCACTCTGGTCGGGCAATACCGTGCTGTTCGAGCCGCGCTTCGACCCGGCGCGGGTGTGGGAATCCGTCGCCACGCACAAACCGCACGTCATGGTCATCACCGGCGACGCGATGGCTCGCCCGCTCATCGACACCTACAGCGCGGAACCGGTGGACGCCTCCTCGCTGCTCGTCATCGCCTCCGGGGCCGCGCTGCTGTCCCAACCCGTGAAGAACGCACTGCTGGAGCAGTTTCCGACGTCGATGGTGTCGGACTCGATCGGGTCGTCCGAAACCGGCTTCGGCGGTATCGGTTTCGCGCAGAAGGACGACGATCCGGCGCGCGGACCACGAGTGCAGACCGGGCGCGGCGCGGTGGTCGTCGACGAGGACGGGCGGCCCGTCGCCGCCGGCGAGGAGGGTTGGCTGGCCAAGACCGGCGCGGTCCCGCTCGGCTACTACAACGACCCCGAACGTACCGCCCGGCTGTTCAAGACGGTGGACGGTGCCCGCATCGTGGTCACCGACGACCGCGCCCGCGCCGAGTCCGACGGCTCGATCACCCTGATCGGGCGCGGCAACATGGTGATCAACACCGGCGGGGAGAAGGTGTTCCCGGAGGAGGTCGAGGCCGTCGTGAAGTCACACGACGCGATCTACGACGCGGTCGTCATCGGCGTCGCGCACGAACGGTGGGGCCAGCAGGTGGCGGCGATCATCTCGATCGCCCCCGACCACACCCTGGACTTCGATGCCGTGCGCACCCACCTGCGCCCCCATCTCGCGGGGTACAAGATCCCCAAACGCATCTGGGTGGCGGAGACGATCTCCCGCTCCCCCAGTGGCAAACCCGACTACCGCTGGGCCAAGGACTTCGTCACCGACCGAGCCCCCGACCATCAGTCCGAGTGAGGCATCGCGGGCTCGTCAGATGATCTTGGCGTCGATCAGCAGCCTCCAGATCTCGCCCTGGTCGACGACCTCGACGCCGAGCTTCTCGGCCTTCGCCAGCTTGCTGTCACCGACTCCCGCGCCGGTGATGAGCATGTCGGTGTTCGCCGAGACCGAGGAGGCCGCCGTCGCGCCCGCCTGCTCGCACAGGCGCTGGAACGTCGGGCGGGCCACCTTCTCGCCGGAGCGTGGGTCGCTGATCGCACCGGTGATCACCACTGTTCTGCCTTCGAGGGGTGCGCCTGCCGCGATGACCGGCGGCAGGTCCTCTTCGCGCACATCCAGGCAGACACCGAGCTCGCGCAAGCGGTCCAGTTCCGGACGCAACCGGGTCAGGTGGGCGACCAGGGAGGCGGCGACCTTCGGGCCGATGTCCTCTACCGCGACAAGGCGTTCCTCGCCCGCGTCGGCGACCTCTTCGAGGGAGCCGAAGCCCGACCTGGCCAGGCGCGCGGCGGTGCCGTCGGAGGCCATCGGGATGGCGAGGCCGATCAGGGCGCGGCGCAGGCCGACCTGGCGGCTGGCGTCGATCGAATCGATCATGCGCGCGGCGGAGACCTCGCCGATGCGATCGAATTCGAGCAAGCGTTCCTTGGTGAGCGTGTAGAAGTCCGACGGACTTTCGAGAATGCCCGCCTCGGCGAGGCGTTCGATCCACACTCCCCCGATGGCGTCGATGTCGGCCGCCGCGCGCGAGGCCCAGTGGATCAGCCTGCGCACTGTTTGGGCGGGACAGGCGACGTTGGTACAGAACAGTTCTCGGCTGTTGCCCTGCTCGATGACCGGCTGAGCGCACGAGGGGCACTCGGTGGGCGAGATGATCTCGAGCTCCTCGCCCGTGCGCTTGGCGGCGTCGAGCACGCCGGCCACGAACGGGATGACATCACCGGCGCGACGCACCAGCACCGTGTCACCGACCTTGATGTCACGGGCGCGGATCACCTCTTGGTTCGCCAGCGTCGCCTTCGTGACCGTCGTACCGCCGACGAACACCGGCTCGAGCCACGCGACAGGGACGATCTTGCCTGTCTTGCCGACATCCCAGATCACCTCGCGCAGCAGCGTGGTCTTCTCCTCGGCGGCGAACTTGAACGCCAGCGCCCCGCGCGGGGAGTTCGACCGGGTTCCGGCCGCCGCGTAGGCGTCACGGTCGGCCAGCCGCAGGACGGCACCGTCGATGTCGTAGTCCAGGTCGTTGCGACCCTGCTCGATCTCGGTGATCGCCGCCTGTGCCCGCGCGGCGTCGGCGCACAGCCGCATCTGCGCCCCCGCGACGCCGATCGCCCGCAGTCCTTCTCCGAGGTCGTGCGCGGCGTCGTCGGCGGCGGTATCCAGGTCGAAGCCGAAGAACTGCAGGCGCCGTTCCGACACGGTCGCCGGGTCTTTCGCGCGCAGGGTGCCCGCCGCGGCATTGCGCGGATTGATCAGTGGCTTGTCGGGGTGTGCGGCGTTGTAGGCCAGGAAGGTCGAACGCAACATCACCGCCTCCCCACGCACCTCGACGCGGCCCGGCAGGTCGATCCGCTCGGGGACCCCGTCGACGAGGGCACGGACCAGCGGGGTGACGTCGTCACCGGTGGTGCCGTCACCGCGGGTGACAGCACGCGCCAGCCGCCCGTTCTCGAAGACCAGAGCCAGCGACAAGCCGTCCAGCTTGGGCATCACGACCACCGGCTGACCGGGAAATCGATCGAAGAACGCCTCGACCTGCTCCGGCTTGGTCGCCTTCTCCAGCGACAGCATCGGCCGCGAGTGCCGGACCGGGGCGTGCAGCACCGCGGGCGCACCGACTTGCTCGAGCGGATTCGGGTCCGGCGCGAGGTCGGGGTGCGCCTCGATCAGGGCGCGCAACTCGTCTTCGATCGCGTCGAATTCCGCGTCGGCTACCAGCGGCGCCCCCTGGTAGTAGGCGTCGCGCAGCGCCACCATCCGGTCGGCGAGTTCTTGGATACGTTCCCCTGTTTCCACGGACAAGACGCTACCGATACCCACCGACATCTACGGACCGACATTCTCGAGCTGTCAGGATCGGGGGAAACTCACCCCGTTCGGCCGAATCCCGTGAGCGGCAGATGTCGCCGTTCGAACTGGTCACAACGCTACTTCGCATGGTTGCCGGTGAACGCCACCGAGACACCGAGCCCGATCATCGACAAGCCCCCGACGGTCCCGAGCGTCTCCTCGCGTCGCGGAGACCGGCGGAACCAATCGCGCAGCCGTGCGGCCAGCACCGCCCAGAGGCTGTCCGACACCAAGGCGATCGCGACCGCGATCAAGCCGAGCAGCAAGATCTGAAGCTGGACTTGCCCGGCGTCGCGATCCACGAACTGCGGTACGACGGCGGCGGCCAGGATGAACGACTTCGGGTTCGACGCGCCGACGACGAAGCCCTGCCGCACCGAGGTCCGCCACGGCAACGCCGAGCGTTCCGGGTTTAGGTCTCCCGCTCCGAACGCCGCGCGGTGTCGGATCGCGGTGGCCCCGAGGTAGACCAGGTAGGCCGCCCCGGCGATTTTCACGATCCAGAACACCGTGGCCGACTCGGCGACGACCGCACCGAGCCCCACCGAGACCAGCGCCAGCACTGTGAGCAGACCCAGGGTGTTGCCGGCCACACTGGCCAATGCGACGGACCGGCCGTGGGCGAGAGCCCTGCCGATGGCGAAAACCACGCTGGGACCGGGAATCACGATGATGATCAAGGCTGCCGCGCCGAAGGTGACCAGCTGTTCGAGACTGAGCATGCGACCACGCTAGACCCCACCTGCGGGAAGTACTGATCTAGCGGCGTTCCTACTTGGCATCGCCGTAGCACTGCACCACGGCGGTGGTGAACGGGAAGCGGACCGGCGTCTGCCCGAAGGCGATCCGGCCCGCGGTGTCTGCGGCGGTGGCGATCGCTTCGGCCACCACAGCGGCTTCCTCGGTCGGGCAGTGCACGATCACTTCATCGTGCTGGAAGAAGACCAGTTCCGCACGGAGGTCGCGGATCGCGTGCCGGATTCCGGCCAGGACCAGCAGGGCCCAGTCGGCGGCGCTGCCCTGCACCACGAAGTTGCGGGTGAAGCGGCCACGGGCGCGGGCGGCGGAGTCGGCGCCGAACTCGGTGCGGGTGTCCTGGGGCGGGTCCGCGTCGTCGAGCGCGACCGACAGCGGCGTGCAGGTACGCCCCAACCAGGTGCGCACGAGGCGGCCTTCCTCGCCGGCGCGCGCGGCGTCGTCGACGTAGGCCACGGCGGCGGGATAGCGCCGGCGCAGGCCCGCGAGGTGGGTCAGGGCGTCGCCGGAGGTCTGGCCGTAGATGGCGCCGAGTAGCGCGATCTTGGCTTGATCGCGGTCGCCGCCGAATCCGCGAGCGGCCAGGTCCGCGTAGAGGTCCTCGCCACGACCGGCCACTTCCATCAGCCCCGGGTCGCGCGAGATCGCCGCGAGGATCCGCGGCTCCATCTGGTCGGCGTCGGCGACCACCAGCGACCACCCGGGGTCGGCCCGGATCGCTTGCCGGACGATCTTCGGAATCTGTAGTGCGCCACCACCATTGGTGGTCCAGCGCCCGGACACTGTGCCGCCGGGTAAGTATTCGGGGCGGAAGCGGCCGCCGTGCACCCACTGTTCGAGCCAGGACCAGCCATGCGCTGTGTAGAGACGGTACAGCGATTTGTAGGCGAGCAGCGGCGCTACCGCCGGGTGGTCGATCCGTTGGAGTTCCCATTTCCTGGTGGAGGACAGCAGGATTCCGGCGCGACCGAAAGCCCTGATGATGTCGGCGGGCAGGTCGGGCCGGACTCGGACTCCGGTCCCGAACGCCCGCGACACCTCCTCGGCCAGTTCCGCCATCCGCCGCGGTTCCGATCCCCCCGGAAAGCGCTCTCCCAGCATCGAATCCAGGAGTTCGCGGTGGACGTCGGCGCGCCACGGAATGCCGAGCTGCCCCATTTCGACGGCGACGAGCATGCCCGCCGATTCGGCGGCGAGCAGCAGTCGCATGCGCTCGGGGTGCTCGGCCCGGGCGGTGCGCGCGACCTGTCCCGCGTACACCGCCAGCAGGGCGGTGAACTCGTCGATCCCCGGCGGCAGTGGCACCGGACCCGATTCGAACAGCGACGGCTGCGTCTCGGCGGCCCGCACCGGCGCATCCGGCGGAACGGCCAGGTTGTGCAACCGCGCCCAGCCGGCCGCCAGCGAGCGCGCCTGCCCCGACTGTCCTTCCTCGTGGCCGATCAGCAGCGACTCCGCCACCTGGACGTCGTAGCACCGTTCGACCCACACGCCCGCTGCCAGCAGCACACGGTAGATGTCGGCCGTGGACCGCCAGACCCACCGCTGCACGTCCGGGCGGGTGCGCACCGCCTCGATGAGCGAGGGCTCGTCGAGCACCGGTCCCGCCGGGTGACCGTCCTGATCGAGCGGACACAACCGAGCGCCGCCCTCGCTTGTCTCCGCTATCGCCCATCTCACGTGCCAGAGTCTGACACCGGGGTCCGACAACCAGCGGCACCCGCACGCCGACGACCAGCGAAAACCCTACGAAACGCCGATCGCGGCCTGTTCTCGACGCTCGCGCGAGGGCATCGCCAAGGTGAGCACCGCCAGCACCAGCGCCACGGCGGCGATGGCGCCCATCATCATGATGCTGCCGCCGAGGCTGTGCGAACTGAAGAACACTGTGGTCAGCACCGCGAGTCCGACCGCATTGCCGACCTGTTCGATGGTGGGCAGCACACCGGAGGACTCGGCCATCCGATTCGCGTCCAACCCGGACAGCATCATCGGCTGCAACTGCACGCCGAACAGGCCGACACCGAATCCGGCCGCGAACACCGGACCCGCGCAGAGCAGCGCGTTCGCTACACCGTCGACCAGATACAGGTACACCCCGCCCGCGCCGATACATCCGCCGAACAGGGCGATCCCGGCAGCCAGCGCCCAGATATCCCAGCGCGGCACCAGAATCAGCGAACCGAGGGCGCCGGCGCCCGCACCGAGGGCGAACAGGGTCATCACCATGCCGGTGAGCAGCGGCGAGTAGCCGAGCACATCCTGCATGGTGATCGAGGCGGCGAACACGAACGCGGTGAACAGCCCGAAGAACGCGCCGACCAGCACCGAGCCGATCCGGAAGCCGTGGTTGCCGAACAGGTCCAGCCGCACGAGCGGGTCGGCGCCGCGCGCGGTGCGGGTGCGCTGCTGGGCGAGGAACCCTGCCGTCAGCACGAGCCCGGCACCGGTGACGGCGAGCAGGTCGAGCCGCCACCCGTGCTCCTGGATCTGAGCCAGGCCCCCGATCAGCGCGAACAAGCCGAGCCCGGACAGCGCGGCACCGACCAGATCGAGTGGGTGACGACCGGCCGGGCTGCTCCGGTCCAGGAATTTCCAGGCCAATCCGAACGCGAACAGCCCGATCGGCAGGTTGATCAGGAAGACCGACCGCCACCCCCACCCACCGATATCGATGGTGAGCAGCACACCGCCCACGATGGGTCCGAGCATCCCGGCGAATCCGGCCACTCCCCCGTACAGCGCGAAAACCAGGGGATGGCGCTCGCGCGGAAAACCGGCGGTGAGAATGGCGATCGTCTGGGCGGCCATCCCCGCCCCCGCCGCACCCTGGACCACCCGCGCGAGCACGAGTTCGGCAGGGCCACCGGCCGATCCACACCACACCGAAGCCGCGGTGAAGGCGACCACCGACACCAGGAACATCGTGCGCCGACCGACCATCGCACCGATCCGCGCGGCGGTGAGCAGGGTGCAGGCGAACGCCAGCGCGTACCCGGAGATCACCAGCAGCTGTGCCGACCTGGACGCACCGAGGTCGGCGGTCAGACTCGGCAGCGCGGTGTTCACGATCGTCACGTCGATCATCTGCATGAACACCGCGATCAGGCAGGCGCCGAACGCCAGCCACGCGCCGAGCTCGGGCACCTGCGCCTTCGCGACCCCGGTGGTGTCGCTCATGACACCAATTCCATCGTGGCGCGCGGTGCCGACATCGACATCTGGGTCGGGAAGCTCAACTGCACCATCCGGTGCGGCGCCGCCACCTCGAACAGGGCGATGAACGGCGGCACGACCGAGCCGACCATCTTGTCCAGCATCCCGTTCACCTGGTCGAAGCCGGGCCGCAACCGCACCTGCCAGCACGGGAACACCCCGGCCGGTCCCGCGAAGACGACCTGCTTCTCCACCCGGACGAGCAGTGGCCAGTGCACCGACGCCGCGAGCCACACGTCGACCGTTTCGACCAGCCCGTCGGCGAAGTCCAGTCCACGCAACATCGTCAGCCCACCGGCGATCGGCATCACATTCGGCGGGAACGGTCCGGGCAGGCCACCGAACTGCAGGTGCACGGTGTCGACGAAATTCACTTCCTCGCGCGAAACCACCGTCGACCCCGACCGGGTCTGCGCGCGATAGGTTTCCGCGTGCAGTCGGCCGTCGATACGCCCTATGCGCTGCTCGACGGTCATCACCAGTTCACGGTCGCGTCCACTCTTTTCTTCCGGGCTCGCCTCGAGTGTCGTGTGATAGCCGCCCCGGTCGTGCACGACGACGTGCGCTATCTCGAAGCCGCCGGGCTCGCCGGCGATGCCGACGCGGTATCTCGACTTCTCGCCATCGGGAATGGCGGGGTCGCGAAAGATGGTCGGGACGAACTCTTCTCGGATCATGGGTTCTCCGCGGCGCTGTCGATGATGGCTCCGAATACGGACTTCATGGTGGCCAGGTAGCGGCGCACCGACTCCTGCGCGATCGCGGTGTCGGGGAAGATGACGCTCAACGAGGTCCGGCCCGGTAGCCGGTTGATCCAGATGAGTGCTTCCTCGGAGGCAGCCCTGTTGGCGAAGACCCCGGCGTTCATGCTGTCGAACAGCTCGTTGCCCAGGAAGTCCCTGGCGTCGATGAACGAGATCATCGGGGTGACCCACCCCGGCTCGGCCTTGATCTCGGAATCGGGGGGCAGCAGATCGAGAACACGGTGAAAAGAGGTGGGCGCCAGCAGGAGTCCGCTGTCATAGGCACGTTGCGCGATGGTGAGCGTGCGGGCGACCGTGGTGCGTTCGCCGAGCGGGAACGCGACCGGAACGAGCGTCACGTACCAGCCCACCGAATTGTTCTCGGCCGCCGAGGTCCTGGTGCTCACCGGGGTCATGCCGAAGTAGTAGTCCGATCCGACCAGCTCGCGTTCGGCCAGTGCGGCCGCGGCGAACACACCGCCGACGAATTCGGCGCCGTTGGCACGGCAGACCTCGTCGAATCGATCGGCCTCGTCGTCGTCGAACAGCACGACGCTGCGGTGGGCGCTGCGATGGTATCCGTCGGTCTTCTTGCCGAGGTCGAGCGGGAAGACCGGAAGCTTGTTGTCGTTGCCGCCCAACAGCGCCAGCCATTTCTTCACACCGGGAGAGGAAAGGCTCTGCTGGTCGCTGAAGAACCGCTCGTTGCGGCAGTAGTCGAGATAGCTCGCCGCGGGCGCGAGCGGTTCGGCCTCGTCCCACAGCTGCGCGGCGTAGAGCTGGGCGAAGTCGGCTGCGGACAGGTACTGCCCGAGTCCGTCAGTGTGCAGGTGGTCGACGGCCAGGTACACGGTGGTGGAATCGCCGTGCTCGATGGCACCGAAGGTGAAGCAATCCCACTGGAACGGGCCCGGTGTCGTCTTCTCCACGTGCCGGCAGATCGCCTCGGGATCGTCGATGTGGCCGTAGTCGACCGGCACGAACTCGACATCGGCCTCGGGCACCAGATGACGCCGCACTGTGCCGCCGGCTTCGACAGCGAACCACGTGCGAAAGGTGTCGTGGCGCAGCAGGAATGCGTGGATCGCCCGGGTGATCGCGTCGCGGTCGAGGTCACCGGTGGGGATCTCGGCGGTGACCAGGCACAGGCCGGAGAACCGGAAGTCCGCGCCCGCGTGCCGGTCGGCCAGGCGCAGATACTGCTCCTGCTGGAGCGAGGGCGGCGCCGGATGGACCGGCGCCCTGGCCGCGCGCGCGACCGAGTCCGCCGAAGCGAACCAGGTCACGAGCCGGCCGGGCGCCGGGCGCCATTCGTCGATCAAGCCGAAGTCGACCATCAGTGCGATCCCGCCATCGAGACCTCCGCCGGTCGCTCGACGGTCCACTGGTCGGGCACGTCGACGATCCGCGGGGCGGATTCACCGGGCGTCACCTCCGGAAGTGGCGGTGTGACAGCGGGTTCGGAGGCCAGAATCAGCTCCGCGACCTTCGGGCCCGCCTGTTCCAAACTGAACGAGCGGCCCATCTGCATCGACATCAGGTCGATGCCGAGCGTCTTGGTGACCCGCGCGCCCAGTTCGACCGCCATCAACGAGTCGAGCCCCAGCTCCGGCACGGGCACCGTCATGTCGATCGATTCGACCGGAACCCCCATGACCACCGCGAGTTCGTCGGCCATCTTGCGGGCGATGGCGGGTCCGCGCTTGGCTTCCTCCATCGCGGCGAGTTCGGCGCGGAGCTTGGCCAATTCGGAGGTGTCCTTGGCCGAGGACTGCGCCAGGGCGGCGGTGCGGCCGGTGCGTACCAGCTGCGGGAAGGTTCCGGTCAGTTTCGCCCAGTCGGTGGGAATGATCGCCGCGTTCGTCACGCCGAGGCGCAGGGTCTGTTCGAGGTAGGCGGTGGCGTCGGCCATGTCGATCGGACCGAAACCCACCAGGTCCAGATACTTTTCGGCGGTTTCATCCGATGCCATGCCGCCCGAGGCGCCGGACAGGTGTCCCCAGCCGATGCACAGTGCGCGTTCCCCCGCGGCGGCCCAGCGCCGGGCCAGTGTTTCGACGGCGACGTTGGCAGCGCAGTAGTTGTATTGACCGTAGATCCCGTACATCGAGCCGCCCGAGGAACACAGCACGAACATGTCGAGGGTGATGCCCGCATCGGCTACCGCCTGGTGGATCACCTGCGCGCCATGGACTTTGGGGCGATAGACCCGGTCGAGCTCGTCGCGCGCCATGCTGGCGAGACGGTTGTCGGCCACCGCGCCCGCGGCGTGGAACACCGCGCGCAACGGGTGTTGTTCGCTGTGAGCGCGGGCGACGATCGCGGCGACGGCGGCGGCATCGGTGACGTCAGCGTGTTCTTCGATCACCTCGACGCCGACCGCGCGCCACACCTCGAGCTGACGGCGCGCCGTCTCGGTGGCGGCGCCGCTGCGCCCGACCAGTACCAGCCTGCGCGCACCGCGCAGCGCCAGCCAGCGGCCGATCGCCATGCCGAACCCACCGAATCCACCGGTGATGAGATAGCCTCCGGCACTGTCGATGTCGAGCGGCGGCAGCGAGGGCCGCACGGGCGGGCGCGGATCGTCCATCCGCAGGGCGACCCGGCCGACGCGCGAGGACCGCAGTGTCTCCTCGAACGCCTGACTCACCTCGTGTGTCTCGAACATCTGGTACGGCAACGGGGTGTAGACGCCTTCGGTGACCTTCTCGAACACCCGCTCCAGCAGTCGCGACAGCCGTTGCGGACGCACCGCGACCAGGCGGTCCAGATCCATCGAGTAGTAGGCGAGGTTCTTGTCGAAGTTGGCCAGTTCCAGCAGCCCGCCGGTGTAGATGTCGGCCTTGCCGACCTCGACGATGCGACCGAATTCGGCTGCGGCGTTGAAGTTCTGGCGCAGGATCTCACCGGGTGCGCTGCTGACGATCACATCGGCACCTGCGCCGCCGGTCAGCGCGAGGACATCGTCGACGAAATTGAGCGAACGCGAGTTCACCGCGAAATCCGCGCCCATGGCCAGGACGTGTTCGCGCCGCTCGGGCGAGCTCGCGGTGCCGATGATGCGGGCGCCGATCGACTTGGCCACCTGGATGGCCGCGGTGCCGACGCCGCCCGCCGCACCGTGGATCAGCACGGTCTCGCCCGGTTCGAGGCGGGCCAGGTCGTGCAGGGCGTATTCGGCCGTGCCGAAGGCGATGGTGCTGGTGCAGTAGCCGGGATCGGTGTCGGCGGGCACGATCACCGCCAGCGCCCGATCGACGACGGCGAATCGGCGCATCATGCCCTTGGACGCCACCGCGACCTTGTCGCCGACCGCGACATCGGTGACCTCGGCACCGACCCGAACCACGGTGCCGATGCCCTCCATACCGGGCACGGTGCCGAAATACGTCGGCGCGAGTTCGCGTTCGCCGAGCAGGCCGATGACCTTGAGCGGATCCTTGTAGTTCAATCCGATCACCGCCATCGCGACCTCGATCTGGCCCGCGGCCGGCTCCGGACGTGGGCATTCACGCCACGCCACCTGCGAAAGCACCCGCGTGCGTGGCATGTCCAGCTCGAAGTTCGCCGCCGGATCGGCCAGCGGATGCGACGTCTCGAGCTCGTCGATGCGCTCGGGCAGCGGCTTGGTCACCATCGGCGCCCAGCGCCTGCCGTCGCGCAGCAGCACCTCGTCGCTGTTGTCGAGGGTGAAGGCACCGGGCACACCCAGTTCGGCGACGAGTTCGGCGACGGTGGTGCCGGGTTCGGTGTCGACCAACCGCCAGCGCAGCGGGGTCTGTTCGTTGAGCAGCACCCGGCGGCCACCGGCGAGCGCGGCCTGGCGCGGGTCCGGTGCGACATCGCTGCCGGGAACCGTGAAGGCGGATTCGGTGACCAGCGTGGCGTGGACATTGCCGTCGCCGAAGCTGATCTGTGGCGGGGCGCCTTCCACGGTCGGGGTGACGTACTCCGACACCGCGACCGCGACGCGCTTGAGCGTCCACAAGTCGGCGACGTCGTCGGTGCCCGCACCGACGACCACACAGACGTGGGTGCGCTGCGTTTCGTCGGCTTTCGCCGCCTCCAGATTCGCGACGAGCTCCGACTCCAGTTCGTCGCTGGTCGGGTCGACGAGCTGCACCCGCGACCCCGGGATCGCGGCGGCCAGTTCGGCGGTGCGCGGGCTGTCACCGAGCGCGACGATCACGGTGGACACCGACCCGGCTTCGGTCAGCGCCGCGGGGTCGATCGGGTCGCGCTCTTCGAGCACCTCGGTGTAGTAGAAGTCGGCCATCCGGTGCAGCGGGCTGTCACCGGGCTTGAGCGCACCGATCTGCAGGCCGGTCAACCGCGCCACCAGGTTTCGGTCCCGGTCGAGCAGGTCGACATCGGCGCGCAGGCGGGCACCGGGGTCGCGGCGGGCGATGACGGTGATCTCCGCGGGGAGTTCGGCGAGCAGCCGCACCGCGTTCACCCCGACGGGCACCATCACGCCCTCGTTGATCCGTTCGTCGGTGAAAAGCATGGCCGCGCACTGCATCGCGGCGTCGACGACGGCCGGATGCGCCAGATGTCGCGAGCCTTCGGCGATGCTCCCGTCGACGGTGGCCAGCACCACGTCGCGTCCCACCCGCACGGAGGTCACCCGCTGGAACGTCGGACCGTATTGCAGCCCGGCCGAGGCCAGGCCCGCGTAGAACATCGCCGGGTCGACGTCGACCCCGACCTCGATGGTGGGCAACGCGACTTCGGTCTGTTCGTGGCTGCCGGTCAGGGTGCGCCCGGTCGAGTGCACCGTCCACGCCGTTCCGGTCGCGCTGCGCGATCTGATCATGAAGCGACCGCTGGCCTCCTCGACGCTCATCGCGACCAACGGCACATCGGGGGCACCCATGATCAGCGGCGCGACGAACCGAACGCCCTCCAGCGCAACCTGTTTGCTGCCGATCCGCGCGGCGGTGGCGCTCAGCGCGGCGTCCAGGTACGCCGCGCCGGGCATGATCTTGACGCCGTTGACGACGTGGTCGGCCAGCCACGGCAGCAGTTCGGTGCCCACCTGCAGCAGCCACTCGGGGCGGCCCTCCACATCAGGGTCGCCGAGCATCGCGTGCCCGCCGGGTGTGCCGAGGCGGGCCTGCTCGAACAGTGGCAGCGCCGAGTGCAGGCGGGTGCGCTGCCAGGGATAGCGCGGCAACGGTACGTGCGCGGTGACGCCACGCTCGGCGGGAAACAGCAGTTCACGGTCGAGCACCCCGGCGGCATGCAGACCGACGAGGGTGCGCCGGATGCTGTGCGAATCGGACTGCTCGCGGTCGAGGGTGGGCACCGTGGTGCCGTTCACGTCCGCGTCGACCAGGGCCTCGCGGATATTGCCCGACAGCACCGGATGGGGACCGACCTCGAGGAAGATCCGGTTGCCCGCGGCGATCAAGCTCGCGATCGCGGCGAAGAACCGCACCGGCTGCCGGACATTCGACCACCAGTACTCGGCGTTCCAGTCGCCGTCGGTGACGAGTTCCCCCGTCACCGAGGAGTACAGCGCCACCGTGGGCGCCTGCGGCGCCAGATCGGCCAGCGCCGTGCGCAGTTCGTCGTGGATCGGATCCATCAGGCGACTGTGATACGGCACCTCTACCCGCAGCCGGCGCGCGAATATGCCGTCCTCCGTGAGCTTCTCGGCGATCTCGTCGAGTCGGTCGACGTCGCCGGACAGCGTCAGGGAGGTGGGGCTGTTGATCGCGGCGATGTCGACGCGCGGATCGTCGGCGACGAGCGCGTCGGCCTGTTCCTTGGTCAAGCCGACAGCGAGCATCCCGCCGGTTCCGGCGGTCGTGGCCTGCAGTCGCGCTCGGTGATAGGCCACCCGCACCGCTTCGCGCAGTGTCAGCATGCCGCTGACGTACGCCGCCGACACCTCGCCCACACTGTGTCCGACGATGGCCGCGGGGACGATGCCGTATTCGGCCAGCTCGCGTACGAGACCTACTTGGACGAGGAAGTTCGCGGGCTGCGCGACCTCGGTGCTGGTCACCCGGGACTCGTCCTCCGGCTTGCTCAGCTCCTCGATGATCGACCAGCCCGCGATCGCGCGAAATTCCGCGTCGATCTGCTCGGCGGTCTCGGCGAACACTCCACCGGCGGCGAGCAGCCCGCGAGCCATCTTCCAGTGCTGCGGACCCATCCCCGAGAAGACGAACACCGGCTCGGCGGCGCTGGAGGACACCGTGCGGCCGGCGTCGCGCCCGGTACCCGAGGCGTACTCGTGCAGTTCACGGACCAGGTCGTCGGTGGAACCGTCGAGGAGTACACCGGTGCGGAACGGGTGGTGCGCCATCCGGGTCCACGCCGCTTCGGCCAGCCGGTCCGGGTCGGCCCCCGCGGTGATCAGGTCGGCGAACCGGCCTGCCAACGCACGCGCGGCACCCGTACTGCGGGCCGAGATGGGCAGAATGCCGAGGTGGCGGGCCGGTTCGGTCGGCGATTCGGGCGCGCGGAACTCCTGCAGGATCGCGTGGGCATTGGTGCCGCCGTAGCCGAACCCGTTGACCGCCACCGACATCGGCGCGGCGTCGGCGGGCAGCGGTTGCGCCTCGGTCTGGATGTGCAAGCCCAGTTCGTCGAACGCGATGTCGGGGTTCGGCTCGTTCAGCCAGCCCTGCGGCGGCAACGTGCGATGTCGCAGTGCCAGTGCGGCTTTGATCACGCTGGCCACGCCCGCGGCGGCCTCGGTGTGACCGATCGTGGCTTTCACCGAGCCGACGCCGATGGTGCCGGTGCGCCCGGACGCGGCACCGAAAACCCGGCCGAGAGCGCGCAATTCGACCGGATCGCCGACCAGCGTGCCCGTGCCGTGCGCCTCCAGATAGGTGATCTCGTCGGGCGCCAGGCCCGAGCGTTCGCACACGGTGCGGGCCAGCGCCTCCTGCGAGTCGGCGTTCGGCACCGTGATCGCGGTCGTTCGCCCGTCCTGATTCGACCCGGTGGCCTTGATCACCGCGTACACGCGATCACCGTCGCGGACAGCGTCTTCGAGCTTCTTCAGCGCCACCATGCCCGCGCCCTCGCCGCGACCGTAACCGTCGGCGGACGCGTCGAAGGACTTGCAGCGGCCGTCGGTGGCCAGGAAGCCGCCTTTGCACATGAGCACGAAGGTTTCCGGCTGCAGCATCACATTGACCCCGCCCGCCAGCGCGACCTCGCAGTCGTCGTTCTCCAGCGCCTGGCAGGCCAGGTGCAGCGCGACCAGCGACGACGAGCACGCGGTGTCGACGGTGATCGCCGGACCGACCAGGTTCAGCGCGTAGGCGATGCGGTTGGACAGCATCGTGTAGGAGGCGCTGGCCGGGGTGTGCATGTCGGTGTGGAACAGCGCGGGGCCCACCACGCCGATCACCGACTGGTCGACAACGAAGCCGCCCACATAGACCCCCACCTGCGCGCCGGCCGAGCGCCCCGCGATCCCGGCATCGTCGAGGGCCTCCCAGGTCACCTCGAGCATCAACCGCTGCTGCGGGTCGAGCACCGTGGCCTCGCGCGGTGAGATCCCGAAGAAGTCGGGATCGAACTCCCACGGATCGTTGGTCATGAAGGCGCCGTGTTTGGTGTAGCTGCGCCCCGGGGTTCGCGGTTCGGGGTCGTAGTAGCGGCGCCAATCCCAGCGATCGGCGGGCATCTCCACGACGCCGTCGCGCTTGTCGACGATAAAGTCCCAGAACGATTCCGGGGAATCGATTCCGCCCGCGAACCGACATCCGATTCCGACAATGGCAATATCCGACACGAAATTTCCTCCGGCTCGACCGGCCTGTGGCATGTGACCGTTGGTGTCAACGTAGAAGCCCACCCCCGCGGCGATCGTGGCGATTACCGACCTCTGGAATTTCGGACGGGTAATCGCGCGGTCTCCTGTGATCGGGCCCAGAGCGCGAAGTCATGGCTCACAACAGCATTCCGAGAATCGTTGTGACCGGCCGCAACATTGCGCGGTAGCGACCGAAAAGACAGGCGACTCCTGACAAGTTCGACCACATCGCGAGCAGTTGGGAGGCGAATGTGTTCGCCGAGTTGACACAATGGGCAGACACCGTCGTGCGGCGGCGATATCTGGTGATCTTGATAATGGTGACCGGATTACTGGCACTGGGCACCTACGGGCTCGGACTCGGCGCGGATCTCAGTGCGAAGGGCTTCGACGATCCGTCTTCGGAATCGGTGCGCGCGGCGCACGTGCGCGACAACGCGTTCGGCCGTGATCACAGCAGCGACGTGATCCTGCTGGTGCGGGCGCCCGAAGGCACCACCATCGACGATCCGGCTTTCGCCGCGACGGTCGTGGCGGGCCTGAACACTCTGCCGCAGCGGTTCCCGAACGAGATCGACCGCGTCAACGGCGCGTATTGGCCGACCGATACCGGCGTGGCGATTCCCGAGGTCTTCGGTTCTCCCGACCGTGACTACGCGTTCGCCTCGGTCGCGGTCAGCGGCGTCGACCCCACCGAACAGGGCCGCAATTACCGCAAGGTCGCCGAGGAGTTCGTGATCCCCGGAGTCGAGGTCGAGCTCGCCGGCGGACAACCGGTCGCACTCGCGTTGAACGACACCATGGTTCAGGATCAGCGCCGGGTGGAGTTGTTCGCCGTCCCCGCGGTCGCGATCCTGCTGTTCTTCCTGTTCGGCGGCGTCGTCGCCGCGGCGCTGCCGCTGATCGTCGGCGGACTCACCATGCTCGGCGCGTGGGGACTGCTGCGCTGCCTCACCGCGGTCACCGAGGTGAACTCCTTCGTCTCCCCGGTCGTTTCGATGATCGGGCTCGGCCTGGCGATCGACTACGGACTGTTCGTGCTCAGCCGGTTCCGCGAGGAACTCGCCGACGGACGCACTGTCGACGATGCGGTCCGGCGTTCGCTGACCACGGCGGGACGCACTGTGTTGTTCTCCGCCTTGATCGTGGTGGTCGCGGCAGCCGGGATTCTGGTGTTCCCGCAGGGCTTCCTGCGGTCGTTCGCCTACGGCGCGATCATCACCATCTCCCTGGCCGCACTGACCTCGATCACCCTTCTCCCCGCGATGCTGGCCGTACTGGGCAGGCGCGTCGACTGGCTCGGCGTCGACTGGTTCCGTAAACCGGTCGCGAGAGATCGTGTTCCCGGCAACGGCTGGGGCC
This sequence comes from Nocardia sp. NPDC055165, assembly GCF_053606985.1. NCBI lineage: Bacteria > Bacillati > Actinomycetota > Actinomycetes > Mycobacteriales > Nocardiaceae > Nocardia > Nocardia sp. NPDC055165. The sequence continues at coordinate 700,012 of NZ_JBSGSS010000001.1, forward strand.
GATTCGCCGCGGGAGTCATGAAACGTCCACTGGTGGTGGCCGTTCCGATCTGCCTCGGGCTGCTGCTGCTCATCGTCCCGATCCAGAATCTGGCCTTCGGTTCCATCAACGAGCGGTTTCTCCCGCCGTCGCATCCGACGCGCCTGGCCCAGCAGCACTTCGACGAACTGTTCCCATTGCGCCAGATCGACCCGATCGACCTGGTCATCGTTACCTTCGACCCCACCACCGCCGATACCGTGCGCGCCGACGCCAACCACGCCCCCGGCCTGGCCGCGCCGTTCGCCGAACCGATGCAGTCGCCGTTCCAGCCCCAGGTCCTCACCACCCAGACCGTGCTCGCCGGATCCGGCGATGCCGAGGCGACCATCGACTATCTGCGCTCGATGCCGTTGCCGCCCGGCACGACGCTGATGGTCGGTGGGCAGCCCGCCGTGGAGAAGGACAGCATCGACGCGCTGGTCGAGCGGATGCCGCTGATGGTCCTGTTCGTCTTCCTGGCCAGCACGCTACTGCTGGCGCTGACGTTCGGTTCGCTGGTGCTGCCGCTCAAAGCAGCCGTGCTGAATCTGCTCGGGCTCGGCGCCACACTGGGCGTGCTCACCTGGGTCTTCATCGACGGGCACGGCGCGGGGGTGTTCGGCTTCACCCCGCAACCGATCATGTCGCTGGTCCTGGTCGTGATCGTGTCGGTGGTCTACGGGCTCTCGACCGACTACGAGGTATTCCTGCTGTCACGCATCGTCGAAGCCAGAGCCGCGGGCGCTTCCACCACCGAAGCCGTGCAGGCGGGTATCGCCCGGACGGGCCGCATCATCACCGCGGCCGCGGTGATCCTGCTGGTGGTCACCGGCGCGTTCGCACTGTCGGATCTGCTGATGATGCAGTACATCGCCTTCGGCATGGTGACCGCACTGGTCATCGACGCCACCATCCTGCGGATGCTGCTGGTGCCCGCGTCCATGCGGCTGCTCGGCGACGCCTGCTGGTGGGCGCCGGCGTGGCTCGAACGCCTGCGGCCCGCGCCGCAACACCAGACCCTCGCCCACCCGACACCTTCCGGAGCTGCTCCGACGCCAGTCCGCGGCGACCGGGACTGAACCCGCGGAGTGCCACCATGAACGTCCGGAGCGGCACCGTCGAGGTGCCCGCCGCCCCCCTCCGCACGCTGCCCGCCTTCGCGTGGCGCGAGGTATCGATCGTCGCCGCCGTGGCCGCCATCCTGTTCCTCGCCAGGATCGACCGCTATCGGATCGGCGGTGACGAACTGTATTTCCTCGCGGCCGGACGGCATCCGTCGGTGAGCTATGCCGATCAGGGCCCGCTGGTTCCGCTGCTGGCGGCACTGTCGGACCACCTCGCACCGGGATCCACAGTGGCACTGCGGGTACCCGCGCTGCTGTTCACAGTGCTGGCCATCGTGCTCAGCGCGGTGATGGCCAGGGAGTTCGGCGGCGGCCGACTCCCCCAGACCGTCGCCGCGCTCGCCTACGCGACCACCCCGATGGCGGTGATGCAATCGGCGATGCTGAGCACCTTCGCCCTCGACATCACTTTGACGGCGGTGCTCGCGTGGCTGCTGATCCGCTGGGTGCGCACTCGCGAGGACTACCTGTTGGTCGCGGCGGGGTTCGTCGCCGCCGTCGACTTCCAGGTCAAGTGGCTGATTCCGATCATCTGGGCGGTGCTCGCGCTCGGCGTGGCCGTGTTCGGGCCGCGGGAGATGCTGCGCAGGCCCGCGTGGTGGCTCGGCTCGGGTCTGCTCGCGGGGTCGGCGGTCCCGATTCTGTGGTGGCAGCACAGCAATGGCTGGCCACAGCTGGCGATGGGCGCGATCGTGCGCGATGAGCAGCTCGCCACCGCCGGGGTTCTCGCGGCGCCGTGGACGATGATTCAGGTCACCGGTGCGGCCGGTCTGCTGTTGCTCGCCGGCATGTGGGCCGGGCTGCGCGCGCAGCGGTTCCGTCCGTACTACTTCCTGATCCCGATGATCGCGATCGGGCTGGGCGCGGTCGTGCTGGCGGGCCTGCGCCCCTACTTCGTGGCCGGTGCTTTCCCCGGGCTGTTCGCCGCGGGCGCGGTGTATCTGGCGGACCGGGGTATCACGCGACGCGGCGCGATCATCGGCGGTGGTTTCGGCACGCTCGCTACCGCGATCTGCGTCGCGCTCGTCGTCGCGCTGCCCCTACCGGAGTCGGCCTTGCGGCAGTCGACGACCGACTATTCCCAGATCCACTCGCGCAGTGTGCTTTTCGGTCCGAGCGGTTGGGACGACCTGGTCACCGCGGTTGCCGAGACCTATCACCGGATACCGCCGCGGCAGCGCGAGGGTGTGGTGATCGTGACCCAGAACTATTGGCAGGCAGCGGCACTCGAGGAATTCGGGCCTGCCGCCGGTCTTCCCGCGGTGTTCAGTCCGAACCGCGGCTATGGCTACTTCGGCGCCCCACCCGACACCGCGACCACGGTGCTCTACCTCGGGGTCGACGGTCCCGACACCGCGCTGCGTACCCGTTTCACGCAGACGACGCTGCTGACCCGCGTCGACGAGCCCCTCGGCTTTCCCGGCGTGAACCGCGGCGTCGCGCTGTGGCTGTGCGACGGCCCGAGCGAACCGTGGTCGGCGCTGTGGCCCGACGCCAAGGAACTGCGCCTGGTCGACGGAACGAGTCGGCATGGGCGATAACGACGCAGCAGTGAACGGAGACAAGACAGTGCGCAATTCGATGGTGCGACGGCTCGCGCTCACGGTGGCGGTCGCCGCCGCGGGCCTGCCCGTCGTCGCGACGGCGCAGGCGGCCCCGGACATGGTGGCCGCCCGTGCCATGGCGGCGGCGCTGCCCGCGCCGAACGGCTCCTACGCCGTCGCGGCCGCGGCGAACGGGCCGGGCACGGTGATCGATGTGACCGTGCACTCCGCGGCGATGAATCGACCGGTCACCGTCGCGGTCATTCCCGCCGCCGACCCCGAGGCGCCCGCCGGCTCGCTGTATCTGATCAACGGCGTCGACGGTGGCACCGACACCCCCGACTGGCGCGAGGGCAGCAACTGGTTCACCAAGACCGACGCCCTCGACTTCTTCGCCGCGAAACAGGCGAACATCGTGATGCCGATCGGCGGTGCGGGCACCTTCTACACCGACTGGCAGGCCGACGATCCCGGTACCGGACGTAACCGCTGGCTGACCTTCCTCACCACCGAACTGCCGCCGATCATCGATTCGGCCTTCCACGGGACCGGCCGCGACGCCGTCGCCGGACTGTCGATGGCCAGCTCGGCGGTCTTCCGGATGGCACAGCAAGCACCGCAGCGGTTTCAGATGGTCGGCTCGTTCAGCGGCTGCATCCAGACCAGCAACCCGGCCGGACAGGCGATGGTGGCCTCGATCGTCACCGCGCGCCGCGGCAACCCGCTCAACATGTGGGGACCACCCACCGATCCGGCCTGGACGGCCAATGACGCCGCCCTCAATGCCGAGAAGCTACGCGGAGTTCAGGTGTATGTGAGCACCGGCAACGGCCTGCCCGGCCCGCTGGACACCTTGAACGGCCCTGGTATCCAGCGCAATCCGGTGAAACTACTCGATCAGCTGCTCATCGGCGGCGTGCTCGACGGGATCACCGTGGTGTGCACCGCGTTGCTGCGCGACCGCCTGGCCGCCCTGGATATCCCGGCGACCTTCGATTTCCGCCCGGCGGGCACGCATTCGTGGGGCTACTGGGAGCAGGACATGCACACCTATTGGGAACGCGCCGCCGCGCTGCTCGTCCCCTGAACACACGAAAATCGGGTGCATCGCGGCCAAGCCGTGCCGCGATGCACCCGAATCGTCCGCTCGTCTACAGGGAGCCACCACCCCCGATCAGCCACGGGTTGAACGTGCAGGTCAGGTTCGGGTTCTGCACCGGATCGAGCGCCCGCAGCGCGATCGACAAAGCACGCGGCGAGTACATCATCGTCAGGTGATCGGAGATGTCCTGCTCGCACCCTTCCTGCAGCACAACGTTGTTGACCGTCGAGCCGGGGCCCTGGTCGAGGAACGTCAGCTCGTACGGGTTCGTCACCTCGTCGTAGCGCGTGCCGACCACGGTGTAATCGACACCGGGAACGGTGCCACCGTTGGCGTTGAGCGTCTTGACGAAATCCGAACCGACGGTCTGCTGGATACCCGCGTGCCCGACGAAGATCTCGATCGGACCCAGCACATCGATACCCAGGTTGTTGACCATGCGACCCAGGGCGCCGATGCCGTCGAGGCTGGTGCCGTGGTGGGTGGCGCCGAAAGTGATCAGCTTGTTGACCTTGGCCGCCCCGCCCTCGAACTTCGTGTAGTAGTTCGCCATCGACCCACCTTGGGAGTGCGCGATGATGTCGACCTCGTCGGAACCGGTCGCGGCGAGCACGCGATCGACGAACGCCGCGGTCTGCTTGGCCGAATCCTCGATGTAACCGGTGCCCATGACACCGGGCAGGAACGAACCGAGCCCGCCGCCTTCGACGATGTTGGAACGGCCGTAGTTGAACGTGAACGTGCAGTAGCCGGCGTCCTTGATGGGCTGGCCCATGTAGGCGTACCCGTTGTAGGCGTTCATCCAGGTGCCGTGCAACAACACCACCGGGCGCGGATGTTGCGCGGTCGGCTTGCAGTTCCAATCGTTGGTGCCGGGAGCACCCGCGTCGGGATTGAGCAGTCCGTAGCCGAACGCGGGCAGGAACGCCGTCGACGCGGGGCCGATAGCGCCCGGGTCGGAGGAGTAGCCGCCCGAGGAGCCCGAGCTGGAGCCGGAACCACCGAGGCAGTCGCCGGAGCCGTTACCCGAGCCCGCACCGCTACCGGAGGTACAGGCCGACCCCGTGCCGCCGAGTCCGCCGTCGGTACCCCAGGCCACATCGCGGCCCTGGTGGATGATTTCGGCCAGCTGCTGTTCGGTGGGTTCGGACGCCGGGTCAGCCGTCGCCCCCGCCCCGGAGAGGGCGACAGCAACAACGCTGACGCCCATCAGTATTGCCGCACGCACCGAGCGTGTGCGGCCACGAGTAATGGTCATGCAAGGTCTGCCTTTCCGAATGCGAAAAAGGAATCGGCTCGTAAGCCGTCCCGAACGTATGCCGGAACAACCGGCACGGAAATCGCTTCCGGTCAGGTGTGTGCACCTCACCATTCACTGTCGCGGAACCCCATGGCCGCGCACAGGAAATATTATTCCGCGCAATGCGGACCACCTTTCGGAATATTTCCACGAGAATCAGTGCAGCAGATGGCCGCCGAAAGGAATACCGATGCCACCGAAACCCGTCGACCGGCGGATCCGGCCGAAGCAGGAGCGGGCGAAGGCGACCCGGGAACACATTCTCGACACCGCCGCCGAACTGTTCGGGCAGCGGGGAATCGACAACACCTCCACCAATGTCATCGCGGCGCAGGCGCACGTCAGTATCGGAACGCTGTACCGCTACTTTCCGGAGCGGTCGTTTCTCGTCGACGAACTCCTCGATCGGCTCATCGCCGATGTCGAGCAGGAGTTCACCCAGCGGGTATTCAGCCTGCCCGTGGCGACGTCGCCCAGGAACAGCGACGACTTTGTCGCCATCGCCTCCGAGATACTCGATGTCTTCGCCGAAGTGCTGATCGCGAAGTCGGATCTGGTTCGCGCGCTCGTCGGCAGTGTGCAGTTCTACAGCAGCGGGTTACCCGAATTCGAGCCGCGATTGCGAATGCTGGTCAAGCTCATCGTGATCCAGTTCGTCGGGCCCGGCGACGACCGTGACAACGACATGATGTCCTGGGTTCTGGTCAACACCGGATTCGCCGCGGTCGTGCGCGCTTCGGCCGACGACGTGGCCGACGGCGACCGCGCCGCCGCCATCGCCATGACCGCGCGGATGATCGGCACCTGGCTGTACGGCGAGATGCGGGGCCGCGACTAGCACTGGGCTCACACCGGCACCTCGTCGCGGGACTGGAGGTCGGCGAGAACCAGGCGCAGCAGCTGTTCGGCCCGGATACGCTGCCAGCCCAGCATCGCGTGCGGACTGAACCTGGCTTCCTCGAACAGCGCGACCAGCTCGTGTGCGCCGTCGTCGTGCAGCACGCCGCTGTCGAAAGCCCGCTCCAGCACTTCCCTCGGCGTATCCGAGATCAACGGCGCCGCGGCACGATCCGCGGCCAACCCGGCCTCCATGGCCACATAGCAGGCGATCACCGCGGTCCGCGGATCCTGACCTGGCGCGTTCATCGCCGCCAGTCCCATCTCGGCGGCCCTGGTCAGCGAGTCGACCGTCGTCGAGACCTGCTCCTCGGTCAGTTCCACGCTGTCGACCAGCGGCGCCCGGCCTGCGACGGTGACGCCGACGAGACCGGCCACCGCGATGCCGATCAGCACGATCGCCAGGCCCGCGGCTCCCAGCAACGCCATCCCGCTCAGACGCGACGAGTCGACCGCCGAATCGACCACCTGCACATCGACAGCGGCGGGCGCACCGGGCTGTCCCGCTTGCGCCGGTGTCACCGAGGCCACCGGTGTCGGCTGACGCCGCGCGCCGGGCAAGACGAACAGCATGGTGATACCGACCGCGAACGTCAGCGCGACGGTACTGAGCGCGATCGGGGCCAGCACCGCGAACCGCGTGAACGACAGACGAACCCGGAGACCGTGTTCGACCGCGGGCATCGCCAACGGCAGCCGATGCTGACTGACGATGACGCCCGCGAGCAAGATCACCACCGATACCAGCAGCAAGACCGGCATCAACGCGACAGCGACCGGCGAAGTCCCACCGGTTTCACTGGGAACAACGGTCCCAGGTAAACGCCCGTGCAGCGCAATAATCGCCGCGACAATCAGAACGACCGCCGCTACCAGACGACCTATTGGCGCCAATATTTTTCCCACAGACCTACCGCCGAACCCCTGGATGCCACCCGAAATGCCCACATAATGACATTTCCCCCGGCCCTCGGGAACCGACCGCACAAGATTTGGTCGAATTCCCTCAGGGCCCCCGGATTCCTTGTCTCCGACAACATTTCCTACCGCGAGGCAAGAAATATTCCCGCGCGATCATCTCTGCTCGGGGCGTCCCCACACCGTCGGGTCCGGCGGTGGCCAGCCATCCGCCCCCGGGAGCGGAAGGTCTGACACGGCACTCGATCGATCGGGGCTCGACGAATCGGCAATCCGATGCCATCCACCTCGAAGCGGACGTGGCGCCGGCGGTGTCGCGGAGCTCGGCGGCGCCACGACAGGGGGAGCCGCTACCGGCGGCGGTGCCGGGCGCGGGTGCCGGCTCGGCTCGGTGCGGCGCGACCGCGTCACCCGCACGATCACGAGGACGACGATGATCACGAGCACCGGGACCAGCAGGAGCGCGAGCCACGACAGGTAGCGCACGAGTTGCAAATATCTCGCGGATTCCGGCGGCGGCTCGGGCGTCGGAGCCTGTGCGAGCACGGGACCCACAGCGTCGTGTACGGCGAGAAGGACAGTGCTCACCGGACCCCCTCCCGGAAAACCAAGCGCCGCAATCGGATACCCGACCAGTGTGCACCCCGTCCGTCGCCTCCGCATCGTTTCCGTGACCGGTTCCCTGATGGCCGCCGCGGCCCGGGGTGTGTCAGTCGGCGAGAAACCGGGCGGCGTTCGCGTGCGCCCATCGATCGAACGTGGTAGCGGGGTGGCCGGTGATGTCTTCGACACTGGCGGTGGGCAGGGATTCCGGCGGCGGGGCGAAATCGAGCAGGACGTTGTCGACATACCAGGCCGAGTTGTCGCCCATGGTGGGTTGCAGCGCGGTGATGGTCTCCTCGCGGGTGGAGGTGCGGAAGGTGATCTCGCGGTCGAGGGCATCGGCGAGGTGCGCGACCAGGTTCGCGCGAGTGAGGACCTGCGGGCCCGCGAGGGAGTGCGCGCGGCCGAGGTGACCGTCCTCCAGCAGGGCGGTCGCGGCTACGGCGGCGATGTCGTTCATGGCGATGGGCGCACTGGCGGTGCCGGGGTGCGGCTCGTGAACAGCACCGGTGTCACGGATCTGCTGAGACCACGTCAGGGTGTTCTCCATGAAGTCGGCGGGCCACAGATGAGTCCATGCCAAGCCGCTGCCCTCGACGGCGTTACACACACTGCCCCACCAGCTTTCGGGCTCGCCCGACAGATCCACGACGTACCGCACCCCGGCTGCCCGCGCCAGCTCGAGGACCTCGGTGACATTGTCCGGCGAAGGTGCGAGATACATCCGGTCGACACCCTCGAACGCCGCGGGCAAGCCGGCCGGTCGCCCCAGATGCCCCCGCGCCACCTGAACACCGGCGGGCAGCGCCGCCTTGGTGGGGTTGATGGTCAGCGCGCGAATGTCGGTCGCACCGCGCGCGATCAGCTGATCCACGACCATGCGCCCGATATTGGCCGTCGCCCCGGTAACCAGGATTGTCATCGGTTTCCCTTCGTCTCGGTTCGTTGGACCACTCGATCCTGCCAACGAAATCCGAGCAGCGCACATGGCAATTTCGGGCGGGATCGCAGGCAGGTTCGCAACTCCGCGGCGGTCTCCCGACCGATCACGGATCGGCCCACCTACTGGAGGAAAACCTCGGCCTCGCCACTCGAACTCACCGAGTCGTTCCAAGACCAGACGGACGGCCTTCTCATGAACTTCGAGCGGGTAACGCTTCGTCATGATGGGAACCATCTTCCACAAGGAAGAAGCCGCCCCCCAACCCGTGATGGTTCAGGGCAGTTCCCGTCTAGCCAGACCGCGTGTCGATCGCATGGCGAATAATGTGACGTGCGGAGCCCCCGGTTAGCGAGGACTCGGCCAGTTCGGCGAACAACCGAGCGTAGGTCTCGATCTCCCTCGGTTGAGTAATCGATAGCTCAGCGGTAGGGGTCTCGACCAGCACCAACCGGGAATCGAACATCACGAAGTTGGTTGATTGCATCGGCATCGGAGCCGCTGCTGGGATGACTCCAAGCATCACACGGGGTAACCCCGAGACTGACAACAGACGGTCGAGCTGCCCGCGATGGACGCCAGGACCGCCGACCGGGTTGTAGATAGCCTGCTCGGTCACCAAGACGTGAAACCTACGGTCTCCCCGGTACAACCACTGTTGGCGCTCGATACGTTTCGACACCCCAGCGTCTACGTCATCGGGGATGCCATAGAACCTCACAGCACGCCGGAGAATTTGCTCCGCGTACTCGGGCGTCTGGAAGATTCCGGGAATTATCTGCGGCTCGTACACCCGCTGTAGGCGGGTTTCCTCCGCGAGTGTCACCGATCGTTCCTGACGGCGGCGCGTGCCCGTAGCGAGGAGTCGTCTCCACTCTATGTACGCGGCTTCGATGCCCCTCAGAGTGGCAATCAGGTCCGGCAGCTGATCCGCGGTGCCGGTATGCGCGGTGTACGCGCGAAGGTCCGCCTCGTTGGGCGGCCTGGTGCCGTTCTCGATTTTCGAGACCTTGGACTCGTGCCACCCGGAGAGCTGAGCCAACCGGCGGCCGGTCAGCTCAGCATCCCTACGAATCTCACGAAGGCGTCTACCCAGTTGCTCGCGAGCTTGGCGAGGTGTGGTCACGCGATGTGTTCCACGTACTCGCTGAACGGTGTTGCTAGCTTCCACACTCGGTTTCGTTGCTCTACGCAGTACTCAACCAGGCCAGCGTCTTCGGTGATTACGACACCGCGCCCACGAGTAGACGTGTCTCGGGCGTGGAAAGCCACGCGAGAACCATCGAGCAACCAGTAGTCCTCGGTGAGCGGCGGATCTCCCGCGTTGTGTCGAGGCAAGTACCTAATCTCTTCGCCGGCCTCGATGCTCTCGGGGTTCAGCGTCAGAATCCATCGGTGGTAGTCACTCGCTGGCTCGGTGAGTACACGAACTCGCCGAATCGCCACACCGCGTCCGGTGGTGTGCCTGACTAGCGAACGCCACGGATCGAACCATGTGTGGTCCGCTGGTTCACCCGCGAGGAACCTCCGCAATGGCTCGGACTCGGATGCAACCGAGTATGCGTCCAGGGTCTCCAGGTGGAACGCCTCCTGCTCGCACTCCGCGAACAGCGACTCCCAGAGGTCTGGTTCTTCATTGAGCCGCAGCAGCATTGCCGTAGAACCTCCGCGTGTTCTTGGGAACCTCGATGACCGATTCGTCTTCGGCAAGGTTCTTCACTTGTGCCAGGGTCTCAGGGTCGGTGACAGGCCGACCTGTGAGGGTGAATGTTCCCCTTCCACTGTCAGCGAGCTGAGCGCCGACGTAGGTATCAGGCTCAACGAAACCCAACAGCAAGTGTGGGATCTCAATCGTGTCAGCGTGGCTGGTTGTCCAGCCTTGTATCGCGTAGGTGTCCTGATCTGTCGCGTACAACGCTGGGCACTCACCCGTACCCGAACCACCATTGCCCAAGAACCTCAGTTTCAACATGACATGAACCCCCGTCTAACGGCTTGGCATTGTTTGGCATGCAACAGGATCTAGTGTCGCCGGTTTCGGGTGCCTATGGGGCAGCTAGACACCAATACGGGCAAGTTCTGTCAAGTTTGTACCGACACTGGTTCGTTGGTTCGTAAGTTCGTCTCAACGCTCCCGGCGGGTGAACCAAGAGTCCCCGCCGGGGGTGGAAGCCAACGAGCGCCACCAGGAGGCCCGCAGTGCTCCCACAACGCATACAGAAGCCGACACGGCTCGACCCCATAGAGGTCGCCCCGCCCGAGGTGATCCGGAGATTGCTCGAAGCACTCGCCCGGTGGGAACCGAAGCGGCGAGCATCATGAGCAAGGCGATACAAGCCCAGCTGGACGCACTGAACCAGCGCGCTGCCAATCGTTCGATGGGCATCCGTAGAGCTGAAGAACCACCGTACGGGTGGCAGCTCTCGAACCCGTTCCGAGTCGTCTGTCACGGGACCTTGGAGAACATCGCGGATTGGTTGACAGCAGCGGAGAGCCGAGACAAATGATCATCGCCGGATGGGTTGTTGCGTTTACGATTCCGGTGGTCGTCTTGGTCGCAGCGATGCTGTGGCCCGAATGAGCCACGCCCAACGCGCAAAATCGCATCGAAGTGACCCCCGCACCTCCTCCCAGCGTGTGCGGTCGGGGTGATGCTCAACGATGGGGTGACCGCGCGTCAGGAGCAGGGTCAGGGCGAGGGTGTCGGGGTTGTCGATGTCTCGCAGTTGATGCTGGACTCGATCACCCGTATCGATTCCGCCGCACTGTCGGCGAACCTGGTCGTCGCCCAGGAGCCCGAAGACGAGCCGGGACCGTCGACCGTCCCGTAGGACCGGAATATTTCCGGTAACCATACCTATATCTACGGTGTGGCAATGTAATTCATCATTTATGTCGAAGTGATGATGTTTTTCCGGTATCACCGCTGGTGGGTTCCACGGAATCGCCGTCGATGCGAAAATGTCCTCGGACCGAGATCCGGTCCGGCAGAGGATGTTCCGCCGGATCTGGCGGGCAGACTGGAGGGGCAGGATGCATTTCTCGTCTCGAACAACTTCGGGCGCACAACGATTCGGCGTGATCGCCGTTCTCGCGGCAGGCGCTGTCGGCCTCGCGGCCACCACCACCGCGCAGGCCGCACCATCAGCCGCGGCTCCGATCGTGCAGGGTGTCGACAGCGGCGTGGCGTTCACCGCGAGTCCGCTGGCCGATGGCTCCGGGCTCACGGTGTCCGCCCCGGACGGCACGTTCCGGGTCGTCGGCGGTGCGGTCACGCTCACGAACAGGGAGGGCAACGTGGTCGCGGCCGTGCCGACCCGCATCATCACCGGAGCAGGCGATTTCGACCTGGTCGCGGAGATCTCCGCCGACGGCAGGTCAGCGACGCTGACCCCCACCGCCGCACCGGCCGTCGTCACCACCAACATGGCCGAATTCGTCGACGCGGCCGGTGACACCGAGGCCCGCAAGCAGCACAACGCGGGCATCGGCGCGCTCATCGGCGCCGGCATCGGCGCAGTGCTCGGCTTCTTCCTCGGCGGAGTCGGCGCGCTGGTGACCATCCCGATCGGTGCGGGCATCGGCGCCCTCATCGGCTACTCGACGCCGTAACGGGTCCCGAGTGGTGGCCGGCCTCGCGCGGCCACCACTCGGACCGGTCACCACTCGGACCGTCCGGGTCGCCACCAGAGGGTGGGCGCCGGAGGACACACGAGTGTTCTACGAAACTGTCTGTGGGACAAGATAAGTTGAGCAGCGAAGCCGTGAGACCGCGCGGCGCTCAGGAGGCTCCGCTGTGTCCGACACCGTACGCTTTCCAACCACTCATCAGGGCCGGACGTTTCACCAACTCCCCGCGCGGCCGCAGCAGTCGTCGGGTGGGTGGATCGTGGCGGCGGTACTCGTGATCGTGGGCGGAATGCTCGGCGCCGTCGGTGTCGGCGCCATCGGATTCTTCCGCATGTCGGACAGCGTCGACCGATACCAGCGCGTCACGGTCCCCGGCTCCGGCGATCTGAACCTCGCGACAGGCGATTACACCGTCTACTTCGAGTATCCGGGTGCGGCCACGATCGAGCCGCCGGAAGCGGTGCGAGCCCGATTGACCGACCCCACAGGGCAAGTCGTACCGACCGAGGCCGTCAGTGGTGAGCAGTCGTATCAGCTGAGTGGCCACGAGGGAACCGCCGAGTTCACCTTCCACGCGGACCGAGACGGCGTCTACGCCCTCGAAACCGACGGCGGCCCCGGCATCACCCTAGCCGTCGGCCAAGACCTCGGCTCCGCCCTCGCAGGCCCGATCCTGCTCGCGGTGGCCATCGCGATCACCGCCATCCTGCTCGGCATCGCCATTCTGATCGTCACCCTCATCCGCCGCAGCCGCGCCCAGCGACCACCGGCAAGCGGATTCAGGCCCGCGATGCCTCCATCGATCTAGACAATGCTCCCGCGCAGGGCAGATGCCTTCGCGGCAGTTCTCAGCCGGCCGCTCGTCCGATCAGCCGGCTCGGACTTCTCACCAGCGCGGCTAAGGTCGGCAAGGTTGGTATAGCGGCCGAATCGAGGGAGCGATCATGAACGCGTCGAACGAGCGCACACCCAGTGGCTGGGAGGACATCGTCGCCGCGGATCCGGCGCACTCGAGCCGGTATGTGGAGCGGTTCCGGACGCTTGCCACGCAGGGGACCGACATCGTGGGTGAGGCGCGGTTGGTCGACGCGATGCTCGGACGTGGCAGCCGGGTGCTCGACGCGGGGTGCGGGCCGGGGCGGACCGGTGGATACCTGCACGATGTGGGGCACACGGTGGTGGGCGTCGATGTCGACCCGGTGCTGATCGACGCGGCACGCGCGGACCATCCCGGTCCGACATGGCTGGTCGGCGACCTCGCCGAGCTGGACCTGCCCGTCGCCGACTTCGACGCCATCGTGTGCGCGGGCAATGTGATGACGTTCCTGGCCCCGTCCACCCGGTCGGCGGTGCTGGCGGGATTCGCCGGGCATCTCGCGCCGGGCGGGCGGGCGATCATCGGATTCGGTGCGGACCGCGGCTACGAGTTCGCCGAGTTCCTGACCGACGCCGGATCCGCCGGGCTCACCGTCGACCTGCTGCTGTCGACCTGGGATCTTCGGCCCTTCACCGACGACTCCGACTTCCTGGTCGCGGTGTTCTCCCGAGCACCCGGCCCTGGCACCTCGACACGGTCCGACGCATGATGGTCTCCGAGGAGCACTAGACCAGGAGGCGCAGGTGCCGGAAACGACGGTGGACGAGGTGCTGGCCGAACTGGCCGCCCTCGACAACCCGAAGATGCGCGCGGTGAACGAGAAGCACGGCGACGATCACGGCGTCAACCTCACCGAGCTGCGCGCGCTCGCCAAACGCCTGAAGACACAACCGGCGCTTGCCCGGCAACTCTGGGACACTGACGACACCGCGGCGAAACTCCTCGCCCTGCTGATCTGCCGACCGAAGATGTTCGAGCGTGACGAACTGGACGCCATGGTCCGCCAGGCGCGCACACCCAAGGTCCACGACTGGATCGTCAACTATGTCGTGAAGAAGAACTCGCACGCCGAGGAACTGCGTGTCGCCTGGTTCGACGACCCGGACCCCGTGGTCGCGAGCGCGGGCTGGGCACTGACCACCGAACGAGTCGCGAAGAAGCCCGACGGCCTCGACCTCACGGGTCTGCTCGACCTCGTCGAAGCGCAGATGAAGACCGCACCCGATCGCCTGCAGTGGGCGATGAACCACTGCCTCGCCCAGATCGGTATCGACCACCCCGGCCATCGCGCCCGCGCCCTCGACATCGGCGAACGCCTCCAGGTCTTGAAGGACTACCCCACTCCCCCTGGCTGCACCTCCCCGTTCGCGCCCACCTGGATCACCGAGATCGTGCGTCGGCAGAGCGCCTAGCGGTTCCTGTGCGGCGCGCTCACACCGCGGTGGCCGTGCTCGCGATCGTAGGTTGCCCGCGGGCGGCCGATGGCCGTTAGCGTGTCCGCATGGGTGTGGATGAGATCTGTGATCGGTTCGTCGAGGACTACGCGGCCGCTGATCCGGTCACGGCGACCATGTTCGGCATCGCGGGACACGACGATCGCCTGACCGACTATTCGCCTGCCGGGCACGATATTCGGGCGCGGATAGCGCGAAATGCGTTGCACGCCATGCTCGCCGCACACCCTACCGATGACGGCGAACGGGTAGCGAAAGCCGTGTTCACCGAGCGCGTGGGGCTCGACGTGGAGATCCATGACGCCGGGCTCCCCCTCGCCGCGCTCAATGTGATCGAAAGTCCGGTACAGCACATTCGGATGGTGTTCGACGTGATGGCCGCCGAGACTGCCGAGGACTGGGCGGTGATCGCCGAGCGTCTCGCGGGGGTGCCGGAGGCGCTGGCAGGTCTGCGGGCTTCGCTGCTGGTCGCGGCCGAGCGCGGGCAGGTCAGTGCGCTGCGCCAGATCATCAAGGTCGCCGAGCAGGCGGACACCTGGGCGGGTTCCGGCGCGAACACCGGGTTCTTCACCACTTTTGTCGCCGCCGCGGAAGGTGTCGAGGGTGCGCCGCTGGCGCGGCTGCGACAGGGCGCGCAGGCTGCAGAGCAGGCCTATGCCGCTCTCGCCGAGTTCCTGCGCGCCGACCTCATGGCGAGCGCGCCCGCCAAGGATGCCGTCGGTGAGCAGACCTACCGGCTCTGGTCACGCTATTTCACCGGCGCGGACCTCGACCTGCGGGAAGCCTACGACTGGGGCTGGGCGGAGTTCGCCCGGCTCGAGGCCGAGATGATCGCCGTTGCCGCCCGGATCGCGCCGGGTGCCTCCCTCACCGAGACCGCGACAGCGCTCGACGCAGACCCGAAATACCGGGTGCGCGGGCGGGCCGGACTCCGGGCGTGGCTACAGAAGGTGTCCGACGAAGCCCTGGCATCGTTGCGCGAGAAGCACTTCGAGATCCCCGACGAGCTCATGCGATTGGAATGCACGATCGCGCCGCCGGGCGGAGTCGTCGGTGCGTATTACATCGGCCCGACCGCCGATTTCCGCCGACCCGGACGCATGACCTGGTCGGTGGAGCCGGACAAAGAGGATTTCACGACCTGGCGCGAGGTCAGCACGGTCTATCACGAGGGTGTGCCGGGCCATCATCTCCAGATCGCGACCGGGGTGTACGAGGCGGATTCGCTGAACACCTACCAGCGGTTGATGTCGTTCACTTCCGGGCACGGCGAGGGGTGGGCGCTCTATGCCGAACGCCTCATGCAGGAACTCGGCTACCTCGACGACGACGGCCACCTGTTCGGGATGCTCTCCCAGCAGCTGTTCCGCGCTGCCCGGGTGGTCGTGGACATCGGGATGCACCTCGAGTGGGAGATTCCGGCCGGCGCCGACTTCCACGAGGGCGAGCGGTGGACTCCCGATCTCGGCCTGGAGTTCCTGCTGACGCGGACCCTCGAAGACGAAACCACCGCTCGCGACGAGATCGACCGCTACCTGGGCTGGCCCGGACAGGCGCCCGCCTACAAGATCGGTGAACGCCTCTGGCTGGCGGCTCGCGAGGAAGCCCGGGCGCGCGCTGGAGCGTCGTTCGACATGCGGCGATTCCACACCCGCGCTTTGCGATTGGGTGGCATGGGACTGGACACGATGCGGGCACAACTCGCCGCCATGGAGTGAGCGGACGTCAGAACAGGCTGGTCTGCGCGGGTTCCGGCGTCGCCGTGATCGCGGAGTCGAGTTCGATGCGGCGACCGACCAGGCGGGTGTCGTTGACCAACACGAGTTCGCTCGCGCCCGCGGTGTCGCGGCAGGCGATGGTGTGGCCGTGCGCGGTGACCGCGTCGAGGACGTATTCGCCTGGCTCACCGGCGATTTCGGTGGCGACCGGGAATCGGCCGTACGCCTGGATCGTGGCGTAGAAGTCCCGCCCGCCCGACCAGGCGATGTCGGTGCGCGTGATGTCGGCGGGCAGCGCGCCCGCGGCGTGCTCGGCCGCGTCGGCGACCGCGGATTCCAGCACCGCCCAGGGACGCAGCGGTTTCGTGAGGATGCGGGTCTTGGTGACCCCGGCGACCGCCTGCCCGATCCCGGCTCGCTCGGTCACCGTCCGCTCCAGGTCTCGAACGTGCAGCCCGTCCGGGGAATCGGTGATGAACCGGGCGACCAGCGCACCCTGTTCGAAGAGACGGCGATTGCGCCGCGACGCCGAGGCCGTACCGACCTTGGTCATCCCGTCCCCGAAATACGCGATGTAGAGATGGTGCGGCTGCGACATATAAGCGCGGACCTGTTCGGGCAATGCCGTGAGCGGGCCCCGGTGGCTGTGCACCACCGACCACCCCTCGGTGACCCGGCACTGCTCGCACTGGCGCCCGGTCTCGACCCGTGCGCGACGGGGACACGCAATTTTCCCGCGACGTCCCGCACCGAACCCGTTGTAGCCCAAGCAGAATCGTCCCGAATCGGTGATCCGGAACGCCAGCCGCGTGCCGATCCCGGGCAGCAGCTCGGTGGTCCCGTCGTCGCCGAGCAGCTCGTAGAACCATCGACCCTGTTCGTCCCAGCGAGTGCCGCAGTACAGGGCGGTGGAGGTCATCGGTCGAACCTACACCGGCCGGTCGGTGCGGATCACAAGTCGGCAGCCGAAAGATATCTGAACCACCAGTAACCCCCGCACGATTTCCCACACCGTGAATCGGTCCCCTACGTTGAGCGCACAGCAGGGGTGCGAAACCGGTAAGGGGAAAACAATGGACGATCTCGAGCTGCTACTCGACACGGCATTCACTGTGACACCGACCGTCCACATGGATTGCCTGACGCAACAGCTGATGGTCGCCGTCGAATCCTGCTCGCGCAACGGAATCCCCTTTCCCCGAATATGGGAAGAGGTCGAAGACGCACTCGACCTGGTCCCGGCGGGCATCCCCGCCGAGTGGCGTTCAGAACTGAGGCTCTACCTCAGCGATCACGTGATTTCGGCATTCATGAATGTACCGTCCGACGCGAAACCGTTACCCGGCGTGTGAGCTTTTTCGGACCGGCGCCAACGCTCGATCACCGGCGTTGGACAGATTCCAACGCACCGCCGCGCGGCCTCGGCCGCTGTTAGCGTGCGGCGGTGCGTATCTGGCTGTTCCCGACGATCGTCCTGACCTTGCTCAGTGCGCTGATGGCCACGATGTATCTCGGCTACATCGTGGACCCCGAGAAGAATCTGCACGACTTCCCGATCGCGCTGGTCGACCAGGATGTGGGCGATACGCTCGGTTCACCGCCGCAGTGGCGCGATATCGGCAACGAGATCACCACAGCATTGCGCGACGGTGTCCCCGCGGACAAGATCGACCTGCGCGTACTGGGAATTGCCCAGGCCGAAAGACAGCTACGCAGCGGCGAACTCTACGGCGCGATCATCATCGCGGGCGACTTCACCAAACGACTCGGCAATCTCGGCATGGGAAGCGTGATTCCCGGCGAGATCGAACGTCCCACGATCACCGTGCGGACCAATCCACGCACCGGCGCGTTCGCCTCGGCGATCGTGCAGCGATTCAGTGACCGGGCGTTGACCGAGGTGAACACGCGGATCGGTGAGCAACTACTCGATACCGTGTCCGGGTCACTCGGTCCTGATTACGCACTGCCGGGTGCGACCGCAGTGACACTGCGCAACCCGGTCGAGGTGATCCACACCGAGTTCCATCCACTGCCCGACGGCAGCGGGGCCGGGCTGGGTGCCTTCTTCTACGCTCTCGTACTCCTGCTCGCGGGCACGCTCGGCGCGATGATCGTCCACACGATGGTCGACGGCGCACTGGGATTCGTGCCGACCGAGTACGGGCCGTGGTCACCGCACGTGCGACCCGCGCGGATCTCCCGATGGCGCACACTGCTGCTCAAATGGGGCGTGCTCATCGTCGCGGCGCACCTCGTGGCAGCGGTACTGCTCGTCGTCACGCGCGTGCTGGAAATGCCGATCGCGCAGCCCCTTCCGCTGTTTCTCTACAGCGCGTTCGCGATGATCGCCGTCGGTGTCACCGGCCTGTCGGTGCTCGCCGCGCTCGGCTCGGCGGGGCTACTGGTGAACTTGATCGTGTTCGTCATTCTCGGGCTGCCGTCCTCGGCCGGTTCGGTGCCGATCGAGGCCACCCCTCGCTACTTCGGCGTGCTGGCCTCGTTCGAACCGCTGCATCAGGTGTACACGGCGGTCCGCGCGATCCTGTACTTCGACGCCGATCTGGGGTCCGGGCTCGCGAGGGGTTTCTGGATGACCGCGCTGGGCCTGGCGGTCGGACTGGTCCTCGGCACGGCGAGCACGTCGGTCTATGACCGCGTCGGACTGCACCGCAACCGTGCAGCGAACGGGTGACCCCACGCGCTTGTGAGTCCGCACAACCCCGGCTGTGAGGTCGTCGTGATCCCACCAGGCCATTCCATGGGACCGGCGACTACGACCTCCGATGTGGCTATGTTGCGATTCACACAAGTCCCACGACCAGCCCCATTCGCTGTCTGCCACACCGGAGTGCACTCGATGAATTCTCAAGCCATGGACCGGATACCCAATCCGCTCACCATCGCGGGCGGCCGGGCCGCGTCGAGTTTTCTGGGAAACGCCGACGAGCTGGTTTCGCAGCTGGTCTCCTATTTCGCCGAGAACGTGATGCCCTGCCAAGCACTGCCGAGCGAGGCGATGCGGGGTGACGTCACCGAGTTCACCCGCCGCTGCCTGGCGCTGGCGATGGAGATGCTGGACAAGCGCACCACGCCGTCCGAGCAGCAACTGGTGGCGCTGCGCGCGGCATCCGCCCAGCACGCGCGGGAGGGCGTGCCCGTCGGCACCTTGTTGCGCGCCTACGCGGAGGGGTTCCGGATCGGCTTCGAGCTCGTCGTCGGGCAGGTGACCGCAGCCGACCTCGCCGAGGTCGTCGCGGGTACCCGCCTGCTGCTGCGCACGCTCGAGGTCATCAACGCGACGGTGACGAGCGCCTATCTCGACGAACAGCGCCAGGTCGCCAAGGAACACCAGACCGGTGCGCAGACGATGGTGTCGGCGCTGCTGAGCGGCCACGGCGTCGGCGCGCTCACCCGGCAGACCGGGATCAGAGTCGCCGATTCCTATCAGGTGGTGGCGCTGATGATTCCGGAGCTGGCCGAGGAGCACGACCCGCGCGTGGACGCGCAGGTGGTGGCGCGCCGCAAACTGCGGCGGGTGCAGGCGGCGCTGGCCGATGCTTTCGCCTCACGATCACTGGCCCTGCTGAGCACCAACGGTGGCACCCTGCTGATCCCGAGCGATGAACCCGAGCTGGTGCGCATGACCGGCGATGTCCTCGCCACGATCAGCGCGACCTCGGGAGTCGAGCTCACCGCGACCCTGGTGCCCGCCCCGACCGAGCAGATCCCGCAGGCCACCGAGGAGGCACACGAGCTGCTCGAGCTGGTGCGTGGCATCGCCAAACCCGCTGGGCTGTACGAGCTCTCGGATGTGGCGATCGAATATCAGCTCACCCGCCCCGGTCCGGCGCGCGAGCATCTGGCCGGTGTCATCGCCCCACTCGCCACCCATCCCGAGCTGCTGGAAACGCTGCGGACCTATATGGCCACGGGCCTCAATCGCAAAGCCACCGGCCGACGGCTGCATGTGCACCCCAACACCATCGACTACCGGCTGCGTCGAGTGAGCGGACTGACCGACCTCGACCTGACGACCGCGGAGGGCATTCTGCGGGCCCGTATCGCACTGCTCGCCGACGATATGGTGCACACCCGGGGCGCCGCGTGATCTCGCGTGGCGCCCCGGGCCTGGCTCACGCGATCAACGCCCGGGCCGCGGCGATGCCGGATCGGTAGCAGGCCTCCAACTGGGCGCCCAGCAGGTAGTCACCCGCAAGCTGGAGTCCCGCAACGGATTCGGTCTGTTCGCGCACCACTGTGCGGAAACCGGCGTGATCGGGAAGGTAGGCGCAATGCGCCGCGGCCCAGCTGCGTGTTTCGGTCCGCACCCGCTCGATCGCCGGACCGCCGAGATGACCGCGCACCTTCGCCTCGGCGTCGTCGATCCACGTCGCCAAGAGCTGCGCATCCGGACTCGGCCGGGCATCGCGCCCGCTGAAGGTGTAGCGGACGATATCGAGATCGTTCACCCCGTAGACCCCCGCGGCACTGCACGGCCCCGAGTCGAACGCGATCGAGCGAACGGCGCTGCCGAAGAAGGGCTGCTCGTACTGCACCACCGCGACCGTGGACGGGTAGTAGGCCACCTCGCTCAATGCCTTGCTCAGCGCGGGAACCACGGGTTCCAGCAGGCCGGCCGCGGCGTGCGCCGGGGTCGCCAGCACAACACCGTCGTAGGCGGAAAAGGTAGTGGCGCCACCGTTTTCCGCGGTATCGAGCCCGATCACCCGGCCGTCCCGCACCACGAGCCGATCCACGCGGGTGCCGAGCCGGACCGGCACCTGTCCGGCGAACCAGTCCAGGACCGGCTGCATGCCGTCGACGAGCTGGTCGTAGCGATCCTGCACCATGCCGAGGCTCACCCCGAACGCGCCGAGGTACACCTCGTCCGGCTCGGCAGCGTTGAGCCGAACTGTCAACGGTCGCAACACAGTACGTCCGAACTCGGCGCCGAAATGCGCGCCGAGCGCGACGCTGTCGTTGGCGGTGCCCGCTCGCCCGAACCAGTCCGACCCCAGGTAGCGATTGCGTTCGTCGAATCGAACGCGCGCACCGTAGTAGAGCATGCGCGCCGCGTCGATCGGCGAACCCATCCGCAGCAGATGGCGAAGGAATCCGGCGATGCCGGGGTTGTCGAGTGTCACCAGTTCGCCGTTGATGATCTGCGAGCTGTTGATCCCGAAGGGCTCGTACGCCCGTCCCCCGGACGCGGCGACGAACCCGCGCAGCTCGTGGTAATGGCGGCCGATGTTCTTGCCGCCCATCATGATCGGCCGACCGCCGAGGGAGTCGAAGCCGCAGCGGCCGCCGAGCACCGCGTCCTGCTCGAGCAGTTCGACGGTGTGGCCTGCCCGGTGCAGCGCGAACGCGGCGCCGATGCCGGACAAGCCGCCGCCGATGACCGCGTACCGTTTCGCCGATGGTGTCGTCATGATCCGAGCTCCTGTCGTTGCGTGGACACGGGATAGTGCGCCAACTCGACGTGGGCGAGGGCGATGCGGTTGCCGTACTGGTGCAGCGCCACCTCGACCGTGATCTCGTCCAGGTCGAGATCGCCGACGGCGGCGGTGGTGCAGGTGATGGGGGCGTCCAGTTCGGCGAAGTCGGTGAACTGGGCTTCGAGGTCGATCACCGCGGCGACCGGTGAGCCGAGCAGTCCCGCCGAGGTCGCGGACAGCACCGCTGCCTGCCGGAACGCCTCGAGCAGCAACGGGCCGGGGACATGGTCGTATTGATGGTCGAAGAAGCTCGGATGGCCGCGGTCCACCACCACGACGAGGTCCTGTGCCGTGGTGCGGGCCAGCACGACATTGCGTGGGTCGCGCCTGCCGACGAGTTCGGGTGGCAATCGCCGCACCGAGTCGGGACCGACCGCGGCGAGGGTGGAGCGCTTGCCCTGCTGGAGTTCGCGGAACTCGTCGTAAGCGTCACGGGGAAAGGTGATTCCGCTGCCGCGCAGCGTCATGGCCAGCGCCCCGTGGACGGACAGCGTGGCGTCGAAGGATACATCGTGGTAGTAACCGCGCCCGGTGCCCGCCGCGCCGGGACGCAGGCGCACCACCCCCTCGAGCGGGTCGCGTTCACTGTCGCGGAACAGGCTCAGGTCTTCCACCGCGAACGCCATCCGCTGCAGGCTGGCCGGCGCGTCGGCGGGCACACCGAGGTGTCGCTGACCGACGACGAGCAGTGCCTGGCGGACGGCCTCGACGGCGGAGAACGGATCGTGGTAGGCGACGAGCCGATCGAACCACAGCGAGTGCGCCCGCGGCACCTGCACGGCGGCGAGGTATTCCGAGCTGCCGACGACGGCGGTGTCGGCGACGTAGACCTCGGCGAGTCCGCGCCGGTGAGCCAGCGCAGCGGGCACCAATTGTTCGAACCCGAGGGTGCCGCGTACCGGCGACAGTCCCCCGCTCACGCGAGCACCGCCTCGTGGGTCGGCGCGTCGCTCCAGATCCTGGTGGCGAGTACGGCACCCAGTGCCCGCGGCGTCGGGTGGGTGAACAGATCCTCCAGCGAGAGCTGGGTGCCCGCGGCGGCATTGATCCTTCCGCGCAGTTCGAGAGCGGACAGCGAGGTGAGCCCGATCGCGAGAACGGTGGCGTCGAGGTCGATCTCGTCCGCGGTGAGGTCGATGAGGATCTCGCGGATCTGATCGACCACCAGGCCGACCGCGACATCGCGGCGCCGGTCCTCGGGAACGGTCAGCAGGTCCGAACGCGTGGACGCTGCCTCCACTGCCGGTGCGTCGTGCCGACCGGCGATCCGGTCACCGGCGAGTTCGGCGCCGGCGACGCCGATCATGCTTTCGAGGACGGCGCTGTCGGTGTCGACCCAGTAGCGGCGATGCTGGAACGCATAGGTCGGCAGATCCACGGCCCTGGCGGTGTCACCGGAACACAGTGCCGACCAGCCGACTTCGGCACCGGTTACCCAGGCTCCCGCCACGGCTTCGATCGCCGAACCGGCTTCGTCGGCGCCGGGTCGCAGCACCGGAACGGCTGTGCTGCCGGTATCGGCGAGTGTCTCGTAGACCAGGCCGGACAGGGTGTCTCCCGCGCCGAGTTCGAGATAAGTGACGACGCCGGATTCGTGCAGCCGCAGCACACTCTCGTGGAAACGCACCGGCTCGCGGGCCTGATGTACCCAGTAGTCGATCGAAGTGAGCTGTCCCGGTGTGGATTCCGTGCCGGTCACGGTGGAGAGGAAAGGGATGCGCGGTTCCTGGAGGCGAACGGTCGCGACGACCGAGCGGAAATCGTCGACGATCGCATCCACGTGCGGCGAGTGGAAGCCCCGGTCTACGCCGAGCCTGGCTACTCGTCGGCCGCGTTCGCGCCAGTGCCGGGCGAGCTCACCCACCGCGGCGACATCGCCGGCGATCACGGTGGCGTTCGGCCCGTTGACCGCGGCGACCGATACCTCGGCCTCGCGACCGGCGATGGAGGCCGCGACCTCGGCCATGGATGCCCGCACGGACACCATCGCTCCCGGGTCCATCCGCTGCATCAGCCGACCACGCGCGGCGACCACGGCCATCGCGTCGTCCAGGGACAGCACACCCGCGACGTGCGCGGCGCAGAGTTCACCGATCGAGTGACCGATAACGAAATCCGGTACCACTCCCCAGGATTCGAGCAGCCGGAACAGAGCCACCTGCACGGCGAACACGGCGGGCTGGGTGTAGTCGGTTCGCGCGAGCAACTCACCCGTCCCGAACATCTCGGTACGCAACGGATGCTCGAGATAGGCGTCGAAACCCACGCAGATCGTGTCGAGCGCCTCGGCGAACACCGGGTACGTGTCAGAGAGCCCGCGGCCGATGCCCGCGAGTTGCCCACCCTGTCCGGGGAACATCATCGCCAGTCTGCCGCCGGTGCCACGGCGTGACAGGACTGCCGAGGGGGCGGTGCGTTCCTCGGCGATGGCCGTGAGTCCGTCCTGGAACTCGCCGCGGGTGTTCGCCACGACGACGGCGCGATGGTCGAATCTCGTTCTCGTGGTTGCCAAGGAGTGCGCGATGTCGGCGAGATCGTCCGGGGAATTCGCGACTGCCGTGCGTAGGCGGGCCGCCTGGTCACACAGTGCGGCGGCGGTGCGTGCCGAGAGCAGCCACGGAGTCGGCGAGGGCGTGGGCCTCGCATGCGCCAGGGCGGCGGTCTGCGGGGAGGCGACCGTGGGCGACACAGCGTGGCGGGTGTCGGCCGAAATCGCCGCAGGTGCTTCGGATTCCGGTGCTTGCTCGATGATCAAGTGGGCGTTGGTGCCGCTGATGCCGAAGGACGACACCGCGGCCCGGCGTGGATGTTCGGAGGTCGGCCACGGCTGTGGCCGCAGCGCCAGCCGGATTCGATCTCCGGTCCAGTCGGCGTGCGAGGTCGGCGCGTCCACGTGCAGCGTGGGCGGAACCATCCCGTGCCGGATCGCCTGCACCGCCTTGATCAGTCCGGCCACGCCCGCGGCCGACTGCGTGTGTCCCATATTCGATTTCACCGATCCCAGCAGCAGTGGTGGCGCACCGTCGCGCTGCCCGTAGGTGGCCAGCAGGGCCTGCGCCTCCACCGGGTCACCGAGTACGGTGCCGGTGCCGTGGCCCTCCACCATGTCGATGTCGGACGCGCGCAGACCAGCGTTGGCCAACGCGGACCCGATCACCCGCTGCTGTGCCGGTCCGCGCGGTGCGGTGAGCCCGTTGGAGGCGCCGTCACTGTTCACCGCCGAACCGCGCAGTACCGCGAGCACTCGGTGCCCGTGTCGCTGCGCTTCCGACAGACGTTCCAGGAGAACGACACCGACGCCCTCACCCCAGGCGGTGCCGTCCGCGCCCGCGGCATAGGACTTGCATCGACCGTTCGGCGCCAGCGCACGCTGACGCGAGAACAGCGCGAACGGCATCGGGGTGGACATCACTGTCACGCCGCCGGCGAGCGCCATGCCGCATTCGCGCAGCCGGAGCGACTGCATCGCCTGATGAATCGCGACCAGCGACGAAGAACAGGCGGTGTCGACGGTGACCGCCGGGCCTTCCAGACCCAGCAGGTACGCGACCCGACCCGCCGCCATCGAGGCATGGTTGCCGGTGAAGTAGTAGGTCTCCGCCCCATCCCAGGCCTGCGTGGCGCCGAATCCGTAACCCTGATCACTGAATCCCACGAACACACCGGTATCGGTGCCGCGCAATGTCGTCGGGTCGACGCGCGCCTGTTCGACCGATTCCCAGGCGAGCTCGAGCAGCAGGCGCTGCTGCGGGTCCATCGCCTCGGCCTCGCGCGGGCTGATCCCGAAGAATCCGGCGTCGAACTCGCCCGCACCTTCGAGAAAACCGCCCTCTCGCACATAGGATTTGGCGAACTTGTCCGGATCGGGATCGTAGAACCCGTCCACGTCCCAGCCGCGATCCGCCGGGAACTCCGAGATCAGGTCGCGCCCCTCGATCAGCGCCTCCCACAGGTGCTCGGGCGATTCGATCCCGCCGGGGAACCGGCACGACATACCCACGATCGCGATCGGTTCCCGTGCGCGTGCCTGCTCGTCCTCGAGCTGCTGTCTGGTCTCCTGTAACTGCCGGGTGGCGCGTTTGAGATACGTGCGAAGTTCCGCTTCGGTGGCCATCGGCCTCTCGCTTTCTGTCTCGGCTCAGACCGAACGGACCTGGTCGATGAGATCGAACAGGGCGTCGTCGTCGGCACCGTCGATGTTGTCGACCAGATCGCGCGCCGAGTCGCCGCGCAGGGTGCGCACGAGGTCGTTGATCCGCAGCAGCAGTTCCTCGACCCGCTCCGGTGGCAGCTCGACACCGGCGCATCCCGCCGCCACTGCGTCGAGCTGTCCGGCGATGCGGGCGCCCGGGTCGTCCACGGGCGCGATCTCGGTGCGCAGGTAGCTCGCCAGCGCGGTGGCGTTGGGGTAGTCGAAGACGATCGTCGTGCGCAGCTTCGCGCCGGTGGCCGCCTCCAGCCGGTTGCGGAATTCCACGGCGCCCAACGAGTCGAAACCCAGGTCGGTGAACGCGGTATCGGCGGGCACCGCCTCCGCCGACGCGTGACCGAGGACGGCCGCCGCGTGCGACCGGATGACGCCGAGGATGATCCGCTCCTGTTCGGCGGGCTCCTGACCGGTGAGGCTCGACAGCAGCTTCGCCGACTCGTCGGAGCCCCCGCCGGCCGCCCGGCGCGGGCCACGCAGCAGCGACCGCAGCATCGCGGGCATCTCGTCGACATCGCCGAGCGAGCCCAGTGCCGTGAGGTCGAGGCGTGCGGGTACGGCCAGTGCTCTGCCGGTCGACAGGGCGTTGTCGAACAGGGCCATCCCGTCGTCGTCGGTGAGCGGGACCAGCCCTTCTCGGCGCATTCGCCGCAGGTCGCGCTCGGTCAGGTGCCCCGTGATGCCGGTCCCGCGCTCCCACAGCCCCCACGCCATCGCGGTGGCGGTCAGGCCACGGTGTCTGCGGTGCTGGGCCAGCGCGTCGAGGAACCCGTTGGCCGCGGCGTAGTTCGCCTGGCCCGGGTTGCCGAGCAGACCCGCGATCGAGGAGTACATCACGAACATCGCCAGCGGGCGCCCGCCGGTCACCTCGTGCAGGTGCCAGGCGGCATCGGCCTTGGGGCGCAACACTGTGGCGATGTGTTCGGGAGTGTGCTCGCTGAACAACGCGTCCTCGACGACGCCCGCGGTGTGGACGACGCCGGTGAGCGGATGCGCGGCGGGGATCGCCGCCACCAGTGCGGTGAGAGCGTCGCGGTCGCCGACATCGCAGGCGGCGATGTCGACCTGGGCGCCGAGCGCGGTCAGCTCGGCGGCGAGTTCGCTCGCGCCGTCCGCGTCGGGTCCGCGACGACTGGTGAGCAGCAGGTGCCGAACTCCGTGTGTGGCCACCAGATGCCGGGCGGCCAGCGCGCCGAGGCCGCCGGTGCCGCCGGTCACCAGAACGGTGCCGTCGCGGTCGAGTGGGGTCGGCACGGTCAGGACGTATTTGCCGATGTGGCGTGCCTGGCTCAGCTGACGGAATGCCTCGGGCGCACGCCGCACGTCCCACCGGGTCACCGGAAGTGGTTGCAGGTCACCGAATTCGAACAGCTTGCGCAGTTCGGTCAGGATCTCGTGCAGCCGGTCCGGGCCTGCCTCCATCAGGATGAAGTTCTGGTACCGGACGCCCGGGTGGGTTGCCGCGATCTCGTCGGCGTCACGCAGATCGGTCAGGCCCATCTCGATGAACCGACCGCCGCGCGGCAACAGGTCCAGCGACGCGTCGACCTTGTCGCCCGCGAGGGAGTCGAGCACGACATCGACACCGCGTCCGCCGGTCGCTTCGAGGAACTTCGCCTTGAACTCGGTAGTTCGCGTATTGCCGATCCGTTCGTCGTCGAAGCCGTTCGCGCGCAGCACATCCCACTTGCCGGGGCTGGCCGTGACGTAGAGGTCCAACCCGAGATGGCGGGCCAACTGGACCGCGGCCATGCCTACACCGCCGGTGGCGGCGTGGATCAGCAGCGACTCCCCCGACCGCACCCGCGCCAGGTCGACCAGCGAGTAGTAGGCCGTCGCGAACACGATCGGTGCGGCCGCCGCCTCGTCGAACGACCAGCCTTCCGGAATCTTGATGACCGTGCGCCGGTCGGCCACCACCGTGGCGCTGACGCCGGTGAAGATGCCCATCACCCGATCGCCCACCGCGAAGTCCACCACATCGGGAGCGACCTCGACGATCACCCCCGCACCCTCACCACCGATGGCGGTGTTCGGAATCGGGTACATCCCGAGCACGATCAGCACATCGCGGAAGTTGACACCCGCCGCCCGCACCGCGATCCGCACCTGCCCGGGTGCGAGCGGCTCGATCTCGGCCGGCGCCAGAATTATGTTGTCGCCGTTGAGGGTTCCGCGCCCGTGGTCGACCAATCGCCAGTCGTGCGCACCGAGCAGCTCAGCCGACCCGACCGTGTCCGCACCCGCGCGCACCAGGCGCGGCGCGTGCGTCTCCCCGTGCCGGATCGCTAGTTGCGGCTCGGTGGTGAGTGCGGCGCAGCTGCGCACCGCCTCGCGGTAGTCGCTGCGATCATCGAGATCGAGCAGCGCGATGCGGCCGGGGTTCTCGTTCTGCGCGGACCGCAGCAGACCCCACACCGCCGCGCCGGCCAGGTCACCGACATCCTCGGCGCCGTGGATCGCCACCGCGCCGCTGGTCACGAAAACCACCAGCGCCTCGGCGAATTCGTCGTCGGTGAGCAATCGCTGCACCACCGTCTGTACGGCGATCACCTGCTCGCGCACGGCGGCGGGAACGGACGCGGTGACATCGCTGTGCACGCGCACGACAACGAGATCGCGATCAGTGCGTGCGCAGCGCTCTACAGCTACCCTGCCGTCCACAAAGTCCAGCTCGGACCATTCGCCCGGTCCCGCAGTGGGTTCGGGCGAGGGTAAGGTCACCCAGTTCATCTCGTACAGTCCGCCGTCCGAGGACGCCGGGCGCTGACCCAGCGCTTCGAGGGAGATCTCGCGCAGCGCCAGTGATCGCGCACTGGCCACCGGCCTACCTGCCGAATCGGTGAGTTCGAGACCGATGCGGTCGGTGCCGACCGGTGTGAGGCGAACCCGCAGCGACGACGCGCCGACCGCATGCAGCGAGACGCCTTCCCAGGCGAACGGGAGCCGGATCTTGCCGGATTCGGTCGGGCCGACCGTGCCGGTCGCGATCATCGCGTGCAGTGCGGCGTCGAGCAGCGCGGGGTGCAGACCGAACTCGGCGGCCTCCCCGATGGCTGATTCGGGCAGTGCCACCTCGGCAAAGACCTCGTCGCCGTGGCGCCAGATCTGGCGCAGGCCTCGAAAAGCGGAGCCGTAGTCGTAACCGACCGCGGCCATCGCCTCGTACGGGTCGCCGACGGCCACCGCCACCGCACCCACCGGCGGCCAGGCCCCGCCGGCCGGCACCGCGATATCGTCCGACGGTTGCACGGTGCCGGTGGCGTGTCCGGTCCACGGCAGCTCCTCCACCGACGCTGTCTGTAGGCGCGAGTACACCCCGACTGTCCGATACCCGGATTCCTCGGCCGGTCCGACCAGCACCTGCAGTTCCACCGCGCCGGTCTCGGGAATCACGAGCGGGGCTTCGAGAACGAGTTCGCCGACGGTCGGGCACTGAACGAATTGACCTGCATGCCAAGCGAGTTCGATGAACGCGGTACCGGGCAGCAGCACCGCGCCACCGATCCGGTGTCCGGCCAGCCACGGGTGCGAGTGCAGCGACAGTCGCCCGGTCAGCAGCAGTCCACCGTCCTGAGCGAGGCCGATCTTCGCACCGAGCAGCGGATGGTCGTCGGCGTCGAGCCCGGCGCCACGAACATTGCTGCCCTCGCTCACCTCGAGCCAGTACCGATCGCGCTGGAAGGCATAGGTCGGCAGGTCTACCGGGCGGGCGTCGGCGCCTTCGAAGAGCGAGCCCGGATCCAGCGCTGCCCCGTGGGAATACAGAGTGGACAGTCCTGCGACGAACGCGAGGTCGCCCGCGATGCCCGGCCGCTGCAACGCGACGGCGGCCATCGCCGCACCGTCGTCGACGATCTCGTGCACCATCGCCGTCAGCGCGGCCCCCGGCCCCAACTCGGCAAAGCAGTTGACCCCGCCCTGTTCACGGGCCCACCGCACCGCGTCCAGGTAGCGAACCGGCTCACGCAGGTGGCTCACCCAGTATTCCGGCGAGCACAACTGCGCGGCCTCGGCCACCTTGCCGGTGAGCGCCGAGATCACCGGCACGGTCGGCGGGCGATAGGTCAGACCCCGGCAGACTTCACCGAATTCGGCCAGCACCGCGTCCATCTGGGGCGAATGGAACGCATGACTCACCCGCAATCGGTGGGTACGCACGCCGTCGGCCGCCAACTGCTCGGCGATGGCCGTCACGGACGCGTGCGCACCCGAAACAACCACGGACGCGGGCCCGTTCACCGCGGCGATGCTCACGTCGTCGTATCGACGCACGAGTTCGGCGACGGTCTCGGAGTCCGCGGCGACCGAGACCATCGCCCCACCCGGCGGCGCGGACTGCATGAGCCGACCACGGGCGGCGACCAGGGTGCAGGCATCCGGCAGCGACCAGACCCCGGCCACATAGGCCGCCACGATCTCACCGATCGAGTGACCGAGCACGAATGCCGGTCGCAATCCCCAGGATTCGGCCAGCCGGTACATCGCCACCTCGGTAGCGAAGAGCGCGATCTGGGCGATCTCAGTTCGGTCGAGCGAGGTCGCGTCTGCCCGATCGTCGAAAATCATCTCGCGCAGCGGCGTTTCGCGATGCTGATCGAATTCCGCACAGATCTCGTCGAAAGCGGCGCGATAGACCGGGTAACCCTCGTACAGCTCGTGCCCCATCCCGGCGCGTTGCGCGCCCTGACCGGGGAACATCGCCGCAGTAACGGCCGCGATGGCGCTGCCACGCACCACATTCGGTGCGCCCTGCCCGTCCGCGAGTGCTCGCAGCCCTGCCGTCAGCTCCTGGGCATCGTGGCCGACGATCACGGCGCGATGCTCGAACCGGGCGCGGGTCTCGAGCAGCGCGACACCGATATCGACCGGGTCGGCGCCGTGTTCTGCCTCGACCCGACCGAGCAGCGCGCCTGCCTGCGCGGCCACCGCCGCGTCGGACCGCGCGGTGAGGACCCACGCAATCACCGGCGGTGCGACGATTGCGGCCGATCGCTCGATCTCCGGCGAGGACTCGCCCCGCTCGATGACGACGTGCGCATTGGTGCCGCTGATCCCGAACGACGACACCGCGGCGCGCGGCGTCCGCCCGGTCGCGGGCCATGCCCGCGCCTCGGTGACCAACCGGACCGAGCCCGACGACCAGTCCACATGCGGCGTCGGCTCGTCGACGTTCAGTGTCGGCGGCACCACCCCGTGCCGCATCGCCATCACCATCTTGATCAGCCCACCGACCCCGGCGGCGGCTTGCGTGTGCCCCATATTCGACTTGAGCGACCCGAGCAGCAGCGCCTCCCCGCCCTCGCGCTCGGCGCCGTAGGTCGCGAGCAAGGCTTCCGCTTCGATGGGGTCACCCAGGCGGGTACCGGTGCCGTGCGCCTCGACGACGTCCACCTCGGTCGTGCTCAACCCGGCATCGGCCAGCGCGGATCGGATCACCCGCTGCTGGGACCGCCCGTTCGGGGCGGTCAGACCGTTGGACGCGCCGTCGGAATTCACCGCGGTGCCACGCACCAGACCCAGGATCGTGTGCCCGAGGCGCCTGGCCTCGGAGACGCGCTCGAGCAGCAGCATGCCGACGCCCTCGCCCCACGCGGTGCCGTCGGCGCCCGCGGCGAACGACTTGCACCGACCGTCGGCCGCCAGCGCACGCTGGGTGGAGAACGCGACGAACGCGGCGGGCGTCGCCATCACGGTGACACCGCCGGCCAGCGCCATCGTCGACTCGCCGGAGCGCAACGATCGCACCGCCTGATGAATCGCGACCAGCGAGGACGAGCACGCCGTGTCCACAGTGACCGACGGACCTTCCAGCCCCAGCACATACGACACCCGGCCCGAGGCGATACTCGACGCCTGACCGGTCATCAGGAACTGTTCGATCGTCGCGCGCACCCGCTCGTCGATATCGCGCGACGACGGGCCCTCGGTGTCGGGCATCAAGCCGACGAAGACCCCCGTGGCGCTACCGCGAACAGTCGTCGGGTCGATGCCCGCCCGCTCGAAGGCCTCCCAGGCCGTCTCGAGCACGAGTCGCTGCTGCGCATCCATCGCCTGCGCCTCACGCGGGCTGATCCCGAAGAAGTTCGCGTCGAATCCGGTAGCGCCGTCGAGGAATCCGCCCGTGCGCACATACGACTTGCCCGGCACACCCGGCTCGGGATCGAACAGGCCCTCCACATCCCAGCCGCGATCGGCCGGCCACTGCGACACCAGACTGCGCCCCTCGACCGCCGCCTGCCACAACTCCTCCGGCGAGGTGACCCCACCCGGATAACGGCACGCCATGCCGACGATGGCGATCGGCTCGGTCGCCCGCGCTTCCACATCATCGAGGCGCGCGCGGGTGGTCTGCAGTTCCCGGATCGCCTTCTTCATGTAAGTGCGTAGTTCGTCTTCGCGAGCCATAGGGCAAACATCTCCTGCATCAGAGGTATCGACAGGGAATCGAGCAGTGCGGCGGGATCGGGTATTCGCCCGGCAATCCACTCGACAACACTGACCGGCGCCACGCTACGACAGCGGGCAACCGAATTCCTCGCGCGCCGGGCCTCTTTGGGAAACGACCAACGGTCCTCGCGTCGTCCCTGACATTTTCCAAACGCATTGCCACCCGGTGACCACGATTCGTAAGGTCATGCGCCATGGCAAGGACTCCCGATCCGATACCGGATCAGCACGGCCGACGATTCGTGATCACCGGAGCCAACGGCGGCCTCGGTGAGGTGGTAACCCGCACGTTGGCAGCCCGTGGCGCCACGGTGATCATGGCGTGCCGTGATACCGAACGGGGTCGCGCCATCGCTGATCGGCTGGCCGGCGATATCTCCGTGGCAGCCCTGGATCTTGCCGATCTGTCCGACGTACGGCGCTTCGCGCAAGAGTGCGGCGAATTCGATGTGCTGATCAACAATGCCGGATTGATGAATGTGCCGTTCGCCCGTACCGCCGACGGATTCGAAACACAATTCGGCGTCAACCATCTCGGTCACTTCGCGTTGACCGGCCTGCTGCTGGATCGGATCCAGGACCGGGTCATCTCGTTGTCGAGCATTTCCCACGGGTGGACCAAGGCACTGCCGCTCGACGATCTGCGCTTCGAACACCGCCGATACAGTCGACACGCGGCCTATCCGGAATCGAAGCTGGCCACCCTGATATTCGGCCGCGAACTACAGCGCAGGCTCCGCGAATCCGGGTCGACGCTGCGTTCCTACGCCGTGCACCCCGGCGTCGCACCGACCGGCCTCGTCGCCAAGACGCAGACGCCACTCGACTACGTCGCCGAGCCGTTCATCCGCCTGGTAGGCCAATCACGGACCGCGGCAGCACAATCGATGCTCCACGCCGCCACCGCCACGGATGCGGATCCCGATATCTATTGGGGCCCGACCAAGCTGTTCAACACCCGGGGACCGGTCAGCGCCTGCCCGTCGAGCGCGCTGTCGCAGGATCGGGCCCTCTGGCAGCAGTTGTGGACGGCATCCGAACGCGCCACCGGTGTTCGCTACCCCGCGTCGGCGGTGATCCGTGAGAATTAGCCTGCGCACCCTGGCTTGCGCCGTCATGGTCGGGCTTCTCACCGCCTCCGGCCCGCCGGCGGCCACCGGGGCACCACCGGTGTATCCGGCTCCCGACCCCGACCCCTTCTACGCCGCGCCCGCCGACATCGCGAGCAAGGAACCCGGAGCTGTACTGGCGGTCCGGGTCCAGGAGCCACTGCCCTACTTCCCCACCGCCACAGTCACTTTGGTGAAGTTCCGGTCCAACGACTCCCAAGGCAGGCCGATCGCCGCGACCACCACGATCCTCACCCCGCAAGACCATCGCCCCGGCGCGCCGTTGCTGTCCTACCAGCACATCATCAACGGTCTCGGTACCCAGTGCGCGGTCTCGCGGGCCCTCTACGCCTACGATCCGAATCTGCTCTATCGCGCTGTGCCGCTGCTGAACACGATGCTGCTGCGCGGCTGGAGCATCGCGCTGCCCGACCATCTCGGCCCCAACGCCGCCTACGGCGCGGCCAGACTCGGCGGACAGATCACCCTCGACGGCATCCGCGCCGCGACCAGGGTCGCGGAACTGGGTCTCGCCGACAGCCCGGCAGCCATGCTCGGGTACTCCGGCGGCGGCATGGCGACCGGCTGGGCGGCCGCGCTCGCACCGCAGTACGCGCCCGAACTGCGCCTGGTCGGCGCCGCGCAGGGCGGGGTGCCGATGAACATCACCACGATGGCGCGCGCCCTCGGCTTCGCCCCGCATCCCATGTTCGGTCTCGCGATGGCCGCGGCACTCGGCCTCGAACGCGAGTACCCCGACCGCCTCCCGATCAGCGGGCAGCTCAACGACACCGGCTTGGCGGTACGCGATGCCATGGCCAACGGGTGCACGGTCGAACTCATCGCCGCCGGAGCCATGCACAGCGCCTCCGACCTCGCCTCGACCGTCTCACTGATCGACGACCCCCGGGCGTGGGAAGTGGGCGACGCCAACAGTCTGGAACTGTTCGAGCCCGTGCCGACGATCCCGATCTTCGAGTGGCACACCCCCATCGACCCACTCATCCCCGTCGACGCGGTCGATCGCACGAACCAGCGCTACTGCGAGGCCGGGACACCGGTGCACTCGGAGCTCTATCCGAGCCCCGACCACCTGGCCACCGCGGTCATGGGTTTCCCGTCTGCCGTCGCGTGGCTCGACGCCCGCTTCCGCGGCGAGCCCGCGCCGAGCAACTGCTCACTTCCCGAGAGATAAGGATCCATCATGCGCCGGATTTTGACGGCCGCACTCACGGTGCTGTTCTACGGCCTCACCGTCGCCATCTTCGCTCCCGCGGCGACGCCGGAGCCGCACTACCCCACCCCCAATCCCGATCCCTTCTTCACCGCACCGGCCGATATCGGCGACTTCGCGCCCGGTGATGTGGTGCGGCAACGGAAGTTCGACCTCGGCCCCTACCAGGGCACCGATATCTGGCACGTCGCCTTCCGCTCGACCAACTCCGCGGGTGACCCGATCATGGGCGTCACCACGGTCCTGATCCCCGCCGGTGTCACGAACCCGCCGCTGGTGTCCTACCAGGCGCTGATCAATTCCCTCGGCACCAAATGCAACCCTTCCACCTCGCTGATCAACGAC
The DNA here is from genome assembly GCF_053606985.1 of Nocardia sp. NPDC055165. NCBI lineage: Bacteria > Bacillati > Actinomycetota > Actinomycetes > Mycobacteriales > Nocardiaceae > Nocardia > Nocardia sp. NPDC055165. Next base: position 734,986 of record NZ_JBSGSS010000001.1, read on the forward strand.
GAGACCCCCGACGCGTTCGGCGCGGCTCTGCCGCTGGGCCGCGGTTGGGCGGTCGCCTTGCCGGACTACCTCGGGCCGAATGTCGCCTACGGCGCCGCCCGGCTCAGCGGCATGGTCACCCTCGACAGTGTGCGAGCGCTCCAGCGCGCGCCCGAACTCGGTCTCGGCCAGTCCCCCATCGCACTCGCCGGGTACTCCGGCGGCGGGCTGGCGACCGCGTGGGCGGCCGCGCTGCAACCGACCTACGCACCGGAATTGAAGCTCGCGGGCGTCGCCGCCGGCGGCATCCCGGCCGACCTCGAACAGATGGCCCTCGGGATCGGCTTCGGGCACCATCCCGGTTTCGGCCTCGCCTGGGCGGCGGCGATGGGTCTGGAGCGCGAATACCCCCAGCGTCTGCCCATTTCCGACCAGCTCAACGGCGAAGGCCTGTGGTTCCGTGATTTCACCGCTGACGAATGCCGGCGCTTCCTGCTGTTCCACGGTATAGCCCGCAGCGCCGAACAGCTGGCGGCGACCAAGTCCCTGATGGACAGCCCCGAGGCACGAGCGGTGTTGCGGGAGAACAGTTTGCGCTACGACCCCGAGGTGCCCGAGACGCCGATGTTGATCTGGCAGGGCGTCTTCGACGAACTGACACCGTTCGACGCCGTCGAGGACGTAGCCACCCGCTACTGCGCGGCAGGCGCGCCGGTCACGTTCTCCCGCTATCAGATCGCCGAGCACATGACGACCGCGGTGGCGGGTCTGCCGGAGGCCTGGAACTTCATCGAAGCCAGGTTCCGCGGCGAACCCGCGCCGACCCGCTGCTGATCAGAGCGCGCCGAGCAGGTCTTCGAGGTGAATGGGGACGCGGCGAACGCGAACGCCGGTGGCGTGGTAGACCGCGTTGCCGACCGCGGCCGCCGAGCCGACGATGCCGATCTCGCCGATTCCCTTGCTGCCCATCGGGTTCAGATGCGGATCGTGTTCGTCGATCCAGCTGACGTCGATCTCGCCGATATCGGCGTTGACCGGGATGTGGTACCCGGCGAGATCGTGGTTGACCACGGCGCCGAGGCGCGGATCGAACTCGCTCTCTTCCCACAGCGCCATCGACAGACCCATGGTGACAGCGCCGATGAACTGGGAACGGGCCATCCGTGGATTGATGATGCGGCCCGCGCCGAAAACGCTGACCACGCGCGGAACCCGGATCTCGGCGGTGTCGGTGTGCACGCGGACCTCGACGAAGTGCGCGCCGAACGCATGGGTCGAAAAGTTCTCTCTCCCTGGATATTCGGGCGCCTCGACCGTGATCTCGGCGCCGTCGGCGGGTTCCGGCCCGAAGCGGTCACGGAACGCTCGCGCGGCGGCCACCACGGCCGAACCCCACGACGCCATGCCGGTCGAACCGCCCGCGACCGTCCCCTGGGGGAGATCGGAATCGCCGATACGCAGATCGATGCGATCCGTGTCGACCCCGAGGGCGTCGGCGGCGATCTGGCCGAGGGAGGTCCAGGTGCCGGTACCGATATCGACGGCGCCGATGGCGACTTCGTAGCGGTCGCCGCTGTGGCGCACGCGGGCGCTGTTGCCCCCGGCGGTGTCGGCCGGGTAGGTCGCCGCGGCGACCCCGGATCCGATCAGCCATCGGCCATCGCGGCGCGACTTCGGTGCCGGGTCACGCTCTGCCCAGCCGAAGCGCTGCGCCCCGGCACCCAGGCATTCGACCAGCCCACGGGTGGAGAACGGGCGCCCTGATTCCGGGTCGACCTGGGGTTCGTTGTGGATGCGCAAGGCGATCGGGTCCATACCGAGGGCGACCGCGAGTTCGTCCATCGCCGTCTCCGCGGCGAACATGCCCGGACAGTGCCCGGGCGCCCGCATCCATGACGAGACGGGAACACTCAGTGCCGCGAAACGATGCGAGGTCGATCGGTTGGCCGCCGAGTACATCACGCGGGTCGCCACGGCGGTCTGCTCGGCGAACTCCTTCACCGTGGAGACCTGCGCGATCGCGTCGTGGGCAATGGCGGTCAAGGTGCCGTCGGGGTGCGCGCCGAGCCGGACCCGCTGGCGAGTCGGCGTCCGATAACCGGCGAGTGAGAACAGCTGTTGCCTGGTCAGCGGCAGTTTCACGGGTCGCCCGTCGCAGAGTTTCGCGGCCATCGCCGCGAGCACGATATTGGCGTGCGGCTCACCTTTGGATCCGAAGCCACCGCCGACGAAGGGCGCGATCACCCGCACCCGCTCGGGCGCCAGGCCGAACAGGGCCGCGATCTCGGCGCGCACCACGTGGGGGCCCTGGGTGGAGTCGAACAGCGTCAAAGTGTCGTCGGTCCAGTGCGCGATGGTGGCATGCGGTTCCATCGGGTTGTTGTGGACCATCGCGGTCGTATAGGTGTGGTCGACGGTGACCGGGGCGATCGCCATGGCGGCGTCGACGTCACCGATCGTGGTGTCGGTGGGAAAGCCGCCGCTCACCTCCTGCGGGGTGTAGAGGTCGGCGTCGAGGGTGACGGCGGCGGGCTGCTCGTCATAGGTCACGCGCACCTGGGCGGCGGCTTCGCAGGCGACTTCCAGGCTCGTCGCGATGACGGCGCCGATCACTTGCCCACGGAACGCGACCTCGCCGTTTTGCAGGATGAACAGTTCGTTGTCGTCGTCGACGGCCAGCCGGGGAGCGTTGTGGTGGGTGAGCACGGTGACGACGCCGTCCTTCCGTGCGGCCACGGAAGTGTCGATCTCGCGGATGCGCCCGCGGACGATCGTCGACTGAATCACGTAGCCGTACAACGGATCCCGCTGCGGATGCTCCATCGCGTAGGGCGCGACACCACGGAGTTTGGCCGGTCCGTCGACACGGGTGGGTGAGCTGCCGATCGCCGGTGGGTTCATCGCACCTCGCTCAGCTCGCGCAGGGTCGCGACCAGCACATTGCGCGCCAAAGGGATCTTGAAACCGTTCTGACGCTGTGCGCGCGCGCCGGCGAGTTCGGCATCGGCCGCGGCGGCGAAGTTCTCCTCGGTGGCGGCCCGGCCACGCAGTTGGGCCTCGGCGGCGAATGCCCGCCATGGTTTGGCAGCGACACCGCCGAACGCGATCCGCACATCTCGCACGAGGCCGTCGGCGATGTCGACGGCGGCGGCCACCGACACCAGGGCGAACGCGAACGACGCACGATCGCGGACCTTGCGGTAGGTGGAGGTGCTCGCCCACTCGAGCGCGGGCAGGTCGACGGCGGTGATCAGGTCACCGTGGTCGAGGACCGTGTCCCGGTCGGGTTCGTCGCCGGGCAGCCGGTAGAAGTCGGCCAGTGGGATCTCGCGCTCACCGACGGCGCCGAGCACCCGCACGACCGCACCCAGCCCGGCCATCGCCACCGCCATGTCGGAGGGATGGGTGGCGATGCACTGATCGGACGCGCCGAGGATGGCCTGGTCGCGATCGAACCCGCCGATCGCCGAGCATCCGCTGCCCGGTTCGCGCTTGTTGCACGGCACAGTCGAATCCTGGAAGTAGGGACATCTGGTGCGCTGCAACAGATTTCCGCCGGTGGTGGCGAGATTGCGCAACTGGGCCGACGCGCCCGCCAACAGTGCCGCCGACAGCATCGGGTACCGCGCCCGGATGACCGGATGCGCGGCGAGATCGGCATTGCGCACCGCCGACCCGATGCGGACACCGCCGTCGGGCAGCGGGGTCACCTGATCGAACGGCAGTCCGCTGACATCGACGAGCTTGCCCGGCGCGATGATCCCGAGTTTGAGGTGATCGACGAGATTGGTTCCCGCACCGAGGAATACGGCGTCGGGGTCGGCGAGTACCGCCGCTACCGCTTGCCCCGCATCAGTGGCGCGTTCGTAGGTGAACTCCCTCATCGAGCGACCTCCTGAATCGCCGCGACGATGTTCGGATACGCCCCGCAGCGACACAGATTGCCGCTCATTCGTTCCCGGATCTCGTCGGCGCTCAGCACGATCTCGCCGGTGGGGTCCGCCGTCACGTGACTCGGGGCGCCCGCCCGCACCTCGTCGAGCATGCCGACCGCCGAACAGATCTGGCCCGGCGTGCAGTAGCCGCACTGGAAGCCGTCGTGTTCGAGGAATGCTCGCTGGACCGGATGCAGGTCGTCACCGTCGGCCAGTCCGTCGGCGGTGACGATTGTCGCCCCGTCGTGTGCGACGGCCAGCGCGAGGCACGACGTCGCCCTTCGGCCGTCCAGCAGGACAGTGCACGACCCGCACTGCCCGCGATCGCAGCCCTTCTTCGGACTGGTGACGCCCAGCTGTTCACGCAGGGCATCCAACAGGGTGGTGCGGGTGTCGATGTCCACCACCCGCGTCCGCCCATCGACAGTCACCTTGATCCGCGCTCGCATCGAACGGCCTCTCGTCGTGGGACACCGACTCCGCACAGACCCTCCGGGCCCGCTACCAGCACGTACGCAACCACTGTGCGCACCTCGGCCACGCTACCAATCCGGCCGTTGGCCATCGTGGACCTCGACCACATCCGCCGTGGTTTCACCGGACATCACGACCGGCGGGATCACCGGGACGTGCGCGCTGTGAGTCAGCGGGCGAAGCGGGCGTTCACCCAGGCGAGGGCGTCGTCGTTGCTCGCGCCGAGGATGGCGCGGTGATCGACGCCGGGGTAGGTGCGGTATTCCACGGGTTGGCCGGTCAGCTGCTGCTGAGCGACCATGGCGTCGGTGCCGGCGGGCAGGACGACGGTGTCGGCCTTGCCCTGCAACACCAGCATCGGGGTGGTCAGCGCCAGCCCGCTGGGGTCGTTGCCGTCGAGAACTCGCACCAGCGCACTGGAATCGGCGTCGGCGGAGAACGTGTCACCCGCGCCGAGCCCGCCCCAGGAATCCCGCTCACGCAGCTGTCCGATGCAGCGGTCATCGGCCTGGCCCACCATCGAATCAGCTTCGGCGGTAAGAAATGCCGACGGATCGATGTCGGCGACGGTCTGGGCGCCACGGATGAACAACGGAATGAACGACACCGAGCCCGCCGGTGCGTCCACCTTCGCCGCGATGCCGGTTCGCTGGGCGAGGGCGAAAGCCTGCACGACCGGCCCCAGATGCGAGGCGGGTGCCATTGCCACCGCACCGAGCAAGCGCAACTGCGGCGCCCACTGCTGCGAGCGCGCGTTGGCGAAGACGGCGGCCTGACCACCCTGCGAATGCCCCATCGCCACCCAGCGAGTCCCGATCTCGGGCGCGATCACCCGCGCCGCCAGCGCCATGTCCGCGACCGCACGCTGCTCGGCCTCCCCGATCAGATACCCGTGCGGGCCCGGCGTACCCAAACCCTGATAGTCGGTCTGCGCCACCGCGTATCCGGCGGCGATCCATCGTGCCAGGGTCTCGCGCGTCAACGAGGTGTAGTCGTGAGCGGGGAACCCCGTGCCGGTGTCCCGCGACGGTGCGCACACATCGGCGGTGCCGGTGGTGCCGTGTGCCCAGGAGATCAGCGGCCAACCGCCGGGCGGCGGCGTTCCCTCGGGAACAGCGACCGTACCGGAGACGGCGACCGGCTGACCGTGCACATCCACCGACCGGTAGAGCACAAGGAAATTGCGCGCCCCAGGCAGTCCCGGCTCCCCGGCAATCGGCTGTGACGAGATCACCGATCCGTGCTCGCCGGCCACCGAATCCGGTGCCGGAGAATAGAATTCGAGACCGGCCGACGCGGGGTCGGCGGAGGCGGCTGGGACCGCCGAAGCGCAGACGGCCAGCACCACCGCGACCGCCCGTGCGCATCGACGCACGACGATCGACGCCGACTCCGTGCCTGATCCCATCACCACTGAATCCTCCTGATTCGTCGCGTCGAACACGTTCCCGGTCGGGCCGCGGCGCAATATACCGCTCCGCCGGGCCGGGCTCCCGTGGCGCACCGATGAGTTTGCGGGGGCGACATCGTCGTAGTGGTAGACAGTGGATCGATCGGGATCCGCGCGCGCCGGGCACCGAAAGGAACGAGCTATGAGGATCGCTACGTCGAAAGATGGCACCGAACTCGCCTACGACGTGTCCGGTGACGGGCCCGCGCTGGTGTACATCACCGGCGCGACGTGTTTCCGGCGGTTTCGGCCGATCGCCGGCGACGTGCGGGTGTTCGCCACGCGCTTCACCGTCTACAACTACGACCGGCGCGGGCGCGGGGACAGCGGGGACCTACAGCCGTATGCGATCGAGCGGGAAGTCGACGACATCGAGGCGATGGTGGACGCCGCCGGTGGGCGCGCGATTCTCTACGGACATTCCTCGGGTGCCGCGCTGGCGCTCGAAGCGGCGGTACGGATGCCGGACAAGATCGACAGGGTCGTGATCTACGACGCCCCCTATGTGCACGACGAGACCGAACGGGCGTCCTACGCCGAGCTGGCCGCCACGGTGCGTGCGCTGCTCGACCAGGCGAAGAACGCGCGAGCGCTGAAGGCGTTTCTGCGCGGGATCGGGATGCCGGGCGCGTTCGTCGCGCTGCTGCCGCTGTTTCCCGGGTGGACAACGATGAAGGCCCTCGCCCCCACACTGATGTACGACATCGCGATCACCGAAACACTGCCACCGGTGCAACGGTTCGAGGAGATCCGGGTTCCCGTGAAAGTCGTTGTCGGGGAGAAGAACCCGACCGGGATGCATCAGGTGTCCCGGGAGCTCGCCGCGGCGATTCCCCAGGCGTCGCACCGGGTGCTCGCCGGGCAGGACCACATGGTCAGCGCCAAGGCGTTGCTGCCGATTCTCACCGACTCCGTTGCGAACGATTGAACCCGGACCTGGGTTGCCTGCCCAGGTCTACGTCGTCGTCCACGACGCCGGGGGAATCGTTCGGGTGGGCTGCGCGGGCGCGGCGGCCAGAGCCTCGGTTCGGCTCGGGTAGACGGGTAGCCACTCGGTGAGACCGGCCGCGACGATGATCCGGTTGGTGACCGACGGCACGGGATTGACCACACTCATCCGCAGCCGGCTCTGCTGGGCGCGGGTCGCCATGTCGAGGATCGCCCGGCAGGACATGAACGTCACGTCCCTGATGTCGATCACCAGGTGGCCCGACTCGCCCTCCGCCGTGATGGCTGCGTCGAGAATGATGCGCCATCGAGGCAGGTTGCACGCGTCGATCTCGCCGTGCACATGCAGAACAGTGGCCGTGTGATGGAGGGTGACCTCCGCACGCAGTGCCGAGTCGGATTCATCGATCCGCGACGGTTGGTCGCCATGGCCGGAATGGGTGTTCACGAGTGCCCGATCCCTCGACACCGGCAGGCATACACACACACTGCCCCAGCCGGTCCTGGTGGCTCAAAATCGGCTGGTGATCCCATTTGAGCACGCCGAATCGATGGTGTCTGCGAATGTGATGGATCTGATGCGCGCGGCCTAACGATCAGCGGCAGCCCTCGAGGGTGGCGTCGGCGAGTTCACCGATCACATCGGCGATCTCGCGTCGCCTGTTCATCGCCGCCAACTGCCGGCGCGCGCCGTTTCCGCGCTCACTGAGGGCCCTGACCGCATCGGTGACGAAGTCGTGGTCACCACAACGATGCAATGCCGACGCGATGTCCTCGACCAGCCCGGCCAGCAGGTCCTGGTGGGGAACGACGCGACCCGCGACGAGGTCGAGGCCGTTGCCGTCGAGCCCGGATCGCGCGGCGTTCCAATAGGCGGCGCGCAGGACTTCGCCGGGCACCGTGGGAGCGGGAATGTCCTGCGCGATCGCGTCGAGCGCGGTAGTGACGATTCCGCGGATGAGGGCGGCCAGCAAGGCGGATTCCTCGGCTGTCGCCGGGACATCGCTCACGCGGATCTCGACAGTAGGAAAGGATTCCGACGGGCGGACATCCCAATAGACCATCTTGTTGTCCAGGATGCTGCCGCTGGATCGCATCATCGCGACCATCGATTCGTAGTCACGCAGCGACGCGAAATACGGCGGCGGACCGGCGCTGGGCCACCGGCGCCACAAAATACTGCGCCAACTCGCGTAGCCGGTCTCGCTGCCGCGGTAGATCGCCGAATTCGCGGTCAAGGCGAGCAGTACCGGCAATCGTGGCCGGACATGATTGCTCACCAGCACCGCGGTTTCGCGGTCGGGCACCGCCACGTGCACGTGGCACCCACACAGCCCCTGCTCGTGGGCGATCATGCCGAAAGAGTGCGCGATCCGCTGATAGCGCGGCGTATCGGTAACCGGGTATCCCTCGGGGACGGTCGGTGGAACCGCGACCGCCAGCAACCGGGTGCCGTGCTCGGCCGCGCATTCGGCCACCCGGCGCCGTGCGGTCCGCAATTCCGCCAGCAAGGCGCCGATCTCGGAGTGCACCGCGCTACTCGTCTCGACCTGACAGCTCGTCAGCTCCAGCTGCAGATCGATCCCGGCCTTCTTCGCCGTCTCGGCGACCAGCGTGTTCTTCGGCGCGGGCGCGCCGGACGCGGGATCGGTCAGCAGGAACTCTTCCTCGACGCCGACCGTCGGTACATGCGCGGACACTTGCTCACCTCCAGCACCTGCGGAGCGGGCCCGGGTCATCGGCCCGGTGAAGGACCGATGACCCCGGCGGCGTGGCCGGTCAGTCGCGGAAAGCGTCCTTGACCTTCTCGCCTGCGTCCTTCAGGTTCGACTTGGCCTGCTCGCCGCGACCCTCGTTCTCGAGATCGCGATCGTCGGTGGCGCGGCCGGTGGCTTCCTTGGCCTTGCCTGCCAGCTCTTCGGCCTTGTTCTTCGCCTTGTCAGCGATACCCATGACATTCCTTTCAGGCTGTTTCTCGGCCACTCGGTGGCCGTGGGCCGTCCTGGGGACCCATCGACGGCCTACCCGGGTCTGTCAGGTGCAAACAGGCTCGGCGTCCAGGGTGAATAATCAACACATGACCGAACTGGACAACGCATCCACCGCAGAGCGCGCGCTTGTCGAACGCGTGGTCGGGGTCGGCGACTCGTTGACGGTCGGCCGATTCCGGTTTCGATTCGCCACCCGGCAATGGGAATGGTCCGATGAGGTCGCACGGATGCACGGTTACCGGCCCGGCACCGTGCCGACGACCGAAATGCTGCTCTCGCACAAGCATCCCGACGATCGTGATCGGGTCGCGGCCATGATCACCTCGGTCGAGGACAGCGGCGCGTTCTCCAGCCACCACCGCATCATCGATACGCACGGCCGGGTGCGCGATGTGCTGGTCGTGTCGGAGCCGCTCGCCGACGTGGACGGGACGGTGATCGGCACCGAGGGCTATTACATCGACCTGTCCGACACCGCGGCCGAATACCGGCGCGAGGCGCTCGACAGCACCCTGCCGGTGCTGCTGGAGGCGCGCATGGTGATCGAACAGGCCAAAGGCGCGTTGATGCTCGCCTACAGCGTCAGCGCCGACCAGGCGTTCCGGGTACTCCAGTGGCGCTCGCAGGAGACCAACGTGAAGCTACGCGCCATCGCCGAACGCGTGGTCGCCGCGCTGCCGACGGTGGCCGGTGACGAGGTGCGGTTGCGCACCCGGCTCGACCACGTCCTGCTGACCGCGCACGAAGGCGCCCAGGTGGACCGCAACGGTTAGTGGCGACACCCAGCGGGGCCGGGCGGTGGTCCAGAGAACCGACCTCCCTGATTCCCTATGGCCGCGCCGCGAGTTCGAGGCGCGGTGACACCGAGGACGCGGTCAGAGCCGAGCCGAGATCTAGTGCCGCGCTGAGACCTCGAAGGATCGGCGGCGGGGGAACGTCGGGGCCCGGCGGCTCCGGCGGAACGGGCACCGGATCACCGGGACCGGGCGGAGTCGGCGGGGCGGGCACCGGATCGGGACCGGGTGGGCTCGGCGGCGGGGGCACCGGATCCGGGCCGGGCGGGCTCGGCGGGCGCGGAATCGGATCCGGGCCGGGCGGGCTCGGCGGGCTGGGTGGGCTGGGTGGGGCGGGCACCGGATCGCCCGGGTTCGGCAGGAACGGGTCCGGCGGCGGGCCTGGTGGTGTGGGTTCCGGCGGCGTCGGCACCGGGTTCGACTCGGTGCGCTCGATCGCGAACATCATCGCCTCCTGTCGTCGGTGTTGCGGCGGGCGCACGCCGTTGGGCACCCGCGAAAGGCCGCGACGCAGGTCGAGCGCGCACCGCGATGACGTCGTTGGCATCGTGATGGTGCGCTCGACCTGCCCCGAGGTAACTCCGGTGTCGACACCGTCCTACGAAAGCGTGGCTGAGCCGTTTCTTCGGCGCCCGTTCCACATTCGGCTGATCGCCACACTCGTGGGATGCCCGCGCATTCGCACTCGAAACGACGGACGCGCGCAGTGTCGGTGTGGGTCAGGAGCCGGCTTCGATGCGCGCCCACGCACGATGCTCGGCCAGATCGGTGAGCAGCGCGCTCGTCGCTGCCACCGCGTCGGCGACCGTGATTCCCGGTGCATCGGGTTCGATGTCGTTGCGCTGCAGCACCGAGGCCGCGGTGCCGACCGCGGCGATCGCCTTGCCGTGCCGCCACATCTCCTCGACCAGCAGGTTCACGCGGGAGTCCGCCGGCGCGGCCAGCAACAGCGCGCCGTCGAATTCGACCGATCGCATTGTGGCGAAAGTCCGCGCCACCGGCACACCGTCGATGACACCGCCGCGCGCCGCGACAACCATCGGCCGGACCCTGGCCTCTTCCAGCGCGGTCGAGACCTCCCGTATCGCGTCGCCCGAGGTGGTGTCATCGACCAGCAGCGCCACCGTCCGCCCGTCCACCGGGAAACTGCCGTGTCGCTGCGACAACGCGGGACTCGGCGCGAGGTCGACATGGTCGCTGTTCGGGGCGGGCTTGTCGAGACCGAGTTGACCGGCGACGTAGTCGGCCAGCCCGTCGTCGACATTGACCAGCATCTGCAGAGCGCGCCGCTGAATCGTCTCGGACTGGCATTTCCCGAGTTCGAAGGAGAACGCATCGGCGAGATGCTGCTGTTCGCCGGTGGTCAGGCTGCGATAGAACATGCGCGGCTGCGAGTAATGGTCGGCGAACGACACCGATCCCGCACTGTTGGCGGAGGTCCGCAGTTTCGCGGTCGGCGGCGGAATGGGTGTCGGCGATTCGACGAAGGCTTCGCCGGCGAAACTCGCCGCATAGGGGCACCCGCCGCCGAGCGAATTGGGTTTGTAGGCAGCGACTCCGGGGTGGACGACACCCTGGTGCATCCCGTCCCGAAAGAGGTCGTTGACGTCGGCGTGCGGCGTATTGATCGGCAACTGGGTGAAATTCGGGCCGCCGAGCCGACTGATCTGGGTGTCGAGATAGGAGAACAGCCTGCCCTGCAGCAGTGGGTCGTCGGTGACCTCGATGCCCGGAACCAGATGTGTGGGGCAGAAGGCCACCTGTTCGGTTTCGGCGAAGAAATTCTCCGGATTCGCGGTGAGCCGCAGGGTGCCGATAGTCCGCACCGGCGCGAGTTCCTCGGGGACGATCTTGGTCGGGTCGAGCAGATCGATGCCCTCGAAGAGGTGATCGGGAGTGTCGGGAAATACCTGCACACCGAAATCCCATTCCGGTGCGTAGCCCGCCGCGATCGTGTCGGCCAGATCCCGGCGATGGAAGTCCGGGTCGAAACCGGCCGTGAGCTGTGTTTCCTCCCACAGCATCGAATGCACGCCCAGGCGCGGCTTCCAGTGGAATTTCACCAGACTCGTCGTGCCGTCCTCGGCAACGAGGCGATAGGTGTGGACGCCGAATCCCTCCATCATCCGCAACGACCGTGGCAGCGCCCGGTCCGACATGTTCCAGAAGGTATGGGCGGTCGCCTCGGTGTGCAGCGTGACGAAATCCCAGAAAGTGTCGTGGGCGGATTGCGCTTGCGGGATCTCCCGATCCGGCTCGGGCTTGCCTGCGTGGATCACATCGGGGAATTTGATCGCTTCCTGGATGAAGAACACCGGAATGTTGTTACCGACCAGGTCGTAGACCCCTTCGCCGGTATAGAACTTCACCGCGAAACCGCGGGTGTCGCGCACCGTGTCGGCCGACCCGCGGGAGCCGAGCACCGTCGAGAATCGTACGAAGACCGGGGTGCGCGCGTCGGCGGCCAGGAATTTCGCGCGGGTCAGCGACGCGGCGGCGCCGTTGGCGACGAACACACCGTGAGCGGCGGTGCCCCGAGCGTGCACCACCCGCTCGGGGATGCGTTCGTGATCGAAGTGGGTGATCTTCTCGCGCAGGTGGAAGTCCTGCAGCAGCGTCGGGCCGCGCGGTCCCGCCTTGAGCGCGTGATCGGTGTCGGCCACCCCCGCGCCCTGCGGGGTGGTCAGCCGAGGCCCCTGCTGGGCGCGCACGCTCGCGTCACCGGGAATCGGCGCACCCGTGGGGCTGCGCAGCGCGGGCCCCTGCTGGTCGGCTGCCGGACCCGCCTGCTCACACGGTGTCCCGGCGTCCTCGTCGGGCGGAGTCGGCGGATGGGTGAATTCGGACGGAATATCGCGGTCGGTCATGGTATTTCGTCGTCCCTTCGTCGCGCGCGGGGAATTCGGAGAACGGCCTGCCACTTCTTCGACGGACTACCGCGTTATCGGCGGGGCAAACAGCGGTTCGGACTCGGCTCGTGGGGTAAGCGGCGCCTATGGAGATAATTGCGATCGTGGCTTTGGTTGCCCTCGTCGCGGTGGTGCTGGTGATGCGCAAGACCCGGGGCAGGCGACCGGGAGAACCGGAGTCGACGGGCAACGACCCGAAATGAGCTCGAGGCGTGACCCGGCGGTTACGGGGTAACCTCCGACAAACGGTAGTGGATGAGGGAGGTGGCGTGCGGGCTCGAGATCGCGACACCGCTCCCCGCTCGAGAACTGTCGGGTTCCAGGTGCCCGCCGAACTGGACCAGCTGAGCATGGTGCACGCCCTCGCCGAGACAGTGCTGCTCGTCGGTGGTTTCGCGCTCGACGAGGTCACCGACCTGCTGCTGGCTCTCGACGAGGTCGCCACTGCATTGATGCTGGTCGCGACGCCGGACTCCCTGCTCGACTGTGCGTTCACCGGTGGGGACGGAGCGCTCGGCGCCCGGGTGAGCGCAGTGGCACGAGAGCCCGCCGGCCTCGATGAGCAGTCCTTCGGCTGGCACGTCGTCGCGACGCTGACCGACGCGCTGCGCACCGACTACGCCGGGTTCGACGCGGCCCGCGGCGGCTACCCCACCACGGTCGAATTCGGCTGGATCCGGCGATTGCACGGACCTGCCAAGTCGTGACCATTGCGCGCTAGCCTCGTGGGTAGGGCATAGCCCCGGGTCCCGGTGGGTACCCCATGAACACATCTGCAACCGCCTGGAAGTGAGGCAAGTAGCGATGACATGGGAATCAACGACAGTTTCGGCCGACCGTTCGACCGCCCGGCGATCCCATTCGCACGGCGACAGCTACGACAACATCGAACCGTGGTTCGAGAAGCTGCGGGCGCTCGAGCCCGGCGACGAACACCACGACACCGTGCGCGCGCAGGTCATCGAACTGTGCTTGCCGCTCGCCGATCACATCGCGCGCAAGTTCAACGGCCGCGGCGAGCAGTTCGACGACCTCGAGCAGACCGCCAGAGTGGGCCTGGTGCTCGCCGTAGATCGCTATGACGTCACCCGCGGCTCCTCATTTCTGTCCTTCGCGATCCCGACGATCATGGGTGAGGTGCGCAGGCACTTCCGTGATCGCACATGGGCGGTCCGGGTGCCGCGCCGGCTCAAGGAGATCCAGCTCAGGATCGGGCCCGCCACCGAGGAACTCTCGCAGCGGCTCGGCCGGTTCCCCACCGCGCACGAACTCGCCGACGAACTCGATGTCGACCTGGTCGAGGTGACCCGCACGCTGGTCGCGGGCAACGGCTACCAGACCAACTCCATCGACGGCGTCACCCACGACGGCCGAGACAACTCCACCCAGCCGATCACCGACACGCTCGGCAGCGACGAGCCCTGCTACCAACTCACCGAGGATGCGATGGCGGTACGCCCGCTGATCGCCGCGCTGCCCGCCGAGGAACGGCAGGTGCTGATCATGCGTTTCTACGAGTCCCAGACGCAGGGCCAGATCGCCGAGCACCTGGGTGTCTCACAGATGCAGGTCTCGCGGATCCTGTCGCGGACCTTGACCTTTCTGCGTGAGCAAGCGCTCGCCGAGCCGACGTCGACCCAGTGACAGCGGCGGCGACACGTGCCAGAATTGTTCCAGGTTGAGACCTCCAGCCGACCCCGGTCCTCGTCTACCGCTCCCCCGAGCCGGTAGACGCCTGTCGGCAGCGACGACCGGTCATTCCTGTCGCACAGGAGGTTTCATGTCTGTCGTCACGGATCGTCGGCATTCGAGTCGGCTGCGCTGGTACCGCGGCTGCTCCGCGGATACCGCGGCCGAGCCGGCCTTGCGCGACCCGGGACGACCTGGCTGCTGGGTACTCCAGGGCGGCATCGAGCTCGACGCGGCGCGCATGCCGCGATTCCGTTCGCTCCTCGATCGCTCCGTGCGTTCGGGCGCACGTGTCGTCGTCATCGACCTGCGCGACACCGAATTCCTGAGTATCCGCGTCGCGGCGATGCTGCGCGACGCCAAGGTCGAGGCGTGGACGCACCGGGTGGACATTCGCCTGCTCACCGGAACCCGTGAGGTGGAGCGAGCGCTGGATCTGGTCGGTGTGCGGCCGCTGTTCCGGTGTTACCTGTCGATCGACGAAGCCTCCCGATCGGAACCAGGTCACTGACAGGCCGTTTCGATCACCCTGATCCTGGGTATGCGCTCGATGAAGCCACTCCGGCGCACGCTCGGGAGGAGGACATCGTGGATTCGAGCGACCGGATCATCACCGACTCGACCCGTGCGACATCGACCCGCGTCCAGATCGACGCCGATCTGAGCCAGGTTGTCATGCTCCGGGCGGTCGCCGAAACTGTCGCATTGATCGCCGGTTTCACGGTCGACGAGGTAGCCGATATCCGCGTCGCGCTCGACGAGGCGGCCACGTGCCTGATCCTCGACGCGGTACCCGAGTCCGAGATCCACTGCGAGGTCACCGCCGACGGATTCCGGATCCGGGTCGCGGTTTCCGCGGTCTGCGACAGCGACCACCCGGTCGACACGACCGGTTTCGGCTGGCACGTGATGCACTCGATCACCGACCATCTCACCGCAGACCACGAGGCCTACGACCGGGAACAGGGCGGTTACCCCGTCGGGATCACCTTCACGCAGGTGCGGCGGGTGCACTGAGTGCCTCGCGCAACGAGCTGCGATCCGCGTTCCAGCACGTCAGGACGTGATCGGCGAAGCGATCCTCGAGCAGGTTCGTCGCCTGGATGCCGAACACGACCGAGGCAGCTCGGCCGGGTTCGGTGGCCAGCAATCCGGCGATGACGTCGCGCCGCATCACCTGTTCGTGCACGGCGTCGGCTTCGACGTGTTCGGTGTAGAAGTGCGCGCACGCGGGATGCGGGAGCAGCGTGCGGGCGAGCTCGGCCAATCGGCGCGACGCAGGCGGCGAGGTGATCTCGGCGGTCGCGAAATGGCCGATCAGCGCGCCGCGCAGGCCACGGTGCAGGCCGAACAACGTCATCATGTCCACCAGCGCCAGCATCGGCGCGGGCACGGTGTCAAGGTAGTGCAGGTAGCCCGGCTCGAGGTCGGCGCCGGACAGGAGATTGGCGAAGAGCCGCGCGTGCACGCGTTCGCCGCGGCCGGCGCCGAACTCGTCGAACTCGACCGCCACCAGCGACGCTTTCACCTGTCCGCGCAGGCGCGGGATCACCCAGGCGTACGGGTCGGCTTCGATGTGGTGATAGATCGAGCGGTGGACGAAGTATTCGCGCAACCGATCGGCCGTCCCCCGCTCGGCGAGGAATCCCGCGATGCCGTCGGTGTCACGGGTCGGTTCGAGCAGACGGTCGAGTTCTGCCTCGACGTCCTCGCCGCCGGGGACATCGGCATGCAGGGCTGTGAGCAGCTGGTTCTCCAGGTCGCGGCACAGCCGCAGCAGGTCGGGATCCCACTCCCAGTTCTCGTCGACACCGGCGAATCCCTGATAGTGCAGTTCGTAACAGGTGTGCAGGGTCAGCAGGAGATCCTCGCCGTAAGGGTCGAGTCCACCGACCTCGGGAACCGCCGAACCCGGTGTCCGCGTGAGCAATTCGGTGACCGCGGCAGACAACTCGCCACGCGGGCGCGGCAGTGATCGCAGAGCCGTCATTCGGCACTCCTCGGATGACGCCGGCGCCGGTGGCTCGTATCGCACAGCGGGTAGGTGCTCGACCGTCGACACAGACACAGCGCCACCACGAAACGGTCGCAGTGCAGGACCGTCCCGTCGGGGGTGACCACGTCGACGGGACCGTCGATGAGCGCGGGCCCGCCGTCGGTGAGCACGACCCGCCGCGCCTCAGGCGAGGTCGGCGACGGGAGACGATGTTCGGTCGACACGGATCACCACCAGTTCCTCCTCGCGCTGACCGGGCCGGATGAAGCCGTTGGCGGCCAACCATCCGGCGCGAGACCGCATGACCGGTCCGAACGGCACCGTTCCGGTCGCCGCGACCTGGGCGTTCGCGCCCAGTCCACGCAGTTGGCACAGGCTGCGCTCGGGGTCGCTGATCGCCGAATGCACGATCAACCCGACGCCACGCTCGGTGAGCAGGTCCGGCAGCATCGCGCACAACCGGTCGAGCACACTTCGGCCGTCGGGGCCCGCGTCCCAGGCCAGCGCCGCACCGCGACCGGTCGCCCGGCCCGCGGGAACATAGGGCGGATTCGCGACCACCACGTCGAAGCGCGGCAGCCGCAGCGCGGATCCGAAATCGCCGTGCAGCAACTCGACCGCGATGCCGCGCAACCGGCAGTTCATCCATGTCGACATCAGCGCCGACCAGGACAGGTCGACGGCGGTCAGACTGCTCGCGCCCGCCGCGGCGGCGGCCATGGTGAGCGCGCCGGTCCCCGAGCAGACGTCGAGCACCCGCCCGCCGGACAGCGACGGCACTTCACGCATCGCACGGCTGAGCAGCCAGGTATCGGCCTGCGGCCGGTAGACCCGCGGCGCCCGCAGGACGACCATCTCAGTGTCCCCGTGGCTCGCCCAAGGCGAGACCCTCCTGCGCCTTCACCCGTCGGTGCTCGGCGACCACGAGCCCGATCCCCACCACCAGACACACCGCGCACGCCACACCCGCCAGCACGGCCCAGCCGCCGAAGCCGTACCCGGCCGCGGTGAGCGTGAGACCGAGCAGCACCAGCCCGATAGCGGCAAGAATCAATCCGGGCCAATTCCTGGTGTCCCTGATCGACTCGCCCGCATGGGTTCGAGTGGTCCGAGCGTCATCGGGAAACTGTTTCTCTGACTGATTCATCGCGCAGCTCCTTTTCGAGGACGAGACCGCCCTGTCGTGGACATGCCCGCAATCCATCGAAGCAATCAGCCGCCCTCGCGCCGACGCGGTCGAAACACCGATCGACCAGGTGATTCAGTTCGTTTCGATGACCTCGGTCACCGGGCGGCGCGGGGTGGATTCCAAGGGTGCCGCGGCGTGCGGCATGACGCCGACTCGGATCATGACGTGCGGATAGGCGCATTCCTGCAGGACCGTGGTGCGGATCTGGTCGCGGAGATCCAGCATGCCGAGAGGTTCGGATTGCAGGCTCGTCGCCAGGCCGAGGTAGGTGGCCTGCAGCAGGATCGCGCTCGTTGCCTGACCCGCGCGCAGCTGGGAGAGGCGGTTGTCGTGCGGGGTGCACACGACCAGCCAGTGGGCGGAGTCGGGCTCGTCGGTGTACTCGGACAGTTCCGCTTCGGCGAAGACCCGCACCGGTAGTTCGTTCGATGAGCGTGCGACGGGTGCGTTGCGGGCAGGTACGCCGTTGGGCTCGCCGTGGCAGCCGCTCCACTGCTCCAGTTCCGCCAGGTAGTTCGTGTCGGTCGCGTGCCGGACGGCGGCTCGGCGCATGGGGGCGGCCAGCTGCGAGAGCATGCTGTCGGGGACGTGCCGGGCGGCGGCCCCGAACGGGGCCGCGCATCGCGACACCGCACGCAGGTCGCGCGCGGGCACCGGCGCGCCAGGATAGCGGCGCCGATCGGATTGGCGCAGGTGGATGGCGGCGGCCAGCCGGATATCGCGATCCGACGGCGGACGCGGGGTGAACCGCACCGTCGCGAGGTGATCGGGTCGATCCGGGTCGGGCAGCCGATCGATCTCGGCCTGCCAGCCCAGCATGGCGAACGCCACCTCGAGATGATGCAGCGCGGCGCCGCAGCTCACCACGAGAGCGCGTGCCAAGGGGTCTGTCGCGGTGACCTGACGCCCGAAGTCGGCGAACAGATCGACGCGGCCGCGCTGGATCCGCCAGCGCCACGGTTGGGTGTTGTGCACCGAGGGCGCACGCACCGCCAATTCGAGTGCGTCTCGGCACGTTGTGATGCTCGGCATGTCTCGCCAGTCTTCCTTCCTGTGCAGGTAGGCGTACTGCGGCTGGACTCGACCCTAGGTGGCGAATCTGAGAAATTACACAGCCGGAGAGACCTCGGTCGGGACGCTGGTGGCCGCTGCCCAGTGCAGCAGGCAGTCGCGGGTATCGAAGTGCCGCACGTCGCCCGCACCGAGGTCGACAGTGATCCATCGGTGGTTGACGTCGTGATCGATGCGCTGCCAGCTATCGCAACCATCGCGGTCGCAGTGTCGAGCCAAGGCCATCGGAACGCTCCTACTCGTGATGCGAAGAGACCAGGATATAGGGGCATTCGATGTGGTCAGGACCACTCCTACGACTTCGGGGTCATAGCGAGTTGATGAATCCGCCGCACGCGTCCGTCGCCGGCGACGCTGCCGATCATGATCCATACGATCCGCAGGTGTCCGAGCTTGCGATGTTCGGCGTCGAGGCAGCACCGCGCGGCGAATCGGTGGCCGTCGACGAGCAGATCGTCGATCGTGACATCGACGGCGGTGACGTTCTTGCGGGCGGGCGACGCGTGCGCGATCAACCGGTCGCGGTCGAGCTCGGTGCCGTCGGTCTGCCAGATCACGTCCTCGGTCAGGGTGCGATCCACGATCGCGGCGGGGTCCTCGCCGGACAGGGCCATGTCGCGGGTGTAGTCGAGCACGAGTCGACGGGCTGCACGTTCAGTTATCTCTGACATACCTGACAATTTTAAGTGGGCTGTTATCGTTGTCAATCGTGTCAGAGATAAGGCGGCGCCGTCAGCGCGTAGAGGTGGGGCGCAACCGGTCGGCGCTGGTCGCCGCCGCGATCCGGGTCCTGGGCGAGCATCCCGAGGCGAGCATGGCCGAGATCGCCGCCGCGGCGGGGGTCACCCGCCAGACCGCGTACGCGCACTTCGGTACCAGGGAGATGCTGCTCGCGTCGGTGCGCGACGAACAGAGCCGACGCGCGCTCGATGTGCTGGAAGCCGCCGACCTCGACACCGGCACCGCCACGGCGGCTCTCGACCGGCTCCTCGCCGCCGTCGCCACGATGCTGGCCGAACAGACGCGATTCGACTTCTCCGACAGCGACTCCGCGGCCGACGCCGCACGCCACGTACCGGTCGAGGAAAACCTCGACGCGCTGATCCGGCGCGGCCGCGAGACCGGAGAATTCACGACGGATCTGTCCACCGAATGGCTCGTCGCCGCGACGATCGCGCTCGGCCACGCGGCGGGACAGCAGCTCCGTGGCGGCCGGGTCGACGCGGCCACGGCGGCCACTCGGTTCCGATCGTCGGTTCTGCGCCTGTACGGCGCCGACTGACCGGGCTCGGTCGAATACCGAGCCCGGTCCGCCGAGTACTACGCGGGCAGTCGCGCCTCGATCGCGTCGATGATCCGCGGACGCAGATCCGCGACGCTGACGATGGCGTCCACCGAACCGACCTCGACCGCGCGCTGAATGTTGTGCACGCGGTCGAATTCCGCGGCCACATCGCCCAGCTTCTCCGCGCGCACCGAGGACCGTGTCTCGTCGAGTTCGGCACTCAATGTCGCGCGGTCGGTGCCGACGGCATTGGCCACCCGGCTTTCCAGCTCCCGTACGCGCAGATCGGCCGCGGTCCTGGCCTTCACCTCACCGGCGAACACCACCGCGGCGGCCGGCGCGCCGCCGAGCACCGAGGCGAACGATCCTTCGAGCGCGAGCACCGTCATGTTCGGGTTCAGCGCCTTCGAGAACACCACGAACGCACCGCCGTGGTAGCGCGAGATCACGCAGAACACGATGGGGCCGTCGAAATTCACGATGGCACGGCCGATTTCGGCGCCGTACTCGAGCTGCAGCTTACGCATCGATTCGGGCGAGCCGTCGAAGCCGGACAGGTTCGCCAGCACCACCAGCGGCCGGTTACCGCTGGCCGCGTTGATGGCCCGTGCTGCCTTCTTCGACGAACGCGGGAACAGGGTGCCCGCGGTGTAGGTGTCGGGTCCGTCGGTGGACGGGAAGCCGCGTCGCGCCACATTGCGTGACTCGATTCCCAACAGGCACACCGGGATTCCGCCGAGGTGCGCGTCGTGCACCACCGCGGTCTCGGCGTCTGCCATCCCGGCCCAGCGCTCCAGGACCGGGTGGTCCTGGTCGGCCAGTGCCCGCATCACCGTGCGAATGTCGAAGGGCTTCTTGCGATCCGGGTTGGCGTGAGCGGAGAAGATCTCGCCGACGGTGGCGAAGCTGCTGTCCGCCAGCACATGCGGGAAGCTCGAGATGTCGCGGTCGACGGGATCGCCGGTCGCGGCCCGACGCGGCGCCTGCTCCCCCGGGGCGACGTAGGTGTGGTCGTAATGGGCCATCAGCACATCGCGGGCGGCGGACAGGTTCGGCGCCCAGTACTGCGCCTGCCCGTTCGGGCCCATCACCCGGTCGTAGCCGCCGATGCCGAAGTTGTCCTCGGCCGAGACACCGCCGGAGAAGTCCAGCGACTGCTTTCCGGTGAGCACCATGGCCGAGTCGGGCGTCATGACCAGCACACCCTTGGTGTGCATGAGCATGGTGGCCTCGGCATTCCAGTACGGCTGCGCGCCGACGTTGATGCCGGCGACCACGATATTGATCTCGCGACCGTCCTGGGTGAACTCGACGATCCGCTTGAGCGCGGCCGCCACCCAGTCCATGTTCTCGGTACCCGAGGACATCGAGATCCGCGCGCCCGAGGACAGCGCGTACCACTCGAGCGGCACCTGCAGGCTCTCGGCCAGATCCAGCGCGGCGATCACCCGGCGGCATTCCGGCTCCGAGAGCGCGCCGAGGGACTTGGTGGGGTCACCGAGCAGCAGCACTCGGGTCACGCCCTGCGGATGCTGCGCGGTCGCTGTGGTCACCACACCGGCGACGATCGCCGCGGTGTTGTGGCCCTTGGGCCGATCGACCGGCACCAGCGCATGGTTCGCGTCGAGATCGTATTCGGCGAAATCGCCCAGCAGCGAAGTCAGTTCGTACGGGTACACGGTGTTGCGGGCCGCGGCGCGCAGCACCTTCTGCCGGTATTCGTCCAACGGCTCGACGGGTTCGTCGGTCCGTTCGCCGACCGTCACCTCGGATCCGCCGTCGGGACGGAACGAGATCCGCACGCCGACCTTGGTAAGCTCGCCGGTCTCGGGATCGCGCTGGCGGGCGATGAGCAGGATCTCCTCGAGCCCGGCGCCCGCGGCCGTCGGCAGCACGTGGCCGCCGATGGTCTCGAGCTCCGCGCGGGTGACATCCATGTGCGGCCAGATGTACATCACGATGCGGTTGGTGTTGAGTCGCTTGGCCGAGGGGAACCGCGACTGGGCCCGCCGGATCGAGTCGACGCAGGTGGCGATGGCGCTCTCGGCGGTGGGCAGGGCGACCAACCGGCCGTCGTGATCGCGCAATGCCGCGAGGTCACGGACCTGGGCGAAGGCGATCAGGCGCTCGTCGGAGGGGTTCTCCTTGGCCACGCCGCGGAACAGGTAGACCTCTTCGTCCGAGGACGGCAACCGGGTGAGGTCGAACTTGCGCAACCGCTCCAGCTGCATCCGCTGCGCGATGTAGGGGTGCAGTCCGCGGATCAGCCGTTCCTCGGCCATCCCCGTCACCGACGGACGGAAGGTGAAGTGGTGGTGCATGACCGAACCGCCGCTGCCCGCGACGGTGGCGGTGATCCGGTGCACCTGATTCGGTACCGGGTGCGCGCCCAGCACCTCCTGCAGGGCCGCGGCCATCGCGTCGAAGTCCTCGGGCTGCGATTCCCAGCTGAGGTAGATGTCGGCGTCGATGGAGACGGCGCCGCTCGCCAGTTCGGCGAGCCCGTCCAGTGCGGCGTCGAGCTTGTCGAAGCCGACGGCGGTCGAGACCAGCGTCGAACCGTAGCGTTCGGCCACGACGAACGTGGTGTCGCCGACCTGTTCGGTGCGGACGCCGGTGAGGCCCTTGTTGCCGTAGTAACGCCGGGTCAGCACCTCGAGCATCGAGGTGTGGTCGGGCTTGTCGCGCTCGAGCCGCTGGCCGAGCAACCGCACCAGGGGTTCGGTGCTGCGCACCATTTCGGCGATCCGGGCGCCGCGATCGTCGGCGGCCGGGTTCGCGTCCAGGTAGCTCAGGTGCTTGCGGACGTTGGTGTACACGCGAGCGCGGTTGCGGCGCAGCAGCGGCTGGCCGTACCAGGCGTAGACCAGACCGCGGGCGAGATCGGCGATCACCGGGAAACGCACCTGCGTCGCCGCGACGAGACGCTCGAGCGCCAGGCCGACGGGTTCGCGCAGCACCTGGTCGGGCATCGGCTCGGTCAGCCATTCGCGCAGCAGCGCGGTGACGACGGTGACGGTGTCGGTGGGACGCTGCTGAGCGAGGAAGATCCGGAAGACCGCCGCTTCGAGATCGGGTGTGCGGTCCAGCTCGGTGACGCCGTAGTGGCGCAGCGCCGTGCCGAGTTTGGCCTGGTACGACTCGGGGAGCCCGGCCCGCTCGACATCGAGACTCTGCAGGTAGGTGTGGAAGTACTCACGGGCGCTGTGGACGTGGCCCTGGACGTGATCGTCGTCGGCCGACCGATTGTGGCTCAGCTCGGCGAGATCGGCGAACATCTGCACCAGTTCGAGCTCTTCGGCGAGCGGGCGCAGGCTGTCGGCGACGGCTTCGCGTCGCGCCGTGAGGTAGTCGTCGAGGACGCGGCGGTCGTCGTGCGGGTCCACGTCGAAGCCGAGCAGCAGGCTGCTCAGGTCCTGCAGGCCGCGGGCCACGCGCTCGTGGGCGCGCAATGGTGTTGCCGCGCTGGGCAGATCGAGCTCGACGGTGCCGGTGGTCTCGGCTTCGGCGGCTTCGTCGTCGTCGGCGAGCGGCTCGAGCCGCAGCAGCGGGGCGCCCGCTTCGACCTGGGTGCCGACCGAGACCGCGCATTCCTTCAGCCGGGCCCGGAACGGTGCGCGCAGCACCGTTTCCATCTTCATGCTCTCCAGCACCAGCACCGGCGCTCCGGCCTCGACCTCGGCGCCGACCTCGAGCGGCGTGCCGACGACCAGCGCGGGGGCGGGCGAGCGGACGACACCGCCCTCGTCGCGGCTGATCCGGTGGGTCACGCCGTCGACGTCCACCACATGGGTGGGTCCGTGGGTGCCGGTGATCAGGCGGTAGCGGGTGCCGTTGACGACGATCTGGCCGGTGTGGTGATCGAAACGCTCCAGATCGACATCGGCGGTGCGCAATTCGCCACCGGCCTCGATGCCGACGCGGAAGCGGTGCGCGCCGATCCGGGCCACGCGCACGCGATATCCCGCGCCACGCAGCTTCAGATCCAGCGGCCGTCCGCTCTCGTGCTGCACCTGCGGACGTCCGCCGGACGCGGTCGAGAGCAGTCGATGCCGCTCGACCCGCTCGTCTTCCTCGTAGGCGTCGATCGCGGCCACCGCCAGCGCGACGGTGGAGTGCCGATGGGTCACCAGGCGGCCTTCGCCGCGTACCCGGTCGATCCAGCCGGTGTCGGCGCTGGCGTCGATGACCTCGGGCTGGTCGAGCAGGTCGAGGACGAAACTCTTGTTCGTCGCGCCGCCTTCGATGACGACGCGGGTCTGGGCCATGGCCCGGCGCAGCCGGCCGAGGGCCTCGGCGCGATCGCGGCCGTAGGCGATGATCTTGGCGATCATCGAGTCGAAGTCGGCGGGGATCGTGTCGCCTTGGCTGACGCCGGTGTCGACGCGAATACCGGGGCCCGCGGGCAGATCGAGGCGCACGATGCGGCCGGGCGCGGGCGCGAAGTCGCGGTCGGGGTCTTCGGCGTTGAGGCGGGCTTCGATGGCGTGGCCGCGCTCGACGGGTGGCACACCCTCGAGCTTGATGCCCGAGGCAACCCGCAGCTGCGCGTGCACCAGGTCGAAACCGGTGGTGAGCTCGGTGATCGGGTGCTCGACCTGCAGGCGGGTGTTGACCTCGAGGAAGGCGAACAGCTGGTCACCGGGGTGGTAGAGGAACTCGACGGTCGCCGCGCCGCAGTACCCGACCGCGATCGCCAGGCGCTCGGCGGAGCCCTTGAGTTCGGCGGTCTGCTCGGCGCTCAGCACGGGAGAGGAGGATTCCTCGATCACCTTCTGATTGCGTCGCTGCACCGAGCAATCGCGCACGCCCAGCGCCCACGCGGTGCCCTGACCGTCGGCGATCACCTGGACCTCGACGTGCCGGGCGCCCGTGACCAGGCGCTCCAGGAAGACGACGCCGCTGCCGAAGGCGCGGGCGGCCTCCTGCTTGGTGCGCTCGTAGGCGTCGACGAGTTCGGCCTCGTTGGTGATCACGCGGATGCCGCGCCCGCCACCGCCGGCGGTGGCCTTCAGCATCAGCGGGTAGCCGATCGCGGTGGCCGCTTCGATGGCGTCTTCGACGGTGTCGACCGCGCCCCGGCTCCACGGCGCGACCGGCACGCCGACTTCCTCGGCGATCAGCTTGGCGCCGATCTTGTCACCGAGCTTGCGCATCGCCTCGGCGCTCGGCCCGACGAAGGTGACGCCGATGTGGTCGCACAGTTCGGCGAACGCCGGATCCTCGGCGACGAAGCCCCAGCCGACCCAGGCCGCGTCGGCCTTGGTGGCCACGAGGGCATTCTCGAGGGCTTTGAGGTCGAGATACGGGCGTGCCGAGGCCGGACCGAGGTCGTAGGCGATATCGGCTTCCCGGACGAAGGTGGCGTTCCGGTCCACGTCGGTGTGCAGGGCTACGGTTTCGATCGGTAGCCCGGTTGCCGCCGCCAGATCACGGACGGCATGGATGAGGCGCATAGCGGCCTCGCCCCGATTCACGATGGCGATACGGCTGAACACTCGCCGACTCCTTCCATTTACCCAGGACATCGTCCTGCGGGTGAGATTTGCAACTCCCGGTCCGTGCGCAGTCTGCACCCCCGTGCCCCATATACAAGCACCGTGCGCGGGTTACCGGCACGTAGCCAAGGCACGAGCGGCCGCCGAGCACCATACAACCTGACGAACGCGAGCGGCCGGAGGCGCTGAGATGACCGCTGGCAGGCGTCGCGATGCCCGCTGGTTGAACAAGTATCTCCCCTGAGTGAGTGGACGGCCAAGGTCTGCGGTCCCGGACCATCCACTCACTGCGAAATCCTATCAATCATGTTGACCTACAACATATTCGAGGTGGCATCCCACCCGTCCCACCAGGTGCGGGACGTGGGCGGGCCTTCGGCTGTCATCCGTGCCATAACTACGCGCCCGAGATCGTGAGTTCTGCCAGTCGGCGCGCCGAATCAGTCGCGTCGGCACGCGGGCTTCTACCGTCGGGTCCGTGTCAGCAGACTCTTCCGGCAACGCCGCCGCCCCTTCCTACGACTACGACGTCTTGATCGTCGGATCCGGGTTCGGTGGCAGCGTCACTGCCCTGCGCCTGGTGGAAAAGGGATACACCGTGGGTGTCCTCGAAGCCGGTCGCCGGTTCGCGGACGCGGACTTCGCCGCGACCAACTGGGATCTGCGCCGGTATTTGTGGGCCCCACGGTTGGGTTGCTACGGCATCCAGCGCATTCACCGCCTGCGCGACTGCTTCATCCTGGCAGGCGCCGGGGTCGGCGGTGGTTCGCTCAACTACGCCAACACCCTGTACAAACCCGGATCGGCGTTCTTCGGCGACCGGCAGTGGGCCGATATCACCGACTGGGACGCCGAGCTCAGCCCCCATTACGACCAGGCCCGCCGCATGCTCGGCGTCGTGCGCAATCCGCACATGACTCCGGCCGACACGATCATCGAGTCGGTAGCCGACGAGATGGGAGTCGGCGACACCTTCGTCCCGACCCCGGTCGGGGTGTATTTCGGCGAACCCGGCCGGACCGCCGCCGACCCCTACTTCGGCGGCGTCGGTCCCGAGCGCACCGGCTGCATCGAGTGCGGGGAATGCATGACCGGCTGCCGTCACGGCGCCAAGAACACCCTCGTCAAGAACTACCTCGGGCTGGCGGAGCGGGCCGGCGCCGTGGTCTCGCCGATGACCACGGTGACCGCGATCCGGCCCCGACCCGACGGCAGCTGGCTGGTCGACACCGAACGCACCGGGAGCTGGATCCGCAAACACCGCGCCACCCGGTCGGCGCGACATGTCGTCCTGGCCGCGGGCACCTGGGGCACCCAGCACCTGCTGTTCCGCATGCGCGACACCGCGGTGCTTCCCGGGATCTCCCCCCGACTGGGTGTGCTCACGCGCACCAACTCCGAAGCCATCCTCGGTGCCGGACGCACCGAGGTCGACCCCGCCGTCGACATCACCAAGGGCGTGGCGATCACGTCCTCGTTCCACCCCACGCCGAACACCCACGTCGAACCCGTGCGCTACGGCAAGGGATCCAATGCCATGGGATTGCTCAACACCTATCTGGTCGACGGCGATCACCGCCTGCCGCGATGGTCGCGGGTGCTGCTCATCGCCGGGCGGCACCCGGTGCAGACCGTGCGACTGCTGCGCACCACCCGGTGGAGCGAGCGCACGCTGGTCCTGCTGGTGATGCAGAGCCTGGACAATTCGATCACCACCTACACCCGGCGCGGGGTGTTCGGTCGCCGGTTCACCAGCAAGCAGGGTTTCGGCGAACCCAACCCCTCGTGGATCCCGCCCGGGCACGAGGCGACCCGGCACGTCGCCGCGAAACTCGGTGCCACACCGGGCAGTACCTGGCCCGATGTGTTCAACGTCCCGATGACCGCGCACTTCATCGGCGGTTGCGTGATCGGTACCGATGCGAGCGACGGCGTCATCGACGCCTATCACCGGGTCCACGGCTACCCCGGTCTCAGCGTCGTCGACGGTTCGGCGATCTCGGCCAACCTCGGTGTCAATCCGTCACTGACGATCGCCGCCCAGGCCGAACGCGCGGCCGCGCTGTGGCCCAACAAGGGCGAACCGGATCCACGCCCCGCACCCGGCGATCCCTACCAGCGGATCGCCGCGGTGGCACCGAACGACCCTGTCGTGCCCGCCACCGCCACCGCCGCCCTTCGCCTGCCGATCTGGCCGGTCACCGCGTCCACCCACGAAGACCGCTGAGCTCGGTGTAGAGAATGCGATGAGATCGCCGGCCGAGACTTTGTGACCTCTCCCGCCTCCCCCGCTTATCGCGCTGCCACACCGTGATTCGACTACCGTCGCGCACAGCATTTGAGTTGGTTGGAAGGTGGCAGTAAGCGTGGTAAGTACCAAGGCGAAGCTCGACGGGCTGGCCGAGATTCTGGCGATCGCCGCGGAACCAGCAGGTGAGGCCGCCGTAGCGAAGCGAGCGAAGAAGGGCGTTCCGAGCGTTCGCGAGCGGATGAACATGCTGCTCGACCCTGGGACATTCATCGAAATCGGAGCGTTGGCACGTCAGCCCGGACAGCCCGATGCCCTCTACGGCGACGGACTGGTGACCGGTCGTGGGCTGATCCATGGCCGGACAGTGATCGTGATCGCTCATGATCCGACCGTGTACGGCGGGTCGGTCGGTATCACGGCGGCGCGCAAGTTCATGCAGGCGCTCAAACTCGCGTTCGACAACGGTTGCCCGGTGGTGACGATCAACGAATCCCCCGGCGCGCGGGTGCAGGACGCGGCCGGTTCGCTCGCCTCGTTCGGCGATATGACCCGGGTTCTGGAGAAGTTGTCGGGCTATGTGCCGCAGGTGTCGATCATGCTCGGCAAATGCGCGGCGGGCTCGGTCTACGGACCGATCAATACCGACGTGCTCGTCGGCACGAAGGACACCTACATGTTCGTCACCGGGCCTGACGTGATCAAGGCCGTCAACGGTGAGGACATCAGCGCCGAGGCGCTCGGCGGCGCGGAGGTGCAGGCCAAGCGTGGCACCCTGCATCACGTCGCGGACAACGAGCAGGAAGCCTTCGACTGGGCCCGCAACTACCTCAGCTATATGCCGTCGAGCTGCCTCGAACAGCCGCCGATCGTCAATCCCGGCCTCGAACCCGACATCACCGCCTACGACCTGGAACTCGAGACGATCATCCCGGATTCCGATCGTGCGGGTTACGACATGCACGACGTCCTGTTGCGTCTGTTCGACGATGGTGAATTCCATGAGATCCGAGCGTCTTTCGCCCCGAACCTGATCACCGGGTTCGCCAGGGTCGACGGCTATCCGGTCGGCGTGATCGCCAATCAGCCACTGGTCCTCGGCGGGTCCGTCGACGCCGCGTGCTCCGACAAGGGCACCTACTTCATCCGGCTGTGCAACGCCTTCAACATCCCGCTGATCTTCGTCACCGATACTCCCGGCGTGCTGCCGGGCCTCGATCAGGAAGACGCGGGCGTGATCATCCGGGGCGGCCGGATGCCGCGCGCGATCATCGAGGCGACAGTACCGATCATCAGCCTGGTGGTGCGCAAGTCCTATGGCGGCGCCTACGGAATGATGGGCTGCCGTCAGGTCGGTGCCGACGTCAGCTTCGCCTGGCCGACCGCCCGGATCGCCGTGATCGGCGCCGAAAGTGCGGTCGACCTCGCCGCCAAACGCCAATTGGCCGCTGTCCCCGAGGAACACCGCGCCGCGGCGCGCGATTTCATGATCAACCAGTACAACGAGACCATCGCCACCCCGTGGGTCGCCGCCGAGCGCGGCTACATCGACGCGGTGATCGAGCCCTCACGCACCCGCCTCGAGATCCGGCACGCACTGCGCCTGCTGCGCGACAAGCCGCCGGTCAAGCCGGAGTTCAACCCGCGTAAGCACCCGCTCTACCCGATGTGATCAGCCCGCGCGCGAACTGGTTTCGCTCGGGGGCCGATAGAGCTCTGTTGATCCGGACCCGCGGTGGGCCCGGATCAACAGAGCGGCGCGCAGATGACACAGACCGGACACGTCGTTGAGGTCGAACCCGGTCATCTGGCCGATCCTTTTCAATCGGTAGTCGACGGTGTTCGTGTGGATGAACATCATGCGCGCGGTCCGTGACCGCTGCATATTCGTGGACATGTACACCTCGAGCGTGCGTAGTAGTTCCGGATGCGCTTCGAGGGAATCGACGATGGAACTCAGATAATCGCGCGCGGGGCCCGGCCGGGTCAGCTGATATTCGAAGGCCAATTCGTGCGGGCGATATACCTTGCTCGGACCACCGAACCGATGCACGATTTCGACGAGTTCATGGACTTGCTCGGCGGCGTGCGGGATTTCGGACGGCGTCGCCGACGTCGCCACCGCACGCACCGGCACCTGCGCCGCGGCGGACAGGTGCACGATCAGCTCATCCAATTCCACCTGGGTGAATTCGTGCGCGGGCAACAGTAGCGTGCCGCCGTCCACGCTCAACAGCGACAGCACCTTCCCGTCACAGCGGTCCGCCAGTTCTGCCTGCACGCGGCGCAATTTCCGTCGCGCGACGACTTTCGCGTCCAGAGTGGGATCGAATTCCTCTGCGTGCGGCGGGAGTTCGAGCGCCATCACGTGATAGCGATCGGCGACCTCGATGCCACATTCGCGCGCCATCGTCGACGTGTTCTGGCCGCCGAGCAGCGCCGACGTGAGGGTGTGCACCGCGGTGTGGTGCTCACTGTCCACCGATCGCAATTCGCGGACGTAGGCCACCGAGACCGCCGAGGTGATCATCTTCTGGGCGTCCATCAGCCGCCGAGCCACCCCGACCACGGTGTCGTAGTCATGATTGGTGACGTTGGTGATGACGAGATCGAAGCCCAGTTTGAAGCCCTCGTGCACGGCGTCGTGAATGGTGTCGATCGGGATTCCCTCGCGCGCCCAATCGGCGGCGGCGGCCTGTACTCGCTCGACCCGTCCCGGGATATCGCGGCCGTCGAGCATGCTCCTGGTCAGCTCGAGACAGACGCGGGTCACCGTGGTGACGTCTCCGTCGAGTGCTTCGCCGGGCAGCGTGCCGCACGGCACGACATTCTCGATGAAATGCACCACCATCTGGCGGGATATCGTCCGTACATCCTTCAAGGGGTTCGACACCGGCCGCCCCGAAACGGTCAGGAACGGCTCGATGGACGTTGCGCCAGCCATGATGAATCCTTCCCACCCAGATCACTGGGCAAGCCCCCAAACTACCGTGAACGACAATCCCCCGTCCAACCTTCACTTGTGACAAAGAGTAAGAGAAGGCTGGATCAATGATGCTTTCCGACAAAGAAACCCGCGGGCCTGCGGGTCCACAACGGTGCGGCGGTGGCGGATCCGAACCGGAGCCGCGCACATCTTCACTCCGTGAACGGTGTCGCCACCGCCGCATTTAGCCGTGTCAGTCGGTTACAGGCAGAAGCTGACCTCGAGCACCGGGAGCGGAAGGGGGACACACACTTCCACCGAACCCGAGACGGGCGCAGGCGCCGCGGCCGTGGCGGTGCCTGCGCCGATCGCACCGGCGGACAGCGCGATCGCGGCGACGGCGAGCGGACGGGAAATTCTGGAGTTCATACGGTCATCCTTATTTGCACTCTGTGAAGCATCCCAGCTTCGGGACATCTCGATCAGATCACGGCCACCACGCAGACCGCTATCACCGTGCACAGGTTTTGACGTTCCAATTCCCTTTCCGCGGAATTGTCATGGATTTCCACAACAATTTCCATCGCGAACTTCTCGCGTTTCGTAGCGCCTTCAGGTATTGCGCGGTCGCCTGTCCCGAGCGGGATTCGGGATCGGTTGCGGCACTTGACGCATGAGCCATCTGCGCGGGCCGCCACCCGGAAGGTCGAGCACCCCGGTCGTCTCGAATCCGAGGCGTTCATAGAAGGACAGGTTGTGGGGATTCGTCGTTTCCAGGTGCACGGGGACGCCGTCCGCGGCAGCTCGGTACATTCCCGCCGCGATCAGATCCCGTCCGTGTCCGTGGCCACGCGCCGCCGCGGAGACGCCCACGGCCAGCAAGTGCCAATGCTGCTCCTGCACACCTGCCGCGTAGGTCGCGCGCGCACCGGCACTGGCACGTCCGGCATGCGAACCGTAGGTGTGGATCGATCTCAGCTGTCGGCCCAGCGTCGCTCGCGGCAGGATGTGAAAGGTGGCCAGCCATACCGCGACGCCGACGATCGCGCCGGTGCTGTCGAGCGCGAGGTCGACGCCGTCGCTGCAATCGCGGGCGTCATCGAGCGAGAATCGAAACGAGCGGACGAGCCGGGTTCTGCGGCTGGATTCCTTCGGGTGCAGCCACAGGGTCGCCGGATCATTCGCCAAGGAGGCCGCCAAGAGTTCGGCGGCGACACCGAAGTCCTTCCGGTTGCCGGGGCGAATCCGCCGAGCATCTTCCTGTACCGCATCTCCCACGGGCGGAATGATAATGGCGAGCCGTCCGTCCGGCTGCTCGAGCAGGGCGATCAGACCGGAACGGCTCGGCCGCGCAGGTAGGCGATGACGTCCTCGGCGCCCGACTCGTTCGGGTCGGCGACGGATAATCGGAACTGGGTCACCGCATCGTCGAGTCGCGATCCCGGCCCGTGTTCGGCGAGCAGAACGATGATCGCCTCCAGCACGGCAGGCCGTGGATTCGGGTCCGCCAGTAGTTCGTCCAGATAGGCGTCCGGTTCGAGTAATCGCAGTGCCCGGCGCGCGTAGGCATGGACGCGCACCGGCAAATCGGCGCGCACGGCGTCGACGTCGGCCTGGAGTGCGGGGCGCTCCCGGTGGGCCGGATCGACGCGCAGCCACCACAACTCGGTCAGCTCCGCGCTCAGGCCGTGGTTGTCGATCACGCCGGGACCGGTGGCTTGCTCGAGCGCCGCCGGCGGGAGGTCGCGCACAGCGTCACGCCACGCGCGGTATTCCCACCAGGCGGTCGGCGTCGCGCTGAGCTCGAGACCGAATCCGAGCGCCTGCTGACCGTCTGTCCAGGTCCGCTGGACGCGGGTGCGGCGGATCGAGGCGACCCCGCCCTCGGTGACCTGGGTCCAGGATGCTTCCGTTCCGTGAAAGCCGTATGGCCGCAACAGCTTTCCCGCCTCGCGGGTCAAGCGGCGTAGCGCAGAGTCCGGTCCGTCCATGAGAGCAGACTAACTTCGCGCACCGACAAGTTCGGTTCACCGAGCAACAGCGCCCGCTCCGCCGCATGTCGCGGCGGAGCGGGATTCACGCCCGGCGGTGGTTCGTTCGTACTAGGAATCGACGACGCGGGCGCCCGTCGTCGCGGTGCGCACCGCGGCGGTGACCTGATCGGGCGCCTCGACCATCACCAGGTGCCCCGCACCCTCCACGACGATCGCCCGCGACGGCGCCAACGTGCGGTTCAGCGTGGCGCCGGCGCGAGCGCACAGCACTCGATTGCGGCTGCCCCAGACCGTGGTGATGGACGGAAAGCCGGGGGGCGGCACGAACTCGTCCAGTTCGCCGAGCCGCGGGATCTCCCGGGAGATCGCGGCGGTGACCATCAGCCGGCGGGGTTCGGTCCAGCTCTCGCGTAGGTGCGCGACGATGTCCGCCGCGTGCGGCGCTCTCTCCGAGCCCAGCTGTTCTGCCACGATCAGTCCCGCCAGCGGGCCGGGAATGCGCACACGGGCAAGCAGTGCGTCGATGTGCACGCGCCGACCCAGTCGCGCCGCCCACGCGGTGCGGGTCGGCCGCAGAGTGGCCGGGGTCAGCGGGCTGCTCAGCACCAGTGACCGCACCCGGTCGGGATTGCGCTGTGTGTAGAGCAGCGACAGCGCACTGCCGAAACAGTGGCCGACCAGCGTCACATCGCGCAGATCCTGCTCCTCGAAGAACGCGGTGACCATGGCCAGATAGTTCTCGACGGTGTATCCGTTGTCGGGAGCGTCGGAATCGCCGTAGCCGATGAGGTCGATCGCGAAGACCCGATGCGTCTGCCGCAGGGCGTCGAATTGCGCACGCCAGATGTGACGATCGCCGCCGAGGTTGTGCAGGAAGACGATCGGGGGCCCCGCACCCGCCTCGTCATAGGCGATCGAAGTTCCGCGAAAGTCGAAATACCGCATCCCCGGGCTTCCTTCCGGTGGCAGCCACGTGACCACGCCGTCGTGGTCAACTCACGGTAGCCCCGACCCCCTCGTCCGCACGGCGAAACTCTCGCTTCTGCTCCTCGGCACGCCACACCACCAGGGTGATGATCAGCGCGAACGCGGCCAGCGCTGTCCCGGTCCGCAGGAAGTGGAACAGATCCCACCGCGCGAGGATGTCGGCGTAGTCGGCGGGCGCGCCGTCGACAGCCCAGGCGTTGATCTTGTGGTTGATCGGCACGTTGCCGAGCCGGGTGATGAGGAACGATCCGACAACGAGTAGCGCGGCCGCCGCGGCGAGCGCCCGGTCCCTGCCCGTCTGCACGATGGCCAGGACGAGGCAGCTCAGCGCGGCGGCGGCCATGGTGAGTTGCATGCTGATGCTGTTGTTCTGCATGAGCTCGGTGTGGAATTCCAGGCGCATCTGCAGCGGGACCCGATGAAAAGTCGGGACCAGATTCGCGGCACCGTAGCCGAACGCACCGGCGAGAAGACCGGTGGTGAGCAGGGCCAGTGCGCGTATCGGAGCGTGTTTCATGAGGTCGAAGTTAGCCGCCCGCCTCTAACTCTGACAAGATTGTCAAATTTAATCGAGGCAGAACTCGTTGCCTTCGGGGTCGGTCATCACGATCCACCCGGCACTCATCGGCGGCTCGGGCTCGAAGCGCTCGACCCGCTGCGCACCCAGCGCGACCAGTCGCGCGCACTCGGTCTCCAACGCCGCCATCCGCTCGTCCCCCTGCAACCCGGGCGCCGCCCGCACATCGAGGTGAACCCGGTTCTTCGCGACCTTGCCCTCGGGTACCCGCTGGAAGAACACCCGCGGACCGTGACCCTCTGGATCCTCGATCGCCGATTTCGAGTTCCGCTCCTGCGCCGGAACCCCGATCCGCGCGAGGAACTGATCCCAAACCACGAGCGGGTCCACCCCGGCGGGCACCTCGACGCCCGGCGGCCCCGGATGCACGTATCCCAGCGCATCCCGCCAGAAGGTCGACAGCGCGGCCGGATCGTGCGCGTCGAAGGTGATCTGAATATGGCGGCTCATCAGTACTCCGTTCATGGCAACCGAACACACGGCGTGACAGATCTTCGGTCACCGTATGTCAGAGGTCCGACAATCTGCCGCTGTCGTTGCCGAGGACGGTGATTCGCCCAGTCCGAATCTGGCGTGGACGGCCTTCATCCAGGTGGGAGCCCACCAGCAGTCGTCGCCGAGCAGTTTCATCGTCGCGGGGACCAGGAGCATGCGCAGCACGGTGGCGTCGATGATGAGCGCGGCGATCATGCCGTAAGCGACGTATTGCATGAGGACGAGGTCGGAGAAGGCGAAGGCGCCGGTGACGACGAGCAGGATCAGCGCGGCGGCGGTGATGATGCGGCCGGTGTGGGCGGTGCCGATGCGAACAGCCTCTGTCGTGGAGGCACCCGCGGCCCGCGCTTCGACCATCCGCGAGAGCAGGAAGACCTCGTAGTCGGTGGACAGGCCGTAGATGATGGCGATGATCATCACCAGCATGTTGGCCTGGATGGGTTGCGGGGTGAAGTTCAGCAGACTCGCGCCGTGACCGTCGATGAAGATCACGGTGAGGATGCCCAGCGTCGAGCCGAGGCCGAGCGCGCTCATGAGGGCGGCCTTGATCGGCAGGACCAGCGAACCGAAGGTCAGGAACATCAGCAAGGTGGTGACGAGCAGGACGAGGGCGATCATCCATGGGATGCGCTCGAGCAGCGCGTCGATGCTGTCCTTCTGGATGGTGGGGACACCGCCGACGAGCATCTGGACCCCGTCGGGAAGTTCGATGCCGCGCAGGTACTCGATGGTGTCACCGGCCGCATCGGAGTCTGTGAGCGTCGTTGTGGTGCGGTAGACATCGGACTGCACCGGCGAGCGCGACGGCAGTTCGAACTTCGCCGCCAGCCCGGGTGCCCGGTTGGCCAGTTTCAGGGCCGCGCCGATCGCGACGCTGTCGTCGGAGACGAAGACCAGGTCGATCGGATCCGATCGGCGGCCGGGGAAGGTCGCGTCGATCTGCTCCTGCGCGACGCGAGTGCTGTTGTCCGGCGGTAGATATCGTTCGCTGAAGCCACCGAAGGCGAGGTTGCGGGCGGGCAGAATCAGCAGCACCAACACCACGCACAGCACACCCGCGACCTTCACCGGATGCCGCATCACCCACTGGGTGCTCCGACCCCAGAAACCGTTCTCCACTTCGTGCGCGGACTTCGTTCGCCGCAGCCGTCTACTGCCCCACAGATCCACGCGCGCACCGAGGATCGCGAGCATCGCGGGCAACAGGGTGATCGCGGTGAGCGCCGCCAGCGACACGGTCGCGATGGCGCCGTAGGCGATGGATTTCAGGAACCCCTGCGGGAACAAGAGCATGCCGCCCGCGCTGGCGATGATCATCGTCGCGGAGTACACCACGGTGCGCCCCGCCGTCGTCATCGTGCGCCGCACCGCCGACGCGGTGTCGTAGCCTTCGGCGAGTTCCTCACGGAAGCGACTCACGATGAACAGCCCGTAGTCGATGGCCAATCCGGCGCCGATCATCGACACCACCGGCGCGACGAAAGAGTTCACCTCGGTGACGTAGGTGAAGGTGCGCACGATCCCGCTCGCACCCGCCATCGTCAACCCACCCACGATCAACGGCAGCGCGGCCGCGACCACACCGCCGAAGATGAAGAACAGCAGCAGGGCGACCACCGGGAAGGCGAGGACTTCCATCCGCCGAATGTCGTCGGACAGGGTGTCGTTGAGTGTTCCCGCCACCGGCTGCAGGCCGCCCACCTGCACATCGACACCGGGAATCGTGAAGGCGTCCTTCACCTTTCTGGTGTTGCGCAGCATCTCGGTGTCGTTGTCGCCGACGATGGCCACGGCGGCGACCGCACGGGTGCGGTCAGGGGTCGCGAACAGCGAACCACTCGCCCGGCCCGTTTCCGTCGGCCAGTAGGCCCCGTTGACGCCGGAGATCGCGCCGGGATACGCACGAGGCAGGCTGTTGAGGTTGTCGACGATCTTGCGGCTGAACTCGGGATCGTCGACGGTCCGGCCGGGCGGCGCGGTGTAGAGCACCACCACATCGAGGTCGTGGTTGCGACCGAAGGCACTGTCCGCCAAACGCCCTGCCAGCGCGGATTCCGAGCCGGGATCATCCATGCCGCCCGAGCTCAGCTCATCGTGCAATCCCAGGCCGTACCCGCCGAGCGCCAGCAATGCGGCCACGACGACGCCGAGTACCGCGAACCGGAATCGATGGACCAGATCGCCCCAGCGCGCGAACACTAGCTCGCCGTCCGTTCATCGGCTCCGAGCGCAATCTCCAAGAGGCCGCGTCCTTTCCCGTGGTTCGCCTGATCTGCCTCCCATCAAAAGTACCGCCACTTCGCGGTTTTCCACCGAACGACTACGCGAGCAGGCTCACCGCGAGATTTCCTGACCTACGACCGCGCGCGCTGATCGACGCCGACCTCCCGTAGCGCGGCGATCAGGAAGTCGTTGACCGCGTCGGTTCGCTCGAGGTGGACGAGGTGGCCCGCGCCCGGAAGTTCCACGACTGTGCGAAGGTCGGTGACATTGGCACGGAGCGTGGCGAGGGGGTCACGACCGCTGAAGCCCTCCATGTCGGGATCGTTCTCGCCGTAGAGGAAGTACGTCGGGACCTCGATCCGGGCGTCGGCGAAAGGCTCGGAGAGCTCCCAGTTGCGATCCAGGTTGCGGTACCAGTTCAAGCCTCCGGTGAAACCGGTCCGTTCGAATTCGGTGGCGAGGGTGTCGAATTCGTCCTCGGTGAGCCAGGCCCACGGCAGCGCGGGCGCCTGGGGCAGCACATCCAGGTAACCCAGACCCGGCGGGTTCTTCCAGGTGTCGAGATAGTGGTAGTCGCCGGAGAGGGAGAAGTAGACGCGGGACAGGAATTCCCGCGGCCGTGCGGCGAGTTCGACATCGGCGACGCCGGGTTGCTGGAAATAGGACAGGTGCAGGAAGTGACGCTGGGCGGCCTTGGTCCAGAACGCGGACGGCGGGCGCGGCGGGCGTGGCGAGTACGGATTGTTCAGCACCACAACGGCTTCGACCCGCTCGGGAGCGCGGAGCGACAGTTCCCACACTAGTTGCGCACCGAAATCGAGGCCGACGAACACGGCCTTCTCGGCGCCGATGTCGTCGAGGAGCGCCAGGAGGTCGCCGATCACGGCCGCATTGGTATAGGCGGCGACATCAGCGGGCGCCTCGGTTCGGCCGTACCCGCGCAGGTCGGGCGCGATGGCCCGGTATCCCGCCTCGGCCACGGCTTCGATCTGCCGGTGCCAGATGAACCCGGTGTGCGGAAAGCCGTGACAGAACACGACCGGGTAGCCCTGCCCCTGCTCGGTGACATGCATCCGGATTCCGCCCGTGTCGAGGAATCTCTGTTCCACTACCGCCTCCAATTTCTAGAACGTGTTCTGATTTGACGGTAGTGTCCGGAGGTCATGAGCGGAACACCCAAGATTCTGGCCGGGCGCGTCGCGGTCGTCACCGGGGCAAGTCGTGGCATCGGCAAAGGCATCGCCCTCGAACTGGGCGCGGCCGGCGCGACCGTGTACGTCACCGGGCGCACCACCGAGCCGGGCAGACTGCCCGGCACCGTGCAGGAGACCGCCGCGATGGTCACCGAGTTCGGCGGGCACGGTGTCGCGGCGGTCTGCGATCACCGCGACGACGATGCGGTCGAAAAGCTCTTCGCCCGGGTCCGCGAGGAACAGGGCCGTCTCGACGTGCTGGTCAACAACGTCTACAACTCCCCCGCCGCCGCCCGCTGGCTGGGCCGCAAGTTCTGGGACGTGCCGCCCAAGGCTTGGGACGAGACCTTCGAAATCGGCGTGCGATCGCACTACGTGGCCAGCGTTTTCGCCGCGCCACTGCTGATCGAGTCGGCCGGGCTCATCGTCAATGTCTCCTCCCCCGGCGCGCGGCGGTACATGCACAATGCCGTCTACGGCGTCGGCAAGACCGCACTGGATCGCCTCACCGCCGACCTCGCCCACGACCTGAACGGCACCGGTGCGACCGCCGTCTCGATCTGGCCGGGAATCGTGGATACCGAACTGCTGCAACTGGTCCCGGCCGACGAGCACGGTCACCGCCGGGTGACCCTGCCCGGCGAGGGCTCCTTCGATCTCGACGCCGCCGAGACCCCGCGGTTCCCCGGGCGCGCCGTGGTGGCACTGGCCGCCGACCCGGGCCGGTCGACTCGCTCCGGGAAGTCATGGAAAGTCGCCGACCTCGCCGAGGACTACGGATTCACCGACGTCGACGGACGCATCCCGCGCGCCGACTGACTCCCCCTAGAATTACCTGCGACAGTGCGTTACATTTACATTGAGGATCAGCCGCTCGATGGCTGTCCAGGTGACAACGGAGAGAAACAATGACGTTCTCGAAAACCGCGGCTGCCGAGTACGCCGAAACCCTGCACACACTGTCGGAAGGGTCGGTCCATCGCCGGTTCGACCCCTACCTCGACATCGACTGGGACGCACCGGAACTCGCGATCGATCGCGACGATCCTCGCTGGGAGCTCTCCGGCGAGCTCGACCCGCTCGGCGCCACGAGCTGGTATCAGAACCTGCCGCTGGAGCGCCGGATCGAGATAGGGCGGTGGCGACAAGCCAACGCGGCCAAGGTCGGGCTGGCATTCGAATCCATCCTGATCCGCGGGATGATGCAGTACGCCATGACCTTGCCCAACGGCTCTCCCGAATTCCGGTACTGCCTCCACGAGATGACCGAGGAGTGCAACCACATCCAGATGTTCCAGGAGCTGGTCAATCGCATCGGCGACGATGTGCCGGGCATGCGGCCGATGTTCCGGGTGATGTCACCGTTCATCGGTGTCGCGGGCGGCTACTTCTGGGCCATTCTGTTCATCGGCATCCTCGGCGGTGAGGAGCCGATCGATCACTATCAGAAGGCGCTGATCCGCTCCGGCAAAGAGACCCAGCCCGCCCTCCTGCGGATCATGCAGATCCATATCGCCGAGGAGGCGCGCCACATCTCGTTCGCCAACGAGTTCCTGCGCACCCACATCGCCCGCATGGGCCCGGTGCGCACCGCGGTCTGCGCGGTGGCGTTCCCGATCGCGATGCGCTGGCTGGCCGACGAACTGGTCAAGCCGTCGAAATCCTTCGCCACCAAGTTCGACATCCCGGACGAGGTATTCGACGACGCGTTCTGGCGCAGCCCCACCTCCCGTCAGATCCTCAGCG
The DNA here is from genome assembly GCF_053606985.1 of Nocardia sp. NPDC055165. Taxonomy (NCBI): domain Bacteria; kingdom Bacillati; phylum Actinomycetota; class Actinomycetes; order Mycobacteriales; family Nocardiaceae; genus Nocardia; species Nocardia sp. NPDC055165. The sequence continues at coordinate 774,583 of NZ_JBSGSS010000001.1, forward strand.
GATTCTTCGGCGACATCCGAACGCTGGTCGACGAACTCGGCATGATGAACCCGGTGACCCGACAGCTGTGGAAGCTACTGAAAGTCGACGGCGGCTACACCCGCTACCGCGGTGAGCCGCAACGCCGGGCGAGCTGATCGCCACTGATGCCGAGCGAATAACCCGTGTCGTCGTCAACTAAGATCAACGACGGTAATTCTCGGCACCCGAACGAACAGGACTCCCATGGCGCGCAAAGTCGTTGTCACACTTGTCGATGATTTCGATGGCACGTCCGCTGCCGATGCGACTGTCACATTCGGAATCGATGGGGCGGCCTACGAAATCGACCTGTCGGATGCCAACGCGGCACAGTTGCGTGAGGTGTTCGAACAGTGGGTTCCGTACGCGCGTCGCACCGGCCGCGCAAAGGCAGGCGCCGCACGTCGTCTCGGCGCGGCACCGGCGGCAGAATCCACCCGTCGCAACGATCTCACCGAGATCCGGGCGTGGGCATCGCAGAACGGACACACGGTGTCCAGCCGCGGCAGGATCTCGGCGGACGTCATCTCGGCCTATGAGCAGGCCTCGGCGTAAAGTTTCGGATCGTCGACAGCACGGCGCGCATTCCCTCCGCGCGCCGTGCTGTTTTCGTTTCAGTTGGGCAGCGGGATATCGGCTTTGAATCGCTCGCCCGGCGGGAGACCGCGCAGCACCGCACTGGTCCAGGCGACCGCGGGCGGCCAGCCCGCGACGGCATTGACGATGTGTTCCGGCAGCGGCATCGTGTAGAACCGCAGATCCGCGCCCCGGTTCCAGTAGTCGTGCACTGTCGGTAGTACCGCCGACGTCGGGATCAGTTCGTCCCAGATTCCGTGCCACCAGAAGATCGGGCTGTCCGGAATATGGTGTCCCAGACTCTGGTCCGCGAGAACCTCCATCACCCCCGGTGCCGTTTCGAGTGACTTCCCCGGCTGGAAATAGGCACTGATCGGCCGGTACGCGCCGGCGGCGGCGATCGTGTAAACGCAACGACTGCGCATATCCGCCACGATCGCCTGCCCTTCCGGGGTCAGCAATTCCTTCGCGTCGAACTGATCGGGAAATTCCCGCGACAACGCGGCGAACCCGAGCCACATCGTGAAATTACCGGCGCCGGTAAGGCCCGGCCGCTGGGCGATCGCGTACTGGGCCTGGGCTCGCAGATCGGCGGGGAATCCACCCACCGCGGTGCCGAGCAACCGCACATCGGGGGCGTAGCTCTCGCGGAGTTCAGCCGCCCGGATCGAACCGGAGCCGCCGCCGGAGTACCCGTAGAGCGCGATCCCGGAGTCCGTCAGGCCCAATGCCGAGTTCTTCATGGCGCGCAGGCTGTCGAGCACCATTTTGCCTTCGTCGTAGGTGTTGAAGGTGTTGAACTTGCCGTCGAAGTCGGCGACATTGATCGCGAACCCCTGCGCGAGCCAATACACCGCCAGCGCAGCCTCTTTCATCGTGCCTGTCTGCAATGTGTAGGACGGGTTGCACGACGAATCGGTCGCGTCGATGGCTTCCTGGAAGGACACCACCGGCCGCGGACTGCCCGACCACGGGATACCGGGAACGATCACCGAGGTCGCGGTCGCGATCGGGTTGTCGTGCACGTCGTTGCTCCGGAACAGCAGCTGTTCGGTATGCACCGGGAAGGGTAGGCCGAGCAGGCGTGTCTGCACCGTTCGGGAACGGATGATCTGTCCGGGCGCATAGGAATCGAGGCCCGCCGGGTCGTCGTACCAGGGATCCTCGGCGGGCACCGGGATCGGCAGCATGTCGTAGAGCTGGGGTTCGGCGGGCAGCTGTGGGAGCTGGTTCTGATCCGGCGGGAAACTCGGATACGGGTCACCGGCGGCGGTGCCGACGCTCGATATCGCCAGGCACACCGCCGCCAAAGGCACCGCCGCCCACCTCGTTCCCAGCCTGCGTCCCCACCCCGGGCGGACGGTGGCTGCCGTGCTGCGCTGCATGGCGTCTCCTCTGTCTAGGTGACGCTGATTACAGCACGGTGGCTTGTTTCTAACAAGACCTCTTGTTCACATGTCCGCCACTCGCCGTTGACAAGCGATCAATCGTGCCAATATTCTCTTCCTATACGCAGATACTTCTTTCATGCAGAGTTAGTCGAGAGGCGCCCCCATGACCACCATCGCCACCACCCGCCCCACCAAATCCCGACGGCGCACCATCGGGCGAGCGCTCGGTGCCACCACCCTCGTGCTCGGCCTTGCCGGCGCCGCCGGCTACCTGTGGCTGGGCTACACCTCCGAGGTGCGCAACATCGGCGTCACCGAGTGCGCGAGCCTCGTCCCCGACGGCGGCACCGAATCCGATCTGCGTGCGGTGTGCGCCACGCTCAGCGCGATGACCGCCGCCTGGGACCGCAACGACGCCGATGCCTTCGGCGCCACGTTCACCGAAAATGCCACCTACACAACGTTTATCGGCACCCACTACCAGGGCCGCGCGGATCTGACCGAGGCGCATCGCGCACTGTTCAACGGCTTCCTGAAAGGCTCCAAGCTCGCGGACTCCTTCCTCGATGCCCGCTTCTACGGCGCCGACGTCGCCATCGTCACCAGCCGCGGCGACCGCTACGACGACGACAAGCCCGCCGAACTGTCCAAGACCCAGACCTACACCCTGGTGCGCGAACCCGACGACCAGTGGCGCATCGCGGCCTTCCACAACACCCAGCGTCAGCCCAGGATGGAGCGGATCTCGTTCCTCTTCGACCCGGCAACCAAACCGACAGCCGAACGATGAACACCGATCACCTTGTGCGAGTGGACAACCGGCGCGGGGTAGAGTGCGCGTGAACGTTACAGGGGTGTCGGCGCTCGATTCGGGGGAATACGGTGGACGAAGTCTTGGCCTTGATCGGGGTGGGTGGTCTGATCCCCACGATGATCGCCGCGGTGTCTGCGTGGTTCTCCGCGACATTCAGTCGCCGCGTCAGCAAGCGGGCCATCGAAGTCACCATGACCGGCGACACCGCTGCCCCGGTCGTCTCGGAACCGGCGGATCCGGCCACCGGCGACACCGGGACGCCGCGTCGTCGAACAGAGGAATACCTTCGCCAGGTACGCAGCGCGATGGCGCAGAGCACGGCGTTCTTCTGGGCGTACATGATCAGCGGTTGCTGCGGCGTGGTGGTGGTTCTCGCCGCGGCGTCGATGGTGGCGTTCGGCAATCGCGACGCCGCCGCCGCGACCTCGATCATGGGCGCGGTGCCGGTCGGGATCACCGCGCTGTTCTACAAGCGCTCCACCGACCTCGACAAGATCGTGGGCGAGAACCTCACCCGCTTGAGCAAAGCCGACGAGATCGCCGAGGCCAACCGTGCCGCCCACGATGTGGTGTCGCGGATGGGCGTCGGTGCCGATCAGGATCGGCTCCTGGCGATGATCGGTGTGCGGCAGCTCTTTCCCTCCGCCACACCCACCGAGGTGGCCGAACTCCTTCGCACGGTGCCCGTCGAAGCCGGGACGGTGACCTCGCGGGTGTGACGTGCGCACGGCGTTCAGTTGCCGTACTGCGCGGTCTCCGGGCGCTCGATCAAGAGCACGTGCGCGACCTCGTCGGCGACCGGCCGGTGCCGAATTCCCGCGGGCACCACGAACAATTCGCCGGGTCGCAGGATCACGGGTGCGCGGTCTGCCAGTTCGACGCGGAACGTGCCGTCCCAGCAGAGGAAGAGTTCGTCTTCGTCGTGGTGGTGCCAGGGAAACTCACCCGCCAGCCGGGCGACGCGGACGACGGTGTCGTTGACCGTTGCCAGCTCGTGCTGCTGGAACGGGCCGGGCAGGGCTGCGATGGCCGCGGGGATCGAGACGGAACCGGTGGTGCTCGAGGCTGTCATGGTGATCATCGTCGGGCCGCACGGGGCGCCGATCCAGCGCCAATCGCGCATAATTGGTCTGCCTATGGAACCAATTGACGTGACAGATCGGCTCGGTCGCTGGTCGGCGGGGCGTGGGCCGCTGTACGCCCTGCTCGCGGCGGGGTTGCGCGCGCTGATCGAGGACGGCGAACTGGCGCCGGGGGTGCTGCTGCCGCCGGATCGGGCACTCGCCGTCGCCTTGTCGGTCGGGCGGAGCACCGTGGTAGCGGCCTACGACCTGCTGCAGGACGAAGGCCGGATCGTGCGGCGGCAGGGCAGTGGCACCCGGGTCGCGGGGACCCCACGGATCGACCCGCCGGCGACCACGAGTGAGCCGATGTTTCTCGACCTGCTCGAGCCGCGATCCGACGTGATCTCGCTGGCCTGCGCGGCACCGGACCGGCCGCCGGTCGAACTGGCCGAGTCCTACGCGGCGATGCTGCCCGCGTTGGCCGCGACGACCGACGACATCGGCTACTACCCGTCGGGCCATCCGACGCTTCGGGAGGCCGTCGCCGCGTACTACCGGGGGCGCGGGCTGCCGACCGAGGCCGGGCAGATCCTCGTCACCGCCGGCGGACAACAAGCACTGTCGTTGCTCGCCCGGGCTTACCTTCGGCCCGGCGATCACGTCCTCGTGGAAGCCCCGACCTACCCGGGGGCGTTGGAAGCCTTTCGCGCGGAGGCGGCGGTCGTCTCCGGACTGCCGCCCGGACTGCACGGTTTCGCGGGCGCGATCCGAGACCGTCGGCCCGCACTCGCCTACGTGATCCCCACCTTTCAGAACCCGACAGGGTCGGTGCTTTCCACGCTCGTGCGCCGAGGTCTCGCGGAAACATCAGCAGCAGAAGGGATTCCGCTGATCGATGACGAGGTGCTCGCCGAACTCGGCTTCCCGGGCCAGGAGACTCCGCCGCCCCTTGCCGTGTTCGCCGACACCGTGATCACCGTCGGTTCGCTGAGCAAGAGCGTCTGGGGCGGACTACGTATCGGCTGGATACGCGCGGCGACCCCCGTCGTGGCCAAGCTCGCCAGACTGCGCGCGGTGCACGATCTCGGCGGCAATCTTCCTGCCCAGCTGGCCGCGGCCGAGCTACTCCCCCGCCGCGACGGCATGCTGCGCACCCAGGCCGCCGAACGCGAGCGCCGCCACGACCACCTGTGTGCCGAGCTCGCGCGCCGGATCCCCGAATGGGACGTGGCGCGGGTCCGGGGCGGACAGACGCTCTGGATCCGGCTACCGCACGGTGATGGCGCCTCCTTCGCGCAAGCCGCACTGCGACACCGTATTTCGATCCTGGCCGGCGGCGGGCTCGATCCGACCGGCGGCAGCGACCGTTATCTGCGGATCCACTTCCTGCATCCGCTGGAGACCCTCACCACCGCAGTCGATCGCCTCGCGCAAGCGTGGCGTACCTACCGCCCGCCGACCACACTCACTGCCGCCGCGCCTCCGCTCGCGCTGTAGCCGACGCAGAGGTTGACCTTGACGCAGCGTCAGGGTTGCACCCTTGTCGCATGACGAACAACGACATCTCCTCGACGAAGCCCGCACCGCCGGTCGGCGGGTTCACCGAGATCGACGGCAATCGCCTTTTCGTCCATCGGTCGGGCAGTGGTGGACCGGCGGTGGTCTTCCTGCCCGGCGCGAGTGCGGTCGGACTCGACTATTTCGGTGTGCAGCAGCAGGTTTCGCAGTTCACCAGCGCCGTGGTGTACGACCGCGGCGGCACCGGCTACAGCGATCCGCTGCCCCTGCCCCGTACCGCCACCGAGGTCGCCACAGAATTGCACCAGCTGCTGGGCGCTCTCGACGAACTCTCGGGCCCTTATGTTCTCGCCGCCCACTCACTCGGATGCCTCTACGCGCACCGGTTCGCGCAGCTGTACCCGCGGCACGTGGCCGGACTGGTCTGGATGGACGGCTTGCACCGAGACTGGGACCAGTTCATGCCACCGGCGATGGGACTGGCCGCGGCCGCGGCGCCCGCACCCGATGCCGAGCAGCTCGAACGCCTGCGTACAACCCTTCGCGAAATGGCCGCCGGGCTGCTCGCGGACTACCCGGAACCGGTGCGGCGAGCATTGACGGAGGCGAAGGCGAGCGACGAGTGGATCCGGGCGGGCTTCGCCGAGCGCAACGGATTGCCGGAACTGGCCGCCGAATTGCACGCCGGGCCCAACATTCCCGATATTCCGCTGGTGGCACTCAGCGTGCTGGGCCCGGACCCACACCAGTCGCCCGAGGCGCTGGCCGAGATCCACGACGGCAGGCGGCGAATGGACGCGGCGATGGTACGCGGGGTTTCCCAGGGGCAACAGCGCATTCTCTCCGACACGGTGCACCACCGGCTCTGCTTCGATCGCCCCGATGCCGTGGTCGAGGCGATCCGCGATGTCATCGACCAGGTTCGTCGCCGCTAGGATCGGCGCGGTGCTCACCATCGGCCAACTCGCGGCGACCGCCGGCGTGACCGTGCGCACGGTACGCCACTACCACCAGGTCGGCCTGTTGCCCGAGCCCGAGCGCGACGCCTCCGGCTATCGCCGCTACCCCGCGCAGGCGGCGGTCGATCTCATCCGGATCAGAACCCTCGCCGACGCGGGCGTTCCGCTGTCCCGGATCGACGCGCTGCTCCACGCCCAACCGGCCGAATTCGCCACGGCCATCAGCGAGATCGACACCGCGCTCGGGCGCAAGATCGATCAGCTCGCCGAGTACCGCCACCGGATCGCCGAACTGGCAAGCGGCGAAAGCCTTTTCCTCCCCGGCGAGGTGATCGCCCTGCTGAACCGGATGCGCGGTCTCGGCATCAGCGACCAACGGATGCGCCTCGAGCGTGACGCCTGGATCTTGTTGCACGCGTTGGACGCCGACGCGATCCCGCACCGGGTCCGGGAGAAGAACGCCGAATTCGACGACCCGGAAACCATCCGTCTGTACCGCGCGGTCGATGAATCGGTCGACTGGCACCCCCACGATCCACGCCTCGACCGCCTCATCGACGACCTCGACGCCTGGGAAATCGCCCACACCCGCGGCCCCACCCGCTCCACCGAACTGGTCGCTTCCCGCATCGCGGAGTCCTCCCCCGCCTGGCAACGCATCGTCGACGCACTCACCCACCGCGCCGAACAACGAGCCTCCGGAAGCTGACCCGATTGCGCGGTCGGTATCACGCTGGTCCGGACCGCGTCGGATCACTGCGCCGCGCTGCGACGCGGCACGTAGCGCGAGCTCAGCACGGCGATCGCGACGAAACACACGGCTGTCAGAATGATCCCGATGCGCGCACCGATGATCGGATCCGGAGCAGCCAGGCACCCACCCAACAGTGCGATCCCGATCGCCATTCCGACCTGACGCGAGGTGTTGAGGACTCCAGATGCCAGACCGGCACAGCGCGGCTCCGCGGAGGCCATCGCCGCACCGTTGCAGCTGGGCCCGAACAGTCCGCAGCCGAATCCGACGACCGCGGAGCCGAACAGCACGGCGGGCCACCTGTCCGGCTCTCCCACCGCCGAACACATGACAGCCCCGACCCCAGCGGTGAGGGACCCCGTGATCAGCAACCACCTCATCCCACGGTCCGCCCACCGGCGGTTGAGTACCAGGGTCGCGAACGTCCACAGAACAGCGAACGGCAGGAAGAACAATCCAGTGGTGCGGGCGTCGTAGCCCCACTGTGTCTGCAGGAACACCGCGAGCATGAATTGCAGGCCGTAGGCGCCGAATTGGAAGGCGAACCCGTTCACGATCGAGGCGGAGAAGGATGCGCTGCGCAACATCGTCAACGGCAGGACCGGCGACGCAACCCGCGATTCGGCCCCGACGAACCCCGACAGGAACAGCGCGGACGCGGCAAGGAGTACCAGCGTCAACGGCGACGACCAGCCACGTTCACCACCTTCGATCAGACCGCCGACGAGTGTCCCCAGACCCGCGATCGCCAGGAGTTGGCCTGTCCAGTCGAAGGATCCGTCGTCACGGCGTGTGGTTTCGGCGATGTGCCTCCAGGTCAGCCACAGCGCCGTCGCTCCGATCGGCACGTTGAGCAAGAAGATGGATCGCCAGCCCAGTACCTCGGTGAGCAGTCCGCCACCGATCGGCCCGGCAACCAGTGCGACACCGCCGGTCGCGCCCCACACGGTGATCGCGCGTGCGCGCTGCGTCGCGTCCGGATACATCCGGGCGATGATCGCCAGCGTGGTGGGCAGGACTCCGGCGGCGAAGATCCCTTGAACGCACCGCGCGACGAGGAGCACCGGCAAGGTCGCACTCACAGCGCAGATCAGCGACGCGACGGTGAACCCGCCCAGCGCCCAGGCGAACACCCGGCGGGCGCCGAGCCGATCAGCCAGCGTTCCCGCGCTGAGCAGCAGCGCGGCCAGCGGAATTGTGTAGACGTTCACCAACCACTGCACGGCCACCATCGACCCGCCTGTCTCGGCCCGAATCGACGGCAACGCGATATTCAGCGCGCTGCCGTCCAGCAGAATCATGAAGAACCCCAGGCAGATTGCGGCCAGGGCGGCGGTTGTGTTCGGCGACCGCTCGCGACTCCTGCCCGACTGCGCGGACTCGTCCGCTGTCACAGACGCCCGTTCCGAACCCGCTGCCCCCATCGCGCCGCCTTTCGTCGACCCTGTACCTATGAGTACAGATCGCCACTGTACCTACTGATAGGTACAGTTGGGCGATGACTGCGTCCGAGCGATTGATCGAGAGCATGCACATCCTGCTGTGGGAACGCGGCTACTCGGGCACGAGTCCGCGAGCGGTCCAAGAGCTCGCCGGTGCCGGACAAGGCAGCATGTACCACCATTTTCGCAGCAAGGCGGCCCTGGCCGTCGCTGCCGAGCTGCAGATGAGCGACGAGCTGAAACACCAGATCACCGCCCGGCTGGACAGCGGATCCACCACCCGCGAGAAAGTCTCGGCATTCTTGACCCTCGACGAAAATGTGCTGCGCGGTTGCCGACTCGGGCGGCTCGTCCAAGACGCGGCGGTGGTGGATGACGATTCGCTACGAGAACCGATAGCCACGACGTTCGACTGGATCCAGGATCAGATCCGGCAAGTCCTCGCCGAGGGCAGACGAAACGGGGAACTCGACCCGAACCTGGATGTCGACGACCTCGCCGCCACGATTCTCGCTGTCCGACAGGGCGCCTATGTCCTTGCTCGCGGCGCACAGTCGAGCGAACCGTTTCGCCGGGCCACCCAGGGCATCCTTCAACTTCTGCCGCGATAGCCGAGGCCACACGCCGTCCCGCACGGTGCCCTGGATGCCACGCCCGGCCAGTTCGGCGTTGATCACGCCCGGCGAACAGTTGATCATGGATCCGTCTACGAAATATGTTCAGAGAGGCCGGTTTCGACATGGCGGTAGTGACCGTCCCACATATCAGGCACAGGGTCGTCGAGGTCGACGGGGTGCGGGTCTTCTATCGAGAGACCGGACCCGCGAACGCACCGGCGCTGCTTCTGCTGCACGGCTTTCCGTCGGCCTCGCACCAGTTCCGCCGGCTCATGGACGCCCTCGGTGGCCGATTCCGGATGATCGCCCCCGACTATCCCGGTTTCGGGCACACCCAGGTCCCCGACGATTTCGTCTACTCCTTCGAACGGCTGGCCGACATCGTCGAAGGCTTCGTCGACGCGATCGGCCTGGACCGATTCGTGCTGTACGCCTTCGACTTCGGCGGACCGGTCGGCCTGCGCCTGGCCACCCGCCGCCCCGCGCGGATCGCGGGGCTGATCGTGCAGAACGCGAACACCTACGACGAAGGCCTGTCCGACATGGCACGCGCGATGACCGCGAACAAGCCGGGACAGCCGGGCGCCGAGGACAACGTACGGCAGATCCTCGAACTGCCCGTCACCCGCGGCCAATACGAGGGCGGCACCACCGATCTCGAACTCGTCGCACCCGACGGCTGGACCCTGGACCAGCATTTTCTCGACCTCCCCGGCCGCAAGGACGCGCAGGTACACCTGGCCCTCGACTACCACACCAATGTGGCGCTCTACCCGGTGTGGCAGCAGTGGTTGCGCGAGCACCGGCCGCCGACGCTCGTGCTGTGGGGTCGCAATGACGCCTTCTTCCCCGAGGCGGGCGCCAACGCCTACCTCCGCGATCTCCCCGACGCCACCATCCATCTCTTCGAGACCGGCCATTTCGCGCTCGAGGAGAACCTTCCCGAAATCGCCCCGCTCATCAGTGATTTCGTGGACGGTCTGCGCCGGCGCCAGCCGATGAGGATCGCTGTCATCGGCGCCACGGGCAATCTCGGCGGTGCGGTTGTCCGCGCGGCGACCGCTCGCGGTATGCAGGTCACCGCGCTCGGCCGGGACACGGTGGATGTCACCGACGCGGCCTCGGTCAAGAATGCCGTCGCGGGACACGACGCCGTCGTCGCGGCGGTCAAGGGCGATGACCGACTGGTGCCGCGTGGCGCCGAGACCCTCCTGGCGGCCCTGCCCCTCGCCGGGGTCGACCGCCTGGTGTTCCTCGGCGGTGGCGGCAGCCTCGAATACGCACCGGGACAGCGTTTCCTCGATTCTCCGGAGTTTCCCGCCCAGTACCTGGAGACGGCCCGTGACCAGAGCGAGGCGCTGGAAATTCTGCGTGCCGCCGACTCCCCGGTCCGGTGGTCCTACGTCAGCCCGCCGCCGGTGCACCTGGTCCCCGGCGAGGCGACCGGCGTCTATCGGGCCGAGGCTCGCGACACCCCGATCGTGGACGCCGCTGGTGAAAGCCGGATCAGCGTGGGCGATTACGCGAGCGCGATCGTCGACGCGCTGGAGGACAACACTTTCGTCGGCCTGCGCTTCACCGTCTCGTACTGAGCGGTGCCGCGCCGACCTCAGCGCCGGAGAAGCTCGCGCAGGGCGGCGGTGACGGTCCGGGGGTCCTCCTCGGCCATGAAGTGACCCGCGTCGACGGTGCGGTGGTCGAGGTCGGGCGCCCAGCTCGACCACAGTGCCGCCGCTTCGTATCCGAGCGCGGCGCCCCAGTCCTGCTGCATGACCGTGACGGGCATGGACAACCTGGCGCCTGCCGCGCGGTCGGCGCGGTCGTGGTCGATATCGATGGTTGCCGAGGCACGACAGTCGGCCACGATCGAGGGGATAGCGTCGCGACAGGCGTCGAGGTACGCGGCGCGCACGGGCGCGGGGATCGCGTCCGGAGTCTTCGCCCACTGGTCGAGGAAGTAGGCGAAGAACGCGTCGGCGCTGGCGGCGATCATCTGTTCTGGCAGTCCGGGCGGCTGTGCCATCAGGTACAGGTGGAATCCGACGGCGGCGGTCGAGCCGTGCAGCACGTCCCACATGTCGAGTGTGGGCAGCACGTCCAGGCAGGCGAGATGGGTGACCGCGTCGGGGTGGTCGAGCCCGGCGCGGAAGGCCACCAAGGCGCCGCGGTCGTGACCGGCGAGCGCGAAGCGGTCGTGACCGAGGACAGCGGCGGCGGCGACGATGTCGGCGGCCATACTCCGCTTGGAGTAGGTGCCGGTGCCGGATTCTTCGGGTTTGTCGCTGTCGCCGTAGCCGCGCAGGTCGGGGACTATCACTGTGTGGTCGGCCGCCAGGTCGGCGGCGACGTGACGCCACATCAGGTGGGTCTGTGGGAAGCCGTGCAGCAGCACGATCGGGGTTCCCGCACCGGCGACGGCGACGTTGAGGGCGACATCGTCGGCGACCGGGACGCGGTGGTAGTCGAAACCGGGAATGGTGCGGGTCATCGCGTGGGCTCTCGCTTCGTTCGAAGGGTGTTCCGCGGGGTCTGCGCGGATCGAGTTCGAGCGTGCGGTGTCGCGATGAGCAGCCGATGAACGCGCACTACATTGGCCTGATGCGGTTTCAGGTGCTCGGACCGGTCATCGCGCACGACGACCGCGGTGCGCCGGTCGCGCTGCGCGGTCCGCGCTACCGCGAGGTGCTGGCACGGCTGATCCTCGCGCACCGGCGGGTCGTTCCGGTCGGTCGCCTGGTCGAGGATCTGTGGGACGAGCCGCCCCCGAACGCGGTGGGTGCGGTCCGTACCTTCGTCGCCGGATTGCGGCGAGCACTGGAACCGGATCGCCCGCCCCGCACCCCGCCACGTCTGCTCGTCACCGAGGGGCTCGGTTACGCGCTGCGACCCGAACCGGCGGATGTCGACGCGTGGCGATTCGACGATGCGGTGCGTTCGGCGGCAACCCTGCCGCCGGAAGCGTCGTTCTCGCTGCTCACCGCCGCACTGAGCTGGTGGCAAGGGCCTGCCTATACCGACTTCGCCGACGCCGGATGGGCGCAGGCCGAACGGTCGCGGCTCACCGAGCAGCGGTTGTTGGCCGTCGAGCGTCGTGGGGCGGCGCAATTGGCACTGGGTGCCGCCGCCGCGGCGGTTCCCGACCTCGACGCGCACGTCGCCGAACATCCCTGGCGTGAAGACGCGTGGGGGCTGCTGGCCACGGCCCTCTACCGTTCGGGCCGCCAGGCCGACGCGCTCGCGGTCCTCGCCAGGGCGCGGCGGATGCTGGCCGAGGATCTGGGCATCGACCCCGGACCGGCGTTGCGCCGCCTCGAACACGACCTGCTCCGCCAGGCCGACTACCTCGACCCGGTCGCGACCGACCCCACGGTACGGGTGTGGGAACAGGCGCGTGCCGCCTACGACAGCGCGGTCCCACCGCGTACGAGGACGCGGCTGGAATCGACCGCGGGCTTGATGCGCGATCTCGCGGTCACGGGTGGCGGCGGTCTGGCGGCCGCACGCGCCCACCGGATTTCGGCGGTGGTCGCCGCCGACGACCTCGGTGACGCCGAGCTGACCGCGCGGGTGATCGGCATCTACGACGTCCCCGCGATCTGGACCCGCTCCGACGACCCGGCGCAGGATCGACGCCTCGTGGGTATCGCCGAGAAGACGCTCCTGCGCCTGCCCGCCCACGATGATGCCGATCGAGCCAGGCTGCTGGCGACCATCGCTGTCGAATCGCGCGGCGCTCTGCCGGTGGACGATCCGACCGAGGCGGGACTGCGCCCGCTGCGTGCCGCCCGTCAGGCCGAGGAGATCGCCCGGCGTCTGCACGACCCCGCCCTGCTGGCCTTCGCACTCAACGGTGTGTTCATGCAGAGCTTCCAGCGAGCGGGACTGGCGCACCGGCGCGACGCTGTCGGCACCGAGATCATCGCGGTGGCGGCCACCAGCAAACTCGCGACCTACGAGGTTCTCGGCCACCTCATCCTCATCCAAACACGGTGCGCCTCGGCGGATTACATGGGCGCCGACCGACACGCCGATGCCGCGGACGCGCTCGCGCGGCGTTATGAATTGCCGCTGGTGGAGGTGTTCACCACCTGGTACCGCGCCTTACGGGCCAGTGCGACAACAGACCTCGCGGTTGCGGAAGCCGCGTACGCAACGGCGGCCGCCTCACTCACCGGAGCAGGCATGCCGGGACTCGACCGTGGCCTGTTGCCACTGGCGCGGCTGAGCCTGGCTCTGCGGCGGCGCGAGACCGGCAGGATCGCCACGATCGACCCCGAGACGGACTGGGGTCCCTACAAAACCTGGGTCGAACCCATCCTCCTCGTCACGCGGGGCGAGCTCTCCGGTGCGCGAGAGGCCTTGCGCACCATGACATCCCCGCCGCGCGACCTGCTGTTCGAAGCACTGTGGGCCATCGTGGCACACGCGGCCACCGCCGTCGGCGATCGCGAGACCATGCGCCGAGCCCGGACCCAGCTGGCCCCCGCGGCGGCCGAAACAACAGCGCAGAGTGGACTTCTCAGCGTAGGCCCGGTTCGCACCTACCTCGACGAGATCGATGCGGCGCTGCTGCGATCGCCGGTCGGATGAGGCCGAACTGCGCGCCGCCCGAGCCGAGCCGATGCGATCAGGAGAAGACATAGTCGGTGAGTGGGAAATGACTGCTGCGCCATGCAGATTCGATGGTGGAGGTGGGTCGTAGGGGGACGTCGCCGTGTTTGTCGAAATAGTAGCTGTTGGCGGTGACGCAGCTTTCGTCCCAGAACACCTGGCCGCCGCGGCGGGCGAGCATCTCACGGAAGTAGCGGTCGTTGGCTTCCTCGGTGACCTCGATGCGGTCCGCGTCGTTGGCCCTGGCGTGGTGCAGGCAGCGCAGGATGTGGCGGGTCTGGTTCTCGATCAGGGTGAAATAGGAGGCCCCGTTGTAGCCGTAGGGGCCGATGATGGAGAAGAAGTTCGGGAAGCCGGGGACGCTCACGCCCTCGTAGGCTTGCAGCCGGTTCTCGTCCCACCAGGTCTCCAGATCGCGGCCACCGACGCCGTGCAGGTCATAGGTCGGCATATTGCCCGATTCCATGACCTTGAAGCCGGTGGCGAGGATCAGCACGTCGCCGCGATGTTCGGCACCCGTGGCGGTGCGCACGCCGGTGGCGGTGATCTCGCTGATCGCCGCGGTTTCCAGGGTCACGTTCGCACGGTTGAAGGTCGACAGATAGTCGTTGGAGAAGCTCGGCCGTTTGCACCCGAGGGCGTATCGCGGGGTCAGCGCGTCCCGGACGACGGGGTCTTTCACTTGACGCCGCAGGTGGGCCAGGCCCGCGCGTTCGCCGATGGCGGCGGTGGGCAGCGAGCGGTGATAGTGGGCGGCGAGCGGGAAGGTGACCTCCACGTAGGTCTGACTCACCAGGCGGGTCACGGTCCGTCCGCCGGGGACCTTCAGCGCCAGCCGGGCGGCGAGCGGCAGCGGCAGGTCCGGGCGCGGCAGGCACCAGATCGGCGTGCGCTGGAACACCGTCAGATGTTGCACCTGCGAGGCGATCTCCGGGATCACCTGGACCGCGGAGGCGCCGGTGCCGATGATCGCCACCCGCTTGCCCCGCAGGTCCTGGCGATGATCCCAGCGCGAGGTGTGCATGGTCGCGCCCGCGAAGCCTTCGATGCCGGGGATATCGGGCAGTTTGGGGCGGGTGAGCACACCGGTCGCGCTGATCACGAACCGTGCGGTCAGGTCGTCGCCGTCGGTGGTGTGCAGCACCCAGCGGTCGGCCCGCTCGTCGAAATCCGCGCCGACCACGGTGGTACCGAAGCGGATGCGCGGGCGGAGTTCGTACTTGTCCACGCACGATTCGGCATAGGCCTTGAGTTCGCGACCGGGCGCGTAGACCCGTGACCAATCGGTGCGCTGTTCGAAGGAGAACTGGTAGCTGAACGACGGGATATCCACGGCGACACCGGGATAGGTGTTCCAGTGCCAGGTGCCGCCCACGCCGTCGGCCTCGTCGATGATCACGAAGTCGTCGAACCCGGCCTTGCGCAACTCGATCGCCACGCCGATGCCGGAGAAGCCGGCGCCCACGATGACGATCTCGTGGTCGATTCCCCTGGTGCTCATGCGATCTCCTTCACGAGTGCGGCCGACGGATGCAGGCGGCGGGGCCGGGCGACGGTGCGCACGACACAGCCCGCGTCCTCGGCGTAGACGATGCTGTCCACCTGATGCTCGATGCCGTCGACGGTGCGCACGCCCAGCGGCACCAACCGTGCGATCGGCCAGGTCACCAGGGTGCAGTGCGGTTGCCGCAGGGTTCGGTAGTAACTGTTGTGCACCGCGACGCCTGCGGTGTCGTCCGGTGTCAGGCGGTGGCGCAACCACGAATCACGCACCTGGACACGCAGATTGACACCGGCGATGAGTCGCAGGAGTCTTTGCGGCATCGCCGCGGCAGGCAGCGGAACGCGCGGGAGCACCCACACCGCCTCGGTCTGGAACACCGTCACCCGTGCGGCCTCGGCGGCGATGCCGGGCAGCAGGCGCGCGGCGGCCGCCCCGCTACCGATGATCGCGACCCGCTGACCGGTGAACTCGTGCCGGGGCGCGAAGGCTGTGCGGTGCACCTGGGAACCGGTGAAGGTGTCGGCGAAACGCAGCGTCGTCATTTCGCCACCGGTTCGTAGGTGAGCTCGTCGGACCAGGACGGTCTGCGGCCGAGCACCTGGATCGGGAACCGATCGATGCAGGCGTTGGACACATCGGCCAGTAACTGGAACGGCTGACGGCGGTGAATCGTGGCCTTCCCGTGCATCTTCACCACGTGGTAGAGCGGGAGCTTGCGGATGGCCGGGCTGCGCTGCCCCACGTTCTCGAACCGGCGCACCGCCTGCCACAGCTTCTCCTCGTCGAGGCCCAGCGCCATGATGTTGGTCGACATCCGTGACAGCAGTGGCGCGTACAGCAACGCGCCGAGCACGAACGAGGGGCGCACCGCGAAACCGGCTGTCTCGATGACGGTTCGGCGCAGCGGTCCCGCGCCGAGTTGTTCGAGAACCTGGAAACCTACTGCGAGGTGGCGGGATTCGTCGCTGTTGATGTGCCGGAACACCTCGTGGCACACCGGGTCGTCGACCTCGTCGAGCAGGAACTTCACCAGCGCGCCGTCGAGGGCGGTCTCCAGTGACGGGATGACGGTGCCGAGTACGGGCAGGGTCAGCTGGTCGGCGTAGCGGTCGAGCCAGCTGATGACGAGGCGAATGTTCTTGTTGGGCACCGGCATCGCCTCGCCGTCGGGGAGCATGCCCCAGCGGCGCATCAGCGCCAGTTCTGCGTTGGCGTGCTTTTGTTCCTCGGCGTGGAAGTATCGGTAGATCTCCCGCAGTGGGCCGGGTGGCGCCTGGCGGGTCAGGGCGGCGAAGCCGCGCGCGCCGACGTGTTCGATCCACACCAGGTCGGCCATGAAGGTGGCCAATCGCGGGCGTTGCTCGTCGGTGATGGTGTCGGCGCCCGGTGCGTCCCAGTCGATATCGGCCAGCGCCCACTGCTTGGCGCGAATCGTGGCGAGCATGTCGGGGTAGGCGAACGTCATTGTTCGATCTCCTTCGGTGTGGATCAGCGCACGACCCGCTCCAGCAGGCCCGCCGAACGGGTGTAGGTCGCGGGTAGCCAGCGTTTGGCCTGCCACAGCACCTTGGCCTCGAGCTGCGGCACCACATACAGCTCGCCGCGGTCCACCGCGTCCAGCGCGGTGCGGGCGATGGCGGCGGGCGCGCGGCCGGTCCAGCGCAGCAGCAGCCCGCCGAGCCGCTCGGCGGTGTCGTCCATCGGCGAATCCGCGGTCATGATGTTGGTTTTCACGCCGGTCGGGCACAGCACCGTGACGCCGACGCCGGTGCCGGCCAGCTCGGCCGACATCGTCTCCGACAGCGCCAGCACACCCGCCTTGCTGACGTTGTAGGCGGCCATCCGCGGTGCCGCGCCGAACGCGGCCGCCGAGGCGACGTTCACCAGCGACCCGTGCCCAGCCGCACGCAGGATCGGCGCGAAGACGTGGCAGCCGTGGATCACGCCCCAGAGATTCACCCCGAGCGTGCGGTGCCAGTCGTCGAGGGCGAACTCGCCGACCACCGGTCCGCCCGCGCCGATGCCCGCGTTGTTGACGACAACGGTGGGCGGGCCGCCGAACCAATCCTGCGCGGTGGCCGCCAGCTGTTCGACCTCGTCGATCACGGTGACATCGCAACGGGTACCGATCGCCTCGGCGCCCGCCGCCTCGACCAGTTCAGCGGTTTCGGCCGCACGGTCGGGGTCGATATCGGAGCACACGACGCGCCCGCCTCGACGACCCAGTTCGACGGCGAACGCACGTCCGATTCCGCTGCCCGCGCCGGTCACCACAGCATCGGCGGCAGCGGTTCGGCGGTGTCCGCCGAAGGGGAACAATCGCATGGCAACTCCCGGGTCGACCCGGCGAGGCTCTAATTGGTGGCATCTGCCACCATTGGCCGCACCTGACACCAATTAGGCGCGCGGAGGAGTACTTTGTCAACCATGGATGTGCGCGCACCGGCACGGACCTGGGGCGGGCGGACCGCCGAGGAGCGCAGGGCGCAGCGGCGGATCGGCCTGGTCGAGGCCGCCCTCGATATCTGGCTCGACCACGGCTGGGCCGCGGTGACCATGCGCGGTGTCTGCCAGCGGGCCTCGCTCAACGATCGCTACTTCTACGAGCACTTCGCCGACCGCGACGAACTACTGGCCGAGGTCTGGGACGAGGTGTGCGCCGGGGTGTTCGCCGAACTGGCGAGCGTCGTCGCCGAGAACGCCGACCGGACCCCCCTCGAGATCACTCGCGCGGCCATCGCCTGCGCCGTCGGATTGCAGACCGATCTGCGCGGTCGCGCCCGGATTCTGCTGGCCGATCACGCGGGCAGCGCCGTGCTCGAACAGCGCCGCAAGACCATGCTCACCGACGCGACCGATCTGCTCATCGCCGCCGCGTGGCCCTATCTGCGCCCCGACGTCGACGAAACCGCCATGCGGATGAGCACATTGGCCGGCATCGGCGGCTTCATCGAACTACTGTCTGCGTGGCGTTCCGGTGTGCTCGACGTGGACGCCGAGCGCATCGTCGATCACACCAGCGCGATCGCTGCGCAACTCGGCGCGATGTTCCTGCCCCCGGAGATCATCGGATGATTCGCGCGCCCGCCGGGCAACGTTCGGCGCGGCGGTGCTACGCGGATCCTTTCAGCGCGCGCAAGCCGGCCGCCATGAACTCCGGGGTGGCCTCGGCGGCCCGGTCGGCGGCGGAACCGGTGTCGGAACCCTGATGGGCGCGATGGGTGATGCCCTCGCCGATGATGCCGAGTTTGAAGTTGGCCAGCGCGAGGTAGAAGCCCCAGTTGTCGAGCTCGCGCCCGGACGCGGTGGCGTAGGCCTGGGCGAGAGTGTCGGCGCTCGGCAGGCGCGGGCTGGTCCACGCCGCACGGGTCCCGAGGATCACGTCGAAGATCGGCGACCGGTAGACGCACATCAGGGCGACATCGGTGAGCGGGTCACCGAGGGTGGACAGCTCCCAATCGACCACGGCACGGACCTTTTCCGGATCGGCGCTGTCGAGGATCGTATTGTCGATGCGGAAGTCCCCGTGCACGATCGAGGCCGATGTCTCCGGCGGGATCGCGGCGGCCAGTGCGGCATGCAGGGCTGCCACATCCGCGAGCTCGCGGGTTTTGACCCGCTCCCACTGGGATGCCCAGAGCTTGACCTGCCGGGCCACGAAACCGGTCGGCCTGCCGAATGATTCGAGACCGACAGCACCCGGGTCCACCGCGTGCAGATCGGCGAGGACGCGGACCAGCGCGCGCACACTCGAATCCACCTGTTCATCGGTGAGCGCGGCCAGGTCGTCCTGGTCGCGAAACACCGTCCCGTCGACGAACTCGACGACGGTCATCGGCGCGCCCAGCGCGGATCCGGTCGCGTCGAAGGCGATCGTTCTCGCCACGGGCACAGCCGATGTCTGCAACGCGCTGGTGACGGTGTACTCGCGGGCCATATCGTGCGCGGACGGGGTGAGCCCGGCGACCGGCGGGCGGCGCACCACCCAGCGCGAGACGTCATCGGCGGCGGCGAAGGTCAGATTCGACCGGCCCCCACTGATCAGTTCGACGCGCAGCTCGCCTTCCACCTCGACGCCGTTGGCGCGCAGGAACTGTTCCAGTGCGGCGATGTCCATGCCCGGCAGTGTCATTCGGAGTCCCGCTTCGTCCGCTTGGCGGCGCTCACCGCGCGTTTGGCGATGGCCCAGCGATGCACCTCGGAGGGACCGTCGTAGATCCGGAACGGGCGCACCTCGCGCGAGAGTCGCGCCAGCGGCAGATCGGCGGAGACGCCGAGCCCGCCACACATCTGCATACTCCGGTCGACGATGCGGAAGATCGCCTCGGCGGCATAGGTTTTCGCGATCGAGGTGGCATTCGCGGCGGGCTCGCCACGGTCGAGTTCCCAGCAGGCACGGGTCAGCAGTGCGCGGGTGGCGGCGATGTCGATCTCGTTGTCGGCGATCATCTTCTGGACCATGCCGAGGTCGCCGAGGCGCGAACCGAAGCCCTCGCGGTGCGCCACGTGCGCGACCGCGACGTCATGACCGCGACGCGCGGCGCCGAGCCAGCGCATCACATGGGTCATGCGGGCGGGGCCGAGCCGCACCTGGGCGTATTCGAAGCCTCGGTCGACTTCGCCCAGTACCGCGGACTCCGGGACGAGAAGGTCGTCGAAGAAGACCTCGCAGTGGCCACCGATCATCGACTTGTCGAGGGTGTCCAGATGGCGGCCGACCCGAATGCCCGGGCTGTCGGCGGGTGCCAGGAACATCGTGGCGCCGCCGCGCCGGCCCGGCTCGCCCGAAGTGCGGGCCATGATGATGAAGAACCCCGCCCCGTCGGCGCCGGTGATGAACCATTTGTGGCCGGTGATGCGCCAACCGCCGTCGGCACGGACGGCGCGGGTGCTCAGTGCGGAGGGGTCCGAGCCCGCACCCGGCGCCGGTTCGGTCATGGCGAAGGCCGAGCGCACCTCGCCGCGAGCGAGCGGGGCGAGGAACTGCTGTTTCTGCTCCGGGTCGGCGATATGGGCGAGCATGTGCACATTGCCCTCGTCGGGGGCGGCGATATTGAGGGCCGTCGGGCCGAACAGCGAGTAGCCCGCCTCCTCGAACACCGGGGCACGGTTCGACATGTCCAGACCGTGGCCACCGTATTCGAGGGGCGCGTGCGGGGCGAAGACACCGGCGTCACGGGCGGCCTGCTGGAGTTCGAGGCGCAGCTTCTCGCCACCGGCCGCGGTGATGTCGCCGTCGTGCGCGTCTTCGACCGGGAGCACATGGTCGCGGACGAAGGTGCGGGTGCGGTCGGCCAGCCGCTGCACCTCGGACGGATAGGACAGGTCGATCGGCACGGGTCCGCTCCTCGGCTCGGTTGCCGAACGATCGCTCGGCAAATATCTGTTACGACAGTCGCACGCGCGTATTCATGCTGTCAACAAGCCTGGTAGGGCCAAGATACATGTTCAGCTATTCTGAACATCATGGATTCGACGGCAGCCGAACAGCAGGTGGTGGGAGCGCGGGTGCGTCAGGCGAGGACCGCGGCGGGGTTGTCACTACGGGCGACCGCGCAGCGAATCGGGGTCAGCGCGGCCACGCTGAGCGCCATCGAGACAGGCAAGACCGGCGCGTCGGTTCCGCGCCTGCGATCCCTCGCCGCCGAACTGGGCACGACGGTGGCCTGGCTGATCGGCGACCGGCGCACCACCGGCGCTGCTCCCCCCGAACCGCGCGCGACCGATTCGCGCCCCACCCACCTCGCCGGGAGCCCCGCCCCCGGCGAAACCGGATCGCCCGACTCCGGCGCACCGGACTCCTGGCGTGAGTTCCCGCCCCTGGATCTCGACCCGGTGCTCGCCGCCGCCATCGATTCCTTCGTCGAGACCGGGTATCACGGCGCCACGATGCGCTCGATCGCCGCGCGGGCGGGCATGAGCGTGCCCGGTGTCTACCACCACTACCGCGACAAACAAGACCTGCTGGTCCGCGCACTCGACCTGACCATGGACGAATTGCACCGGCGGGTGCGCGCGGCACGCCTCGACGGCACGAACGGCCGCGAACGAGTGAGCCGTGTCGTCGAAGCGCTCGCCCTGTTCCACACGCACCACCGCGAACTCGCCTTCATCGGTGCCAGCGAGATGCGCAGCCTGAACTCCGCCGATCGCGATCGGATCACCGCCTCCCGCAACGAGATCCAATACCTTCTCGATGCCGACATCGACGCCGCGCTGACCGAGGCGAACCGATCGACCGCCCAGGCCCGCCACGCGGGACGTGCCATCGCGACGATGTGTACCGCACTGCCCCAGTGGTTCCGGCTCGACGGCCCGTCCTCTCCCGAACAGATCGCCGCCGCCTACGCGGACTTCGCCCTCGGCCTGCTCGGCGTGGACGGCCGACACCGATAGCGGAACCGCGGGACCATGCCGGAAATCAGTTCACCGCGTACGGGTACACGTCGGAGCGCCCCTGGAACGACAGGATCCGGGGGTTCTGTACCCGACCGTCGCGAATCTCGATCGCCCGGCGAATCGTTTCGCTGCCATCCCACGCTTGGGGGCCGCCGAGCACGACGGGCAGATACTCGAGCAGAGCTTCGGAGTTCTCCCACGTCGCCGAGTCCCAGAGAAACGAGGGGCTGTGGTCGACACCGTAGTAGTGCAGATCGTCACCGACGGTGAACATCGGATCGGCGAACGAGGTCGGGCGCGAGAACTCGAAGCCCATCCCCTCGTCGCACGAAACGTCGACGAAAAGCGTTCCGCGCGAGAAGAGTTCGAGGTCATCGTTCATGATGAACGTCAACGGGTCCTCGGTGTCCTGGAACATGCAGTTCACGACCACGTCGTAGTTGGCCAGCATCTCCGCCAGTGGCCCCGGCTCGGGTGCCTTCAGCGCGAGTGTCCGGCCGGGCAGTCCCGGATCACGCTTGAAATGCTGCATCCGCACCGAGGCGAACGGCGAGGCCACCGCCGACACACTGCGCTGGGTCAGCACCGTCACATCGCTGATCCCCAGTGCCGACAGCGCCCGCACCGCACCACGCGCGGTGGCGCCGAAGCTGATGACCGCCGCACGCATCCGGCGACCGTAATCTCCGCTCACGCCACGCAATTGGAGGGCGTGCATGACCGAGCAGTAACCGGCCAGTTCGTTGTTCTTGTGGAACACGTGGACGCTGAAAGCACCCGACTTCGTCCAGTGGTTCATCGCTTCCCAGGCGATCAGCGTCAGGTCGCGGTCCACGGCCAGCTGGGTCATGCTCGCGTCCTGCACACAGTGCGGCCAGCCCCACACGGTCGTGCCGGGGCGCATCTGCGCGAGGTCTTCGGCCAGCGGCTTGGCCAGCAGCAGCACATCGCACTCGGCGAAGAGCTCGTCGCGAGTGCGATGGCCCGCTACGAGTGGGGCGAGGACGTCGTCGGGGTAACCGAATCGGTTACCGTAACCGTGTTCGAGGTAGATCTGACCGCGCAGTTCGGAATCGATGCGGTCGAGGTGGGCCGGGTGGATTGCCAGCCGGTGTTCGTTTTCCTTGCGAGAGGTCGCGACGACGCCGACCGTCAGGTGTTTCACAGTTGCTTCACCTGGTCAGCCTACCCGCAGGCCCTCAGCTCTCCGCCTTGCTGGTGATGTCGTCGAGGGACTCGCCCATGGTCTCGGGCACCCGGCGATAGCAGAACACCAGCGACAGCGCGGAAACGACCGCGAAGAGGAAGAACATCGTCGACGCCCCCCAGAGTTCGCCCAGCGGCGGGAACACCAGGGAGACAGTGAAATTGCCCATCCAGATGAGGAAGGTGCAGATACTCATCGCGGTGGCGCGGATCGGGGCGGGGAAGATCTCCGAGATCAGCAACCAGGTGGGCACCCCGACGCCGAGCTGGAAGGCACAGACGTACACGATCATCAATGTCACCAACACATAGCCGGTGGCAGTGCTCTGCGTGAGACGTTCCATCAGACCCATACCGACCAACGCGACGACCATGATCGCCAGGCCGAGGAACATCGGTGGGCGCCTGCCGATCTTGTCGACCAGGCTCATGCCGAGCATCACGCCGATCACCGCGCCGACACCGATGCCGATCGACGAGGTGATCGCCGCATTGTCACCCATCCCCGCCTGAGCGAGAGTGGACGGTGCGTAGTAGATGACGGTATTGACGCCGACGAATTGCTGAATCAACGCCAATCCGATTCCGGTGTAGAACAGCGCACGCACCTTCGGTTTCCGCAACTGGTCGCTCAAACTGTCCTTGACCGCCGCATCGGCAGCCTCGGACTGTTTGATCTCGGCGATCGTCGGCTCGACATTCTCCGGGTAATAAGACCGTTCGAGCACTTTCTTCGCATCGGCGGTACGACCCTGTTTCAGATACCACCGTGGTGAATCCGGCATGAAATACATGCCGATCACGAGCGCCGCCGCCGGAATCGCCGCCATCGCGAGCATGAGCCGCCAGTTCCCGGTCGGGGCGAGCAGCGCGTTGACGATGTAGGCGAGCAGCTGCCCGCTGGCGATCATCAGCGAGTTCATCGACACCAGGCGCCCGCGATAGGTCGGCGGGGAGATCTCGGAGACGTACATGGGGACCACCAGCGAGGCGGTACCGACAGCGACGCCGAGGACAAGGCGGGTGATGATCATGACCGTGGCATCGGGCGCCAGCGCCTGGGCGAGCGCGCCGAGGAAGAACAGGGCGCCCGCGAACAGCAGCGTCATCCGCCTGCCCCAGCGGTCGGCCATCCAGCCGCCGGTGATCGAGCCGATCGCGGCGCCGATGAGCAGCGAACTCGTGATGACGCCGACCTGGGTCTGGCTCAGTGCGAAATCAGGCGTGAGGTAGACGAGCACGCCGGAGATGACGCCGGTGTCGTAGCCGAACAGCGCGCCGCCGAGCGCGGCGATGACGACGACAGTGAGCACGAACTTCTTGATCCTGGCCCGCATCGCCGCCCGCTCCGGCGAATCGGGTGGCGTCTCGACCGCTGATTCGGTGGCAGGGGACACCATCACCGTCTCCGGTCCGTCCTGGACGGCGTGCGGTACCCGGACCGAGGTATCGGTATCCGGCCCGATCAGGCGTGCGCCGGAAACCTGCGCCACAGGAACGGTGGAGTTCAAGACGGCGCCGCGCCGCTCCGGCTCCTTATCGGTGGATCCACGAGGG
This sequence comes from Nocardia sp. NPDC055165, assembly GCF_053606985.1. Taxonomy (NCBI): domain Bacteria; kingdom Bacillati; phylum Actinomycetota; class Actinomycetes; order Mycobacteriales; family Nocardiaceae; genus Nocardia; species Nocardia sp. NPDC055165. Next base: position 799,016 of record NZ_JBSGSS010000001.1, read on the forward strand.
GAATCGGGCATGTCCACACCTCCGCCGGATGGAGTAGGTCGATTCCTGCACCTTAATCGAGCGCGGAAGGGTTCGCGATAGCTCGAAATCCACGGATATTGCGTCCACAAATCAGAGGTAAGGGCGATCGGGGAATGTATCCCACCCCCTGCGTGGGATACATTCCCCGATCAACACACTCTTATCGGAATCGCCGCCGACCGAAATGCTCACCGTTTGCCCGGATCGGAGAAAGTCTCGCGTAGCTGTCCGACACCATCCATCCGTCAAACCGCAATCACCAGATGCCGCTTTTGCCGGGTTGTCACGAATCTCGTCGACACTCGGCTATCGACGATGCAGCGACCGGACGGTGGCCGCACCCCAGAGCATCAGGCTCGCGGCCGCGGCCATATAGAGGAAGTAGGCCAGCACAACCAGGACGGACCCGTAATTGCCTACCCAGTCACTCAGTCGCAGCAGGCCGACCACACCGAGGCCGAGCAGGATCAGCCCGAGGATCAGCCCCGGCATCGCCAGCGGCGCGATGGGCGATTCCATGGCGGAGGTCGCGGCGACGCGGCGGCGTCGCTCGGTAACTGACAGATTGCTGTTCGATTCGAAGTAGATGCTGCTCATGACAACAAGTCCCCTTCCGGACAGCCGCCCCGACACGGCCGATAAGTGATCCGTACCGGATCTTTCGATGACCGTCACGCCGCAGCGGAAGTGCGGGTAATTCGCGACCCCGGATCCATGTCGACCCGGTCCATGATCACAAACGGTTAACGTTCAGCAATTACAAGCTTGCCAGCCAGGTCGAGCGGAGAAAAGATGGTGTGATCTGCATCACATCGAACTCCTGTGCGACACGATCCGATAACGTGCGTTACATTTCGTCGGAATACGGGCCGGAACTGGCGAAAACCCCACACAACTGGGCATCCGTTCAACAAGCCGACACTACTGTCATTTATCGAACCGTTACGGCCCTGACGTGGGAAAACACACACTTCCGCCCCCGCGATCCAGTTGGTACCTCCACGAGCCACCGACACGGCACCGTGACGGAAACCGCTCAGCGAACGCCCTCCTCCACCCGAAACCACCACGCCCCGAACAACTTCGGTGTCGACGCCGCACAGAAACCGTGCCGAGACGCGGAAGTTCTCCTACCATGGGCCACGTCCCACACCGCAGCACCGTACGAGGGGTCGTCGAGGATGAGCGACAACGCGCATGTGATCGACCAGTCCAAGCCGAGCATCGCCCGGGTCTACGACTATCTACTCGGCGGCAAGGACAACTACGAGGTCGACCGCGCCGTCGGTGACCACTTCAAGGTGAACCTGCCCGGCTCGGTCGACATCGCGTCCACCAACCGCCGAGCCCTCACCCGTGCGGTGCGGGCCATGGCCGAGGCCGGGCTGACCCAGTTCCTCGACTTCGGCAGCGGGCTGCCCACCGCCGACAACGTGCACCAGGTCGCCCAGTCGATCGACCCCGACACCCGCGTGGTCTACATCGACAACGACCCGATCGTGCTCGCCCATGGTCGCGCACTGCTGGCGACCAACGACCACACCACCGTGATCCACGCCGACGTCCGCGATTCCGCGGCGATCAGGGCCGATCCCGAGGTCGCCCGGCTGATCGACTTCGACAAGCCGGTCGGGCTCATCTTCAGCGCGATCCTGCACCACCTCAACGACGAGGAGGACCCGCAGTCGGTGGTCGCGTACTGGGCGGAACAGATTCCCGTCGGCTCGCGCGTGTTCATCTCCCACTTCCGCTCCGGCGACAACGCCGAGACCATCGAGGCCGAGTCCAAGCTGCAGTCGACCTTCGGGCGCGGCCGGTGGCGCACCGACGCGGAGATCACCGCGCTGTTCGGTGATCTCCGCGTGCAGGACCCCGGCGTGGTCGCCGCGGCCCGCTGGCATCAGGTGAACGAGGATTCCGCACACATCGGCGCACCCGATCGGGACCTGTCGGTCTGGGAGGAACTGATCGTCTCGGCGATCGCCGAGAAGCGGTAGGACCGATCGCCGAGGCTCGAAACTTTCCGGCCGCGACTTCTGCGTGGGTTCGAACGAGGGAACGCGTCACGTCGGCTATCTTGATCTAGTTTTTCGATGCTGCTGGATCGTTCGTGTCGCTTCGCCGAAATCGCGTGCCGCGTGAGATCCACGCCTCGCGCTGTCGGCGACCCTCTCAGACGAAGGGACGCCGGTCACCATGCCCGCACCCGTTATCCTCCACGGCCGCATCGCACGGCTGGAGCCGCTCGCACCTCACCACGTTCCCGGACTGCGCGCCGCGGCCGCGGCGCTCGACGGACCGGCCGGGTTCACCGTCGTCCCGCACGGTGACCAGGAGGCGCGCACCTATGTCTTCCAGGCCGAAGCGGCGCAGCTGGCAGGCACAGCGCTGGCCTTCGCGATCGTCACCGTCGCCGACGAGTGTGTGGTCGGGGCGACTCGATTCACCCGGCTCGACTACTGGCAGGGACCACTGACCTGGCCGTTGTCCGCCGAACCGGTCACCTCGGTGCCCGGCGGGGCGATCCCCGATGCCGTCGAGATCGGCAATACCTGGCTCACCCCCGCGGTGCGGGGCGGTCAGGTGAATCTCGACTCCAAGCTGCTGCTGCTCACCCACGCCTTCGACAGCTGGGGCGTGCGGCGGGTGACCCTGCGCGCCGACGCCCGCAACCTGCGCTCCCGGGCGGCGATCGAACGCCTCGGCGCGGTGAGTGACGGTGTGCGCCGGGCACATTCGCGCGGGCTCGACGGCGCGGTGCGCGACACCGCGTTCTATTCGATCCTGCACGACGAATGGCAGGGGGTGCGCGGACGGATCATCGAACAACTGGCCGCCCGCGCCGCCCTGCGGGGCGCGCCATTGATCCCGGCGACCGCGGCGGCGTTGCGGCCGTTGGCTTCTTCGCCGATCGGTTGAGGTCTCAGCCCGGCAGCGACTCGATGCGGTCGACGATCAGGTCGGCGAGTTCGTCCGGGCATTCCTCGGGCAGCCAGTGCGAGCCGTCGAGCACGGCAAGGCGATAGTCACCGGTGACGAATCCGCGGGTCAGCTCGGCACCACGGCGGGTCAGCGCCGCGTCGCCGGTGCTCCACACGTGCGTCACCGGCACGGTGACGCGTGCCGTCACCGCGCGCGGTGTGATCAGCGCCAATGCGCGATACCAGTTCAACGCGGTGGTGAGAGCTCCGGTGTCGATGATCTCGGTGTGCACCCGTTCGATCGCGTCGGCGGACATGCCCGATTTGGCCAGGATCTGGTCGAAGACGCCGGGCCGCGCGCGAATCAGGCGCTCCGGGAGCACCGGCAGCTGGAACAGCGCCATATAGGACGAGCGAAGGAGCTGATCGCTGCTGATCATCGAGCGGGCGAAGGCGCCGGGATGCGGCACCGACACGGTCACCAGCGTGCGGACGAGTTCGGGGCGGGCCGCGGCCACCGACCAGGCGACCATCGCGCCCCAGTCGTGCCCGACCAGATGCACCGGACCGCGGTCGATGTCCTCGATCAACGCGACCACGTCGTCGACGAGTTCGGGCACGCGGTAGGCGAGGCGGCCGGACGGCCGAGCACCGGGTGAGTACCCGCGCTGGTTCGGGGCGATGGTGCGGTAACCGCGCGCGTTGAGCAACGCGGTGAGCGGCTGCAACGAGGTCGCGGTCTGCGGGAAGCCGTGCAGCGCAACGACGACGGGGCCGTCGGGCGGTCCGGAGTCGACGACGTCGAACTCGAGTCCAGCCCTGGTGAAAGTGGTCAACTGGGTGCTCAACGAACCCTCCGATCCAGTAACTTACTTATCGGTAAATTACTCGTGGCCCGTACCTGGCGTCAACAGCGCTCACCGTCCTGTTCCCCCGTGCACGACGGCGACTTCCGCACCACCGAGGTCGAAGGCCCGGTGCAGGATGCGCACGGCTTCGTCGAGGTCGGTGTCGCGGACGAGCACCGAGATACGGATCTCCGAGGTGGCGATCAGGTCGAGGTTGATGTTCGCCGCGGCCAGCGCCTCACAGAAGTTCGCGGTGACGCCCGGATTGTTGCGCATGCCCGCGCCGATCAACGAGACCTTGCCGACGCGATCGTCGTAGCGAACATCGGCGAAGCCGATCTCGGCACGGCGGTCGCGCAGCAAGGCGACCGCCCGCGCGCCGTCGGCGGCGGGCAGGGTGAAGGTGATGTCGGTGCGGCCGGTTCCGGTGTTCTGCACGACCATGTCGATGCCGATCTCGGCGTCGGCGACCGCGCGGAACACCTCGGCCGCATAGCCGGGCTCGTCGGGCAGGCCGACAACGGTCACCTTGGCCTCGTTGCGGTCGTGCGCGACGCCGGTGAGTACGGCCTGGTCGGCGGGGATGTCGGCCATCGAGCCGAAGACGGTGGTGCCGATCGCGTCGGTGTAGGACGAGCGCACATGCACCGGCACCTGGTAGCGGCGCGCGTATTCGACGCAGCGCAGCATGAGGACCTTCGACCCGCAGGCGGCCATTTCCAGCATCTCCTCGTAGGAGATCTGGTCGAGTTTCTGAGCGTCGGCCACGATGCGCGGGTCGGCGGTGAAGACTCCGTCGACGTCGGTGTAGATCTCGCAGACATCGGCTTTCAACGCCGCGGCCAGTGCGACCGCGGTGGTGTCGGAGCCGCCACGGCCCAGCGTGGTGACATCGTCGCTGTCCTGGCTCACACCTTGGAACCCGGCCACGAGCACCACCTCGCCGTCGTCGAGTGCGCGGCGCACCCGGCCCGGGTCGACTTCGATGATCTTGGCGCGGCCGTGGGCGCCGGTGGTGATCACGCCGGCCTGCGAGCCCGTCAACGATCGTGCTTCCGCGCCGAGTGCATGAATCGCCATGGCCACCAAGGCATTCGAGATCCTCTCACCGGCGGTGAGCAACATGTCCAACTCGCGTGGTTCCGGCGCGGAGGCGATCTGGCCCGCCAATTCGAGGAGCTCATCGGTGGTATCGCCCATTGCCGAGCAGACCACCACCACATCGTGCCCCTGCTTCTTCGTCTCCACGATCCGCTCGGCGACCCGCCGGATCCGCTCCGCGGTGGCTACCGACGAACCGCCGAATTTCTGCACAACCAGGGCCATCCCGAGTCCTCTCCCCTGCTCCCCCGCACGCGATCCACGGGTGACCCCTTCGAGTATCCAGGCAATCCGGGCACGGCCGTACCAATTCGGCAACGAAAATGACTGCCGCCGAATGGTTTCGGCGGCAGCCCTCGATCACGTGAGCACCGGGACCGTCATGGCGGCCGGCGAAAAGGACGCGCTGCTCGTCTCGCTCTACGACAACTGGATCACCGCGGTGGCGGCGACGATCACGTACGTGGTGTGAGCCGCGGTGCTGTTCGGTACCCGACTGGTCCGCCGCCCGGTGGCAGCGGCGGCGGACCGCTGCCACCGGGCATTTCCAGGTTTCTGGCGTATTCGGGTCGCCCTCGGGGTGGCGGACCGTTGGCCATCCTCGGAGCAGCAATCCCGGGCTGCGGATCAGATCGTGCGCGGATTCCAAGTCGTGACGGCCCAGATGACCACCACATCGAGCACGATGATCAGGATCGACCACGCCGGATAGTAGGGCAGCCACAGGAAATTCGCGATGATCGACAGTGACGCGATGACGACGGCGACAATCCGCGCCCAGGTCGCGCCGCCCATCAGCCCCACCGCGCTCACCGCGAGTACGATCCCGCCGATGATGTGGATCCAGCCCCATGTCGTGGTGTCGAATTCATAGACGTAGTCGATGCCGACGACGAACAGGTCGTCCTTGGCCACCGCGGCGATGCCCTGCAGAACGGACAACACGGCGACGACCAGGAGCAGGATCGCGGCGCCGATGGAAGTGCCTGCGGCGAAACCCTGCTGGACCGGATGCTCGGTTTCCGATAAGTGAGCCATCATGAATCCTTCCGTAGAAGACCGACGACCAACGTTTCCCGATGGCAGCCGCGAGGGCCTCACCCGAAACGGATGAACCGGATCGCCACACGCGATGCGCGGTCGGTCACCCGTGTTCTTCGACTGGTTTTCGAGATGGCGGTGCGCTGCTGTGCCTCGGCAGAGCGCGCTGCTGCCGCCGAAGGGCTTCGGCGGCAGCCCTCGATCATCCCTGTTCGGTGGGTACGACGATGAGTTCGGCGACGTTTACCCGGCGCGGTGCCGAGACGGCGAAGACGATCGCGTCGGCGATGTCCTCGGGGAGCAGGATTTCCAGTCCCTCCCGCCATCCGGCGAGCTCGGCGCGACGGGTGTCGTCGCGCATTCCGGCACCGAGTTCGGTGCCGACGAACCCGGGTTCGATGTTCTTGACCCGAACACCTCGTGGACCGAGTTCGGTGCGCAGAGTGCGGGTCAGGTGCGCTACCGCGGCCTTGGTGGCGCAGTAGACGCCATAGTTCGCAAACGCGGCGTGGCCGCCGATAGAACCGACGAACACCAGGTCGGCGCGGTGACCCGCGCCCGCGGCGGCGATTAGGTCATCGATGAAGGCTCTTCCGGTGTAGAGCAACCCGTTGATATTCGTCCCCACCATCTGATCCCATTCGTCGATCTCGGCCTGCTCGAACGGCGCGCCGAGCATGATGCCCGCGTTCGCGACGACCAGATCCACAGAGCCGAACGCGGCACGCACCTGCGCTGCGGCATCCAGGACCGACTGCCGCACGCTCACGTCGACAGCCACCGCGAGGGTGTTCGCGCCGAGCGTGCTCGCGAGTTCTTCCAGCCGATCCTTACGCCGCCCGAGCAGCGCGACGTTCATACCGTCAGCCGCCAGCCGTCGCGCGGTGGCGGCCCCGATACCGCTGGATGCTCCGGTGACGACAGCGACTCGGCCTTCGATGTTGTTGTGTGTCATGGCCACAACGTTCGTCTCGGTCCTCGCCGCGTGCCAGGTCGCAAACTTCCTGGTAGTGCGAGGGCCACCCAGCCGCCGCGAGGTCGGCATACCCTCGAAAACATGGATACCGACAACCGTCTCGGTGCGTTCCTGCGGGCCCGGCGCCAGCAGGTGGCCCCCGAAGAGTTCGGGATGGCCGGTGGCGGTCAGCGCCGCGTGACCGGACTCCGGCGCGAGGAAGTGGCCATGTTGGCCGGGATGAGCGCCGATTACTACATCCGGCTCGAACAGGGCCGAGACAAGCACCCGTCCGATCAGATCGTGGCGGCGTTGGCCCGGGTGTTCTCGCTCGACGACGACGGCATCGCGCACCTACGGGAATTGGCGCGCCCGGCACCGCGACGCAGTCGTGCACCGCGGCGACCGGAACGGGTCACGCCGAGCCTGCTGCGCCTGATGCGCACCTGGTCGGACACCCCGGCGCTGGTACTCGGCCGGTACATGGATGTTCTGGCCGCGACGCCGTCGGCCATCGCGCTGAACTCGTGTTCGGCGCCGGGTGTCAATCAGGTCAGGATGGTGTTCCTCGACCCCGAGGCCCGCAACGTTTTTCCGGATTGGCCGAGAATCGCCGCGGAGACCGTGGCCGGTCTGCGGGTCGGCGCGGGCACCGATCTCGACGACCCACGTCTGACCGAGCTGGTGGGCGAACTGTCGTTGAAGAGCGAAGAATTCCGCCGCCTCTGGGCCAAACACGATGTCCGCGCGAAAACCGCCGGCGAGAAACGTTTCGTCCATCCACTGGTCGGTGAGCTCGGCTTGTCCTACGAAACCTTCACGGTCAACGGGACGCCGGGCCAGACACTTGTCGTCTACCACGCCGAGCCGGGTTCTGATTCCGCGCAGTCACTGGCCCTGCTCGCGGGCCTGCCCGTCGACGCCGCGCCCGCGAGCTCGCCGGCGCGCTGACCCCTCGGCAGCGCCACCTCGACTACAGGCTGAAGGCGATCGCTCGCAGGATCAGGACGGCGATGAATACGGCGGTGAAGGCCAGGTCCAGGGAGAAGTCACCGATCCGGATCGGCTTGAGCACCTTGCGTACCGGGGCGATCACCGGTTCGGTCGCGGCGTGGGTCACCTCCCTGGCTTTGCGGGCCCACTGGGGACCGTTGCCCAGCGCATCGATCCAGTCCACCACCATGCGGGCGATCAGCAGCACCAGAAAGACTGTCAGCGCGTAGCCGACCAGGGTTCCCACAAGACTCATGACGCACTCCCTCGCGGAGGCCTCAGAGGACCTCTTACCGCTCTCAACGTGCCCGACATTGCCAAGGTGTCCACCACCCGGTTGTTCTCAGTCGATTATCAGGCCCGCGGCCACGTTCTTCGTGGTGATCGCGGGCGCGGCGTGGTGGCGTCCGAGCGGTAATAGCGAGCGGCGACGCCTACTCTCCGTGGCGGGCGTCCGTAGGCTCGTAGCGACTGGTGAAGTCGAGAATGCGGGCAGTCACCGGCTTCGGGATCTCGTGGAACAAGCCGTGCCCGGCCCCGCGGAAGATCTCGACTTCACAGGTGGGCACGTTGTCGCGCAGGCGTTGTTCGGCAAGTTGCGAGTCGACCACCAACGACTCCGACCCGAGCAGTACCAGCGTCGGCATGGTGATCGTGGCCAGCCGCTCGTCGGTGAACATCTTCGGGTAGCCGATCGAGGGTGCGTATCCCAGCGCTGCCTTCACCCCGTCGAATTCCGCGTCGTTCAAGGTGACGCCGGGGTTGAGCCGCGCGTTCATCGCACGCAGGTTCTTGTCCGTGGGCCGGGCACCGACCCGGATCATCGTCCACAGCAGGCTCCACTTGATCTTCGTCAGCGTGCCGCCCGGTTCGAGCACGGTCAGGCTCGCCAGGCGGCGCTGCGTAGTGGTGGCGATCGCCATCGCCTGCCAGCCGCCCTGCGAGTAACCGACCAGGTGGACCTGGTCGACGCCGAGCCCGTCGAGAACCTCGCCGAACCAGGTACCGAAGCCGTTTTCGTCGATCGGTGCGGTCTGCACGCTCAGGCCGGGAGCGCCGATCATTTCGGGCATGTAGACGACGCGGTCACGAGCGAAATCCTCGATGACGTGGTTCCAGGACAGGCTGTTGGCGCCGAGTGAGTGCATGAGCACGATCGGGACACCCTCTCCCGCACCAGATTTACGGACACGAGTGGAACCGAAAGAAGTGGAGACCTCGAGCAGGGTCGACGGCACCGTCCACTGCTTTTCCAGTTCCCGATAGGTCCGCAGGTACTCCTCGCGCGCCTTGTCGTTCTTGAATCGCCCGATCTTGGCCATGACCACCCCTGTTTCTCGTTGGTGATATCACCGTACCACATAGATGGTATGGGCGTACCATGAAAATCCGCCAGGACAGTAGGAGGAGCGATGCCACGTTTGGCCGACCACGAAGAACGGCGCAGATCGATCACCGGCGCTGCTCGACGGGTCATCGCCCGGGGCGGACTGGAAGCCGCGACCTTCCAGTCCGTGGCCGCCGAAGCCGGGGTCTCGGTGCGGTCGGTGCAGTACTACTTCGGCACCAAACGGGAGTTCCTGCTCGCCACGCACCGTGCTGTCGTCGAGGATTCCGGCGCCCGGATGGCACAGGGATTCGCGGCTCTCGGGCCGGACGCCGGTCCCCGCGATGTCGTGCGCACGATCCTGATCTCGGTCCTGCCCCTCGACGAGGCAAGTCGGCGCGACGCCGTCATTCTCGGCATCTTCCACGCCGCGACACTCACCGGCCCCGACGTCGAATCCGCCGATACCGCGGGCGCCCCGAACTACATCATCGACGCGGTCGCGGGACAACTACGGCAGCTGCGCGGTCCTGACGCCGACGAGAAGACGCTCATCGCCGATGCCGAGGTGATCCTGCTCGCCGTCGGCGGGCTGACGCAAGGAATGCTCACCGACGACCACTATGCCGCGCGCGCGACACACTTGGTCGACCATCTGCTCGACCGCGTACTCGACGCCTGAAAAACGAAGAGCCCCGGCGATATTCGCCGGGGCTCACTCGTCTGGCACTCGAACTACTTCTTACGTTCCTTCTTCTCGCGCACACGCACCGAAATGCGCACCGGCGAACCGTCGAAACCGAACTCCTCACGCAGGCGGCGCTCCAGGAAGCGGCGGTAGCCTGCCTCGAGGAACCCGGTGGTGAACAGCACGAACGTCGGCGGGCGGGTGCTCGCCTGGGTGGCGAACATGACGCGGGGCTGACGACCGCCACGCATCGGCGGCGGGGTGGCCGCGATGACTTCCTTGAGCCAGGTGTTGAGGCGGCCGGTGGAGATGCGCTTGTCCCAGGACTCGAGCGCGGTCTCCATCTGCGGGACCAGCTTCGCCACGGCGCGGCCGGTGTGAGCCGAGATGTTGACCCGCTGCGCCCACGGCACGCGCACCAGATCGCGATCGATCTCACGCTCGAGCATGTAGCGGCGGTCCTCGTCGACCAGGTCCCACTTGTTGAACGCCAGCACCAGCGCGCGACCGGACTCGGCGACCAGGCTGATCACGCGCAGATCCTGTTCGGTGATCGGCACCGAGGCGTCGATCAGCATGATCGCGACCTCGGAGGCTTCCAGCGCCGACTTCGTCCGCAGCGAGGCGTAGAACTCGGTGCCGGTGGCGTTGGAGACCTTGCGGCGCAGACCGGCGGTGTCGACGAACTTCCACGTCTTGCCGCCCAGCTCGACCAGCGAGTCGACCGGGTCGACGGTGGTGCCCGCGACATCGTGGACCACCGAACGCTCGTCGCCTGCCAGTTTGTTGAGCAGGCTGGACTTGCCGACGTTCGGCTTGCCGACCAGTGCCACGCGACGCGGTCCCGCGACGGCGGTACCTTCGCGCGGGGTCTCGGGCAGCGCGCCGAGCACGTCGTCGAGCAGGTCACCGGTGCCACGGCCGTGCGCGGCCGAGACCATGCGCGGTTCGCCCAGACCCAGCGACCACAGCGAGGCCGCCTCGATTTCGACCTTCTGATCGTCGACCTTGTTGGCCACCAGGATCACCGGGATCTTGGAGCGGCGCAGCTTGCGCACCGCGGCCTCGTCGGTCGTGGTAGCTCCGACGGTGGCGTCGACGACGAGCAGGATGGCGTCGGCGGTTTCCATGGCCACCTCGGCCTGGCGCGCGACGTGCTGCTGCAGACCCTTGGCGTCGGGTTCCCAACCGCCGGTGTCCTGCACCATGAAGCGGCGCCCCGCCCAGTTGGCCTCGTACGAAATGCGGTCACGGGTGACACCGGGAACATCTTCGACCACTGCTTCGCGGCGGCCGAGAATGCGGTTGACCAGGGTCGACTTGCCCACGTTCGGGCGTCCGACCACGGCCAGCGTGGGCATGGCGACGTGCTGTTCGCCTTCGCCGTCCCCGTCGATGTCGAGGACTTCCCATTCGGACTCGTCGGTCCAGGTTCCGTCGCCTACGAGAATCTCTTCGATCATCGCGGACCTCCTGTCGTGGCCGAAAGCTGCTGAGCCACCACGCGATACAGCTCCTCGATGGTCTGTGCCATCGTCAGGTCGCTGGTGTCGACGAGCACCGCGTCGGCGGCGGGGCGCAACGGCGACACTGTGCGGGTGGAGTCGAGGGTGTCGCGGCGCTGCACGTCGGCCAGCACGGCCGCGTAATCGTCGCCGCGGCCCTCGCGGATGTTCTGTGCGTTGCGCCGCTCGGCGCGTGCCTCCGCGGAGGCGGTGAGATAGATCTTGGCGTCGGCGCCGGTGAGCACGACGGTGCCGATATCGCGGCCTTCGACCACGATGCGTCCGGCCATCGCCGTGATCTCGCGTTGCAGGGCGACGAGCTGCTCGCGCACCTGCGCCACCGCGGAAACAGCGGAGACGGCCTTGGTGACGGCGTCGCCGCGGATCTCCGCCGAGACGTCCTCACCGTCGAGTTCGATCACCTCGTGGCTGGGGTCGGTACCGATCGAAAGCGGCAGTGCCGCAACGGTTTCCGCGATCGCAGCCGAATCGGTCAGCTCGACACCCGCACGCAGCACGCGCAGGGTCGCGACCCGGTACATGGCACCGGTGTCGAGGTAGCGGGCGCCGAGGCGCGCGGCGAGCCGACGCGACACGCTGGACTTACCGGTGCCGGAAGGACCGTCCATCGCGACGACGAGCGTCGCGTCACCGGTCATCCGGTCGCCGGTGAATTCCAGGGGAAAGTCCACACCGTTCACAGCTGCACCGCCTCGTAGAGTTTGCCGATCTCGTCGCGGCCGAGCACCCGCAGCGTGCCGGGACGCTGGTCGCCCAGTGCCACTGGGCCGAGGTGGGTGCGCACCAGCCGGATCACCGGGTGGCCGACCTCGTCGAGCAGCCTACGCACGATGTGCTTGCGGCCCTCGTGCAGCACGAGCTTCACCAGCGACCGGCCCTGGTAGGCCTCGAGCACCATGAACTTGTCGACCTTGGCGGGTCCGTCCTCGAGCTCGACGCCTTCGCGCAAGCGCTTGCCGACCAGGCGGTAGTTCACCTCGCCGTCGACGGTGGCCAAGTAGGTCTTGGGAACTTCGAACGAGGGGTGCATCAGTCGATGCGCCATCTCGCCGTCATTGGTGACCAGCAGCAGGCCCTCGGTGTCGGCATCGAGACGGCCGACGTGGAACAGTCGCTGACCAGCGGCGATCCGCTCGGCGATGATATCGCCGACGCAGGGGCGCCCCAGGTCGTCGGACATGGTGGACTGCCAGCCCCTCGGCTTGTTCAGCACCAGGTGCACCAGCTCGTCGCGGACCACGACACGGGTGCCGTCGACACGCACGACCGCGTTCTCGGCGTCGATGCGCAGACCCTGCTCACGCACGATCTTGCCGTCGACCTCGACGCGACCGGCCGCGATCATCTCCTCGGCGGCGCGACGCGAGGCCACACCCGCCTTGGCGAGAACCTTCTGCAACCGTTCGCCTTCGCCCCAGGGAAGCTTCTTGGGCCCCTCGGTGACGTCGGCGTGCTGGTGCCGCGCGGGCTTGGCGTTGTTCAGGATCGTCGGAGCGACGACCTTCTTCTGCGGCTTCGTGGTCTTCTTGCGAGCCGCGAAGGCTTGAGTGCCGGCCGAAGCGCCGCTGCGCTGACCAGCTGTGCCTCCACGCTGTCCGCGGTCGGCGTCACCACGCGGGTAGCCGCCACCGCTGGAGGCACCGGTGCTGCGACGGTCATCACGCTGACCTGCGCCCGCGGGGCCACCTCGACGGTCGTCACGCTGGTAACCACCAGCGGACGCGCCGCGACCGGCCGGGGCACCGCGTCGATCGTCACGCTGGAAGCCACCGGTCGAACTGCCGCGACGGTCACCACCGGTGGACGCGCCACGACGGTCATCACGCTGGTACCCACCGCCGGTGGATCCACGACGACCGCCGGACTCGGCGTCACGCTGGAAACTGCCTGCGGACCGGGCTGCTGTCTGATTGCCGCGCTGGAAGCCACCCGCGCCGGTGCCGCGCCGGCCCGGAGCCGCTGCGCGGGAGCCACCCTGCCCGGTGCGCGCACTGTCGCCGCGGTTGCCCGCGGTTCGATTCGCGCCACTGCGGGGCTGGTCGCTGCGATTTCTTCGATCCGGTGTGCCATCTCGGCGAGCGGAATTATTCATCTGTCCTGTCAATCGTCGGTGCCGAGGTCCATGTCGGACTCGGCGGGTTTTTTCAGCCTGGTGAACCGGGGATCGGTTTCCAGGCTCTCGCTGATCTCGTCGATCAGATCGACGCCGGGAAGCAGCGGCGCCAGCAGTGGCAGGTCGCCGAGAGAGGCGAGCCCGATCCGTTCGAGGAACAACTCGGTGGTGCGGTACAGCGTGCCGTTGGTTTCGGGGTCCTGACCCGCTTCCGCGATCAAGCCTCTGGCCAACAGCGTGCGCATCACTCCGTCGACGTTCACCCCTCGGACCGCGCTGACCCGCATGCGGGTCACCGGCTGGCGATAGGCCACTACCGCCAAGGTTTCCAAGGCGGCCCGGGTCAGTTTCGTCCGGGCCCCGTCGAGCAGTACCCGCTCGACATAGGGCGCGTACTCCTGTCGAGTATAGAAGCGCCATCCGTCACCGACGAAACGCAGGTCGATGCCGCTGCCGCGCGCGCTCAGTTCCGCCGACATCGCGCGCAGGACGGTTTCGACCCGCTCGCTGGTGTCGTCCAAGGCCGCTGCCAGCTGTTCTGTGGGTGCCGGGGCGTCGACGACGAGCAGCATCGCCTCCAGTGCCGACCGCAATTCGAGGTCGTCGAGTGGCTCGGAGGTGAATTCCGCCACTGCCTCTGTCATCCGTAATCCTCCTCGAAGGTCAATGCCGCTGCTTCCGCGTCAGGGTCGAGCTCGCCGAGCCAGCTGACAGCCAACGGCCCGAGCGGATCGGGTTGGTCGAAGGCGATGGTCTTACCGCGGTACAGCTCCAGCAACGCCAGGAACCGCGCCACGATTTCCACCGGGACTGTGCAGTCGACCACCAATTCGGCGAAGGTGGTCCAGCCGCCCGGCCCGCGTTCCTTCAACAGGGCCAGCACCAGCTCGGCCTGCTCGGCGACCGAGATGGTGTGCATGTGCAGATGCCCGAGCCCGACCTCGGCGACCGGACGTGGCCGGAAGGCCGCCGCCGCGATCTCGGCGAACGCGGCGATATCCACCCCGAGGGTGACCTCGGGCAGCAGTCCTTCGAACTGTTCCTCGAGCGCCACCGAGCGCGGATACCGGCGCAGGGCCGCGGCTTCCAGCTCGGCGAGCAGTTCGGCCACCTGCTTGAACGCGCGATATTGCAGCAATCGCGCGAACAGCAGGTCGCGCGCATCGAGGAGTTCGAGATCGTCGGCGTCGGTCATCTCACCCGAGGGCAGCAGCCGGGCGGCCTTGAGGTCGAGCAAAGTGGCGGCGACGACGAGGAATTCGGTGGTCTGATCGAGAATCTTGTCCGCGCGCAGCTTGGTGTTCTCGGCCAGCTCGGCGGTCAGGGCCTTGGTGTAGGCGATGAATTCGTCGGTGACCTGGTGCAGCGCGACTTCGGTGACATCGAGTTTGCGCGAGCTGATCAACGTCAGCAGCAGATCGAACGGCCCCTCGAAATTGGTGAGCCGCAGATGAAAACCGGATTTGTCCGCGGCCGGCACCGCGTCTTCGGGTACTGCTTGCACCGCAGGTGTAGCTCCGATCACCGGCCAGACCGGTGGATGACTTCACGGGCCATCGCTCGATACGACTCGGCGCCGCCCGATTTCGGCGACCAGGTGGTGATCGGCTCCCCGGCGACGCTGGCGTCGGGGAAGCGCACGGTGCGTGAGATGGCGGTGTCGTAGACCAGGTCACCGAACACCTCGACCACCCGCGACATCACCTGACGCGAATGCAGCAGGCGCGCATCGAACATGGTGACCACGATGCCGTAGAGGCTCAGTCGCGGATTCAGACGGTCGCGCACCTTCTCGACGGTGTCGTTGAGCAATGCGAGCCCGCGCAGCGAGAAGTACTCGCATTCCATCGGAATGATCACGCCGTCGGAGCAGGCCAGCGCGTTGACCGTGAGCAGACCGAGCGAGGGCTGGCAGTCGATGAGGATGTAGTCGTAGCGATCACGCACGCTGTGCAGGGCGCGGCCGAGCGACTGTTCGCGGCCGACCTCGTTCACCAGCTGGATCTCGGCGGCGGAGAGGTCGATGTTGCTGGGTAACAGGTCCATGCCGTCGACCTTGGTGGTCTGCAGCACGTCGTCGACCTTGGCCTTGCCGCCGATCAGCAGGTCGTGCACGGTGAGTTCGAGGTCGTGGTGCGCCACCCCCAGCCCGGCCGAGAGCGCACCCTGGGGGTCGAGATCTACGAGCAGCACCCGGCGACCGTACTCGGCCAGTGCCGCACCGAGATTGATGGTCGAGGTGGTCTTTCCGACCCCGCCCTTCTGGTTGCACATGGCGACGACGAGTGCGTCGCCATGTCGCTGGACCTGGGGTGGATCGGGCACCAGTCGCAGCGGGCGCCCTGTCGGGCCCATCTCGACGGCCTCGGCGACCTGTTCCGGTCCACCGTCCCACGGTGTTTCCGCTGTCGTCACGATCCGCTGCTCCTTATACGTTTTCCTTGCCGGTAACCCCTGTCGAGGGTAGCGAGGCCGATCCGGGACCGGCTCGCTTTCGTACGGTCCAACTCTGGGTAGACGCTACCGCTCGGACCGGTGAGGTACAGCATGGCAACGCCGGGCGTGTTCGCACGATACCTGCTCAGCGGGTATCGGAGGTGCCGGTTCACGTCGCACGGGGATGGGCAGTGGCCCACACTTCACGCAGGGTGCTCACCGTCACGAGCGTGTATATCTGGGTCGTGGTCACCGAGGCGTGGCCGAGCAGTTCCTGCACCACCCGCACATCGGCGCCGCCGTCGAGCAGATGGGTCGCGAAGGAGTGACGCAGGGTGTGCGGCGAGACCGTCACCCCGATTCCGGCGCGTTCGGCGGCAGTCTGCAAGACCTGCCACGCGCTCTGCCGGGACAGTCTGCCGCCGCGGGCGTTGAGGAAAAGAGCTCCGCCGGAACCCTTTCCGCTCGCGGCGAGAGCGGGTCGACCGCGCACCAGGTACGCGTCGACAGCCGCGAGCGCCGGGCGGCCGATCGGGACGAGGCGCTGCTTTCCGCCCTTGCCGTGCAGCACCACACAGCGTTGCTCGGCGTCGATGTCGTCGACGTCGAGTCCCACCATCTCCGAAATCCGCGCGCCCGTGGAGTAGAGCAGCTCCAGCAGCGCCCGGTCACGCAGTCCGCGCGGGCCACCGTCGGAACCGTCCGGTTCGCCACCCGCCGATTCGAGAAGTCGCAGAACCTGGTCGTAGGGCAGTGCTTTGGGCAGCCGGCGACCCGGCGCGGGTGGTTTCACCGCATGCGCCACATCGGTATCGGTGAGTCCCTCGGCGGCGGCGAACCGGTGCAGTCCGCGGACCGCGATCAACGCCCTCGCCACCGAACCCGCTGCCAGCGCGGGATAGTCCGCTCCGCCTGCGCGCAACGCCATGGTGAATTCGGCGACATCGCCCTGGGCCACCGCGCCCAACGATTCGACACCGCGCCCGGTCAAGAAAGCCCGGTAGCGGGCGAGGTCACGACGGTAGGCGCCGAGGGTGTTGCGCGCGGCTCCGCGCTCGACCGCGAGATGGTCGAGATAGGCGGCTATCTCCCGCTCGAGCACGCCCTCGCCTGTCTAGTCCCCGCCGACCGCTGCGGTGTTCACGCGTGGTTGCCGTGCGTCGATGCTGCCTCGGCGGCCTTGCGCCGCAGGAACGTGGTCGGCTGACCGGGCCACGGTGCGTCGGGTGCGCGCAACGGAACCCCGCTCGCCTCGGCCGCGGCATAGGCGAGGACCCCGGCGACCGCGGTCGCGTTCACGATCTCCCCGGCCAGTGCGGCCCGCACCGCCTCCGCGAGTGGCATCCGCACCAGCTCGAGGTCGGCTTCCTCGTGCTCGGGATCGGGCCGGTCGGTGGCGCTGAGACCGGTCGCGAAGAACACCCGCAATGCCTCGTCGGTGAAGCCCGGCGACAACGCCACATCCACCAGCACCGACCACTGCGCGGCGGCGAGGCCCGTCTCCTCGGCCAGCTCACGCTTGGCCGCGGTGAGCGGGTCCTCACCGTCGATATCGAGCAGCCCGGCGGGCAGTTCCAGCAGCCTGGTGCCGATCGGATGCCGGTACTGACGGATCAGCACCACGTTGCCGTCGTCGTCGAGCGCGAGCACCGCGACAGCACCGTGATGCTCGATCACCTCACGCTCGGCGACCCGCCCGTCCGGCATCCTGACCTGATCCTGGCGCAGAGCCAGGATCGCGCCGCTGTAGAGCACCCGGCTCGACACCGTCTCGAAGTCGTGACTACCGGGCTCGCTCATGCGTTCCTATCGCCGATCTTCCTAGGCTTCCGCGGTGGCCTGCTCCGCGAGCTCTTCCTCCGGGAAGTCTACGGGAAGCCGTTCGGCCAGTTTGTATTTCAACGCGGCGTTGATCAGCGCCGCGAACAGCGGATGCGGCCGGGTCGGACGGCTCTTGAGCTCCGGATGCGCCTGGGTGGCGACGAAGAACGGATGCACCGAAGCCGGGTACTCGACGAACTCCACCAGGTGCCCGTCGGGCGAGGTACCGGAGAAGACCAGCCCGCTCTTGGCGATGGCATCGCGGTAGGAGTTGTTCACCTCGAACCGGTGCCGGTGCCGCTCGGACACGTTCTCGGTGCCGTACGCCTGCGCGACGACCGAGCCCTTCTTCAACGTGGCGGGGTAGGCGCCCAGTCGCATGGTGCCGCCCAGATCGGCTTCGCCGGCGACAACGTCTTCCTGGTCGGCCATGGTCGAGATGACCGGGTTCTTGGTGTCGGGCTCGAATTCGGCCGAGTTCGCGTCGGCGATACCGACCGAACGCGCCGCCTCGATGACCACGCACTGCAAACCGAGGCACAGGCCGAGCAGCGGGATACCGCGACGGCGGGCGTAGCCGATCGCGCCGAGTTTGCCCTCGATACCGCGGATGCCGAACCCACCGGGGATCAGCACAGCGTCGACGTCACGCAGCGCCGCCTGCGCGCCGACCTCGGTCTCGCACTCGTCGGACGGCACCCAGCGGATGTTCACCTTGGCGCGATGGGCGAAACCACCCGCACGCAACGCCTCGGTCACCGACAGGTAGGCATCGGGCAGATCGACGTACTTGCCGACCAGCGCCACCTCGACGGTCTCCCGCGGCGAATGCACGCGATCGAGCAGATCGCCCCACACCGCCCAGTCCACATCGCGGAACGGCAGCCCCAGCTTGCGCACCACATAGGCATCGAGGCCCTCGCTGTGCAGCACCTTGGGGATGTCGTAGATCGACGGCGCGTCCGGCGTGGAGATGCACGCCTCCACATCGACGTCGCACATCAGCGCGATCTTGTTCTTGAGACCCTGCGGGACCTCGCGGTCGCAACGCAGGATCAGTGCGTCGGGCTGGATACCGATATTGCGCAGCGCGGCCACCGAGTGCTGCGTCGGCTTGGTCTTGAGCTCACCCGAGGGCGCCAGATACGGCACCAGCGACACATGCAGGAAGAACACATTGTCGCGACCCACATCGTGACGGATCTGGCGGGCCGCCTCGAGAAACGGCTGCGACTCGATGTCACCGACGGTGCCACCGATCTCGGTGATCACCACGTCCGGCACATGCCCCTCGAGATCGGGACCCTGCATCGCCAGGATGCGGCTCTTGATCTCGTCGGTGATATGCGGAATGACCTGCACCGTATCGCCGAGATACTCACCGCGGCGTTCCTTGGCGATCACCGTCGAATAGATCTGGCCGGTGGTCACGTTCGCGTCCATCGTGAGATCGCGATCGAGGAAACGCTCGTAGTGCCCCACGTCCAGGTCGGTCTCGGCGCCGTCTTCGGTGACGAACACCTCGCCGTGCTGGAACGGGTTCATGGTGCCCGGATCGACATTGAGATACGGGTCGAGCTTCTGCATCGTCACCCGCATGCCGCGCGCGGTCAGGAGCTGACCGAGGCTGGAGGCGGTGAGACCCTTACCCAATGAGGAGGCGACGCCACCGCTCACGAAGATGTGCTTGGTGGCACTTTTAGCCTGATTCCGTTGATGACCCACGGACCACCACTGTACCGCTAGTCCGCCTCTCCGCGTATTTTGCCGGTCGTTAGCGGGCGGCGTGTTGGGTTCGCGGTGGTGAGGTTCTCACTCAGCGGGGCATGGCTACCAGTGTCAGCGACGTCGCTGTCGGGCCTGTTCCGTAGCGGCCCGCGCCGCCGGTCAGTTGTTCTGTCAGGGCGAGTGTTGTTGTCACCCGGCCGATTTCGCGGTCGATGTTGTCGACGGTGGTGACTGTGGTCGCGAGGGGGGCCTGGGCTCGGACGGTGGCTATCGGGGCGTTGCCCTCGACGGCGCCTTGGCGACCTGCGAGGACAGTGCCCGCGGCTCTTGCTCGGAGGGCGGCGGTGAAGCGGGCGATAGTCGCGCCCTGGCCGGTGTCGGGTTCGACACCGTTGCCGGTGATGACCACGGCCAGTTGCGCGGGTCTCGTCGGCGGGTCGGTGTAGGTGAGGAAGTCGCCGCCCCGGAGGGTTTCGAGGATCAGAGACAGTTCCTCGGGGGTGCTGCGGGGGTGGTTGGACACGGGGTCTTGGAGCAGGGCCAGGCCGAGGAGGTCGCCTGCGAGGCTGCCCTGGTCTACGGCGCCGGTGTTCAGTTGGGCCCCCGCGGGGACGATATTGGTCAGGGTGGAGCGCATGCGGTCGCCCTCCCCCGCGTCGACGAAGGACTCCGTCAAAGCGATGCGGCCGGTCACTGTGGCGCCCGCGGTGCGCAGGGAGTTGCTCACGCCGTCGATGTCGGCGGGGTCGGCGTCGGGGGTGGTGAGGACGACGACGGTGCGATCGGCCAGGGTGCCGTTCAGGATGCGCGCCGCCGAGCCCGCGATGAACTGGTCGGCGGACTCGAGGCGGGCGGTGAGCTGGGCGTTCTGCGCGGTCAGTTCGTCTACCTGGGTGTTCAGGTCGGTTTTGTCCGACCGGAGGCCCGAGATCATGGTGCCCGCGAGGGTGTGTGACCCGAGCACCACACCGACCGCGAGCGCGAGGAAGATCGCCGCGATCGAGATGGCGTGTTGACGCAGCGAGATCACAGCAGACCACGCACCCACAGGACAAAGCTGTTCCAGTACTCGATCGCCCAGTCCAGCACCTCGGAACCGTTGTGCGAAGCCAAGATCACCACCACGATCGCCACCAGGGCGGCCAGCACCACCAGCGCCACCGCGGCGCCCGCGGAACGATGCCGGTACAGGGTGGACACCGCGTTCGCGTCGACCAGCTTCGCGCCGACCTTCAATCGGGTCAGGAAGGTGGCCGGATTGCTGTCACGCCGGCCACGGTCGAAGAAGTCCTCGAGCGAAGCGGGCGCGCCCGCCAGCACGATCAGCGACGCACCGTGATGGTCGGCCAGCATCAACGCGAGATCGGTCGGCGAACCCGACGACGGGAACGTCGTGGCGCCGATACCCAGGTCCTGGATGCGCTCGAGGCCCTTGGCATGGCCGTCGGTATCGGCGGGCAAAATCATCTCGGCGCCGGATTTCAACGTCTCCGTGCTGATTTCGTCGGGGTCACCGACGATCAGGTCGGGCGTGTACTTGAGCTTGCGCAAGGTATCGGCGCCGCTGCCCACACCGATCAGAATCGGCGCGTACTCCTTGATGAACGGCTTGAGCCGCTGTAATTCCGCGAGATGGCCCGAACCGTCGGCGATGACGACCACGTGCCGGTTACGCATGTCCAGCTCGATATCGGGCACGCCCACACCATCGATCAGCAGCGCGCTCTCGGTACGCACGAATTCGGTGGTGTTGCCCGCGAACGCGTCGAGGTGATCGGCGAGTCCGTTGCGCGCCTCGATCATCCGGTCTGCGATAGCCGTCTCGTCGAACTCGATGCCCTCGACCAGGACCTCGGGTTCCTTCTTGGTGAGCCTGTCGGCGTAGACGATGCCGCCGTCGATGCGGACCTTCGACCCGTCCTTGATCCTGCCGAACGCGTCGGAGGACACCGTGTCCATCAGCACGATCCCGTTGGCCACCAACACCTCCGGCCCGAGGTTGGGATACCGCCCGGAAATCGAGGGCGAGGTGTTGATCACCGCGAGCACCCCCGCCTCGACCAGCCGATCGGCGGTGTGGCGGTCCAGGTCGGTCGCGTCGAGGACGACCACGTCCCCGGGACCGACCCGCCGCAGCAGTCGTCCGGTATCGCGATCCACCCGGGCGATCCCGGCGACACCGGGCAGCGTTTCCGTGTTCCGTGACAACAGCGCCGGCATCTTCATGAGGCCGATGATGAAGCCAAACCCTCAACCTTTGGTGGAGGCGCGCCGGTCGGAGCACGGGTGACGACTACCCGTATGCTCCGGGTCACAGACATTTCGGACAGGAGACACATCCATGCCACGTAGCACCGTCGAAACGGTCTTCGACGCACCTCGCGACATCGTCTACCGCCTCTTCACCGAGCGTGAGGCCGTCAGCCCGTACCTGCCGATCCAGGTCAAGCTCATCAAAGCGGGCGATCCGGCCACCGGCGTCGGCGCCCAGCACCTGCTGGGTTTCGGCAAGGTGGGCGTCACCGAGGAGATCACCGCCCTCACCCCCGGTGAGCGGATGGAATACAAGATCGTCAAGGGCGCCCCGGTCAAGCGCCACGTCGGCACCATCACCTTCGCCGATACGAGTGAGGGCGGTACTCGGGTGGTCTACACGATGGAGTCGGAGCCGTCGCTGCCGGTGCCTGCGCCTGCGCTGGAGTTCGGGTTGCGTCAGCTGACCAATCAGCTGATCGGCGGGGTGCGTAAAGCACTGCGCTGAGGTTGGTGGGGCTCGGGACTCGGTGATCGGTAGTCCTGGAGGCACTGGCTGTATTTTTGGCGCGCTGGCGCGCGCGTGTCTGCGGCCCTGATTGGCCCGCCGGTCAGGCACCGGGGCTTGCTCCTTCGTCGCCTACGCCCCGGCGCCTGACC